>CAVYDG010000019.1:0-95059 GCA_963767245.1 uncultured Alphaproteobacteria bacterium
CGTCGTCGGGCTCTGGAGCGTCGCCTTGCGCGATGCGCTGCGCCGGGCGCTGGTCGTCGAGGGCCTTCGCAAGGTCGGCCAGTGGACCGCGCGGGTCCGACTGGCGACTGTCGCATGGCCGGCGGAAAAGCGAGATCCATTCTTCAACGCCAACACCGTCGACGATCTCGCCGAGGCGGAAAAGCTTGCGGCGATCGACGATCGCGGTTGAGCTGGCGGGATTTCACATGTCGAGCTGATGGATGGTTCGGTTGGCCGTTCGCAGCCGGCCGCTCAGCTCGCGCGCGATCGCCGCGAGTAGCCGGATGGCGACCTCCGGCGACGTCTTGGAGAGGGCGGTGAAGTCCGAGGTTGTTAAAGTACGGCAGACAAGCTCCTTGTCGGCGACGACTGTCGCCGAGCGCAGGCCTTCGTCGAGGATGGCAAGCTCGCCAAAAATTGTGCCTGGCGCGAAGGTCGCCAAGCGGATATTGCCATGGGGCAACTGCAATCAGGCGCTTGCGGTTCCTTTGACGATAATTAGCACTTTGTCGCCGACCTCGTTTTCGCGAAACACGGTTGCTCCGGCGGGATAAGAGGTGCGGTTCAGATAGGGCTCAAACGCTTTCAGGTCGGGCGCGTTAAATCCCGCGAACACCCCAACTTCAGCCAGCGGCATTTCCGCCTCATAAGGGTGCGGTTGGTTTCGCAGCAGAACGTCTTCGGCATGTTGGATGGCGCGGTCGACGTCCGGAACGATGTTCTCGGCGCCGACTGACGACAGGATGCCGAAGTTCTCCAATCGCTCCATCGCAATCGTTCCCCCTGCTACGGCCAGCAGCGACTCCCGTTTTCCGCAGGGCGAGGTTGGCTTTTCAGCTCCACCAGAACTTTCGCGCCGGTGCTGTCGACCTCGGTGAGGCGACGCAAGTCCAGAATTACGCAGGAAGTTTCGAGTTGCAGAGCAGTCTCGACTTCGCTCAAAATCTTCTCGCCAGTGCCGAAGAACAAAGCCCCCTCAAGCTCGACTACCAGGATGGCGTCCCCCGAGCGTTCGAGAAATGCCCGGTCCGGCGTAAGTCGCGAGGTACGCGAATGGATTGTAGCGCAGCGATATTTGCGCCGGATGATCAAGCGGCTCATTCGAAATACGAATAGCGCGATCGCGATCGCCACGCCTATGAAGACCGCGAGCACGACGTTGATGGCGATGGAAAGCACTGCGACCGCGACCACGACTGAAAGATCGAGAGCGGCGTTGAGGCGGTAGGCGCCGCGCCGTGCCGCAATCCGCGTGCGAGCTCAAGGCTCCAGACATCGAAATGCTTGAACGGCGATGACCATGATCGCTGCCGAGAGGGCCACACGTGGAATTTGGCCAAGCAAGGGGAAAAACACGGTGCCGGCGATCGCCAGCGCCGCGGCGTTGATCAGCACGGAAGTGGAGTCCGGCCGCCAAATGTGCGATTGGCAATACTGGGCCCGATGTTGATGCCGCTGGTAATGCCGCCGACGCAGGCGGCGGCGAGGTTTGCCCGCACCAAGACGCATCAACAGCCGGTCGCCGTGGCGGCGCGGCTCGCCCGGTGTGGTCACGAGCTTTGCGCATAGCAGGGCGTCCATCGACGCGATAATGGCCAGCGCCAGCGCGCCGCCAAGGATCGTCGGTAAAAAAACAAAGAAATTTCCGGCGCGCACCAGATCGACAAAATAGGGAAGAGCCGTCGGACCAATCGCCACGCTTGGCCCGCTCGCGATGATCGGGCCGAGATAAACGCTGAAGCCAACGAGCCCTGCAAGATAGTAGAGAATGCTGCCAAGGCCAATGCCGAGGAGCATTGGCGGAATCTTAGGCGCGAGCTTTTTTGCGTTCCACATTGCAACGAAGGTGACCGCCGCGACGGCGAGACTAAGCGGCTTGATCGACTTGAGATGTTGCGGGACCTGGGTGAAGGCGACGGTGCGGTCAAAACCACAGACGTTGCCGATTTGGACGAGGAACAGCAGCGCGGCCGCGGCATTCTGGAAGCCGGCCATCACAGGCTGCGGCGTGTACCTGATCAACGTGCCAAGCCTGATGACGCCGAACAGCAACTCGAACGCGGCCGCGAGAAACACAGTGGAAAAAGCGATTGCAAGGATCAGCGAAGCGCCGCCAGCGACGATCGCCGGCGCGTCCGAATGTGCCAGACCATAGATCAGGAGACCGAGGAAGAAGGTGCTGGCGACACGCGGGGCATAGACTGTCGTCGTCTTGTCGCCGAGCAGCACGCAGGCGATCGCGACAATGAATGCGGTCGCGATTCCCCGCCCAAGCACCGTCCTCGAAGTAGTTTTCGCCGAGCGGGGCGAAGGCAAACATCCCGTAGCCCATCGCCAGCGGAATGGCGATGGCGGCCGACACTAGGCCGCCGAAAAGGTCATTCGCCGCCGATGACAGTTTCATCGCGATGGTGTTCGCGCTGGGCTCCCGGACGAACCCCGAACTGGTGGGCATCGTAGTGGCTTTCTGGATTGCCGGGAAGCTGGAACATCGTGGCGAGACGCCATAGCAACCAGAGAGCGGAATTGGCCATTTTCGACATTTGCCTGCTTGGCCCTGTGCCACCTGGTCGCTGACGACGAAAGGGGGTTCGTTTTGCCAAAATGAACATAGCACACAATGGAAGTGTTTTAAATAGATTACTATACACTCCCAGCCTGGTCTTCCATGAGTTGAGGCGGGCCGCCAATGCTGCCCCGGGCATCGTCGTAATCGAGGATCGCAAATTTTGCGCCCCGACCCGGCGCGCCCCTCTTAAGCGGTCAAGGGCGCCGGCCTCGAAGTCTTTGCCAAGCTCCTCAGGGGAAGGGCCGCGTTGCCCCAGGCGCCGTGGACCACTCCCGACGAATCTACCCTGAAGCTCCGGTAAGGCGGTGACGGATGGCGAGGATCCTATTCGCGCTTCGGACCCTCCTTGAGCCTAACTCAGCATCCGCAACCCGGCGCGCCAAGGCCAACGTTCGGATCCCCCTTCTGCGCCAACAATTGCTCTCGCGAGCGCCTCGATCTCCTCGTCCGCACCCAACTCATGTGCGACGCCGCAGCCAGACCAGGGCGCAGTGCATTGAAGCACTTCGCAAAGGTCCGTCTTTAGGCGAGCGAGACCACGGGCCTACCGGCTGGCCTCAACAGACGCGCGCTCGCGTTCTTCGACATTGCGCAAAACACTGGGCGGCGGAGCCGGGCGCCCTCACCCTGCTGACTGGCTTTCAGGAGTGCGCCGTGCGTCTTGTCCGAGACCCGGAACAGCGATAGGCCGTGGAGGGCCGTTTTGACCACCGGATCGCGGCGCGAGCGCCGCGAACCCTTCCACAATCAAGGAACTCGGATTCCCATGGCCGTCAGCTATCCACTGAGCTTGCAACTCTACAGCGCGCGAAACTTTCCGCCTCTCGAGGCGCAAGTCGCCACTGTCGCGCGCTCAGGCTTCAGCAATGTCGAGACTTTCGGCCCGCTGCACGAGGACGCCGCGCGGACAAGGAGGCTGCTCGATCAGTACGGCCTTACCGCCAGGAGCGCGCATTTCAGCCTCGATATGATTGAGAATCATGCCGGGCGCACGCTCGAAGTCGCGCGTACGCTCGGCATAGACGTCGGCGTCGCGCCCTATCTAGCGCCTCAGCAACGGCCGACAGACACTGACGGTTGGAAGTCGCTGGGCGTACGGCTCACTAGGATCCACGACGGGTTCGCCCGGCATGGATTGCGATTCGCCTGGCACAACCACGATTTCGAATTTGCGGCGCTTCCGGACGGCTCCCTTCCGATCGAGCACGTGCTCGGGGCCGAGCTCTTTTGGGAGGCAGATCTCGCCTGGGTCGTACGCGGCAATTCCGACCCCACGGCTTGGCTCAAGCGCTATTGCGGCCGCGTACCGCTCATCCATGTCAAGGATGTCGCGCCGACGGGCGAGAACGTGGACCAGGACGGCTGGGCGGATGTCGGAACAGGTACGCTGCCCTGGCGGAAGCTGTGGAGCGAGTGCGTCGCAGCAGGCGCGGAGATCATGATCGCGGAACACGACAACCCGGGCGATTTCGAACATTTCTCGCGCGTCAGCGCCGAGGCGATGCGCAAGCTCTCCGAGGAAGCGCGCTGATGGCGCTCCGGGTCGGGTTGATCGGATGCGGAAACATCTCCGACATCTATTTGATCAACGCGCGGCTGTTTCGCGACTTCCGCGTCACCGCCTGCGCCGACCTCGATCCTCTTGCCGCTACCCGTCAAGCCGGACGCTATGGCATTGGCGCGCGGACAGTGAAGGAGCTGCTTGCGGACGATAGCATCGACATCGTCCTCAATCTGACGATTCCGGAAGCGCATGCAGAGGTATCTCTCGCGGCGATCGACGCTGGAAAGCACGTCTATAGCGAGAAGCCGCTTGCAACCACGGTCGCCGACGGTGCGAAGATCGTTTCGGCTGCGAAAAGCAGGGGATTGAGAATCGGCGCGGCGCCCGACACCGTGCTCGGCGCCAGTATCCAGGAAGCGCGCCGCTTGATGGACGCCGACGAAATCGGCAAGCCGCTCGCTGGGCTGGCCGCCGTGCTATCGCACGGGATGGAGCATTGGCATCCCAATCCGGCGTTTTTCTTCCGCGCCGGGGCCGGTCCGGTATTCGACATGGGGCCATACTATCTGACGGCGCTAGTGACGCTCCTGGGGCCTGTCGCGTTCGCGCAGGCTTCTGGCCAGATCGGTTTCGCAGAGCGCCTCGTCACCACACCGGGGTCGACCCTGCTCGGCCAAAGGATTAAGGTCGAGACGCTGACGTCGGTTCAGGCGCTGCTCGAGTTTCACTCCGGCGCGCAGGTGACCTTCCTAGCGAGCTGGGACGTCTGGAAGCATGGCGTTCAGCCTGTCGAGCTGCACGGCCAGACGGCCTCGCTACGCCTACCAGATCCAAACTGGTTCGGGGGCAACCTTCAAATTGCAAGGGAACGCGCCGAGTGGTCTTCGATTCCAACGAGCGATCGCGCATTTGGAAGACCCAATTGGCCCAGCGACAAAGTTCAACACGCGAACTATCGCGGCCTTGGTCTCGCGGACATGGCGCGCAGCATCATGGATAATCGTGCCCATCGCGCAAATGGGGACGTCGCCCTCCATGTGCTGGCGATCATGGAAGGCATCTTAAGCGCTGCGGCGGAAAAAGTCGGCGGTGCGATCGCGCAGACTTGTGTGCGGCCGGAGCCCCTGCGCGGTAGCGAAGCTTTGGGCCTGCTCGCTGACGTTGCTTTACCAGCGCACGGGTAGTCTCGCGTCCGATCTCGCGGCTCCGCTCTGCTACATTCCTGCACGCGCCGTGGAGCTTGCCCAAGACCAGGCTGGACAATACGGATCTATCTCGGGTTGCGAACATGATCAACGACCGTGGCGTACGCCTTAAGTCGCCGACCCGCCTCCAGAGCGCAAACGCATGAAATTGTCTCGGGCAGGCGCTCATTGACGACCTGGCGCGTTAAAATCCGACGCCGCTTCCGATCAGGCTCGGTCGCTCTCAGACACCTGATCGCCGTCCTGCTCGGCCTCGAAGGCAATCTCCTCGTAGAACTCCGCGAGCGGCAGACTGACGCCTATCTCAGGCAAGGCGAGAATGGAGTTGGCGAGCAGGATTTCGTGTGTCCATGTCTCGCTGGAACGGGCGTAGACTGTGGCGCTGACGCCATCCTGTTCGAGCATGACGTAGCGCTGGACCGACGGTGTCGTCTGGTATTCGCGAGCCTTTACGATCCTGTCTTGGCGCGCGGTGCTTGAGCTCAGCACTTCGAAGACGACGACCGGGTCAGATACGACGGTCGCATTCGGATCGACGGGGGCACAAACAACCATGCCGTCAGGATAGCGGATATGGCCCCCCGCGACCTGGAACTTGAGGTCGCTCCCATAAAACCGGCACGGCTTGCCGCGCAGCCGCGTCCGGAGGGCAACGGCGATATTCGCCTGAATGTCAGCATGCCGAACCGTCCCGCCGGTCATTCCCACGGGGCGGACGCCGTCGAATTCGTACCGTACGGGCTGCCGCTCCTCCCATTCGAGGAATTCGGCGAGCGTCATGGGTTTGCCCAGGGCCAAGTTCATTGCAGCCTCCGTTTATCACGAACTGGGGTTCAGCGCGACAAAGAGCTCTCGGCGCGGACCAGACGATCGCCGATCAAGACGCGCGGCCTCGATGTCACCGATCGGGGAATCAAGAGGAACGATCCCTCACTTAAGCGCCGCGGCGGAAAAAGTCGGCGGCGCGATCGCGGAGAGTTGTGTGCGGCCGAAGCCCCTGAGCGGTAGCGAAACTTTGGGCGTCCTGAGGACATAAGGTGGCGGGCGAACGCCGATGCCGGTCGAGCAATTCTGGGGCGCCACTTCGATCTTGCCTTGACGCGGTTTTCTGGGCGCAGGGCACCGTTGCATCCTGGAGGTGTTTCCGGACTGCTCCAGTCTGAGGCTCGCCCAAGGATGGACTCGCGCCGAACCCGCCTCGCAACGGGGATAAACTAACCGGCGGCGAACCTACGCCCACCGAACGGCCCAAGCTGCGGTCCCGTGCTTCAAATCCTCGGCGCGGCAGATAGTGGACGGGCCCCAAGTTTTCATGCGACGGTCATCCGGCGGATGCCATGCGGGGCCGCGTGACTAGGGGAGGGGGATATGGCGGGAGGAAATCGCGTGCGAGCGTCGATCGCAAGTCTGGCCCTGGTCGCATTGTTTGCTGTAGCGGGCTGTTCGAAGCCTGAACCGGGACCGGCCGGAGCGCAGGGACCGGCTGGCTCGCCCGGGGTCGCGGGCGCTGCGGGCCCAGCCGGACCGCCAGGGCCTCAGGGGGCGGCAGGGCCCGCAGGACCACCTGGCTCACCTGGCGCCGGCTCCAGCTTGCGGGTGCTCGCTGATAGCTCCAGCGAAACCTGCGGCTCGGACGAGATCATGATCAGCGCCTACTGTACGGGCGGGGGCACGCTTCAACTCGACGGAAGTGCCGGCGCAAACTGTGAAGGAGGCGATAACGCCAAGGCCGTGGTCGCCTGCGCGAAGCGATAATCGCGCGCCTGCGAAGACGTGCGCACTCTCGCTTTTAGGGGCCTAGTCACCGCTGAGACAGCAGATCTGCCCCGGAGCACCTGCGAACGTTCGCCTTCAGCTTGCGGCTCAAGACGCCGGTCTCGACGAGCGGGTTTCCAGGGAGTGGGGTCGGCGACACGGGAAACTCTTCATATCGCACTGGTACCACTGTGAGCCTGCCTTCTCCGGGGAGGCCGTTTGCCGAACCCCGACCGGCGCTCTGTTGGGTGGACCAGCTTGCGGATCGGCTGCTTATCGCGGGACTAGCTTTCGCTCAGCCGTCTCCGGCGAGCGTCGTAGTCGCGAATGGCGAATTTTCGCCTCGAGAGTGCGCGGCGTTCGTACCGATCGAGCTTCGCCAGATGCTGGCGACCGTCTCATGGCCGGCCGAGCCGCTTGACCCGTTCTTCAGCATCAACACCGCGGACGATCTCGCCGAGGCGGAACGGCTGGCGGCGATCGACGATCGCACATGAACCGCCGGCGGCGCGCTGACAGTATGCGACCGGCCTAGCCGTCTCAGCCGCCCTTGGTCAAAGGCGCAATTCCTGCCGTCACCGAATTCGTTTCGGCGCTGATCGCAACGGATTCAACAGGCTGAAGAATCTGGCGATCCGCACCGCTGGAGACTTCCGCAATATCCGCAATTGCCGTGCAGCCTCGCGCAGTTGATCCTCCAATTCCTGTTTCTGCCTCTCGATCGTGCGCAATCGGTGTTCCGTGTCCTCTATGCGCCGCTCCGCGTCTTGCCGCTGGAGATCCGCATCATCGACGAACGCACCAAAAGCATCCTGAATTTCGAGGAGCTGACGCTCCATTTCAGACCTGAAACCGCGGCTCGGCAGCGGGATGATCGAACTCGCCGGTTTGGACGTCCGGACGTTGTGAAGGCACGTTCGGAGAGGTCCGCGGCAAGTTATATCGCCCCTGCGCTCGCTCGCGCGATAATCGAACTGGTGCTGTGCCCCCTCTCGATCGGAACCAAAATCACCTTCCCTCCGTAAGCGCGAACCACATCGGCGCCGACAACTGTTGCGAGCGTGTAGTCCGCGCCTTTGATGAGGTGGTCGGGCCTGAGCAGGTTGATGAGCCGCAACGGAGTATCCTCGTCAAACAGCGTCACCAGGTCGACACTGTCGATCGCCGCCATCACGACGCTTCGCGCATGCTCGTTCTGCACCGGTCTCGCCTCGCCCTTAAGTCGGCGAACCGAGGCGTCGGCGTTGAGCGCGACCACGAGGCGGTCGCAGGCGGCGCGCGACCGCTTCAGAAGTTCGACATGCCCGGGGTGCAGAAGATCGAAGCACCCATTTGTCAGCCCTACTTTCAGCCCTTTGGCTTTCCAATCAGCGACTATTGCAGATGCGGCCTCGTTGCTGACGATTTTCGGTTCGCGTCCCGTCGTGGCGCCCCCGAGAACGGCCGAGAGCTCCTCCGCATGCACCACCGCGGTGCCGCGCTTGCTGACCGCGATTCCGGCCGCGGCGTTGCCCATCCGAGCGGCAGTCGTCACTGAGGCGCCGGAACCCAGCGCTAAGGCGAGCGCGGCCACAACCGTGTCGCCGGCGCCGGAAACATCGAAGACCTGCGAAGCGACCGCGGGCACATGGGTCACCGCGCCCTCAACTTCAGCCGGGTCGAAGATCGTCATACCCTCCGCTCCGCGGGTCAAAACCACCGCTTCGACCTTGGCCCGTTCGCGGAAGCTCCTCACCGCGGCTTCTGCGCGGTCGTTGTCCGCGCATTCAATTCCGACCATCGAGGCGGCCTCGGAGGCGTTAGGCGTCAGAACCGTGGCGCCCTCGTAGCGGGCGAGGTCGCGCGATTTCGGATCGACGATGACGGGAAGGCGCCGCGCCCTCGCTATTGCGACGACCCGCTCAATGAGAGCGGGCTGAAGGACGCCTTTCGCGTAGTCGGACAGGACGATGGCGGAGACGTTGTCCACGGCGCCGGCGAGCCAGTCGCAGAGCGTGTCGACCTTCCCCGCAGTGAGGCTGAACGGGCGCTCAATGTCGAGGCGCATGATCTGCTGTCCGCCGCTCATGTAACGCACTTTCGTGGTGGTCGGGTGATTAGCCTCGCGGACGAAGCGGCCATCGATCCGAGCCTCCGCGAGCAGCGGGCCGGCGATAAGATCGCCAGCGGGGTCGTCGCCAAGCGCCCCGACCAGAAGGACCTCGCCGCCGAGCGCGACAATGTTGCGCGCCACATTGGCTGCGCCGCCGAGCATAACCTCCTCGGACTGATGATGAAGGACAGGAATTGGCGCTTCAGGTGAAATTCGCTCGACGCGTCCGTACACGAACTTGTCGAGCATCAGATCGCCAAGAACGAAGACCCTTACGCCTCGCCACTTGGCGACCCACGATGAATTCATCCAAAGGATCTCGAAAGGACGCGGGGTCGCTCGCCCCTCAGCGCCGCGGCGGAGATAATCATATCGGGCCGGTCGAAACAAGGTGCGCGTCTATCCGCGGAATGCTCTTTCGATTTTCCGGCCGCATAGATGGAAACGTCCGAGAATTTGCATGTGATTCTGTGTCGAGCAAATTTCCCTACTCGCCCGAATAGGGAAATTAATCGACCCGAACAGGGATTAGTCCGATCGGGGATCTTCTCGTGGATCGGCGAGGCCCCATTGGGTTCGTTTGGCCAAAATTAGCAAAACACATACAGTATATGTTTTTAAGCACTATCGCCATTCACTCTGAAGGCTTAGTTTTCGGTGGGTCGTTGGCGGGCCGCCAATACCGCCCGGGCGGCGTCGTAATCGCGGATCGCAAATTTGCGCCGAGACCGGGCGCGCCTTTCGTAGCGGTCGAGGGCGCCCGGCTCAAAGTCTTTATCCAAGCTCCTAAGCGGAATGACTGCGTTGCCCAATGAAGGAGGCGGTCGAGGATTCGCGAGGATGCGCGCTTCGGACGCGCCGCAAGGCCAACTCGGCGTCCGCAACTCGGCGCGCCAAGGCTAATAGCTCACGTCCCCCTCCCGCGCCCACAGTCGCATCCGCGAGCGCCTCGATCTCCTGGTCCGCGCCCGGGTCATAGTGCGACACCGCCGACAGACCATGACGCAATGCATTGAGCCGCGCGGCCGCTTTGCCCGCCCTCGTGCGCGGTCCGGTGCTTCGCGCCGCGTTGGCGCGATTGGCCTTTGCCCGTCGATCGTTTGCGATCATCGCTTCGCTTTTGTCTTTGCGAGCTCCTTCGCGGTCGACCAGCCGCGTGCGTCATCGGACGCGTCGGGATCAGCCTCTCTATCGGGTGCGCCCGACGGCAACTCATGGAATTCCCCTTCAACAATCTCCTCGCTCGCGCGCCGCACCAGCTTTACCCAGCCCGAGCGCCGCCGCTCGATTTGCCGCAGAATCTCGTCGCGACGCCCGGCAAGGCGCTCGTCACGCTCGTCGAGCCGATCGAGTTCGTGAGATGTCTTGGATATGTCGGATAACGACTGCAAATCGACGTCGCCCATCGAGAGCCCAGCCTGAGCGAGCAATTCGTCGACGCGCTTTATGCCCTCACTGTCACCTCGGGCCCACTTCGCTACAATCCGGCACAACTTGGGATCGTTTGGCGTCAGGCGAAAATCCAACCGGGGTACAATACCGAAAAGAGAACGGCTTTCAGGCTCGACAGCCGCTCAGTCCGCATAACTCTTTCGCGCCGGGTGGGTCCGTTGGATTTCCCACGTCAGGTCCACGATGTCCTTCACCAACAACCAGTCGATGAAGTCGATAGGCTGCGCTGCGGCGCCAACCTCCGCGAGGACCTTTTCGTATCTTTCGGGATCTTCTCCCTTAATGATCCAGCTCGGACCCAGCAGCGGCCGGACGCTCGCGAGGGTGGAAGAGCCCGCGTTCTCTCCGACGGTTTGAACCGCCGTGATCCTTTCGGTGTTTGACATCGGGGCACTCCATTGTATGATTTCGTGGCCTTCCTCGCTTGTTTACACGTATTCACGGTCTGTTCTTTCATCCAGAGCCGGTGTTTGGAGTTGGCCCGACGGAAGGTGCGACTTCTCATTTGCCTGCGGGTTGAGATGGTAGGAATTTGGATTCCAGGTCATCCATCGGCGAGCCCATGAACCAAATCGGCGGCTCGGACGCGACGATCATCTTGAGCCCAGATGAGGCGTGATGTGCCGGGTAAAGCGCCGTCAGGCCGAACTAGAAACCCTGAAGCCCTCCGGTCGCGACGCAGGCCGTCCCCTTCTCATTCGTCGCCCCCCAATGGACGAGAGAGTTGGATGCCAGGTCGATCCGACGGCGTGCCGATGAATTCTATGCCCGCGGCCTCCAAAGCGGACTTGATGTCCAGGAGTGTTTGGACCCGGCTCTGAGGGATGCCTTCAACCACCTCAAGGCGCTTGATCGTCTGAATGCTTATCCCCGACCTATCCGCCAATTTCTGAACAGACCATCTCAAGGCGGCGCGCGCAGAGCGGATTTGGCCGCCCGTAATCATTGACACCCAGCCATAAATGTTCTAATTAGACTCATATAATGGACCAAAAAGCTCACAATGGTGCCGATCAGTCGCTCCCACGAATCAGTCCCGCGGTACCGCAGCAGGAGAAGATCATGGAATTTCGTCTGGAGGAACTCATGAATACGCGAAGGCGGTCTGACCGCCGCCATTTCATCGGCGGCTCGGACGCCCGGATCATCATGAGCCCTGACGAGGCGGCCCTGATCCGGCTGTGGAAAGAAAAGCGCGGCGAGGTCGACCCAGAGGACCTCTCGGGCAATCTGATTGTGCAGCTCGGCGTCGCCACCGAGGCGCTCAATCGGGCCTGGTACGAGCGCAATACCGGCCGCGTGGTCGCGGACGTCCAGCGCTGGGTCCAGCATCCGGTGAAGCGCTGGATGGCCGCCACGATCGACGGCATGGTCGAGGGCGTCGACGCCGTGTTCGAAGCCAAGTTCATGCTGCCATGGTCGTTCTCGGAAGAGGCGGCGGCGGAAAAACATATGGCCCAGCTGCAGCACAACATGTGGGTGACCAACGCCAGATCGGCGGCGCTGTCGATCATCACCGGCGGAGGCAAATGGATCGAGATCACCATCCCCGCCGACGCCCTCTATCAGCACTTCCTGGTGACGGCGGAGCACAGGTTCTGGCGCTGCGTCCAGAGCGGCGATACGCCTCGTCCCTATGGCGTCGAACCCCAAGCCGAGGATCGAAGCGGTCCGGATCGTTGACATGAGCGAGTCCAATTCGTGGGCCGGGTTCGCGGGCCTCTTCTGCTCGACCCGTTCCGCCTTTCTCGAGCACGAGCGAGCCAAGTCCGAGCTCAAATCCTTGATGCCCGAGGACGCCAAGGAAGCCTCCGGGCATGGCGTTCGAGCCAAACGGTCGAAATCGGGGGCGGTCAAGCTTTGATCTTCTCGCCATTGGGGAGGGGAGCCATGCAGCGGTCTAGCGAAACCATCGGGGCGATCGCCGCCGCCCTGGCGAAGGCGCAAGCCGAACTGACCAATCCGGCGAAGGCACTGGTCGTGACCATTCGCGCCTCAAGTCCACGTGACCAGGATCAGACCTTTCGCTATGCCGCGCTGTCGAGCGGTCTCGACATCGTGCGCAAGGCACTTGGCGGCCACGAGATCGCGACGGTTCAGGCCACCGCGATCGATAACGAGGCGGGACTGATCCGCCTCACCACCACGCTCGCCCATTCGTCCGGGGAGTGGCTGTCGTCGGAATGGCCGGTGTGTCCGATCGCCGAGACGGCGGCGCCGCGCCGGATGGGAGCGGCGCTCACCTATGCACGACGCTACGCCCTCTTCACCCTGGTCGGCATCGCAGGCGAGGACGATCTCGACACGCCGGATCTCAACCTGAAGGCCGGGGTGCCGAAAGGGGAGGGCGAGTTGAACGAAGTCGACGCGGCGCTGGCGGCGACAACGCAAGCCGACCGGACACAGGATCTGCGGGAAAGTGTGATCCCGGCTTTTCAACCGGCGCTGCGAGTCACGGCCAACAACGTTCCGGTTGTCGGGGCAAGCAAAGGCCGCAAGGAAACTAAGCCTCGTTCCTTTCGAGCCGCCCTGAGCGACGAAGAATTGGCGAGGCTGCGAGACCAGCTGATTGCCGACCTCTCTCGGTTTCACTCGTCGGATGCGGCGGCGGACTGGGTTCACAAGAACCTCGCGGTCAAGAATACGCTGACTGACGCCGACGCTGAACTCGTAGAAGCCGGCTTCCGCGAAAAACTCGCAAAAATCGAGTTGGATTCGACCGCAAGCCGCGAAGAACCGCGGTCCGCGTTGGCCGAGACTCTGCTTCTAAACTTCAGACCCCGTTTCTTGCCCCGACGGACGACGCTGCCACGGCTCCTATCATCTTGCCCTCAAGCCCTGACGGACGGCGGCGTCGCGTTATCGGAAAGACCATTCGCTTGCGCGACAAAGAGCACTGCAAGTTCGTGGCCTCTCAGCCATGTATCGTCTGCGGCCGGGCGCCTAGCGAGGCGCATCACATTCGCTGCGCCCAGCCGCGCGCGCTCGGCCGCAAGGTCAGCGACGAATACACGGTCCCGGTCTGCCGGCTCCATCATCGCGATTTGCACGCCTACGGCGACGAGGCCTCGTGGTGGGCTGCCGTCAATGTCGATCCCTTGCCGATCGCGCTTGAGCTATGGAAGCATTCGCAATTGGGCGCGATAGCCGAAGACCGTAAGAGCGGCGAAAATCCCTCTGTCTCGGTTCGCGCGAACATGGCCAGAAAACGAGAATCATGAGAACTCCAGCGAACCTGAGAGCGGCGATTCAGGACCACGACCTCGCCAACAGAACAACGGACTATCGGTGGGTGCACGAACCGATGATAGGCTCGATAGCGGCGTGCCTACCAATAGTCTCACACCCTTTTCCCGTTTCGCTCCAAAGTTCAAGAATTGGCGCGGCTCCATCATGCGTTGGCGTCCAAGGGCTGCGAAGCGAATTGAGCGGCGTCGAAATCGCGGATGGCAAATTTGCGCCGCGAGGCCGCGCGCCGCTCGTAACGTTCGAGAACCCCAGCTTTAACGTTCCTTCCGTCTTTCGTCGGGGCCTCGACAAAATCGGGCGCGTCGGGGATCCAACCTGCGGCAACAACCAATTCCGTTAGCTCTTCAAAAGAACTCTTCTTGCGCCGATTGAGACGCCGCACGACCGCCATAAATAGTTTTGAATTGGGAAACTCGACCAGGCGGTAGCTTGTCGCCGCTGCGGTCGGAAGTCTGGCCAACGTTTCGCGAGCACGCCGGACGCGCCGCAGATCAATCTCCGCTTCTGCGACCCGCCGCGCGTATTCGATCAAGTCGGGTCGACCGGCTTCGACGACAACCGCATGAGCGATCCGTTCGATCTCTTCGGTGAAGCCGGGCTCGCTGCGCAACGCGGTCGCAAGCCCGTGCCGCCATGCGTTCTGGCTCGCCTTCGCCCTGCCTGCCTTGGTACGCGGTCCAGTGCTTTTGGCTGCGTTCGCGCGATTGGCTGCACGCTGCCTCTCGCTGGTCACTTCCCGCTCCTGCTACCACCGACCGCTACAGCGCGTTTCGGGTCACCAGTCGCTATTTCGCTGAACTCGGCCTCAATAACCTCTTCGCTTGCTCGCTGAACGCGCTTTCCCCGGCCTTCTTGTCGCCGTTCTATTTGGCGGAGAAGCGAATCGCGCCGAGATTCGTTACGTTCAACCTGCAAGTCGATTCTCTCGAGTTCGACGGCCATAACGGTTATCGCGTGCGCGGCGATGTCTGTGAGTGAAAATCCAGACGCTTGAAGCGTCTCGGCGACCTGCTTCGCCGCTTCTGGGTCGCCGTTCAGCCACTCTACGGCGAGTTCCTCGATTGTTACTATTTCGGCTAATACTGAGGAATTCTTCTTCGCCGGCGTGGCTTGATCGAGGATCTGCTGAAGCGCCTTCAGGCGCCCCATTCGAATCACGGTCTCGCGGTGTTGTCTTGACCGCTGAATTTCCCAGGTGTGCGCGACAACGTCCTTGACCAGCAGCCAGTCGATAAAGTCTGCGGGACCAACCGCGTCGGCGACCCGCGCGAGCAGTTGCTCGTAGCGTTCGGGATCTTCCCCTTCGATGATCCAGGCGGGTCCCAATAGTTCACGGACATCCTCAAGCGATCGCACAGATGCATGCTTCGTTGCAGCGATTTGCGACCGTGGTGTGGCGGCGACCGCGGCGGCTTCGGATCGCTTCAGATGGAGGCTCCTTTCATGGTTACGGGTAAAGAACTCGGGAACGGATTGAGAGCAATTCAACCATACTACCAAACGGGATCTCGAGTCGCCACCTCGTCTCGAGTTCCCTCATTTTTCATCGACTCGAAATTGCCTGAATTGGCAAGTCAGCGCGTCGCGCACCGGTTCTGGCGCTACGTTCAGACCGGCGAAACCCCGCGCCCGTACAGGGTCGAAGCCGCTCGCGTCGTCGACATGAGCGAGTCGAATTCTTGGGCCGAGTTTGCTGACCTTTTCTGCGCCACGCGCTCGGCCTTCCTCGACCACGAGCGAGCCAAGCCCGAACGCGAGGCCCTGATGCCCGACGACGCCAAGGTCGGGCGCAGTCAGCTTTGATCTTCTCGCCAGTGGGGAGGGCGGCCATGCAGCGGTCTAGCGAAACCATCGGGGCGATTGCGGCGGCGCTGGCGAAGGCGCAAGCCGAACTGACCAATCTGGAGAAGGCGCTGCTCGCGACCATTCGCGCTTCAAACCCGCGCGCTCGCGATCAGACATTTCGCTACGCGGCGCTGTCGAGCGGCCTTAACGTCGTGCGTAAGGCGCTTGGCGGCCACGAGATCGCAACCGTGAGGCCACCGCGATTGACAAGGAGGCGGGATGATCCGCCTCACCACCACGCTCCCCCATTCTTCCGGGGAGTGGCTGTCATCGGAATGGCCGGTCTGCGCGATCGTTGAGACGGCGACGCCGCGCCGCATGGGAGCGGCGCTCACCTACGCAAGACGCTATGCCCTCTTCACGCTTGTCGGCATCGCGGGCGAGGACGATCTCGACGCGCCGGATCTCAACCTGAAGGCCGGGGCGCTCATAAGGGAGGGCGACCCGAGCGAACGCGCTGCGGCGCAGGTAGCAACAGCGCAAGCAGACCGAACACCAGGTCCGCGAGAAGGGGCGGTCGCGGCATTTCAACCCGCACTACAAGTCCCCGCGAACGAAGGGCCGGCCGTCAGAGCGAGCAACGCCCGAAAGGACCAACCGCCTCGTCCTGTTAGAGCCGCCCTGAGCGCTGAAGAATCGGCGACGCTGCGTGACCAGTTGATCTCGGACCTCAATCGGCTTCAGTCGTCGGATGAGGCGGCGGACTGGGTCACGAAAATCTTGCTGTCAAGAACACCTTGACGGCCGCCGACGCGGACAGCGTGGAGGCCAGTTTCCGCGAAAGGGTATTGACGCTTGAAGCAGGCTCAGCAGTTGCGGAAGGACAAATAGATTCTGCAAAGGATGATGGCGTCGTGCTTTCGGGCGGGCAGGCTTTCCTGGAGGCAATGGATGCTTCGGCGGCGGCCCCGTTCATTCTGCCGCAGGAGCCTGCTGGTCGTCACCGCCGTCGCGTGGCCGCAAAAACGATCCGGCTTCGCGACAGGGAGCATTGTCGGTATCTTACAACCCAGCCCTGTGTCGTGTGCGGCCGGATGCCGAGCGAAGCGCACCACGTTCGCGTCGCTCAGCCGCGCGCGCTCGGCCGCAAGGTCAGCGACGAATACACCGTTCCACTCTGTCGACTGCACCACCGCGAATTGCACCGCTATGGCGACGAGGCCTCCCGGTAAGTCGGGGTGCAGGTCGATCCGCTGCCCGTTGCGCTTGAGCTATGGCGGCGATCGAGATCGAGTGCAGTTACATGAGTTACATGACGGCCGCGAAGTGCGCTTCCCCGTTCTGCACTGAAGTCCTCCAAGGCCTTGCGGCCGGTCTCGGCGTCCTTGGCGCGATAGACTTTGCGCAACTCCGCCACCACGGGCCTGCGGTTTTTCGAGGACACGAAGTCGAGCGAGTTTCGAATGAGATGCACTATACAGGCCTGGACCGTCGTGCGCGGAAACGGTTCCCCGCTGGGCCGGCAAGATCGGGCCGAACATCGAAGGCTTGATCATCGCCGTGCTCGCCAGCCGGCCGCATCCCGGTTGAGATCGACTTGCGCTTCGCCAATTCGCCGCGGGAGCTCCAGCGTCTCGGCATCACTGAGGGGGCCGGCAATCTTGCGGGCGATCGATGGGCGTTGTATCCGCTGTCCGCCCGTAGAGTTCGAGCCAGGGAAAGCTGTTGCGGATTTTGTCGAGCGCGAGGGCAACTCCATCGCGGTCTTGCACACCGCCCGAATGAATGACGGCGCGCAACGGCAGGCCTTGCCTGTCGACCAGGGCGCGGATTTTTCGGCCCTTCACTCTTGCCGGCGTCGTATCCAGTCGGCAGTATGACCGCCCCTTTTTGCCCAGATCGGGTTGGACTTGAGTTACCTCAGCGGCGTAATGTGTTAGGTAGTCTCGCCTCTGATCGAAAACCGCAGAGATTTTTCCTGACGATTGGGTGACTGCCGCCCTGACATCGGTTGAAGCCGGGGGCGGCGTCGCGGGGTTGTCACATCGCGGTTTCTCGCCTATCAGCGCGCGGCTGGGCGGTATGCCGGGTGATCGTTGTAAGGGTGGGGGTTCTTTGCTCAATATTGCTGAACTCAGTACGAGGGAGCGAAGAGGAGTGAAGTTCGGCATCGCCATCATTAAGGACGCGCGTGTCTAACTCGACCAGCACTGGCGCGGCGATATTGCGCCACGCCGAATCTCGTCCGGATTCGTTAGCCGTGGTCGCGACCGGCTTCGAGCCGCTGTCATACCGCGACCTGCGCGACTATGTCGCTCGCATCGCGGTACGGCTACGTAAATCCGGCCTGGATCGCAGCGCCCGAGTCGCTGTCGCGCTTCCGAGCGGCGGGGATGGGGCTCTGGCGATTGTCGCGACCGCATGTGCGGCTGTGGCAGTGCCAATCGATACGCAATTGACCGCGCCTGAGATCGACGGGCGGTTGGCGCGACTTCGGCCGCGCGCGGTCATCGTGCCCGGAGATGGGCCTTCGGCCACGCGTGACGTGGCTATGGGTCGTGGCCTTGCCGTCATCGAGGCCAACAGCGAAGGCCCCGGCAAGCTCGGCATGAATTTGAGCGCAACTGACGTCGGCCCCGCGGCGGCGGTCGAGGAGCCCGATGACGCCGCAATCGCTTTTATTTTGCAAACTTCGGGCACCACCGCCGAGCCGAAGCTGATCCCCTTCAGCCACGGGAACATGCTTGCGGCGGCGGCCAGAGTTCAATCTTGGTTCGGTCTGACGCCAGCGGACCGCTGTCTCAGCGTGAGCCCGGTCTGCTACTCGCACGGCCTCAAGGTGACCGTCTTCACGCCATTGATCACGGGAGGAAGCGTCGCCTTCCCGCGCAGCCCGTCGTCGCTGGACGTCGACGAATGGCTTGGCGCTCTCGGGCCCACCTGGTACTCCGCCGGCCCGACCCTTCATCGGTACATGCTCGACAAGACGAAGCCGCTGTCGAACGTCAGATCGATCCATAGTCTGCGATTTGTCGTTTCCGGCGGCGCGCCCCTTTCGCGAGAGGTGCGGGAGGGACTTTCTGTCACGTTGGGCGTGCCGGTTCTGGAGCACTATGGCTCGAGCGAAGCGGCGCAGATTTCCGCGAACATGCCCCCACCTGGCCCCGCCAAGCCTGGCACTTGCGGAATTCCTGCGAAGGGTACGGTCAAGATCGTTGCAGAGAACGGAAGCGAGCTTCCTGCCGGCGAGCACGGCGAGATTCTGCTTGGCGGGCCGACCGTGACATCAGGCTACCTCGACGCCGCTGAGCTCAACTGTGCTGCCTTCGTGGATGGCTGGTTTCGAACGGGCGATACAGGGAGCCTCGACGCCGACGGCTTCCTCATCCTTCATGGTCGCAAGACTGAGCTGATCAATCGAGGGGGCGAGAAAATCTCGCCGCCGGAGATTGACGACGCGTTACAGCGCCATCCCCTCGTCGCTGAGGCTGCCGCGTTTGCCATGCCCCACACGGGCCTCGGTGAGGACGTCGCCGCGGCGGTGGTTCTGAAAGAAGGAGCGTCGGTGACAGCGCTCAAGCTGCGCGAATTCCTCTTGCCAAGCTTAGCGCTATTTAAGATCCCACGCCGGATTGTCTTCGTCGATCGCCTGCCAAAGGGCACCACCGGGAAGGTGCAGCGCCAGCGCCTCGTGGAGTTACTTGAAACGAGATCGGAGCCCTTCGTCGGGGCGTCAGATCGCCTGCACTCCGCGCTGCTCCGGATTTGGAGTAGGCTTCTGGAGACGTCGGACCTTTCTATCGATGACGATTTCTTTGACAAGGGGGGCAATTCACTTCGGGCGACGCAGCTCATGCTCGAACTACGGCAGCTTACTGGAAAGGCGATACCCGATACTTTGCTCTTCGAGAGCTCTACGATCAGAGCGCTCGTCCAGAGGCTCAGCGAGAAGGAGACGCCCCGGGCGAAGGCAGTGGTCCGGATTGGCGCCGCATCCGATGGCGGGGCCCCCCTGCTATTTTTCCATGGCGACTGGACAACGGGTGGATTCTACCTGGAGCATCTGGCTCGAAAGTTGGGACCGGAGGTTTCGCTAATAGCAGTATCCCCCCATGGAATAGGAGACGAACCGATCCCCCGTTCGATCGAGGACATGGCGGCGGATCGATTGCCGGCAATATTAAACGCGCAGCCAAAGGGACCCTACCGCTTAGCCGGGCACTGTGTCGGGGGAATCGTCGCACTGGAAACAGCGCGGCTACTTATCGCCCTTGACCATAAGGTGGAGGCTGTCGTGATGGTTGATTCGCCTCTGATGATCGCGGGCGAGGTATCGACGTACCGAGAAGCGGCGTCCGGTAGCGAGGACGCAAGATCACACGGATTGG
This sequence comes from uncultured Alphaproteobacteria bacterium, assembly GCA_963767245.1. Taxonomy (GTDB): domain Bacteria; phylum Pseudomonadota; class Alphaproteobacteria; order Rhizobiales; family Beijerinckiaceae; genus Roseiarcus. The sequence continues at coordinate 20,021 of CAVYDG010000019.1, forward strand.
TAGCGGCTTCGGATGACATCCCAATCATACCTGATAACTTCGAAGATGACTCTCCCGAGGTATGGGAACGCTACGGTGAGTGCCTCGCCAGATACTCTCCGGCGCCGCTTGCGGCGCCATTGCTAATTTTTGCCTCGGAATTTGATGGGCGACCCTGGTCGAGGCTAAGTGAGAATGCCGAGCTCCTCGAAAGTCGCGGAGGCCATTTCGATTGGGTGACGGGCAAAATCGACGTGCTTTCAGACAGACTAAGATCTTGGTTACGCAGCAATCGCCAGGATGCATCGGATGACCGAGGGAGGGCACCTCAATTAGCAACCAAAGCAACCGGCCACCGCGCAGGTCCAAAAGAGATTAAGTCGCAATAGTTGGGATAACCCTGCCTACGGGGCGGCCCTGGCGTACCAATCGGAGTCACCGGGCCGCTGTTCCTGTTTCCGGACGGAACGGTTCAAAAAGCGGGAGCCACAATAGATGAGCGGGGTTATCCAATCCGATTTGGACGCGGGAACGCGCTGGAGACGGCGGGCATATTGCAGTTCAAAAATCGTTGATTATATTTCCGCCGCCGCTTTTCTGATCCCTCGCGATCTGTTTTTGCAGGCTCGCGGTTTCGACCTTGCGTACGCACCCTCCTGGTACGAAGACACAGGCCTATGCCTCAAGGCGCAAGCCCTCGGTCGGAAAATCTTGTTCTGTCCGCAGTCGAAAGTGATCCGTGTCGGAGGCTCGGCGGCCAACGACAATCCGGCCGCGGAGGCGGGGCACAAGGCGCTCGGCGGCAAATTCGCGCCCGACGGGGAACATATCTGAAGACGCGGCGCGCAGAGGAACGCTCAACCTTGCACGAGAGCTTGGCGCTCGACGTCGCGCCCAACACATTTACTGCCCGAGCCGATCCGAAGCAGACCGCAGTCGTCTATTCGCCCTATTAGCTGACGCCCGGCCGAGGCGAGCGCTATCTCCTGATGCGGCATCAGCATTCTCGCGGCGATATCAAGTGGCTCCGGTCACTCCGCATCCTTGTAGCCAGATCCGCGTTCGTAATTGGGCGCAGGAGGACGTGCGAGTCGATCTATCACGCTTGGGCGCATTGCCGGAGGACGCCTTTTTGCAGCGGCCGCGACCCTGACCTGATGTCGACTACGGGAACTATGTCAATGCCCCCTGTCGTTGGCTGGGGGAACGTCAACATCTTCCACTGTCAGTTTCCGTGCCACACGGGGGCGGAGCCCACCCCGGAAGAGAGAACGCGGCTCGCCGGCTATGCCTCGAACATTGTCAGCTCGCATTACACCGCTGCTCATGTTCATGCCGCTCTCTCGGCGCTCTGCAATCGCCGAGTATCGCTGTGAAGGTGGTGAATCCTCCTGCACAATTGATAGCCGGAGATTGCCTGCAAATGAAACTCCGCGCGAGAGCTTCAGGAGCTGTATTGTGACGCGTCCGTCTATTGGCACGGCGGAATTGGCGCCGATCTGATGGACGAACCAGAAAAAGCGGAGCACTTCTGCGTCAGCCTCGTGGAAGCCATGTCCGCGCGGGCGATTCTCTCCGCCCTCAATTCCGGTGGCCCGAGGGAGGTCATCGCCCATGGAGGGACGGGGTTTCTCTGTCAGTCCGTCGACGATCTGAAGGCCATGACGGTCAAAATCCTGTCCGAATCCGGGCCGCCCCGCCAGCTAATATATTACTACCTGCCCGGCGATCTCGAACGGCACGGCGGCCTTCATCGAGCATTACAACCATGCCCGCTATGACGTGAGCCTGGGCAATCTCAATCCGCCTGACGTTATTTTGGACAGGCCGAAGGCATCCTTCTCGAACGCAAAAGGATCAAACGCCAGACGATCGCCAACCGCCGCTTACAGCATCAGCTGCAGGTCGCATAACCTCGGTCCACCAATGAGCCAAAATCCTGATCGGCACGATCTGTCTCAAATCATATGACGACGGACAGGCGGCCGCCCCCGGCTTGCGATTACCCATTATCTTGGCCTGCCCGTCATTTCCGCACCGAGTTGAATGTCGTCGCCATCACCGGTCAAGCGGTTCGCAACCGTCCGCGCCACGAAATGGGTCCCAAGCTCCTTGCTCAAACAATAGAGTTCGTAGATGTCGCTCTCTCTGTCTCCGACATGGACGCAACGTTCGGGACGGCCAAGCAGGTCAACAGACTGATGTGAGTTCTCCAGCCAACGGACGCTCTCTTTTCTTTCGATGGGAACGCGCGTCGGATTGATTTTCCCCTTGAGCTTTTCCCGGTTCCAGAATTTGACCGCTGCCAAACCGAGTGGGAGCCCCTCCGTGGTCACAGCAAGACAAGAATGCATCAGGATCTCGCAAACCGCGTGGTGACGTAGCCGCGCACCTTGGTCACGCCCGCTGTTCACACTCTTGGTGAAGCCGACCGCGTGCGGGTCGCGGCGTTGGTAGGTGAACTCCGTGGTGTCCTGCAAAATCAAGATCGGCCCGTCGCTTTCATCGTAGCGACCGCGGGTAAGAGATTTCGCCGCACCAACGGATCCATCCCCCTTGGCGAACTCGGCGGGGATCGCGTCATCCCCTCGAACGATCTAAAAGGACACGCTCTTACGCACCGGCAGGATAGAGCCCTACCGGCGGACCTACGCGAAGCGCCTGCCGAAGGTCGTCACGCGGCCGATTAGTCGATCCGATACCGCGAAAGCCGCTTTGACAGCGCCGCGTTGCCGGCCTTCATTGCACCCCAGAGGCCAACGGCTCCGCCGAGGAAGCGCGAGAAAATCCCGCCTCCGTCCCTCCCGATGACGTATCCGCCGATGATCCCCGAGCTGCTCGACGAGCTCGGCCTGACGCATCAAGCCGTTGCCGAGCGCGTAGGCTGTCGAGACCACAGGTCACGAACATTATCGTCGGCCGCTTCGGCGTCAGCCGGTCGATCGCCCAGCGCGTTCTGGAGCTCACTCACGCCGCGTAAGGGGGTCGGGCTTCATGCCGAATATCCTGTGGTCCAGTTAAACAAACTGGGAAAACCTAGCCGTCCTCAGAAGAGACCTCCCGCTTGAGCACGGCGCGCACCGCAGCTAGAGTATCCGTATTGATCAAGCGGTTTTTGGCGTCCACATGCGATTGGCCTTGAGGAGGGCGTTTGCGAGGACGACGAGCTTTCGCATGATTGCGGTCAGGGCGACCTTTGCCGGCTTTCCGATTTCGATGAGGTGTGCGTATTTGGCCTTCATGTCTGGATTGAAGCGAGCGGCGACGAGGGCGGGCATGTAGAGCGCCTGGCGGACGTCGGCGCGCCCGCCTCGAATGATGAGCGACCGGTCCAGCGCCCTGACTGTCGGGCGATTGGCGCGAGGCCTGCGAGGTTGGCGGCCTGGCCGGCTTCGAGGGCGCCGAGCTCGGGCATTGCGATCAGCAGGGCGAAGGCAGTGATGGTGGAGACGCCGGGAATGCTGGTCAGGATGGCGAAGCGATCGGCGAGGCTCGCGTCGGCTTCGATGATCTGGAGGATCGCCGCTTCGACAGTGGCGATCTGCCGATCGATCTGCTCGAGGCGCTGAGCGTTCTGGCGCTTCAACAGCGAGAGGGTCAGAACCTTTCCGCGGTTCCTGGCGGCGGCGCGATCCTTCACCAGCGCCTCGCGAGCGACGTAAAGCTCCTTCAATTCGAGCAAGATCTCGCTCTGGCCGGGCGCGCCTGCAATTCGAGCAAGGCGCCCATGCGAGCCAGGATCGCCGCATCCAGGCGATCGGTCTTCGCCAGCTTACCGGTCGCCTCAGCGAAGCGGCGCGCCTGACGCGGATTGACCTTGACGAACGGAACACCAGCGACGCCGAGCGCGCGTTCGACGGCGCGATGGTAAGGTCCGGTCGGCTCGAACACGACACGGTATCGAGGCGTCTGCGCCAGCCATTTGATGAGCGCTTTGTGACCGCGCCTATCGTTGGCAAACCGCCGCGCGGCGCCGTCGGCAAGCCGGTGAGCGTCGAGATGGTCTTTCGACACATCGACGCCAATGGTATCGTTGTTCATCTTTTCCGCGCCTCTGCTTGTCATTCGGGGCTCTCCCCCGGGCATCCGTTCAGGCCAAAGGAAAAGACGAGGGCGATCAAACTCTAGCTCGACCCGTCAAACGGTCAGCACTTTCCCGATCCGTCCCTCGCCGCTGTGGAGAGGGCTGCTACCCTCTCCCAGCGGTTCCTTCTCGCCTCCTCGGCGCGAAAAGTCATAAGACAAGCCTCTTGCTGCACCTTAGAGCCCGTCCGGGAACATATTAAATCGTCATGATCATTTGTGATTCAAGGGAGGCGGCCTGATTCGTTGGGGGGCGCCGATGTGGACGAGCAAGAATCGCGGACGCTATGACCGAAGCCGGTTGCGGTATCCGAGCGATCTGACGGACGAGGAATGGACGCTTGTGGCGCCGCTCATTGCGCCGGCCAAGCGCGGCGGCAATCGGCGTCATGTCATCGTGCGCGAAGTCGTCAACGGCCTGATGTATATCCTGAGCACCGGGTGTCAGTGGCGGGCGATCGCCAAGGACCTGCCGCCGCGCTCGACGCTCTACGATTATTTCGACCTGTGGGGCTGGGACGGCACGCTCGATCGCATCACGATGCGCTTTATGCGCAGTGCCGCCAAGCCGTCGCGCGCGAGGCGAGCCCGACCGCCGCGATCATCGACAGCTAGAGCGTCAAGAGCGCGGAAAAAGGGGGCCTGCGATTGATCCGACGGGCTACGATGCAGGCAAAAAGATCAAGGGCAGGAAGCGCCACATCCTCGTCGATACGCAGGGCTTGCTGATGCAGGCGATCGTTCACGCAGCCGACGTCCAGGACCGCGACGGCGGCGCGCTGCTGATGGCGAGCTTGTTCGGCGCCTTTCCGTTCCTGATTAAGCTCTATGCCGACGGCGGCTACCAGGGACCGGGGTTCCAGAGCGGGGTGAACCGGATTCTGGCGCGCGTCAACGTCGAGATCGTCAAGCGATCGGATCAAACCCCAGGCTTCGTCGCACTGCCCAAGCGCTGGATCATCGAACGCACCTTCGCTTGGCTCGGCCGCTGCCGACGACTGGCCAAGGACTGGGAATGTCTCAACCACAAGGCTCTCGCTTTCCTGCGGCTCGCCTCCATCCGCTCATGCTGCGAAAACCATGCAATCCCGCATGATGTTCTCGGACAAACTCTAAAGTCCGTTTGAAAGCGCCTATTCGTGAGCTATTCGCCTGAGCAGGACGCTTCCGAGAGCGACGTGGATCATGGCTTCGGAACAGTCGATCGCTCTTCGTAGTCACGCACGAGGTGGCGCCAGCGGGTCGCGGCCTAAACGACTTCTACGTCGCTCGCCGTTTCCCGCCCTAAAAAAGGAAGACCGTGAGCGGGATCGGGGCCAACCGAATTGCGATCACGGCACCAGAGAACCCGGGCAAGTCGCTCGGGCGATTCGCTCCGGGAAAAACAGCCCCTACGTCGCTCGTGCGTCGTTAGTCCGCGCCGAAAAAGCGTGCTCCGGCGCGGTGACGTGAGTTTGGACAAGGGGAGCTCTGATTTGGGTTTCGTCACCTGCCTTTTGAATGGCCCGGCATTGACGCGAAGTCGGACCTTTTGCCCGGAACCCGATCAAAGAACCACTAGCATCCGCTGCACGAACCTCCAATATCCCCACAATCATGCCTGCTCATGCAGGCAGATGAGCCACTTCCAACTTTACAGCAACACGGATGATTGCTGTCATAAGAAGCCTTTTCAATGAGAACTGAGGTAAAAATCTTCGCGCCACTGCCATTCGTAACGAATAAGACCTTACGCAGAAGCTGCTGGAGACTTTCCACGGAATCCGCTTTAGCAGAGGTCACTGGGAAGGCAAAAGCGATAAGCATCAATAAAACCGAATGAGACTACCTCGGTACCAAAAACGTGCCGTTGCTGCTTTCATGATCGACACGATAATTCGCAAGCACCGCGCGCTTCACAAGTGGGCCGAGCGCGAAATCGTCAAGCGAGACGAACTCCATCACCGTGAAGCGGCGCGTTTCGATCTCGCCGATCAGCGCGTCGTCGCTGCGCGCACCCGGGGCGAAGGCCTGGCTGGTGTTGAACGTATCGACCTCCGCGCGCTTACCCGCCCAATAGCACAGTGACAGCATCTCGCAGAGCGCGGGGCCCGAACGATTTTTCAGGAACGCGATATCGGGCCCAGCCGCCGGCAGGCGCTGCCACACATCGTCCCAATGGAGCGCGAGGCCGCAGACGAGCGCGAGCACATAGGCCGACGCGGCGAGGCCCTTGTGCAGATCGCGCGGCAGACGATCGAGGGCGAGCGCGATACCGAGCGCGAGCGCGATCGCCGCATCGAACCACACATTCATGTCGACGCCGGCGCCGCCCGCGAAGACGAGGCCGGTCGCAACGGCGACAAAGGCATAGATCGCGCACAGCGCGACGTCGCGGTCGCTCCTGCGCACCAGCAGCAGCGCCGCCATGACGGCCATCCCCGCGCCACCCCAGACCGCCCACGCGGTTGCGTTGTGTTGCAGCGCGGCGAGCGAATAGAGCCTGGGCGACGCGAGCTCGCTCCACAAATTCACCCCGTAGACGACGCGGAAGAGGACAAGCCCCAAGACGCCGAAGGCGATGCCCCAGCCCGCGAAACGCAGCGCGGCCTTGCGGTCCGTGAGCGTTAGCCAGATCAGCGCCGCTAGCGGCAGAACGATCAATCACGAACAGCGCCAGTGCCATCGCGAGCGCCGCGCCGAACGCCTTGCCGCGTAGCAGGAGCAGGAACCCCGCCATCGCGATCGCGTGACCGAGGAGCTGTGGATCGTCCATGCCGACATAATCGGTGAACACGAGAAGCCCGAGCACGAACCACAGCGCGCCGAACAGCGACGCCTCGCGGCCCGCTCCTATCCGGCGCGCGCAGACGAAGATCGCGCTCGCCACCGCGATCAGCGAGGCGAGCGATACGATGCGGCCCGCGACGATCTCGTCGCCGGTGAGCCAGCCCACCACTCCTACGATGTAATACGACAGAGGCGGATAATTGTTGGCAAGATAACTCACCGGCGGCGGATAGAGCGCGCCGCCCGACATCGCGGCCAGCGTGTGATACGCGTTCCAGCCCTCGTTGTAATCGAGCGCCACGTGGACCGGCGCCGGCATCGCGGCTCGTGCCAGTCCCCCGGCACAGGCGAGCCCAAGCACGGCATCGAGGAGCTGGAGCGCGCGCCTCATAGCTTGCGGCAATCGGCGTCCGGCACGATGTCGTAGAGCGGGAAGGCGGACGAGAGCGGCATCGGGACAGTCCATGGTGAGTGACCATTGACTCGAAGAGTTTATGATAGAAACTAAGCCTATTGGCGGAGAGAACGGCCACTTCAAGCCGCGGCGGGATACGGATCCCGGGTGATTTTCTCACCGTATGGGGTGCGTCACGACTTATCGTCTCGACCTCCTTCGGGCCAAAGGGCTTTTGGCCTTCATGGCGGCGATCTTGGCCGACAGCAATTCGTTGTCCATGGTGATCTCGCCCACCTTGGATTTCAGGCGGGCGATTTCATCCTCGCGATCGTCGCGCTCGCGTTCCTTCAGGGCTGACGCCGCGCCGGCGAGCGCGCGGTCCCGCCATTCGGTCAGCTTGGCCACAGACACATTCGCCTCCCGGGCGACCACCTCCAACGGTTCGCCACGCAGCAAACGCGCCACCACCGCCATCTTGCGTTGGACCGAATAGCGCTTCGCTCCGGCATCGACGCCCGAGGGGGCGCCTGCGCCAGCTATGGCGGAGAGCTCCGGCGCCCCTCGGGCTTCAGCCCTGCATCAATCGTCATTTCGAAACCTCCGGTTGCGGTTCAATTACCGCAGCCAGATGTCTCAGATAACCGTGACGCACCCAGGAGAGCCGTCGGTCGCGGTACGGAAGGAATGCGCAAGGGGCGGTCATTGCCCGACAACGTGGCGAATGGGTCAATTCGACCCGGAGCGGTCGTTAGTTAGTCGCCTGGTCGAGCCTGTTCTGTCAGACGCGCGGCTCGCGCGGCACCGACCGTCCGGTTAGACGGGGCAATCGCGAGTTCACGTACCCGCAAGTTGCCGCCATTGCGCCGCGTCCGCGAACCCCCCGGTAACGAGGCCAGCGGCCTCAATCTGGCGGCGCAGCTCAGGCGACGTCAGCGCGGCCAATTCCTCCCGGTAGCGGTAGCCCGGCGCGGATCCGGGGAACACCGACGCGGTCGCGGGATGGGCATAGATTTCGCTGACGCCATCGGGCAGATGCGCGATGAGCCCCGCGAGCCGCGCTTGGGTCATCGCTCCGCTCCAGGCGAGCCCGAAGACCTGATCGGGCGTGGCCAGGCCGACGCGCCTGAGACGCAGGCGCTGAAGCCGCGCCCAGGGGCGGGCCGCAGTCGCCGCCAGACGGGAGCTTCCGCCTTCGATCCGCTTAGGACCGCCCGGGGCTCCAGCGGCGCGCGAACGGCGCGCACGCCAAATTGCGCCGCGTGGTCGAGAATGGCTGAGGTCACCGACGGGTGGAGATGAAAATGCCTGTGTGCGTTCACGTGATCGAGCTTAAGCCCGGTCGCGCGGAAGGCCTCGAACTGGGCGCGGATCTCCGCCAGCATCTGCCTGCGGACTCGGGGCAAGAAGGATATCGCCGCGCCGACCCGCGCCATGTCGGTCCGCAATCGTCCATGAGCGTCGACAAGGTCGGGTGCGGCGGAGGCCGGCAGAACGGGCAGCGCGTCGACAAGGGCGAGATGCAGTCCGACCGCGAGCCGGGGCAGCCGGCGCGCTGTTTCGACGGCGCCCGCCGCCGCCGGCGCTCCGACCATCAGGCTCGCAGCCGTGAGCACGCCTTCGACGTGGGCGATCTCGACCGCGCGGTTCACTTCGTCGGCGAGGCCAAAATCGTCGGCGGTGAGGATCAGATATTTCACTGCGCGGTCGCCCGCCGCTCGCGCAGGAAACGGAAGAATTCCGCGCCCTCGCGCAGGCGCCGCTTCATGATCTCGGGGCTAAGAACTATCTCGCCGACAATCGAGGCGATCTTGCCAGGGCGCAGATAGAAGCTGCGGAAGAAGGTTCCGAACGAATCGAAAATCTCGGCCTGGCTAAGGCCGGGATAGGGCAGCGGGGCCATCTGCACGCCGTTCTCGTCGACGCCGTCGTTGGCTTCCGACGTGCGTGCGATCGCAGTGCTCAAGATCGGCAACCCGGCGCCGAAGGCGAGGCTGATCGGCGACAATTCGGCCGTCGACGTGCGCGGGAGGGCGAGATCGAAGTTCCTCGCCTCAGCCACGACTTCAGCGAGCGACGCTCCGTGCGGGGGCGCCTCGATCAATTTGCTGTTCTCAACGAAGGCGGCGGGCTGGAGGAGCCAGGTCAAGGGCCAGAACGACCGGATCTCGCGTTTTGACTGGTAACCGGATCCTGAGCCCCCGTCGAAACCGTCAAATGAAGGAGCCTGAAGAAACAGAGCACGCATCACCTCATCGCCTTCCACAGAGACAAGTGACTACCCGGCCGGCCTTCGCCAATCCCCGTCGATCCCGTGGATCGACTGGGTGAAGATCGAGAAGCGCCGACGAACGAGGCCGTCAGGCTCGCGGCGACGAAGACCGCGATCATCTTCGGCACGAAGGTCAGCGTCATCTTCTGGGCTGGCTTGCACCTGCGTCGGTGTTTGTATCGAAGTTGCCCACATAGGCGATTTTACCCGGCCGCAATTCCACGACGTTGAGCCCGCGCCTGTCCGGTGACAAATTCGCGCCGTTCACGAAGAGGCCGGAGCTGTTCGAGGCGCGTGCGCCGCTCACTGCGCGAACGTCGATATCAAACGGCCGTCCCTCAATAACCACTTCCTTGTCAGGCGAGGCCGCTTCCTTGACCACTCGGCCATCGACGAGGAGGGCGGCGTAAGAGCCCTGACCGGCCAAGGCCTCAAGATGCGCAGCGCCGCGCGAATTCATAAGATTGACGAAATCGCTCGAAAGGCGCTTCGAGCCATCGTCACGGACGGTTAGGGCGAGCGCGCACTCGTCGCTGCAATCCTTCACGATTCCATACAGCGACAAAACAGAAGCAGCGGACGCGAAATGGAGCAGCCCCGGTAGGTTCTCGCGCGCGTCAGCCGGAGGGACGATTAGGCGGCCGTCGAAGAGCGCAAGTCGGCTCAATGCCGGCGCTTCCGTTCGCGTCCACGCCTCCAGGATGTTGTTGTTAATTAAGTAGAGCACGCCGGGGTCCAGGTTATCACCCGCGAGGACTTTCTTGTCCTCGGCGACGTTCACGCTGGTCTCCGCCGCGGTCGACACGTGGGCATAATAAAACCAATTCATCGGGATCCTGCCGGGGAAGGCGATGCTCCCAAGCTTCAATAGGATCTCAATGTTTTCGACATCGCGACCGACGATTTCCGGAGGGACATAGATCCACTTTGCCGCACTCGCGATTGCGCGCCACGGGTCTGTGCTCGACGTGAACTCCCGTCCCCGGCCCGCGGTCGCGGCCTTTACGGATCGGGCCAAGGGAGCCAAGTCCCAGACCTGGATGAGCAAAGCGGCGGCGAGGATCGCAAGCGCCGCTCTCCGGTCCACGGTCAGCGTGAGAAGGACGCCCGAGAGAAGGACAAAATAGGTGATCGGCCATCCAAACCTTCCGGGCGAGCGAAAAATGGAGAACACTCGGCCGAGCACCGGCAGATCGTCGATTTTCAGCGATAGGACGACGTGTCCGAAAGCCGTCACAGTTGGCGAGACCGCCATGACGTACCAGACAACAAACGCTGGCGTGAGCCACAGCGCGGCATGTCCCAGGCGCCTTGCATCTTGGCCTCGCCGAAGCGCCAAACTCACGGCGCCGGCCAGAACGAGAAGAAATCCGCCAAGTCCGAGATACTGGTAGCCTTCGTATTGGTTCCGGCCGGTCGTCCACGACGGCAGGATTGATGACGTGCCCATTGGGTTGAACCAGGCGAGCGGATCCATCGTGAAGAGTCCGACCGTGTCCACATTGGTCAGAATCAGTATTCCAGTCACCCAGGCCGCGATCAAACCGGAGAGGGCGATGACCGCTGAGCCCAGGACGAGCGGAGCGAGCGAATGGATCCATCCCTCCTGCTCGCGCAGGCGCCGGACGGACCTGCGGACGAGGTCCATCCCTGCGATTGGGGCCACCATCGGGACGAAGTAGGGATGTAGGGCGATCACCAGCGCGTGCAGGCCCGCGTATCTCGTTATCGCTGCGCCATCGGACTTGGGCCGGAGGAAGGTGGAAAACGCTCCGAGGATTAGCCACTGGGATGATAGGGAATTGTGATTCCACCGAAAGGGCAGGATCGGCGCGATGGTAACGAAGGCGGCTCCCAATACCGATCCGACGGGGCGTCCCGACAGGTCTCGGAGCAGCCTGAAAGCGATGGCGTAAGAGAGAAACACCGAGATGAGCAGCCACCAGCCTTCAAACTGAAAGGGGTAAGGCAATAGCGGGGAAAGGAGCTTCAGCGGAACGGACACAAGCGGGTTGCTGTCCGTGGCGATTAGTGGCATCCCATTTGGGTAGGCGATCAGACGCGACAACCCTAAGGGCCATTGCCAGTCGCTGAAACGGAAGGCTGTCCAGCCAAGAAACGCCTGGAAGGGATCGTTGTTGTCTTTCCACCAGCCCGAATTCACTTTCAACCAGCCCACATTCATTGGGTCGAGTATCGACAAGGTGTAGAACCACCAAAAAAGAAAAAGCGGTGCCGCGAGATAATGCAGCCGAGTAATAGGACTGGGGGGGCCCATCCGTGTTTCCTGATAACTCTACGAATGTCGTCGCTTATTTCGGGATGTCCCGTCGGGTTGATAGACTGTGGGATGCTCCTCGCGGCAATCGGGTTTCGTCACGATTCGCCCCTGCAGAATCAATATACTCATTCGGCGACCAGTTAGGGTAACCTGACTTGAGCGACGTATAAAATGTCGTCCTAAGATAGGCCGCCCGGGAAGGCAACGTGCAACGTAGGGTGTCGCTCATCGTTCCTGTCTATAACGAAGTGGGCGCCATTGAACCGTTCATCAAAGCTGTTGAAGCCGCGACTAGCACCGTGGACGCGGAGCTAGACATCCTTTTTGTCGACGACGGATCACGCGACGCGACTTGCGACGAGATCGCTGCGGCGGTGGAGACGCACGCCATTCCGATCCAGCTGTTGGTGCTGTCCCGCAATTTCGGAAAAGAGGCCGCGCTCACCGCCGGACTGGATGCCGCCGCCGGCGACGCGGTCATCCCCATAGACGTGGATCTGCAGCACCCGCCGGAAATCATTCCGCTATTCATCGAGGAATGGCGCCGGGGAAGCAAGGTCGTTTATGGCAGGCGGATAGAACGGAGCGGGGAGTCGTGGCTGAGGCGAACGATGTCGCGCATCTTCTATCGCGTCTTCAACGCCCTGGCGCAGTCGGACATTCCGCCTGATGCTGGCGACTTCCGCCTCATGGATCGTTCCGTCGTGGCCGCTCTGTCGGACTACCGCGAGCGGACTCGGTTTATGAAGGGTCTGTTTTCGGCGGTCGGATTCAAGACTGCGCATGTTGCGTACGAGACGCCGGCCCGGCAGGTGGGCGCGACCAAGTGGAGTTACTGGAGATTATGGAACTTCGCTTTGGACGGCATATTCAGCTTCTCGACCGTCCCGATCCGAATATGGACCTATGTCGGCGCGCTGATCGCCAGCGTGAGCTTGCTCTATACGATCTGGATCGTCGTGACGACGCTGATCCTCGGCCTTGACGTCCCCGGATACGCGTCGCTTATCACCGCCATCCTGTTCATGGGCGGAGTTCAGCTTATATCTCTCGGGATCATAGGTGAATATATTGCCCGCATCTTCCTCGAGACGAAGCAGAGGCCGATCTACACCGTCGATCATTCGCGATCGGTGATGGAACGAAGACCGCCGTCGACTCGCCGCAGCCCAGCCGCCCGGGCGGGAGGCAACGAGGCATAGACGGGAAACTAGGGCCTGTCTTCAGTTGAGGCGAGAACGGATTGGAATTCGGACGCAGAACGTTTTGTGTTTCGGATGCGCGGGGATTTCCGAATCAGCAAATGTCTGACTTGTGAGTGGTCGGCCCGAGGAGGGGCTGACCGATGCGACGATATGCCCTGCGCGACGACCAGTGGGATCGGATCCAAGATATTCTGCCGGGCCGTGAAGGCCATGTGGGCGGCACGGCGGCGGACAATCGCCTGTTCGTCGAAGCCGTTCTCTTCAGGTTTCGCGCCGGCATTCCTTGGCGCGATCTGCCCGAGCGCTTGGCGACTGGAAGATCGTCTATCAGCGCTTCAACCGATGGGCCAAGAGCGGCGTTTTCGAGCGGGTTTTCAGGCTTTTGGCCAGCGACCACGACAACGAGTATATGATGATTGACGCCACTATCGTGCGCGCTCACCAGCATAGCGCCGGCGCCCAAAAAAAGACGGCGCGCAAGCCATCGGCCGATCCCGCGGCGGATTGACCACCAAAATTCACGCGCTCGTCGACGCCCTCGGCAATCCTGTCGAGGTGATGCTCAGCCCGGGCCAAGATCACGATCTGACTTGCGCCGAGCCTCTCATCGAAGCCGTCGATCCCGGCGCTTTGATCGCCGACAAGGCGTTCGACGCCGACGCCTTCATCGCCGCCCTCAATGATCGAGCGATCGCCCCCGTCATCCCATCAAAATCCAACCGAAAAACCCCGCGCCCGTGCGACTTCGCCCTCTACTGCGAACGCAATCTCATTGAGCGTTTCTTCAATAAGCTCAAGCATTTCCGGGCTATAGCCACGCGTTACGACAAGCTCGCAAAGATCTTCCTCGCCGGCGTTCACCTCGCCTGCGCTGCCATCCTCCTCAACTGAAGACAGGCCCTAGAGCGTTGCTCCGTCCAAGAGCGGGCGCGAACCGGTTCGACGCTGACACCGCTCTGGAGGGGCGTATCCGGCCATCAATTGTTTAGAGCACCCACAAGGCGGGAAACTGCCCCTGAACGGCGCCCCATCTCTGCTCGCTTTCGCGAGCTTGCCGAAACGGGCATCGGCTGCATCGTCGTCAACAGCGTGATCTTGACTGGATTCGCGGTACAGGTGATGTCGCCGTTGTTGTCGTAAGCGACCGATCAGCGGCAGATATATCGCGGTTCGTGCGGCGCGAGATCCGATTAGTCTCGATCACGCTCCGTTGAACGCGATCAGCGCGGCGGCTGCGCCTATCGGCGGCCATCAAATGGTGTCATTTGATGGCGACCGATATCGGCAGATTGATTTTGGCGAGAGTGACTGATGGCATCTTCCTGGCTTGATTTCTGGAATGGCAGCCATCGCATCTACGTCAACGCCCGCCACGCTCAGGTCCACTACGCCAAGATTGCCGCCGATTTCATCGCGTTGATCCCCTCGACTGACGCAATCGTCGTCGACTGGGGCTGCGGCGAGGCATCGCAAGCGCTGACCGTCGCGGCGCATTGTCGGTGTTTGGTCCTCTGTGATGCGGCATCGGCGACACGCGGACGATTGGCCGGCCGCTTTGCCGCCTCGACGGAACGGGATGCGGCGAAAATCGCCGTCTGCTCGCCCGAGGATCTGCGCACGCGCTTTGTCGGTCCGATCGATCTCTTCGTCGTCAACTCCGTCTTGCAGTATCTGTCCCCTGCGGAACTCGACCAGTTGCTCGCGGACGTCCGAGCGCTACTAGCGCCGGGTGGCTCGCTTGTCGTCGCCGACGTCATCCCGAGGCATGACGACCTTATCGGCGATGTCCGTAATCTGCTCGCGACAGCATGGGCGAGAGGCTTTTTCATCGCCGCGCTCTGCGGATTGGCCGCGACGTTCTTCTCCCGCTATCGCACGCTCCGTAACACTGTAGGTCTCGCCCGCTACGACGAAGCCGAATTCCTTTCCGTGCTGCACGCCGCCGGCTTCACCCCGGCCCGCCTTCAGCCGAACATGGGCTTCGACCAGCGGCGAATGGCATTCCGCGCGACGCTTGGGTGAGATGCGGCGCGTACGCCGCGTGGCCTGCAAACGTCCAGCGTGGAGTTCAGCTCATATCTCTCGGGATCATTGTGAATATATTGCCCGCATCTTCCTCGAACGAAGCAGAGGCCGAACCATCGCGTTTGGCTCAAGCGAGGGTGATGGGGCCACGTGGGACGCGATGCCAGTCCGGATATTCCGCCATCCGGAAGGTTGCGATGACGAGCAGCGCGAACAGGCCGGACATCAGCCACGGCCAGCCGCGCGCTCCAAAGGCCGTCGGCATGGCTGCAAGAACCAGCACTCCGGTCAAACTCTCCCTTTAAGATCTTTAGTTCCGGCATTTGCTGGAGCGGATTTAGTCTGAATCGTTCCGGGTTGGTTTTCCATTGTTTGCGGACGAATTCAAAGGATGTGAGTCCGTTCAGCGTTTTCAGCCGCCTGCGAAGTTGTAGGCGGCGACGAAGTCGTCGAGATGCCGAACGAGCTGAGCGAGCCACTCAGTTTCCGAGCGTGGCCGAGCCACATGGCAATCTGCGGCCAGCGAACCAGTCCGGCCACTTCAAAGTTCATCGATCTTGACCTGGCTGCCTGATGCGATAGCTTCCTCCACGAAAGATCCATCAGATGAAATTCGAGCCGACCTCGGTACGCCACTCAACTATATGGTCATGTATTCGAGAGGTTGCCGTTGGCCAATTTTTGAGGATATCTGTCGGTTTATGGCCTGTTTTGGCAGTCTTGCGCGGGATGCAGCCTGAAAAGCCCGAGCAGCATGACCGCTCAACTCTTACCCTTCATACGTTCCATTGGCGCGGCGCGAGGCGCCTGCAGTTCTTCGACTGTCGCTGGCGCAAGCGAGGCGTCTTGGTAGAGCAGGGAATGATTTCGACGAGGCACGGCGATTGTGTCTGATGCGCGAATCCCCGGCCCGGTATTGATCGCGGGTTTTGGCTCCGCCGGTCGCCGCCATTTCAGGAACTTACGGTCGCTCGGATGTCGCGAATTCATTTTCCTACGAAGCGGGCTCGGCGTCCTTGATGACCGGGAAATTGCCGAGTTCCCGTCTACCACCAGCCTTGACGAAGCGCTGAGTTACCGGCCCAAGATCGCCGTAGTCGCAACCCCAACCGCAAGGCACGTCGAGATTGCTCTGCCGGCCGCTGAGGCGGGCTGCGACCTTTACGTGGAGAAGCCGCTTGGAAACGGATTGAAGGACGTTGATCGCCTACTCACTGTCGTCCGCAAAAGGCGACTTGTCGCCATGCTCGGGTGCCAATTTCGATTTCACCCACTTCTCGTCGAGCTTCGCTCAATGATTCAGGAGGGCCGGCTGGGTCGTATCGTGGGGGCGACGGCCGAATACGGCGATCACCTGCCGTCGTGGCACCCTTGGGAGGACCATCGGAAGAGCTACGGCGCCCGTAACGACCTCGGCGGCGGATCAATCCTGACGTTGATTCATCCACTGGATTACTTGTACATGCTCTTCGGCGAGTGGCGACGAGTTCAGGCTATGACGACCGCGGCGCCATCGCTTAACACATCCGGCGAAGACTGGAGCAACATCAACATCGAGTTCGCGAATGGCGTGCTCGCTCAAGTTCATATTGACTACCTCCAGCGCCCGGCGGTGCATCGCTTAAGCGTAGTGGGTGAAGCTGGGCGGGCAGTCTGCGATTACAATTCAGGGGAACTGAGTTGGCAGCCGGCGGAAGGTGACGTGATAATCCGCCGAGTGCCCGCGACGTTCGACCGCAACACCATGTTTATTGGGGCGATGGAACATTTCCTAAATTGTGTCGCCAACCGGATCGAACCTCAGGCGTCGCTTGCCGACGCAGCAACGGTTCTGAAAATGGCGTTGGAGGCGCGGCGCTACGCCTCGATGGGACTATCTTTGCCCCAACGGGTGCCAGCGCTATTTAGTTTGTCGGGACGCGTCGCCGTGCTAACCGGCGGCGCAGGGCTGCTCGGTAGACAGTACGCCCGTACCCTGCTCATCGCGGGCGCTCGGGTACTGCTTGCAGATCTCGATGCAGATATCGCCGAGCGCGAAGCTGCCGCGGCGGTTGCCGACGTCGGCGGCGAGGCGATCGGGCTGGGAGTCGACGTCACCCAGCCGGAACGCGTAACCGCCCTGATGGATGCCACTCTCTCCACGTGGGGACGACTTGACATCCTGATTAACAATGCTGCGATCGATCCAAAGGTGGATGGGCAGGCGAACCACGCGCTTTCCAACACCTTCGAGGACTTCCCCCTTGCCTTATGGCAGAGTTCGCTCGATGTGAACTTGACCGGGACCTTCCTCTGCGCGCAGGCCGCCGGCCGCGCCATGGTTCGCGCGGGACACGGTGTCATCGTCAACGTCTCATCCACGTACGGGCTCGTGGCGCCGGATCAGCGTCTCTACCAGCGCGACGGTGAGGGCGAGCAACAGCAGTTCAAACCAGCGAGCTATGCTGTGACGAAGGCGGGTGTCGCACACCTGACACGTTACCTGGCAGCCTATTGGGGCCCCTGCGGAATCCGGGTAAACACGCTTACGCCCCACGGGGTCTTCAACGGTCACGATGAGCAATTTGTTCGACGTTACAATATTCGCACACCACTCGGTCGCATGGCCAGGATCGACGAGATGAATGGTCCGCTGCTCTTTCTCGTATCCGACGCCTCCTCATACATGACCGGTGCGAACCTCGTGGTTGATGGGGGCTGGACGGTGTGGTGAAACAAGCAGAGGTGCTCGCGATCATCCAGGCGCGCGGCGGTTCGAAGGGACTTCTGAATAAGAATCTTGTGCTGATTCAGGGTCATCCGCTCGTAGCCTATAGCGTTTCCAGCGCACTCGCCGCCGCCCACGTCACGCGCATCATCGTATCAACCGACAGCGAGACAATCGCGGAGGCCGCGCGCGAATACGGTGCCGAAGCCCCTTTTCTTCGCCCTGCTTCCATCGCTTCCGACGACACGCCGGACCTTCCATTGTTTGAGCACGCGCTCGACTGGCTGTGGGAGCACGAGCGATATCGCCCCGAGATCGTCGTGCAGTTGCGACCTACTACCCCGCTGCGGCCGCGCGGGCTGATCGATCTGGCGATATCGCTCCTCGAGTTCGACGAGCAAGCGGATTGCGTGCGCGCCGTCACCGAGCCAAAACAGACCCCTTACAAGATGTGGCGGCCCGCGGCCGACGGCTATCTGAAACCGCTGCTCGAAGTGGATTTAGCGGAGCCTTACAATTTGCCGCGCCAAAAACTGCCGGTCGTGCTTTGGCAGACTGGCCACGTCGATGTCATCTGGACTCGCACTATCCTCGAACAGCGCTCTCTAACCGGTCGCCGCGTAAGGCCGATCATTGTGGACCCGCCCTACTGCATCGACATCGACTCGGCTGAGGATGTCGAAGCGGCGAGGCGGGCGTTATCTTGCGGCACGCTCGATATCGACACTCCGGCGGCTGCCGGCGGTCTTTCACCTCGCCTCGGGCTGCCAGCCGTCATTGATGTTGTGGTCTTTGATTTCGACGGGGTGTTTACCGACAATCGCGTGCTCGTCTCTTCCGATGGGAAAGAATCGGTGATCTGCGACCGCGCGGACGGGCTTGGCGTCTCACGGTTGCGACAACTTGGAATTCCGCTCTTTGTGATGTCGACTGAAACAGACCCTGTTGTTGCAGCCCGGTGCCGGAAGCTTGATCTGGAATATCTCCAGGGCGTAGACGACAAACTTGCGGCGCTCCGCCGCTTGGTCCATGATCGTGGCGCTGCGTTGTCCAACACCCTCTATGTCGGGAACGACATCAATGACCTGCCGTGTCTGAAGGCTGTCGGATGCGCTGTAGCGCCCGACGACGCGCATCCGGCCGTTCGAGCTCACGCACACATCGTGCTTAGTCGCGCCGGCGGCCGCGGCGCCGTCCGGGAGCTGTGCGACGTCATTCTAAAGCACCTCTCAAAGAGCGGGGAAAATGCCACGATCGCTTAAGATTGCAGACCATCCCGTAGGGGAAGGCCATCCGACGTACGTCATTGCCGAGATCGGGATAAATCACATTGGCAGCCTGGATCTAGCGAAGCGTCTGATTGCTGTGGCGAAGGCGGTCGGTTGCGATGCCGTTAAGTTCCAAAAACGAAATCCCGAAAAATCTGTTCCCGCCGATCAAAGAGATCAGATGCGAGAGACCCCTTGGGGCTACATCACCTACATGGAGTACCGACACCGGGTCGAGTTCGGCGAGAATGACTTTCTGCAGATCGATCAATACTGCAAGGAGCACGATATCGCTTGGTTTGCGTCGTGTTGGGACTTTGACTCGGTTGAGTTCATCAAGCCCTTCGGGACGGCGTGCATCAAGATTCCTTCGGCTTGCCTTACAGATCGCGAGCTCCTCGAGCATTGCCGGAGCGTCGGATCGCCGATGATCTTGTCGACCGGAATGTCGACGCTCGAGCAAGTCGACGCGGCCGTGCAGATTCTCGGCACAGATCGCCTCCTGCTTGCCCATTGCACGAGCGCCTACCCCTGCATGAATGAGGAGCTCAACCTGCGGATGATCTCCAGCCTGCGCGAGCTATACCCTTGCCCGATCGGCTATTCCGGCCATGAAGTCGGCTTGGCCGCCTCTCTGGCGGCAGTGGCGCTCGGCGCATGCTTTGTCGAGCGCCACATTACCCTCGACCGCGCTATGTGGGGCAGCGATCAGGCGGCGTCGGTTGAGCCTGTCGGCATGGGTCGGCTCATCAAGGATATCCGAGTAATCGACGTAGCGCTCGGCGATGGAATTAAGAGGGTTTACGAGAGCGAGCGGAAGGCTGCGAACCGCCTCCGGCTCAGAGACACCCTGTGATCACAAGGAGGCTGGCATTGAATGAAGGACATAGGCGCACTTTTTCTGATAGAGCACATAGATCGTGAGCTTGACGTCGTAACTTGTGTCATGCAGAAACTTAAATCAAGATATGGTGTTACTTCTCTGGCTCGTAATTACTATCGCGATTTTAAGGACAATCTTGCCACGCTAAGTCCAAAGATCGTCGTCTTCCCTTTTTTTTACGGTGCCGACCATCTCCAACCAATTCGATATGCTGATACGTGGCCACTAGCTCACCTCGTCAACCTTGGATGGGAGCAGATCCTTAACAGGTTGGACCTTGGGATGAAAATCCCGAGAGACGACGTTTCGAGAAGCAGGGTTTTTCACCTTTGCTGGACTCTCAAGCATCGAGATTTTATGATAAAAAACGGCGTCTCACTGGATCATCTGCCGGTTACAGGAAATCCAGTAATGAAGCTGTACGATGATCCGTACAGGAATTACTTCAAATCTCGAGAAGAATTAGCGAAGCAGTACGCACTTGATACGAAGATGAAGTGGGTATTGTTCCCGGAGAGCTATCAATTCGCGTTCTATTCTGATGATGATCTCAAGTTTATGGAGATTTACCAGAACGCCGACCCAGACTTCATGAATCAGGCAAAAGAATATTCGGTACGAAGTCTAAGGCTACTTTTCACATGGGCGAACGAATTGAGCGGCGATAGTACCATTTTTATCTTAAGACCGCGGCCGTCTACCACTCGGGACCAAATGCTGAATTTCATGCAGCGATCCGTGCCGAACCCAAACGCCAATCTGAGGATCATCAAAACTGAAACCGTACGGGAATGGATTCTTGCAGCTGACCATGTCATCTCGTCGCATTCGACAACGCTTGTTGAGGCAGCGCTCGCAGGGAAACCAATCCATCGCTTTTCCCCAGAGGACTATCCCGAAGCGCTAGCGTTGGAATGGCATAAACTCGTTCCTTTGTTGACCGATCGCAAAGAATTCCTGCACGCAATCGATAACGACGCAACCGAGCCATCGGGCGTACCCCTTGCGGAGTGGGCTCGCGCCCAGTTCCTCTTGGCCGGCGATCCGCTCGACGCCATCACTGACTGGATCGCTCAACTCTGTGGAATGGATCATCATCCGCAGTCCGCCAGCGCCTCTCGGCGGCAGGAGGGGCCGGATGTCGGGTACTCGTGGGACGACCTCGACCTCGGCGCTCCGTACGACTTCTTCGATGACAACGATGTCGCCTCGCGGCAGTCGCGCTGGAAGGACGTTCTGGAGGTCTCGCCGGGGAATATGATGACTGACCAGACCAATCCGCCAAGGGACCATCCGTGATCGCCAATGTTTCAGAGACCACGGGCTTTGCCGATCTCCTCACGCCTTCTTCAGCCGGTCCCTGACCTCACCATGTGACCAAATATTGGAGTTGGAGTTGGAGTTGACCCGGTTTGGTGGACACCCTTGAAGTTGTTTTTGAGGTGTCTGATGCCCCGCTACCGAACCGCTTATCCGCCGGAGTTCCGGCGACAGATGGTTGATCTGGTGCGATCCGGACGCACGCCCGAGGAGTTGGCGCGTGAGTTCGAGCCGACCGCCCAGTCGATTTCCACTTGGGTGAAGCAAGCCGACCGAGACGCCGGCAAGCGCATTGACGGCCGACAAGCGCCGAGCGGGAGGAGCTGGGGTGCCTTCGACGTGAGAACCAAGCCCGAAAAGTGAGCCGAGAGGTTCACGTCCGGTTTTGCGAGGGGCCGACGGTGAAACTGAGCTGGACCCCGGATTTAGGACCATTGGCTAAGGTGTGAAATGTCCTGCTCTGTCGCAACCGATGGAGCGAGGAATGACGAAGTCACGCAAGAAGTTTGATGCGGCGTTCAAGGCGAAGATTGCGCTTGAGGCGCTGCGCGAGGATGCGACGGTTCCGGAACTGGCGAAGCGGCACGGGGTGCATCCGAACCTGATTTATGCCTGGAAGAAGCAGGTTCTCGACAATGCGGCGATCCTGTTCGCCCGAGGGGCGAGCGGTTCGGGGGATGGCGAGGAGGAGCGCGAGCGCGAGACGGCCAAGCTTTACGCCAAGATCGGCCAACTGACGGTCGAACGGGATTTCTTGGCCAGGAGGCCAGGGCGATGAGCGCGCCCGATCGAAGAGCGATGGTCGAACGGCCTGGCAACGACCTGTCGGTGCGCCGCCAATGCGTGCTGTTGAGCTTAACGCGCTCGGGGGTCTACCGCTCCAAGCCTGTCGCCGGGGCGGACGATCTGGCCGTGATGCGCCGTATCGACGAACTGCATCTCGAACTTCCATTCTACGGCTCACGGCGAATGACCTTCGAACTCAACAAGGAAGGTCGTGGGGTCAACCGCAAGCGAGTGCGGCGGCTGATGCGGGTGATGGGGATCGAGGCGCTGGTTCCGCGCCCCGGCACGAGCAAAGCCGCGCCCGGTGCGGATTCCGCGAAGGCGCCATGATTGTTGGCGCGATGGGCCGTCACCTGTAACGTAATGATGCCGCCGGGGTAAGCGCGCTCCACCCTGGCGGCTTGATTATTGGCGTTGGTGACGGCATTGTCTCGGTACAACATGGCGCTTTCGTCGGAATTGCAATTTTTTCACGACTTGGCCGGACGCGTCGCAAGCTTTCGCCAGCCAGTTCGATCCGATGGGCGTTGTGAACGAGACGGTCGAGGATCGCATCGGCGTAGGTCGGGTCGTTGACGACGTGATGCCAGCGGTCCACGGGGAGTTGGGATGGGATGGTCGAGCGGCGGCCGTATCGCTCTTCGAGGATTTCCAGAAGATCATGCCGGGCGCCGGCGTCGAGGGGCTCCAAACCCCAATCGTCGAGAATGAGAAGGTCGGCGCGGCCGAGCGCACGCAGGAGGCGCGGATGACGGCCATCGCCGCGCGCCAGGGCGAGATCTTCGAAGAGCTTTGGGATGCGGTGATAGAGCACCGAGCGATTATCGCGGCAGGCCTTGTGGCCAAGCGCTGAAGCGAGCCATGACTTGCCGACGCCGGTCGGGCCAACGAGGGCCAAGTTTTCGTGGGCCTCGATCCAATGCCCCTCGACGAGCTTTTGGAACAGGGGCCGATCGAGGCCGCGCGGGCTTCGATAATCGACATCTTCGGCGCAGGCTTGCTGGCGCAATTTGGCGTAGCGCAGTCGCGCCGCGAACCTCTTATCCTGACGCCATGACGCCTCGCGATCGAGCAGAAGCCCGAGCCTGTAGCGCGACAATCTGGATGAGAAAGCAGCGACAATCAGGATGGCCATTTTGGCGGTCGCGGCGAGGTGATGATTGTCGCGGCGCGACGATAACGCAAGCGCTATTTTGTCGAGAGATGATTTGATTGTCGCGGAGCGACGATCAGGATGATCCCTTGATTGTCGCGCGCGTCGGCGGGCGTCCGGGTCCACGGGCGTTGTCGACGGCTTCCTTTCGCCGATAGCTGTCGACGTTCATTTCGAGGATCGTGGCGTGATGCACGATACGATCGATGGCCGCGAGCGTCATGGCTTGATCGGAGAAGATTTTTCCCCATTCGCCGAAGGGCTGGTTGGCGGTGATGAGCATGGATCGGCGCTCGTATCGCGCGCTGATCAGTTCGAACAGAACGCTCGTCTCCGCCTGGTCCTTGGTGACATAGGCGAGATCGTCGAGGACCAGCAGATGATATTTGTCGAGTTTGGCGATCGCGGCTTCGAGGGCAAGATCGCGGCGTGCGATCTGAAGCTTTTGCACAAGGTCGGTGGTCCGGGTGAACAGAACGCGCCAACCCCTTTCGATCAACGCCAAACCGAGCGCCGCCGCGAGATGGGATTTCCCGGCGCCGGGCGGCCCGAAGCACAAAAGATTGGCTCCCTTTTCGAGCCAGGCGTCGCCGGCGGCGAGCGCCTGCACCTGCGCCTTCGAGATCATAGGCACTGCGGTGAAGTCGAACGTGTCGAGGGTCTTTCCCGGCGGCAATCGCGCTTCCTCCAGATGCCGTTCGAAGCGACGGCGGCTCCGCTCCACCATCTCCTGTTCGGCGAGGGCCGCCAGGAAGCGGGCGGCGGGCCAGCCTTCCTTGTCAGCGGTCGCCGCCAGGGCGGCCCAGATCAGCTTGATGCCGGGCAGTCGCAACTCGCCAAGCACCAGGTCGATGCGGGCGGCGTCGATCTTGTCGGTCGTCTTCATGCCGCTTCTCCAACGCTTGTCGCGATCTGATCGTAGATGGCGAGGGATGGCAGCCTGACGACGACGACGGGCAATGCGGCGTCCTTTGGCCGGAAGCGTTCGATCAGCGCAGCGAGATCGGGAAGGACGCCGTCGTCGAGAGCCACTTGCAACGCGAGGGCGAGTTCGGCCTCGCAGGAGCGCTCGAACGCGAGCGCGAGAATCCCGACCATGGCGCGGCAAGCTGGTCTCTCACCGAGACCGGCGAGCAAGGCGTCGAACGCCAGGGCGAAGGCTCGGCGGGGGAAGAGTTGATCGCGATAGACCAGATTGAGCAGCGCCATGGGCTTGCGGCGCAGGGAATGGATGACGTGACGGTAGTCGACGACATGGCCATGTTTGCCGTTCGGCCGGGGCCGACCGCGTCGCAAGACGACGATGGGCGTCGAGCCCTGGAAACATTCGAGCCGATCGTCATAAAGGCGCACCCGCAGCCGATGGCCGATCAGTCGCGAGGGAACCGAGTAGAACACCTTGCGCAGCGTGAAGGCGCTGGAGCTGGTGACGTCGACGTTGACCTCCTCATAGTCGGCGGTCTTGCGGACCGGCAGCTTGTTCAACGCCATTCGCTCTTGATCGATGCGCTTGGCGTTGCGGAGGTTGCCGCGGCCAACGACGTCGTCGACAAAGCCCCGCCATGCGGTGAGGTCGTCAAAGTCTCGCGAGGCGCGCAGCAACAGAGCGTCGGCGAGCGCTCTCTTCAGATGGCCGTGGGCGCTCTCGATCGAGCCGTTCTCGTGGCTGACGCCTGGATTGTTGCGGGTCGGCGTCATGCCGTAATGGGCGCAGAACGCTTCGTAGCGCTTCGTCAAATCCTCCTTGGCGTCGGCGCCCAGATTACGGAAGGCCGCCGAGAGACTGTCGCTGCGATGTTGCTCGGGAACGCCGCCCAGCGCCCAGAGGGCGTTCTGTAGCCCTTCCGCCAGCGCGACGAAACTTTCACCGCCGAGCACGACATGGGCGTGCTCGAAGCCGGAAAAGGGCAAGCGGAAGTGATAAAGTCGGCAGTCGAGAAGCTCGCCGGCAATGGTGACGCCGAGATCGGCCACTTCCGTGAAGTCCGACAGTCCCATCCGGCCCGGCGGATGCTCCTGGCGAAAGATGACCTCCCGATCCGGACCGTTCACCGCCCGCCAAGCCCGGATGCGGCGCTCGAGGGTCCGCCGCGTTCCGTCGCCCAGGTCTGGGTGCCGACGGCAGAGTTCTCCGAAGACGGCAATCGGTCTCAGTCCGGGCGCGGCCTTCAACATCGGGACGACCTCATTGTCCCAGACATCGGCGAAGGGATCGGCTCGACGTCGTTCTCGACGCGCCTTCTTTTGGCTGGGAAGCCGAGGATCCTTTTCAATACGGTAGGCGGCGGCCGTGCTAAATCCGGCTTTCGCGCCGGCAATCGCCGGCGAATGGTTGCGACGCAAGTTCATGAATAGCCTCATCTGACGATCGGTGACGTGTCGGCCGGGCAAGAAGTCGGTCCCCTCGACAAGAGAAGGCCGATCCCTAACCCAGCCGCCGTGACCGCCAGACGAGGCCACTTGGGCGCTCGCCGCCGCCGCGGGGATATCTACGGTCGGGCTACGCCCTTCCTTCGATATCCCCGCGGCGCTGTATTCTCATCCTGATTGTCGGGCGATTCTCATCCTGATTGTCGCGCCGCAGCGCCGGCAAAAGCAGTTCGAAACGCGCGCCAGGGTCGCCAGGCTGCGCCATTCCGCCAGCGTCGAGGACGTCAACTATCAAAGTCCTCGCGGGCTCGACCGCGCGCTGTTCCTCAAGCTCGCCGCCTGCGACTGGATCGCCGAGCGCCGCAACCTGCTGATCACCGGGGCCAGTGGCCTGGGCAAGAGCTGGCTCGCCTGCGCCCTCGGCCATAAGGCGTGCCGAGAGAACATGTCCGTTCTCTACACCCGCATGCCCCGGCTCTTCGCCGATCTCGCCATCGCTCACGGCGACGCGCGCTACGCCAGGCTCCTGCGCTCCCTGGCGCGCGTCAAGCTGCTCATCCTCGATGACTGGGGTCCGGAGGCGCTCACGCCCGACCAGGCGCGCGATCTGCTGGAGATCGTCGAGGATCGTTACGACAAGGGCTCGCTCATCATCACCAGCCAGGTTCCCGTCGACCGCTGGCACGATCTGATCGGGGTACCCACGCTCGCAGACGCCATCCTCGACCGCGTCATTCATAACGCCTATCGCATCGAACTGGCCGGCGAGAGCCTGCGCAAGCGACGGTCATCCCCTTGAATCCGGCGTGCGCGCAGAGCCAGATCCGCCCAACCCTCGGCGCACAAGGGCGTGGACAACGACGGGCTACGCTACGGCGCAACGGAAAGCGCGCTCCGCCCGTCGTTGCCCACCGCCACACGATCCAACCCTCGCACGCCGAACCTTCTTCTCATTTTGCGGAGGCCCAAATCCATGCCCGCTTGACCAATCCAGCCAAGCAAAACATCATCACTTCGATCCGCGGAAGCAGACGCCCGGTGGCCGACTTCAAATCGGAACCCCGGCCGGCTTCAAATCGAAATCAGTGGCCGGCTTCCTATTGGAATGCGTGGCCGGCTTCGTCGGTATCCGCAGAAGCCGGCGTTCGTCCATCGACAGGCTCGGTCGGTGACGCCTACGACAATGCGATGTGCGAGAGTTTCTTCGCCACCCTCGAATGCGAGCTGATCGATCGGCGCCGTTTCCGATCTCACAGTGAGGCGCGGATGGCCGTCTTTCAGTTCATCGAAGGCTTCTACAACCCGTCCCGTCGCCACTCGGCCCTGGGCTATCTTTCGCCCATCGAATACGAAAGGAAACATGATAGCCTGAGCAAACTCGCCTAAGCCCCAACCCGTCCCCAAGGCGGGTCAACTCCAACTCCAGGGCGAGTGCGGGCCCGTTCTTCACGCGAGCCTCGTGGCTATGGCCCGCCATGCGCGGTAGGTATAGCAGCGGAGTGAAGCGTCGTGCGCTCTACCAAGGTGCCGATCGCCGAATTCCCAAGACAAAGGATAAGGTCTCCTTCCCAGTGGCCCGGCACCGCGATCGCAATGAGCGAATGGGCTCACGTCGGTGAGCCGCTATGACCTTTGGTATATCGTCCGGCAAGCTGCCGATGCGCATCGACACAGACAGTGCTGGAGCGATGACTGAGCGTGAGATGAGGTCCCACCTCTGTCCTCATTGTGCCGGAACCTAAACCCCGTCCCGCTTTTTTAACGGCAGCCCGCCCCGGCGCAAGGCGACGCCCCAACAGCCGAGCATGCTGTGAGCATCAGCGGCCGTCCTCAAAGCGACAACGTACTTTGACCGCCAATGTGGGCCGTCACGTCAGGGATGATGAGCTCGTATCCTCGATGCAGCGATTAAGACCCTGACTCCGCTCGAGCCGCCTCCAGCGCCCCCTTTGCCTCGCCCGTTCGTTCACCCGCCTCCAGCGCTCTCCTCAGCATCGGCGACCGCTCGAGCCCTCTGAAGCCGAGCGACCTTCAAGGTGCCTTGCGAGCACGCAGCGTGACAATCACCGGATAGAGCGGATCTTCGACCAAGAGCTTCGAGGGAGGCAGTTCCTCCGACGCGAGGCCATGCAGGAATGAAAGTGCAGCGAAGACATTGCCGTGGCTTTCGACCGAGACTGATCCGACGTCAAACACCTCCGCGAACAGCCGCAATGCCGATGCAGAGCTAAACGTCCAATACCACGTACCGCCCCATTCGCCGGCCGGGTCGATCTGACTTATGCCGGGCAGTGTAACCAGGATCACGCCGCCGGGCTTCAGCGCCCTATGAAGATGGGCGACTGCGGCTCTCAAGTCGTAAACGAATTGGAGGGTCTGGGTGAGCACGATGCAATCGAAGCTGTCGCGAGGCAGGACATCGGCCGCCGTTAGATCGCCGACAATCGTGGCAAGCGGATCACCCGCACGAATGTGCAACACGTCCTGCCGCGTCACTCGCTCCGCCCCGAACCGTAGCGAATATCTTGCGTCTTCGATCTCGAGGACGCGTCCGGCAATGTCATTGCGATTCCTGTCAATGAACGATTCGATATAAAAGCGGTCGACCGGGGTCCCTCGGCCGAACCCGAAATTACCGTCGATCGGCGCGGTGCGCGCGAGGTCGCCAAATCGAACGCCGCCAAGCGCCGGCCGGCCATTCCAAACGTCGCTGAGCCAACTGGCAAGCGACGGATGCAGCGCCCGCATCCCGAACCGCAGAACCTTTTTCAACGCGGTCTCGACGCCATCTTGCGCAATGCCCCGAGACTTCGGCTCCATGGCGATCTGCTCCAATTCACCAAGCTGGCGCGCGAAGCCCGCTGGTCTCCGTGCTGTCGAGAGGGCGGGCCCCGTTGTTTTGAAACATGAGCTGGAGTTCCTGCGTCCAGGTTACCAACTCACCACTGACGTAGTCGCGGTCATAGGTCGCTCAAAATTGCGGCGTCGACATTTCTGTAGCGCGGTACGGTTTTGAGACACCCGACTGCGCTTGCTCAGGCGGCCAAGGGTAAGTTGGCGGCGAAGGTCGGGTCAATTGCAACTTGTGGCATGTTTTGCTCCTCTCTGACCCTGGCGGGCGTTTTGTATCTATGCCGCGCGACGAACGAGAGCTAAGTTTTATTGTAGCTGCGTCGAAGCGCTGGAGGAGGCTCCGGCCAAGCACGGCAAGCCGGAAATCTTCAACACCGACAGTCAAAGGATCAAGGCCAGTTTCCGGGCGTCCTGACTCAAACACCGGTCGACCGACTGGTAGGCTGGCGCCTGAGGCGCCCGGTGCGGTCTGATCAGGGTAGCCAATTCACCAGCGTCGCCTTCACCGGCGTGCTACTGAATCACGCCGTCTCGATCAGCATGGACGGCAAAGGCTCCTGGCGCGACAACGTGTTCGTCGAGCGCCTGCCCCCAACGTCCACGAAAACCGGACCGTGTCACGAATAGATCGGTCTAATTGTTTGACAGGCTGAGACAGGCTTCTATAATCCCGCCTCGGAAGAGTCGCCTCCCGCTTTAGATTCGCAACGGGGCGGTATCGGTTGCCGTCTGGGTGTCTGCCACTACGCAATGCGCTCGACCCTTCGCTCTCGCCATCGTTAGACTCGCCGTAGCGCAGTTGCGGGCCAAGGGCTGGAATCGCGGTTCGCCGCCCTGGTGGCGCGCAGTTCGAAAACTGACGGCGACTCGCTGGCGGGCGTAAGTGTCTGTCCGGGAACATATTGAATCGGCTGAGTCATTTGTGATTTAAGGGAGGCGGGCTGATTCTTTGGGGAGCCGCCGCCAATGTGGACGAAGGAAAACCGTGCTCGCTACGATCGCAGCCGTCTGCGCTATCCCTCTGACCTGACCGACGAGGAGTGGGCGCTGGTCGAGCCGCATATTCCGCCAGCCAAGCGCGGCGGCAACAAGCGAACGGTGAAGCTGCGCGAGGTCGTCAACGGCCTGATGTACATCCTGAGCGCCGGTTGCCAGTGGCGGGCGATCCCGAAAGACCTGCCGCCACGCTCGACGTTGTACGATTATTTTGATCTGTGGAGTTGGGACGGCACGCTCGATCGGATCCATGACGCCCTCTATGGCGAATGCCGCGAAAGAGCAGAGCGCGAGGCTTCTCCGACAGCAGCCATCATCGACAGCCAGAGCGTGAAAAGCGCTGAAAAAGGGGGGCTCACGACCCGCATGGCTACGATGCGGGCAAGAAGATCAAAGGCAAGAAGCGGCATATTCTTGTCGACACACAGGGCCTCCTGATGCACGCCATCGTGCATGGCGCCGATGTTCAGGACCGCGACGGCGGCGTGCTCCTGATGGCGACATTGTTCGGCCTCCATCCCTTCCTTCTGAAGCTGTACGCCGATGGCGGATATCAAGGGGCGCAGTTCCAAGAGCGCTGGGGGCCATTCTCAAGCGCGTGAACATCGAGATCGTCAAACGCTCCGATCAAGCCCAACGCTTCGTCGTCTTGCCCAAACGATGGATCGTCGAGCGAACCTTCGCCTGGCTCGGACGATGCCGAAGGCTCGCCAAGGATTGGGAGTGCCTCAATCGCAAGGCGCTCGCCTTCCTCAAGCTCGCTTCCATCCGCCTCATGACGCGAAAACTATGCAATTCAAGATGATGTTCCCGGACAGACTCTAAGCCGCGTGCTGTGAAAACAGATCGGGCCGCGGGCTTAATCGCTTAGTGTCTTGAGCCGCGAGGGAAAACATTATGAGCAACGATCAGCAACACTCTTTGGCGACCACTCAGGCTCAAGCGCGATCTTCTGCGGCGGAATGGTCCGACGCTTATCGTGTGGGCAATCACGTAGATTGAGATCACTCATCTCCATCGCCGGAACTGATCGGGTACATACTTGGAGCGAGGCCCGCTCCGCGCGCACGGGTGCTCGACTTGGGATGCGGAACGGGAGCGGATGCGATATTCCTTGCTGGGCAGAATTATGATGTCCACGGCCTTGACTTTTCGGCAGAGGCGCTCCGCCTTGCCAGGCAACGCGCTGGTGAGCGCAACGTAGTTCTTGCGCGGCATGGAAGTAGTGCCCTGAAGACTCCTTTTGACGATGGCTATTTTAACCTGCCTGACCGTGGTTGCTGTCACTATATGGCTGGGTCGATCAGGCAACAGTATGCTGAGGAAGTTGCACGGATACTTAGGCCTTGTGGAACGCTGTTTTTGCGCGGCTGCAGGAATCCGGAGGACACTTCTTTTGCAACGATTGACCGAAACTCGTTAGTTGAATGCTTTGATCCGCGCCTTTTTGAGATTGCGACTGTGATTCCTATTTAACGGTTGACAACGGTGGTCTCGACGCCAATGCGGTTACCATTGTTCGTCGCGATTTGAGTATAGTCGGGGGCCTCCGAGCCACAATCTCCTAAATCGCAAACTCAGCGATTTCGCACAGCCTGCACCCTTTCGGGCCGACTCGGTCCGGACCCCTCTCGGGCGCGTTCCCGAACGATTTTTCACCTAGGCGCCCGCTTTGACGGTGGCGATCTGGCCGAAAGCCAGCGCCGGGTCGAAGGCGGATGCGAGCGCCCGTTCGGCGCCACGGCGCCGCTCGTCGCTGGGCTTGACGCGGGTGCTAAAGGGCATGAACCTGTGCGGGCCGAATGATCGAGTCCTGCCTCTTCCGCTACAAGCAAGCGAATCCACATGTTGCGAACCAACGGCGTATTTAAGTTGGACAGGATAATTTCATATGCCATCTTAGTTCTGGCGTTGATGTTTGACCAAGCGATGCTGGCGCCCACTCAACCACTTATTGCTGACGATACGTGGCATTATAAATGGGCATCAGATATCTTGGCACAAAAACCGATTTACTGGTTTGGATGCGACGCTAACCGTATATTTCCAGATTTACTATTTAGTATAGTCGCTGGAGTTATGCCCGATGGTCAGTCGTTCCAATTTTGGCTAGTTAATTATTTTATTGTATCAGCTTTTTCACTCGGTATTTCGCTGATTTTTTTGTCGTACGCCTTATATTCAGACAACTTAAGACGGATGGCCTTTGTAGCGATTTGTTGCACATTTTTTGCCATTATAACCACTTTTATTCCGTTTTGGTCTTTTGGGGTTACAGCTCCAGGTATTCATGGGGGAAGCCTATCGGCAGTCATCGTATCGATTGCACTTTTTACTTTTATTGCCAATTCTGAACGAATGCATTTGGTTCCTGTGGTAATACTAATGGCACTTTTGGCCTTGCTCGTCATGTCGAATAGGTATCTCGTAGTATGTGTGGTGCTACCTTTGATTATTTCAGCGCAATTGGTTGTAGACCGCGCGAACGTTCGACGTGGGATTATCTTGTCAATAATAATTTCAGCCGCATGTGGCCTCTTGTTACTTCACCTCCTGAATTTCAGCTATTTCTACCATTTAGTGGCGCCAGGAAATCAACCATCCCTCGCTGATGTCTTATCTCTCGAATGGTGGATTCATCGTCTGCCTAAGGAGGTCATCGCTTATGGACGTGCAACCGCGAGAGCACAGGTGTTCCTTGGTTTATCTGTAATGTTAACCGCCGTGATGATCATTTTTTGGCAGGGTTGGCGACTGAATTCACTACTTTCTAACAGGGAAGCGGCATTCAAAGTTACATCGGCGATATCGACGATCTTGGCCATTCTTTTCATAATAGTTATGGTCGATGATAAGGGCGATTGGCGATATCGTTACCTAATCGTTCCGTTCTTTCTTTGTGTGTTTGCTTTATCGGCAATGGTGGTTCCCTTGCTACATGCCAGAAGAATATACTTACCGTATGTATTACTTTCAGTCGCCTGTATTACTTCGGCGGGCGTGGCCCTAGCTTTTGATACTTCGACTTCGGGCGCTCGAAGCGAAATTTCAAATCGAGCTGACACAGTTATCGAGCGTGTTGGCTGGCCACGATGGCATGGGTTTCCACAGTGGCTTTGGCGACTATTGGACTGCCAACGATGTCAATGTCCGTTCTGCAAACATAAGAATTTTAGCGATCGGAGATCAGGACGTGCACCTATATAACACCAACGGGTTTGAACTCTGTGGGACTAGAGAGTTTTCTTTTATCATTTTCAGAGAAGACAACGAATGGCCAGGCGTAGACACAATTATCAAAAATCTCGGTTTGCCTCTATCAAGACAGACAATTCGATTGAATGGGTTTGAAAAAGCGTTGGTTCTTTTCTATGATCCAAATGTAATTGACAAGCTGGTAGTCCAGCCAGGGAAAGCCGCTGTACGAAGAGTATTCCCTAATTTTGAATGCCCTGGCGCGGCGCCTCGGTGATACCGCCGGCGCGGGCGAAATATTTTCAGACCCGCGTCGGGAACCGCGCACAATTTCGGAATCATCGGAAATTCTAGCGTATTTTTCATGGAATTTATCGGAAAGTAAGGGGCCTCAAAACGTACGGAAATTCGCTGCGCGGAGCCTTCAGCACATGTTTGTCGGTCGCAATCGCCGCTTAATTGTCGCCGTAGCGGCTTCGTCGGCGAGACGCTTGTCCCGCAAGTTGCGGTCCAGGGCTTTCCCCATCATTATTTCCTCGAGGAGGTCGAGCGCCAGGAAGAGATTCCGCCGCAACTTGGCGGTGGGAGTGGTCGGATCGCCCCCCGAGCCGGTCGGAGCGTAAGGCGTGGGGGCGGAAGCGTTCGGGCCGACTTCCGCGAACGGGGTGAGGCGCCTGAACCAGCGCGCGGCCGGACCAGCCGGCGATCGCCCTCGCGCGCAAGTCGCGAACGACCGACAGAGCCTGCCCACTGTCGCGGTCTGCTTCCGCCTGCTCTTGGGCGTCAAGCATCGCCTTGGCTTTCGCCTCCCACACGCGGTCCCCCCTCGCGCTCCTGAGCACGGCGACGACCCGCGGCCGATCGAGCGTGAAACGGCCGCCACCGAGCCTCGGCGCTTCCGCTAGAGCGCGCTCGCGCATAGCCTGTAACCCATGCGTCGCCGCCGCTGCGCCCCGCGGTGAAGCGCCAACCCTCCGTTCTCCATCGCCCAGGCGCGACAAAAGGGGGGCGCGCGACGCGGAAGCCGTTCTGCCGATCTTGATCGGGTTCTTAGCGCGGACGTCGCAACGCTTGGGTTGCCGCGATCGATTTCGGCGAAGATGATTGCCCCGCCCTGAAGACATTGCGTCCAGCATCGAGGTTCGCCCTTCTGGCGCGGAGACTGTCGCACAGCCCGCACGAGCTCGAAGGGGAATTCGCCGAGAGAACGGGAGCCGATGCGCATCCGGGCTTAGGTGACTACGGGGGTCGGCCTTTGTATGTGTGAGCGACTGATTTTAGGCCCACTGCTTTCCGCTCCTTTCAAAGCTCACGCGCATGAGGTCTTCAGGCGCGAACCGCGCTAACAGCCCCTCAAGGCGGAAGGATCGGTAACATTCACTACCAAAACGCCGCCATGTCGGCAG
This sequence comes from uncultured Alphaproteobacteria bacterium, assembly GCA_963767245.1. Taxonomy (GTDB): domain Bacteria; phylum Pseudomonadota; class Alphaproteobacteria; order Rhizobiales; family Beijerinckiaceae; genus Roseiarcus. The sequence goes on from CAVYDG010000019.1 coordinate 53,966, forward strand.
TTTTGCTCGGAAAAATATCCGCTGCTTAACGGCCTCAAGAATTTTCTGGATCTTCTGCCCAGCGCTTCCATCGCGAACGGCGGTGTTGAACGGTTCCACTGGAAACTGGAAGTGCATGAGCATGCGCATGGTGAACCCGCCGAGTGCGGCACGACTTGCTACGTGCGACGTGCGATCCCGTCAGCCGCGCCGTGCGGGCCCCCCTCGCTTCAGGCGCGCCGCGAGCGCGTCGCGCTTCCGGGTCAGGCGCTCGAGCGACTGATTGAGGCGCCGCCGTTCGGCGTCCGACTGCGCCAGTGCGGCCGCTCGTTCGTCCACCGCCTTATTGGCCAGCTTCAGGGCGCGCGCGAAATAGGAGCGGACCCGCCGCCGTAGAATTCGTGCCTCTCCCATTCGGCCAGCGCCTGGTCCTTCGCCCGGGCCGCGAATTCAGCGGCCGCACTGCTGATCGAGGCGTCGACCATTTGTTTCACGAATTGGTCGATAGAGTTGAGGAACGCGGTCTTCGAGCCGACGGTGAAGAGCGACAGGCCGAAGGGAGCGCGCGCGTCCGAGAGATCGATCGGGAAACGCACGCAGTCGCTCAGACTGGCCTCGGCGGCGCCTCGCGCATCCGGGTCTGCGGCAATCCTAGTGACGTCGACGATGCAGTCCGCTAAATCGTGGCCATGGGCGTAGAGAGAGAGATGGAACAGCAGGAACAGCTGAAAAACGTTCGCGCTGGTCTCCGTTCTGTTCTCGTCGGCAAACCAGTCGGCGATGAGCGCGACGAACGGATCGTGGCGTGACGCCTTAACCGTCCTGAACAGTATGTCGAGAAACCAGCGGTTCCCGGCCGTGCTTTGCTCGGAATAGGACGCCCATTGATGGAAGAGATTGCGGACGAGCAGCACATGGCGTCCGGGAAATGCTCTGGCGAGCGCGTTAATGCGACCGAGCGTCCGCGTCTCGGTCAGCACCGGGATTTTTTGGCGCTCCGCGGCGCTCTCGATCAGGCCCTCGACATAGGAACGCTCGCCGACGCTGAGTTCGCCGTAAGCGCCTCCGACCGGCATGAACCGATCGATCGCCATGCTCGGATCGAACCCGTGTAGCGCGACAATCTGGATGGGAAAGCAGCGACAATCAGGATGGCCATTTTGGCGGTCGCGGCGAGGTGATGATTGTCGCGGCGCGACGATAACGCAAGCGCTATTTTGTCGAGAGATGATTTGATTGTCGCGGAGCGACGATCAGGATGATCCCTTGATTGTCGCGCGCGTCGGCGGGCGTCCGGGTCCACGGGCGTTGTCGACGGCTTCCTTTCGCCGATAGCTGTCGACGTTCATTTCGAGGATCGTGGCGTGATGCACGATACGATCGATGGCGGCGAGCGTCATGGCTTGGTCGGAGAAGATTTTTCCCCATTCGCCGAAGGGCTGGTTGGCGGTGATGAGCATGGATCGGCGCTCGTATCGCGCGCTGATCAGTTCGAACAGAACGCTCGTCTCCGCCTGGTCCTTGGTGACATAGGCGAGATCGTCGAGGATCAGCAGATGATATTTGTCGAGTTTGGCGATCGCGGCTTCGAGGGCGAGATCGCGGCGTGCGATCTGAAGCTTTTGCACAAGGTCGGTGGTCCGGGTGAACAGAACGCGCCAACCCTTTTCGATCAAGGCCAAACCGAGCGCCGCCGCGAGATGGGATTTCCCGGCGCCGGGCGGCCCGAAGCACAAAAGATTGGCTCCCTTTTCGAGCCAGGCGTCGCCGGCGGCGAGCGCTTGCACCTGCGCCTTCGAGATCATCGGCACAGCGGTGAAGTCGAACGTGTCGAGGGTCTTTCCCGGCGGCAATCGCGCTTCCTCCAGATGCCGTTCGAAGCGGCGGCGGTTTCGCTCCACCATCTCCTGTTCGGCGAGGGCCGCCAGGAAGCGGGCGGCGGGCCAGCCTTCCTTGTCGGCGGTCGCCGCCAGGGCGGCCCAGATCAGCTTGATGCCGGGCAGTCGCAGCTCGCCGAGCAGCAGGTCGATGCGGGCGGCGTCGATCTTGTCGGTCGCCTTCATGCCGCTTCTCCAACGCTTGTCGCGATCTGATCGTAGATGGCGAGGGAGGGCAGCCTGACGACGACGACGGGCAATGCGGCGTCCTTTGGCCGGAAGCGTTCGATCAGCGCAGCGAGATCGGGAAGGACGCCGTCGTCGAGAGCCGCTTGCAACGCGAGGGCGAGTTCGGCCTCGCAGGAGCGCTCGAACGCGAGCGCGAGAATCCCGACCATGGCGCGGCAAGCTGGTCTCTCGCCGAGACCGGCGAGCAAGGCGTCGAACGCCAGGGCGAAGGCTCGGCGGGGGAAGAGTTGATCGCGATAGACCAGATTGAGCAGCGCCATGGGTTTGCGGCGCAGGGAATGGATGACGTGACGATAGTCGACGACATGGCCATGTTTGCCGTTTGGCTGGGGCCGACCGCGCCGCAAGATGACGATGGGCGTCGAGCCCTGGAAAGCATTCGAGCCGATCGTCATAGAGGCGCACCCGCAGCCGATGGCCGATCAGTCGCGAGGGAACCGAGTAGAACACCTTGCGCAGCGTGAAGGCGCTGGAGCTGGTGACGTCGACGTTGACCTCCTCGTAGTCGGCGGTCTTGCGGACCGGCAGCTTGTTCAACGCCATCCGCTCTTGATCGATGCGCTTGGCGTTGCGGAGGTTGCCGCGGCCAACGATGTCGTCGACAAAGCCCCGCCATGCGGGGAGGTCGTCAAAGTCTCGCGAGGCGCGCAGCAACAGAGCGTCGGCGAGCGCTCTCTTCAGATGGCCGTGGGCGCTCTCGATCGAGCCGTTCTCGTGGCTGACGCCTGGATTGTTGCGGGTCGGCGTCATGCCGTAATGGGCGCAGAACGCTTCGTAGCGCTTCGTCAAATCCTCCTTGGCGTCGGCGCCGAGATTACGGAAGGCCGCCGAGAGACTGTCGCTGCGATGTTGCTCGGGAACGCCGCCCAGCGCCCAGAGGGCGTTCTGTAGCCCTTCCGCCAGCGCGACGAAACTTTCACCGCCGAGCACGACATGGGCGTGCTCGAAGCCGGAAAAGGGCAAGCGGAAGTGATAAAGTCGGCAATCGAGGATTTCGCCGGCAATGGTGACGCCGAGATCGGCCACTTCCGTGAAGTCCGACAGTCCCATCCGGCCCGGCGGATGCTCCTGGCGAAAGATGACCTCCCGATCCGGGCCGTTCACCGCCCGCCAAGCCCGGATGCGGCGCTCGAGGGTCCGCCGCGTTCCGTCGCCCAGGTCTGGATGCCGACGGCAGAGTTCTTCGAAGACGGCAATCGGTCTCAGTCCGGGCGCGGCCTTCAACATCGGGACGACTTCATTGTCCCAGACATCGGCGAAGGGATCGGCTCGACGTCGTTCTCGACGCGCCTTCTTTTGGCTGGGAAGCCGAGGATCCTTTTCAATACGGTAGGCGGCGGCCGTGCTGAATCCGGCTTTCGCGCCGGCAATCGCCGGCGAATGGTTGCGACGCAAGTTCATGAATAGCCTCATCTGACGATCGGTGACGTGTCGGCCGGGCAAGAAGTCGGTCCTCTCGACAAGAGAAGGCCGATCCCTAATCCAGCCGCCGTGACCGCCAGACGAGGCCACTTGGGCGCTCGCCGCCGCCGCGGGGATATCTACGGTCGGGCTACGCCCTTCCTTCGATATCCCCGCGGCGGCGTATTCTCATCCTGATTGTCGGGCGATTCTCATCCTGATTGTCGGGCGATTCTCATCCTGATTGTCGCGCCGCAAACCCGCGGACCGCGCCGTCGGAACCGACCAGCGCAGCGAATTCCAGGAAATAAGGTGCCCCCTCGGCGTGCCTCGAGTTCCATTGAGCAAAATCACTGTTCCTCAGATTTTGCATCGTGCAGCTCTCGAGCAGCTCGTGGAAAAACTCGTAATAGGCGATTGCGGTCGGGGCCTGCCTCAGCCGCGACCACAGCCGGGTGCTCGCTGTCCGCCAACTCGAGTGGACGAAAACCGGCGCCGCGCGAGCCTCGACGCGATCTAAGCAGAGATTCGCGGCCTGGCCAACGGATCGGGGATGCGCTCGCGGTTGAGATCGATAACGGCGTCATGGATGGCCTGGTCGAGCGCGGCGATGTCTGTGAAGGTCTGGTGGGCGAGGTGATGGGCCTTAAGATCGCGCCAGACCGGCTCGATGTCGTTGAGTTCGGGGGCGTATTTCGGCAGCCACTCGACTGTGAGCCAGTGTGCTCGGGCGGCCAGGGCGGCGAGCGAGCGTTTGCTGGTGTGGATCGGACCATTGTCCTCGACCAGCACGACCGGCTTTGCCTGCCGCCCGGGCTGCGGCCCAAAGAGACGGTCGAGTTGCTCCAGATGGGCGATGAAATCGCTGCTTCGCTTAGTCGGGCTGGTATGGACGATGAGTTGGCGCGTGAGGTGATCGAGCGACCCCAGCATCGCGACCTTCTTGGCCTGCCCGGCGCCGGCACACGCAAGTCCGCCCCCGACTTCGCCCAGGCGTGGGCGAGATAGGGATGGGTCAGTGCCTCGCTCTCATCGCCGTAGAGAAGAACGATGTCGCCGGCTTCGGCCTGCTGTTTGCGCAGTTGCAGGCGCAGCCCACCCGTTCCACCTCGCTTTCCGTCTGACGTCCCTTCAGCGTGTGCCGGGGCCGCCGCCAGCGGAACTTTTTTTCGCAAGGCCTTGGACAGTTGCGAACGGCTGATGCGAACGCCCTCGCGCGCTTCGATCTCGGCGCGAAGGCGGGGGATCGTCCAGTTGCGCCGGTCGGCCACAGGTTCTTCCAGCAAGGGGGTGGCGACGCGCATGGCGGCTTCACTCTTCACCGGAGGCGGGCCCGGCGCGATGCTGGCCTTCAGCGCTGCGATACCGTCGGCAGCGAAGTCGCTGCGCCACAGACGAACCGTATCTTCGCGCACCCCAAACGCCTCCGCGATCTTGGAGCTGGTCCAACCAGCCAGCGTCAATAGCACGGCGCGCGCCCGGTCCGCTTCCCCTCGATCACGCGAACCGGCTAGAGCCGCAAGGGCGGCGCGTTGTTCATCGCTCGCCAGAACCGGAGATTTCCCCGCCATGCCACACGCCTTGCGAATAGACGGCGGAAGCGAATCGCAAAAAACCTATCCGTTGGTTAACCAAACGGAATCTGCTTAGGCTCCGATGCCCGATTGGGTCCGGGTTCGGCCGAAGAACGAGCGCGCCGTCGCTCTCCTCGAGCCTCGGGGACGGCCTGGACATGGATGGCTTTCTTCCCTCTCGCGGCTCAGGACCGGGCCATCGCCGTCAACTACCGGGCACCGGCCCCTCTTGAGCGCGGGACAATGACCCGGTCACGGCCAGTCTTGTGTCCGCCGCGGTCAAACCGACTTTCCCCAGATTGCCGTGGGTTGAACCTCATTTTTGCACTGCGTTCGGGTTCCTGGCAAGCCTGAGGCTCGGACGAACCGAGGGCGCCGTCAGGCAACAGCCCCGTAACGCCGCAGCGTCGGACATGTACGCTTACAGGGATGGGTCATCAAGTCATTGCCGCAGCCGCGTGAGTAGTTTCCGAGGGTTGCCGCAGAGGGCCAGTGCGCTACGCCGGGCAGCACGGCGAGCTGCGCAGGGTTCGATGAATGCCACGTGCGCCTTGGATGACGTCTTGCGGGACGAAACGGCTGTTATCGCTTCCGCGCCACAGGCCAGAGGCGTCGGGCCCGTCAGCCTCCTCAGCCCCGGGGGCGTACCCAGACCAGTTAAAAAACCGGAGAACACCTTCGAGGGGGCAACCTTCCTCGCCGGTCTGAGCCGCTTTCCTGGCCCGCTGTCGGGCCTGACCAATATTGAAGACAAAAGCCGACATCCAGGCGCGCGTCGACGAGTTCATGGCCGAGGCTGCGGAAAAATCTGAAGTCACCGTGGACCGGATTGTCAACGAGCTGGCCTAAACTGCGTTCAGGGACCTCAAATTGGGGTATGAAACTGACCGATCAGGGGGAATTCAGTACGTCACCCTGAAGGACAGCACCGCCAATGACTTTCGAAGCGAGTGGGAGGCCAAGCTCTACGCCGACATTCGCTTCGTCGTCGAAACCGCACGACGACACTCAATCCGCGCCATCGACGCTATCCGCCTAACCCTCCAAGAAAAACCAATCCCTCGCTCCGCTTGAACCGGCCAACCGCGTGAGTGAGCAACTACATTGTTTGTGGCTTCGAGGTCCCAGTTGGTCAGGATGACGAAGAAATGGCCTCTGATCGCCCTGCGGGCCTCGACCCTCGACCAGCGATAGTACACTGATGATGCGATGCCCTCGCGGCGGCAGAGGTCAGCTGTGCTCTCCTCGCCCCGCAGCCCATCCAATACGATGCGGATCTTCTCCTCAGCTGGAAAATGTCAACGCGTCGCGCGTCGAATGTCCATGATCGCGTCTTCCTCCGGTTAGCTTCTCCGGCCCGTCTTTCTGTCTCATCTTCGCTCCTTGCGGCTAACCAATGTAGACCTAGCCAGCCGCTATTTGAGCAGGCTGTCGTCCCGTACGGGGGGCCAGATAGTTAGCGAGCTCCGAAAAAACCTGCTCCGGCGAAATCTCGCTCAAACAGCGCTTTTGATATGGACAGCCGGAATGATGGTGAATTGCGCACGGAGAGCAGGAGGTTCGTTTCTGCAGCACGACGACGCGTGGGCCTCTGGCCATCCATTCGAAGACGGATTTTGACCCTCCAAATATGCAAATCGTCCTGGTGCCGCGCGTTGCGGCGAGGTGAGCGACTCCCGAATCGTTGCCGACGACCGCCGCCGACCCATCGATCAGCGCGCCGAGTTCGAGCCAGCTCATCGTTCCGCAACGGTTTTCGACGGCCGGCGCCGGCAAGGCTCGGATAATCTGATTCCCCAATTCGCGCTGTCCGCTGGTCCCGACGACGATCGCGCGCACGCCGCCGCGCTCGACGCAGAGTTCGATTAGCTGGCGGTAATGCTCTGGCGGCCAGTCCTTTATGAAGGCGTTGGAGAACGGCGCCACGACGACAAGGGCTTCAGTCATCGAGAGCGCCAGGAGGGGAGAGCTCTCCGACATACGGGTAGGCCATCCTACAGCGAATCATTGCGGTCAGCATCGCGAACGATTCACTCTGATTTGCGCCATTGATAGCGCCAAATTTCCTCACCTAAATCCCGAAAAATCTGAATGGAACGGTATCGGAACGCACGCCAGAGAGTTCTGAATTCCATACCCTTGACTTCGCTTTCAACGAGCAAAGGTATGCTACTGTCTTCGCGTTTCAACAGATCGATTGTGCCCAGGGCCAAGATCGTTTGCCCAGTCTTATTCTCGTAATAGGATAAATCGTAGACAATTTCTGTTGAGCCGGATAAGAATTTACCCTGCTCCCTGATGACTTCGATCAAAGGAGTAAAGGTATATCTTCCCCGATCAACATTTACATATGGGCCAAAGATCAAGACCTCATTCTCCTTAATATTCCTGACATTGGATATTACTATTGCATATCCTTTGTTAACACCGTAGTGGGTGATGAATGAACTAGCCGGGATCACCTTTTGGAGCGAAAGTCCGGCCAACGTCTCCAAAGGAAGATTCAGCGCGATATCCAGGAAAGGAAAGCGCGTCTTGGAGCCGAATCCGGCGCGCTGGCCAGCCTTCACCTCGGCGAGAAGCTCTCGCGTATCGTCGTCAATCCTCATGTCGATCGCCAAATCAAAGCTGCGCTCGTTGAACAACTCGCGAAACTGCGCCTTGCGATCCATGAGACGAAAGGAGAACTGTTCGTTATGGCTCTCCGGGTTTTCCTTAAAGAAATCAGAGAGAACAATATCATCGAATATCCCGAGTTCTTTAGCGGCGCCGTAATTCCAGGGACCGCAAGCCAAGGTTAGTTTCGCATCCGGGTAGGCCTGGCGAAGTTCCTTGAGGGCCGGCGTGGCAAGGATGAAGTCGCCGTAGTGGTCAAGTTTCAAAACAAGGATCGAGTTGACCAATCCGGGCGATGTACGGATGGTCCGCAGGGGCTCAATCTTATCCGGAGGAGGATTTGCGAGGAATGCCCCTGAAGGTATTGGGGGTAGCGGAATTGTCAGCGCTTGGTCGGCCCAGATGGGACGAGTTATCTTCTGGATAACCACGGCGATGTCGCAGCAGCCCTCGGCTGGTTTTCCCGGCTCAATGGAATAATCGAACCCAAAATCGTCATCTTCCAGAAAGCGCAGTCGATAGCAATAGGGGTCTAGCAGACTCCTGTATTTCCTGCAACAAAGAAGCTGGCGTATAGAATCGTTTATGTCCTGGAACAAATGAAGACGGCAGTGTCAATTTTCGCTCGAAAAGATATTGGTGGGGAACTATGATAATAAGAAATCCCCCCACCTTCAAAACTCGGAACCAGTCATCGATAGTTGAACGATAATCGTCCAATCCTTGCAAACAATAATAGCAAAAAATGGCGTCCTGACTTCCATTACTGAAGGGCAGAGTTCTTCCATCATAACCAGGATAATCAAGATCAACCGCTATTGCTCCCGGCGACACGGGCTGCGTTTCAGTCTTGCCTCGTCTGGGACCTATGTCCAAGATGTTTTCGCCGCGCAAATATTTGCGCAAGAATCCGTCCCTGTGCCGATGATCTAACGACCGCTTCGTCTCTATCTCAAGCTTCTCGGCTGCCATCGAGCTTCCTGTCATTAGCCTCAATCTTGCAGTGCGCGGAGTCGTCAGTTTTGCAGTTGCGCTCAGACATCCCTTCCACGACGGGTTCGTTGGCGTCGACGACGCCCATGATTTTATGCGAGAGTCAACGCGACCGGTAAGAGCTCGCGCGCCGCCGACGATCCCAAGCAGCACAACTGACGGCGGTCCGAGCGCAAGGCGATCCGGTCGACTGCATGCAAGCCGCGGTCGGAGGGCGGCTTGGCTCGGACGGTTGAAAGCCGTGGCTTGTTTCATCGCGGCCGTTGTGATTGTTACCGCGACCTATCGCCGGGCAAATTCCGTTACTCCGTGCTTTTGAGCCGTTTGATTGACGCACCCTGGGTCTCGAAGTGGCGGGGAATAAAAATTTTCCTCGGCGACGTCATGTTGGACAAGTTCGTCTACGGACGTGTCGAGCGCGTTTCGCCCGAAGCGCCCATTCCGGTTCTTCATTATCAGTCGGAAAAAGCGATGCTCGGCGGCGCGGCCAATGTCGCCCGTCATCGCGCTTGGGGGCGAAGCGTTTCTTGTCGGGGCGCTCGGCGACGACGCCGAAGGCGACCTCGTCGCCGGCCCCTTGATCGAGGGCGACCGGATTACTGGCCATTCATTCGTGCGCACGACCATCCTACAACCACCGAGTACAGAAAGTCATGAACCTCGATGTGATAATCGAGATTGACACGCGCGCGTCGCCATTCCGCGAACTCCCAATCCTCCTGGGCAAGCGGTTGAGGGCGCCGCGTTCGATCTTCTCAACTCGCGTCGGCTCACACCGAGTTTGCGCAGGGACGCTCGTTTATGCGTTGCATGACCAGCGCGATGGCATCGTTGCGCTCGGCGAGCGAGAAGAACGTCAGCCGGCGCAATCGCCCGAGAATATAGGTCTGTGCAAGCAAATCTGACGCCCGCTTCGACTTTCGCCTTATCCCGGGGCATTTTTGGGCGCGCTGGAAGAACTCCGACGGAATAATGCGTCGCCATCGCGCCGTAGGTACGGTTGATCTCGGGGTCGTAAAACGAGGCCTTGTTGACGCCGCTCTTCAGAATGTCGGGAACGACATTTCGGGACGCCGGAAGAAGCGGAACATACGCACGTGCGAACCGGTCCAGTCCCGCAAGTTTAAGTCCGAGTCGCCTCGGCGTAGGTGAGGTTCGGCCGCCGACCACGCCGGCGAATTTCCGCCTAGCGGATCTCGCCGGTCAAAGGATCAGCGAGGCCGATCCGCTTACCCGAATAATCCACGAACGCCTTGTCGCCGGCGACGTGGTGCTGGCGCATCACCGGCGAAAGCCGCCTTTCGAACCCCGAGCAGATCGCAGAACCGGCTATAACCGTAGCCCTCGGGATGGGCGTCTCATCCGGCGCGCGTTCGAAGCCGGGTTCGCGATCGGTACCAAAGCCTATCACCGCCGGCGTCGTCGAGGCAGTTCTCTCCAGCAAACTCGACGAACTGGAGCCACAACTGACGCGCAACGGCTATGACCTGCGCAAGCCTGGCTTTCAGCCTACTGAAGGGGCAGAGGCAACTGTCAATTCTCGCTTCGGCCTTTCGTCTCGTAATGGACGAGGGGATTTAACTGCGCCACCCGAACATCGGGATTGCGGTCAAGATACTCCCGAGTTGAAAAGAGCGGGCTCGGATTTCGACCCTCGCGTCCTCCATGGAGCAGATAATGAAGAGCAGGGTCATGACCGCTCGACAGAACGTCCGGATTGGCCTGGAGATAATACGCCTCGTCAAAAAACAGAGAGTCGCGAATGACTTCATAGCCTGCCGGCGCCCGTTTCCCGTTGGGCAACCACCTAAGCGAACACCAGGGCTGTCCGCTGTTTCGACGCGATTGAAGCTCAGTCTTTTGCGCGCTGCGGTTGGCCATGTAGGCAATCATCGCGCTTGCCAACTCACGGCCAGCGTTCGCGCCGGCGAGGCGCGACGTTTCGTACAGTTCGAGATCATAGACGGTCACGAAGTTTTGCGGGATTTCAATGGGAATCTCGCCGAGAATTGAGGCGTTTAGCGCTTCGACGTTGACGAATCTTCGGATGTGCTCGCTGATCTGCGCGACGACAGCGGCGTCAATCTCACCGCGTTCCGACCTTCCAGCTGATAATCGCGAACGATGGCTTGCGTCGACGCATTTGAGGGCCGACGCCAGCTGTTCGGCGACGACGGCTTCCGTGTAGCGCGGCGCGACGTTTTCGCGCTGCCATTGGACGACGTATTGACGGATCTCGGGATCCAGGGCGGCGGAGACCGCGCCGGCGAACTGTCGGATGTCGTGCTCCCGAACCGCAAGCGGGTGGCCTTCGAGCGCTTCGGCGACGGCCGTGTTGGCCCACCCGACCACCGGCACGTTGAGCCGCATCGCCTCATAGACCGGCAGGCCGAATCCCTCATGCTCCGTCAGGCAGAGCAGAACGTTCGCGCGCGCGTACATTGCGTCAAGCGTCGCATGATCGACTTCGCCGGGCAGGTCGATTTCGACAGCCAAAGCGTCGGCGAGGCGCTTGAGCTCGCCCGCGTAAACGCCGTCGAGTCCGCCACGCCCTGGGAACACGGCTTTCACGCGCCGGCCGAGTACCCGCTGAAGATGGGCACAGGTGACGATGATGCTCCTGTGACCCTTGTGCTCGGCGACCCTGCTGACGAACAGAACCTCGATCAAATCGGAGCCGATCGACCTCGGGGCTCTTTGCGACGAATTCGTCGATGCTGGCGTCAAGGTAGCGCGAGGCCGGATAGACAATGGAACTGCGGCCACCCCGGAGCCCCAATACCTCGAGCTGCCTAAGCGTGTAAGCGGAGTTGCACCAGAATTCTGCCTGGACGCTCCGGTCCAGCCACCGGATTTGCTCGAATCCGCGAACGCAGCGCCGCGCCCATTCCGCGGAAGAGCGACCGAAGAACCAAGGCGGGGTATTGTTGTGCCAGCGTACGACAATGCGACCACGGAATTGCGGAAGCTTTTCCTCTAACTCCTCCCAGCCGTCGCAAAAGTGGTAGATGAGGATCGCGTCGGCGAGCGTCTCGAACTCGGCGTACAGGCGTTCGATTGGCTCGATCGGGACGTCGGGATAGAGGGCGCCGTCAAATCTCTCTGCGAATAGGCGGACTTCACTCTCCCCGCCTGCCATCTTGCGCAAAGTGCGGTACTGGTGGACGCAGTCGAAGCCGATAGAATCACTTATGTGGAAAAGACCTTGTACAACAAGAAGAATTCGTCCTTGTCCCTTCCCCGCCGCTCTGCCTCGCGGTCCGGCCTCGGCTTGGGTTACGTCTCTGCTTCCGAGCGATGAAGCGCTCCGTCTGCCGGTCATCGCCCAGGGGTCGCTCCCGGGTTTTGCCGTCTCTGCGTCGGAAACGCCGACCGCTGGTAGACCGGCCCTACGGCTGTGCAGCCAATAGGCGAAGGCCTTTCGCGGCTGACCGTTCTTCTTCAAAACCAAGAATCGGAAGGGCGCTCGCGGCTCACAGGAATTACGAAAAAGCAACCGGCGTACCAACTTAATGGGGCGTCCATCACTCCGGAAAAGCAGCAATTCAACAATACCTCTTCGCAAAAGGTACAATGTCCGGGCATGCTGTTCAATCAACAGGCGACTTTCGCTCTTCAACTGCGCCGTCTCAAAAGCCTGAGCGCTCAACTGGTCCGAGAGGCTTTGGAGGACCTTATCATGACCCTCCCGCGCTTCTGAAAGGCTTTTGAGGACCCTATCATGATTCTCCCGCGCTTCCGAAAGGCTTTGGAGGACCCTATCATGATTCTCCCGCGCTTCCGAAAGGCTTTGGAGGACCCTATCATGACCCTCCCGCGCTTCTGAAAGGCTTTGGAGGACGCTATAATGAGCGTCTTGTGCTCCTTGGACTGCCTTCAGCCTTTGTGCGACCGCGTCAAGGGTTGAGAATACGGACTGCGTCTCCGAGCGGAATAGCCTCACAGCGGACTGTGCGCCGAAGCCAATATGCTCAATTAAGACATACGCTGACTGAGCGTCGACGTCGGAGAATCCGGCTCCAAAATCGCCGGACAAGGGGGAATGAGTATTCTGGCCACCGTTGATTCCAATGTGTTGCGCCAGCGAGTTGCGCACAACGCAAATCTCGTAGCCGGAATCCATCAGATAGTCGCAGAACCGCCAGTCCCACCTTGGTCCCGGCGGCACGGCATCTAGCATCTTCTGTGCAAGGTCGCGCGGCCAGACCGTGCCGGCCGAACCGACGGCCTTCTTCAGGATGAGCGGACCCCGAGCGCCAAACGCCGGGTGGGCAGCCGTATTGAACAAGCAGAGAATGCCATTCGTCAGAGGCAGCAATTCGACGATCTTTTCCGCAAAGTCGGCCGCCACAATCATATCCGAATCCAGCAGCACGAGCGCGTCCGCGCCGGTAGTGACGAGACGGTTCAGGAGATCACACAACGCGTAGTCCGCACCTCCACTGTTGTTTTCCCGTCGTTCGATGTCGGTGCCCGCCGGGTAAAGCTCTTTCAGAAATTCGACGTCAAATTCGGTGCTCGCATCGTCAACGACGACTATGTCGGTGTCGGGAGACAACCGGCTGCGGGACAGCGACTGAGCGCTCATACTCACGAGATCGCCTCGATTGAACGTTGCTACGCCGATGGCAACTCTCATCGAATTATCCTGAACTGCCTCTGAATGTTTATCCAGCAGCGTTTAGACCGCGCCGCCTAGCGCGACAATGCTACGCGCCCTGTTGGCCGCCCCGCCGAGAATAACCGTTTCTGATTGATAAAGAAGGACGGCAATTGGCGCTTCAGGCGAAATCCGCTCGACGCGTCCATACACCCGCTGCGGGCAACCGGCATTGAAAATCCGGGCGACCCGCCGACGATTTCGCCGCCAAACGTTTCCCAGGCGAACCGCCCGTGCCGCTCGTAGTGGTCGAGGACCCTCTTGAACTCGCCGTCAAAATCCCATGGGCTGTTCGCCGCGGCGCACATGTCACGCGCCAGCCTAGTTCTCTCGAGGGCCCGGTCGTTCCATTTGTAGTGTGAAATCTCGAGCATCTCGGAATACGGCTTCTCGTCGTGAAACTTGTGGTGAGCGGCCAGGCTCCGAAGGCGCCCTTTGACAAGAACCCCTTTGATTTCATTGCCGCCCATCACCACTCTTCGAAAGCGGGCCCTCACAGGGAAAAGCGCGGACAGTTCTGAGTCGTCGTCAAAAGCCTTAAGCTGACCGTCGATAGCGAATCGATCGTACATGATGCCGCGAGCGATGTTTCCACCCTCAGCCTCGACCTTTCTGGCGAGGTCGTTCACCGGTTCCGGGAATTCAACGAACTCATCAAGATCGACGATTACGACCCACTCTTCGGGCCCCTGCGCGAGCTCCCGCATCTTCGTGACGGCTTCCGCCCCGCCGGTGAAACTGGCCGCGGCGTCGAAACCATGGTATTGAATTACCTTATAATTACGCGACGCGCCGTCGATGGAATTCGCCAAATGCTGCGGCGCGGCGACATGGAATTCCGTGACGCCAGACCGCACATAATGTCTGAGAAAATGGGGCAGCAGGCGGTCATCATCGACAACACAAACGAAAAGCTTCAAGTCCATTCTCCCAATTTCATCGAGACCCCATAATCTCAGCGGCTCCGGCGGTGTCGCCTGAGAGTAAGCGGCTGTGGCGGCGCAGCTCACTTCCCATGCCCTTGCTTACCTTGCCTCATCCCGCTCCAATCGCTCACTCGATGCGTGCCCGGTGGCGCGGGTCGTATTGTTATCGATCGTAGGTCGGACTTCCAGCTTGCCGGGAGGCTATAAGCTGCACCTTGCATCAACTCTCTTCGTCTTGTTTTTCATGAAGCATCTGGCCAGACCGTGGTCGACGACGGAACAAACCGGTCTATCCGGCGCCTGATATCGTCTATATCGTATCCGACATGTGATTGGACGACCACGCAGCATCCGCGCGAAGCAGGCGAAAAAACCTGGTCAACGGCCCAGGCGCCAAGAGTCCGGCGGTCACGATAGGCGTCCGGCCCCCACAACAAGCTGTGCGAAAAATTCGTCACGGAGTCGCAATCTCCCACCTCGTGGAATTTCCGCAATGATCCCGTTGCCTCGGCGTATGTGAAGTACAGCGTATACTCGGTCCATCCTAAATTCCCAAGCAAAACTTGCTGCCAGGGACGTCCACTTGTCGCCTCCAGGTGACCAAGCAGCTCGCTCACCAGAGCTGTCGACAAGATAACTGGCGTTTCGCTGTACCAGGTTCCCGGGTATTTGCGTTTCAGTTTAAGAAAACTCTCTGTCCCACTGTATCTATATTCTTTCAGGCCAGCCTCTTTGGCCGCAAAGCTGTCTTCGTAGAGCCGTTCGTAGTCGGCGCGGAGCTCCATACCGACGAGAGATCTGCCTCCGCGCAAAAACTCGTTGGCATGAAACCGCTTGGTGAAGATCACGTCTGAGTCCAACGTCATGTAGAACGGGCTATGCACCGAGCTGGACGAAGCCAATTTGAGAATTTGTTGCCGGTGCCATCCAAGATTTGGCTCGGGCCACATGTTCAGCGTCTGTGGATTGGCGCTGAGATCCGGGCAAAGAGCGTCTTCGTTCACTACCCGGAGGCGGAGCCTCTTTCTGTAAGCCTCAAGCCGATGACGCACTTCGTCGACGTCCTGTGGACGCGTCACAACCAAAATCTCGGCTATCTGCTCCCGCGGAACGTGTTTCACCATCGAGTTCGAGCAAAATGGAGGCGCGGGCCAAGTCGCTCCCGGACCGGCCGGTGCCACCCAAGGCAAGCGTCAGTACGAACGACAAGGCATTCGTCGCCTTGGCCGCCGAAGACCGCTCGAGCCGTCTGGATCTGTCAGTCCAGGGAAACACGTCGAGCGCCCGAATCTGACCCTGCCTCCGAGAGGAGAACGGAATACATCGTGCTTGCCACCCAATCGTCTGCGTCCACGAACCCAATCCAACGGCCCTGCGCTGCTCCCATTCCCGCGTTCCTGGCGGAGGAGAGACCGCCGTTTGGCTTTGAGATCAGTTTAAGGGACTTCCTCTGCGGCGGAGTCAGGGATTCAACAATCTCTCGCGATTTGTCAGTTGAACCGTCGTCGACGACAATCACCTCCATGCGCTCGACGGACTACACGAAAGGCGAGCGTTGGCACTGCTCGATGAAGGGTTCCACGTTCAAGGCGGGAACGATCAGGGAAACATAAGTCTCATCAGGCTGGCGCTGATGCATAGTATTCTTAGTTTCCCCTCACTTTGCCGCCCGGCGCTCCCGGACGCGCCATGTTTGCCCAGGACCAGACCTGACGAGCCGACTTATCTCATGTCACGAACATGATCAACGACTGAGGCGTTGGCTTTGAGCCGCTGGCCGCCGCCTCGATAGGGTAAATGCGGCAGGTTGTCTCGCGTCTGATCGAAGACCACGGGCGATTTGTTTCTTGGCGATTGGGCGGCTGCCGCCCGGACGCCGGTTCAAGCCGGGGGGCGCCCGCCGGGTTGTCACATCGCGGTTTCTCGCTTATCAGCGCGCGGCCGGGCGGTATGCCCGGCAATCGTCGCCAGGATGGGGCTTCGGTTCGCGAGGGAAGAGGAGTGAAATTCGGCATCGCCATCAATAAGGACTCGCGTGTCTGACCCGACCAGCATTGGCGCTGCGATTTTGCGCCACGCCGAATCTCGCCCGAATTCGACAGCCGTGGTCGCGACCGGTTTCGCGCCGCTCTCCTATCGCGGCCTCAGCGATTATCTCGCTCGCTGCGCGGCGCGGCTGCGTGAATCCGGCCTCGACCGCGACGCGCGGGTCGCCATCGCGCTTCCGAGCGGCGCGGATGGGGCTCTGGCGATCGTCGCGACCGCATGCGCCGCCGTCGCCGTGCCAATCGATACCCAACTGACTGCGCCTGAGATCGACGGCCGGCTGGAGTTGCTTCGGCCGCGCGCAGTCATCGTCCCCGGAGACGGGCCTTCTCCCGCCCGCGAGGCGGCCATCGGCCGTGGCGTCGCAGTCATCGAGGCCGTTCGGGAAGGCCCCGGCAAGCTCGGCCTCGATCTGAGCGCTCCCAAGATCGGCGCCGCGGCGGCGGCTGGAGAACCCGACGCCGCCGCCACCGCCTTTATTCTGCAGACTTCGGGCACGACCGCCGGTCCGAAGCTGATCCCTTTCAGTCACAGGAACATGCTCGCAGCGGCGGCCAGAGTTCAATCGTGGTTCGGTCTGACTTCATCGGATCGCTGTCTCAGCGTGAGCCCGATCTGCTACTCGCACGGGCTCAAGGTGACCGTTTTCACGCCATTGATCACGGGAGGAAGCGTCGCATTTCCGCTCGGCCCGTCGTCGCTGGATGTCGACGAATGGCTTGGCGCTCTCAGGCCGACTTGGTATTCCGCCGGTCCGACGCTTCACCGGTTCATGTTCGACAAGACGAAGCCGCTGTCGAACGTCAGATCGATCCATAGTCTGCGATTTGTCGTTTCCGGCGGCGCGCCGCTTACGCGGGAGGTGCGGGAAGGACTTTCTTTCAGTTTGGGCGTGCCGGTTCTCGAACATTACGGCTCGAGCGAAGCGGCGCAGATTTCGGCCAACCTGCCTCCGCCGGGCCCGGCCAAGCCTGGGACGTGCGGCATTCCTGCCAAGGGCGCGGTCAAGATCGTCGCAGAGAGCGGACGCGAAGTTTCCGCCGGCGAGCACGGCGAGATCCTGCTCGGAGGGCCGACCGTGACATCGGGCTATCTCGAAGCCCCTGAGCTCAACCGTGATTCGTTCGTCGACGGCTGGTTTCGAACCGGCGATATCGGAAGCCTCGATGCGGAAGGCTTTCTCACCATTCATGGCCGCAAGACCGAGATGATCAATCGGGGCGGCGAGAAAATCTCGCCGGCGGAGGTCGACGACGCGTTGCAGCGCCATCCCGATGTCGCAGAGGCTGCCGCGTTTGCCGTGCCCCACCCGCGCCTAGGGGAGGACGTCGCGGCGGCTGTTGTTCTGAGAGAAGGAGCGACGGTGACGGCGCTCAAACTGCGCGAGTTCCTGTTGCCAAGCCTGGCGCAATTCAAGATCCCACGCCGGATTGTCTTTGTCGATCGACTGCCAAAAGGGGCGACCGGCAAGGTCCAGCGTCAGCGCCTTGTGGAGGGATTGAAATGATCGGCGAACCTTGGGGACGGGTCAGACCGGCTATATTCGGAAATACTCCGGATTTGGAGCAGGCTCCTCGAGTCATCGGACCTCTCGATTGGCGGAGGCGCTGCGGCCCGGCCCAAGGACACGCAGCTTCGAGAATGATGGAGCGCGCATCAGATCATTATGCGCAAAAGCGGTAAGATTGAGTCCCGGAGAGATTGAGACGACGAAAGATGGATAGCTGGGACAATCCCGCCTACGAGGCTGCGCTGGCTTACCAGAAGACTGCGGCGCTCGCGGCGGCCGTAAAGCTCAACGTGATCCCCTTGATGGGCGGCGGCGCCGCGACCAGCGACGCCCTGGCGGAGAAAACCACCACTTCAAGCCGCGGGATGCGGATTCTGTGCGTAGCCGAAGAATGCCCGAGCCGCCTAAATCTGTCTGCCCCCCGCAACGCTTCGAGCGCCTAAACCTGATCCCATTCGGCGGAATCTTCGTTGTGAGGACATGCGCAAATCGGCTGATTACTTGCGCCCTCGCAATGAAGAACCGTCGCAGAATGTCCGAGCTCGCCACCTTCTTTGCGCGTTGGGATGCGACCAACGTTCGCGCGAATTCGGCAAAGAGGTCCGCATTTCCGTAAAGTTGAAGGTCAACCGCCGTCGTTATCCGTGGATCGTCCCCAAACTTCTGGCGAAAACGCGTAAGGCTGCGATTAACCGCTATTAAGCGAGAACCCGAAAATCGGCGCGGTGGATGACGCGGAAATTGTCGGTGATTCGGTCGCAGAACCGCTTCCATTGTCTGGGCACGGTATGCCGGAGGAACTTGACGACCTCCCGGCGGAACTCGGTGAAGGTCTTGTGGTCCCGGTTGTAGGTGACGTTTTCGTGCATCAGGGCCCACAACCGTTCGATGGGATCGAGATGGGGACAGTAGGGCGGAAGGAAGCGCAGAACGACTTTGCGCCCGGCCTTCGCAAGCCACTCCTTGACGACGCCGGCTTTGTGATAACTGGCGTTGTCGACAAAGACATGAATGAGGCGCATCGCGGTATGCGTGCCCTCGATCTCGCCCAATAGCTTGATGAAGCTCAGCGCGTCGACCTTCTCGACGGCGAGAATTTGCGTCTGGCCGGTTTCAAGATTGATGGCGCCGTGGATGTTGAGCCGCTCACGGCCCGTCGTCTGCTCCACCGCGACGGCGACGTCCTTGCGGGCCCAGCAGCGGGCCGGCCTTACCTGATGGGTCGGATGAACCGCATCGATGAAGACGACGGCCTCGTCGGCGCCCATCGTGTTGAGCAGGTTCTCGTATTGATCGATGAAGGCCTGCTGTCTGGCGTCGTCAAGGCCGCGCGGCATGGCCTCCGGCTTGCGGTAGTCGAAGCCCAGACGGTGCAGCAAGGCGATCAGGCCGGAACGGCTATAGCTTTGGCCGAAGGTCCGTTTCAGGAAGGCCGCGATCTCTCGGATGCTGCGGGGACAGTGGGTGTCGACCCACTCGCTTAACGCGCTTTCCCGCTCGCTGCTGAGGCGGCCGCTGCTGCCTTCGTAGCCAAATGTCTTCAGCCCCTCAACCCCGCCTTGCTCGTAAGCGCGATGCCAGTTGCGGACCGTATCGTCGTCCAGCAGCAAAGCCGCCGCGACACGCTCGCAGCTCCAGCCCTGGTCGAGAAGGACGATGGCGTTCGCCCGGCGGGCCACGCGATGCTCCGCAAGTCCATCCCGCGCAAGCCCGGTCAGGGCTCGTCGGTCCTCAGCCGACAGAAAACCGCCACGAATCACACCCCCAGCCGAATCCTGTTCGCCCGCAACGTCAACAAGTTTCTCGGCTCCTCAATGAGTCGGAGTAGAGCAGGAAATTTCAGAGCAATCCTCGTGGCGCCGCTGGCTAGCTTTTCCCTATGTTCATCGCTCATTTGCCCGCAGTTCCACAGCATGTACCAGCCTTGGACGTAAATGAAGTTTGCCCACAGCTCCACGCTTGCGAAATGATCCACAGCTCGTCGACGATCATATTGAGGACAAGCAAAACGTCCAGAACCGTATGGTCCTTGCGACCGGTGATCTGTCCCTCTCGCGGCCAACTCGATAGAAATACATCGGCTCGTAGACCAATACAGCGAGATTCGTTCTGAACAATAGTTGGTAGTTTGCTATGAGGTCCTCGAAGATGACCCCTTCGACAAAGGTAACCCCGATCCTATCGAGGAATTCCCGCTTATAAAGTCTTCGGCCTAGGTGAAGATCCAGCGGGAAGAGATCCGGGCAATTGCGCGGAATGACATGGCGGCCGTGCAAGGCAATGAACTCGTTCAAGCCCGCAATGTCGCGGGATGGCGATTGGGCGCCTGACGTCGAATCTACATCCACCCCGGTCGCGATCGCCACGTCAGCGCCGGCGCTTTCCGCCTCCGCCGAGAGAACGGAGTACATTGTGCTGGCCACCCAATCGTCTGCGTCCACGAACCCAATCCAGCGGCCCTGCGCTGCTCTTATTCCCGCGTTCCTGGCCGAGGAGAGACCGCCGTTTGGCTTTGTAATCAGATTAAAGGACTTCCCCTCCGGCGGAGTCAGGGATTCGACAACCTCACGCGTTTTGTCGGTTGAACCGTCGTCGACGACGATAATCTCCGTGCGCTCGACGGACTGCTCGAAAAGCGAGCGTAGGCACTGCTCGATGAAGAGTTCCACGTTGAAGGCGGGAACGATCACCGAAACATAAGTCTCATCAGGCTGGCGCTGATGCCTGGTATTCTTAGATTTCCCTTACTGTGCGCCCGGCGAGCCGGACTTATCTCAAGTCACGAACATGATCAACGATTGCGGCGTTGGCCTTGAGCGGCCGATCGGACGCTCCAAAAGCGCAAAATCCGTTGGGCAGTCTCGAGTCCTGTCAAAGACCACAAGCGGCTTGCTTCTGGGCGATTGTGAGGAGGCCGCCCCGACGCCGTTGAAGCCGGGGCCGCGCCTAAGGGTTGTCAGGTCGCGCTTTCTCGCCTATCAGCGCGCGTCCGGGCGATCCGCCCGGCGATCATTTTCAAGCGCCCGCCTCCGGCGTGCAAGGACATTGGGTCTGGAGAGGATTGGGAATGGATTCGCAAATCGCGATTGTCGAGGGCTTCGGTGACTAGCCCGGCCAACATTGGCGCGGCGATTTTGCGCCACGCCAAATCTCGCCCCGAGTCGACGGCCATGGTCGCGACCGGCTTCGAGCCGTTGTCCTACCGTGACTTGCGCGACTTTATCGGTTGCACTGCAACACGTCTACGTGAATCCGGCTTCGATCGAAGCGCTCGAATAGCTGTCGCACTTCCGAGCAGCGCCCACGCCGCCTTGGCGATCGTCGCCACCGCCAGCGCCGCTGTGACAGCGCCGATCGATACGCAACTGACCGCGCCGGAGATCGACCGGCGGTTGGCCTCGCTCCGGGTGCGCGCGGTTATCGTGCCCGGGGATGGGCCTTCGGCCACGCGTGACGTGGCTTTGGGCCGTGGCATCGCTGTCATCAAGGCCAACAGCGAAGGCCCCGGTAAGCTCGGATTGAATTTCAGCTCTTCTGAGGTTGGCCTCGGGGCTTCGGCCGAGGAACCCGATGTCGCGGCAATCGCCTTTATTTTGCAAACTTCGGGCACCACCGCCATACCGAAGCTGATCCCCTTTAGCCATGGGAACATGCTCGCGGCGGCGGCCAGAGTGCAATCGTGGTTCGGTCTGACGCCAGCGGACCGCTGTCTCAGCGTGAGCCCGATCTGCTACTCGCACGGGCTCAAGGTGACCGTTTTTACGCCATTGATCACGGGAGGAAGCGTCGCATTTCCGCTCAGCCCGTCGTCGCTGGATGTCGATGAGTGGCTTGGCGCTCTCAGGCCCACATGGTATTCCGGCGCCCCGACGCGTCACCGGTTCATGCTCGACAAGACGAAGCCGCTGTCGAACGTCCGATCGATCCATACTCTGCGATTTGTCGTTTCCGGCGGCGCGCCCCTAACGCGCGAGGTGCGGGAGGGACTTTCTGGCGCGTTGGGCGTGCCCGTTCTGGAGGAGTATGGTTCAAGCGAAGCCGCGCAGATTTCAGCGAACCTGCCCCCGCCGGGGCCGGCCAGGCCGGGGACGTGCGGCATTCCTCCGAAGGGTACAGTTAAAATCGTTGCTGAGAGCGGATGCGAGGTTTCCGCCGGCGAACGCGGCGAGATCCTGCTGCGAGGGCCGACCGTAACATCAGGCTACCTCGACGCGCCTGAGCTCAACTCAACCTCCTTCGTGGACGGCTGGTTTCGAACCGGCGACATCGGAAGCCTTGACGCGGACGGTTTCCTCACCCTTCATGGCCGCAAGACCGAGATGATCAATCGCGGCGGCGAGAAAATTTCGCCGGCAGAGGTCGACGAGGCGTTGCAACTTCACCCCGAAGTCGCGGAGGTCGCCGCGTTTGCGGTGCCCCACCCGCGCCTCGGCGAGGACGTTGCCGCCGCGGTGGTGCTGATAGAAGGAGCCACGGTGACGCCGCTCGAACTGCGCAAGTTTCTGTTGCCGAGCCTGGCGCAATTCAAGATTCCACGCCGGATTGTCTTTGTCGATCGCCTGCCAAAAGGCGCCACCGGGAAAGTCCAGCGTCTGCGTCTTGCGGAGGGGTTGAAATGACGAAGGAATCGGTTGTCGACGGGCTAGACCAGCTGCGTGCGGACATACGCGGGATTTGCAGCAGGCTCTTGAAGTCGACGGATCTCACTATCGATGATGATTTCTTCGACAAGGGAGGCGATTCCCTCCTGGCGACGGAGCTCATGCTCGAACTGCGGCAGCTGACCGGGAAAGCGTTGCCCGATAGCTTGCTATTCGAGAGCTCCACGGTCAGATCGCTCGCTCAGAGGCTCAGCGAGAAGGAGACTCCGCGGTTGAAGGCGGCGGTTCGGGTCGGCGCGGCGTCCGATGGTGCCACGCCGCTGCTGTTTTTCCATGGCGACTGGACGAGAGGCGGATTCTACGTCGAGCATCTTGCTCGGAAGTTGGGACCGGAAATTTCGCTCATCGCCGTTGCTCCCCATGGACCTGGGGGCGAGCCGATTCCGCCTTCGATCGAAGCCATGGCGGCCGATCGATTGCCGGCAATTTTGGAGGCGCAGCCGACGGGGCCCTACCGACTGGCCGGGCACTGTGTCGGGGGAATCGTGGCGCTCGAAACAGCGCGGCTGTTGATGAGGATGAACCATCAGGTGGAGACGGTCATCATGATCGATTCCCCTTGGCTGATCGATGGGGAGGTATTGAAGAGTCCCGCGAGGGGCGCCGGGAGACGGGGACGCAGGAGCGCACGAGCTGTTCGCGGCGCTCGGTGATGACATACCAGTTCGACCTTCTGTCCCCGAGATCGACTGGGGCTATGAACCCTACAGCGAGCGCTTGGCTGCATATTCTCCGACCCCGCTTGCGGTGCGCCTGCTCGTCATAGCGGGCGAACTTGATGGTCGACTCTGGGCTCGGCTAAGCGGCGACGCCACGTGCAGGAGACCCATGCAGCCCATTTCGATCTGGTGACAAGCCGGATCAACGAGCTCGCTGGCAGGCTGAGGTCTTGGATATCCGGCAACGCGTCGCTCGGCATGAGCGAGCCCCGTCCTCTCCCTCCGACCTCGAAAGATGAAACTTCTTCCGCCGGTTCGAGGAAACGGGAATCGCAACAATCGCCCTCTCGGGAGCATGAGGATAAAGCTCTCGCGCCCGGTATGAGCAACAAAGAAATCCCGCCGCCGACTTATTGGCGCAACGAAACATGAATCTCTTCCGCGCCGCCTGAGACGGTTCTTCAATTATGCGCGCAGATGAAACAGGCAGCGCGAGTTAGGCGAGTGCGGCGGCTTCCGCTTGGGCCTTGGTGTTTCTAATCCGAACGCCGCGTCGTCCCAAATCGCTCAAGGACGTTGTGGGTAATTTGGGCGGCGGCGCGACTTAGCACGCCTTCCCCGCAGAGATTTGAGACCACAAGATGGATAGCTGGGAGAACCTCGTCTACGACGCGATGCTGGCCTACCGAAAGACCGCGGCGCTCACGGCGGCCGTAAAGCTCGAATCGTCACATTGATTGGCGGCGGCGCCGTGTCCAGCGACGCCCTGGCGGAGAAGACCGCCAGCTTCAAGCCGCGGGATGCGGATTCTGTGCGACTTTCTCACCATAATGGGTCTGCTAACCAAGCAGCATGGAGCCTATAGCGCCACCGAGCCGGCGAGGAGATATCTCGATCGCTCCTCACCGGCGTGGATCGGCGGCTCGATCGAATTCTTCGCCGCCCCCGAAATGGTGCGCCTCGTGCTCGACGACCCGGTTTCCTACGTAAGACATGGCGGGTCCGCCGGGCTTGCGCACCTCGCGCCAGACCATCCGATCTGGCTCCGGCTTCGCTAAGGCGATGAGTTCCGATGGCACGCATCGCAGCCAAGCGCGCCGCTGTCTATCTTGCTGCACGGCGGGCGCCCGCGACCGTTCTGGACGTGGCGGCCGGGCACGGGTTCTATGGCATCGAGCTGGCGAAGGCGTTCCCGGAAGCAGTCGTAACGGCTGTGGATTGGCCGAGCGTTCTCGAGCTGGCGTCCGCCAACGCCACGGGACTCTGGCGTCGGCGAGCGCTTCCGCGTGGTTGCGGGAAATGCGTTCGAGGTGGATTGGGGAGGCGAATTCGATCTCGTCATACTGGCGAATTTCCTCCACCACTTCAGCCCGGAGGAGTGCGCGACGATCCTGCGGAAGGTGAAATCAAGCCTGTCCCCACATAGGACGAGCCTGCGCCGTCGATTTCGTTCCTAATGAAGACCGTGTTTCGCCGCCGATGCAGGCCATGTTTGCTTTTTCGATGCTGGCGACGACCCCCGGCGGCGACGCATGGACGCTGAGCGAGCTTGACGAAATTGCAAAGGCGGCAGGCTTCCGGGGGGCGACCGCTCGCCCTCTTCGGCCAACGCCACAGTCGCTGATCATGTTCGAAACCTGAGCAGACCAGCGCGATCCACAGTGTCGAGCCAATCGCCCTTCTTGGTGACAACCCATCGGCGCTTCATCGAATTGCCAATGCCAAATTGCCCCATTAAAAGCAGTTTGTACGTTCGCAGCCGCCATTGGCGCAGATCCGGTCCCATACTGTAGGGAGGGAAGTCATTCTGATTCCGTTGAACCTGGGCGACGGCACGACGTCAATTCTCAAGCGCGTCAGTGCCGGCGGAGGCCGATGAGCGGTGCGGCAGCGCCGAAGAGTTCCCTGCTGATCGGGGCCGCGTTCGCCGGGCTTGAGAGGCGGGGGCCGGGCGTGTATGTGATCACGGGCGGCGCGGGGTTCATCGGCTCGAACATCGCCGCCGCCCTGGATCAACAAGGCGCGGACATTGTCATCAGCGACTGGATGGGCGCAAACGACTTCAAATGGCGAAACATCGCCAAGCGCCGTCTCGTCGACATCATTCCGCCCGAAGCGACCGGAGCGTTCCTGGACGCCAACCGTGAAAAGATCGCCGGCGTCTTCCACATGGGAGCCATCTCCACGACGACCGAGAGGGACATCGACGCGATCGTGCGCAACAATATCCGGCTCTCGATCGATCTATGGACCTGGTGCTCGCAGGCGAAAATCCCGCTGGTTTATGCATCCTCCGCGGCGACTTACGGCGACGGCCGGGAGGGCTTTCTGGACCGTTTCGACGCCGATTATCTGGGCCGGCTGCGGCCGCTCAATCCCTATGGGTGGAGCAAGGCCCTGTTCGACCGCTGGGTCCAGCATGCGGTCGCGACCGGCGCTCCATGTCCGCCGCGTTGGGCCGGTCTCAAATTCTTCAATGTCTATGGGCCGAACGAATACCACAAGGGCGGCCAGCGCTCGGTCGCCGCTCAGTTGCACACGCAGATCCGCGAGTTCGGTCGGGTCCGTCTGTTCCGCTCCGAGAACCCCGACTATCCCGACGGCGGCCAGTTGCGCGATTTTGTCTGGGTCGGGGACTGTGTCCGAGTGGCGCTATGGGCGCTTCAGGAACCGGGCGCGCAATCTGGCCTTTACAATGTCGGTTCCGGAGCAGCGAGATCCTTTCTCGAGAAGGCGAAAATCATGTTCGCGGAAATGGGTGTTGCCCCTAACGTCGAGTTCATCGATCTCCCGGCTGCGCTGCGGGGCAAATATCAATATTATACGTGTGGAAGCATCGACAAGCTGCGATTGTCAGGTTACGCGCCGCCATCGACCGGACTTGAGGATGGCCTGAGACTTTATGTTAGGGACTACCTTCGAGTAGCCGATGGCTATCAATGAATCTTGTCGCCCTCTCGCGCGCCATCCGCCCAGCCTGACCTCCCAATCTCGCGCGATCTGAAATCGACCGACGGAGCCAGACAGCGCCATGAACGAGGAGCTCAAACCAAGCGCGCTTTCCTCCGGCCCGGTAGAAGGAAACGACAAGCAAGACGAACGTCCCAGCTTTGCGACGCCGGATGACTTGAATAATTTTCTCGTTCGTCGCCAGCTGCTAGCTATGGAAGGTAGGAGAATAGAAGATTTACTGATCGAGGCGGAGGCTGAACTCAGGGCTAAGCAGGATCATCTCGTGGATATTTGTGATCGCGCACGCGATCAGTTGGACCATCTCGATGAACTGGCCCGGGTCGAAAGTCTTAGAAGGCGGAGCCTGGAGAATCTGCCAAGAACGGTAGAGCGGTATATTCGCCGTAGGGGAAAAAAACTCTTCGCGTACCTGAAACCGCCCACCTCGACGGTGATGATGGACAGACCCGTTGCGGTTCGTGTCCAAGATCCTCGCTGGCATCTGCCGAAGGTTCGGCAACTTGACGCTTGGGCAGCTTGGTTTGCCGAGAACGATCCTAACGTTCGTAAGGTATCGCGATTTCGAAAAGACAGGATCCAGGTTGCTTTGGTTGTTAGCGGGGGGATTGGCGATCTTTTGAAGTCCACTCACCTTGTGGGATCTGTCTCAGAGCGTTTTTCCTGTGACCTGACAATCATCGCTGCCCAACGCGTTGTGGGCGAAGTTGTAGCGCACAATCCGTATGTAAATGATACAATGGTGCCTACTAATCAGGATGTATTTGGTTTCGTGGAGCGTCTTCGCCACATACCGATCTTCGATTTAATCATAGTGTGGAGATATGAGGTCCAGTATATAACTCCTCCTTGCTCAAGAATAGCGCGCAACGACGTCCGGTCTGTCGAGGAAGACTCTTCTTCTCTGAGACGTGTATTGGAGACGTATTACCTGACCCGCGGACGGCCTACGTTCTTCTTCGCGCTCTCTCGTGAAATGACCAGACTTGGGCTATCTGCTATGAAGGTTAGTGTCGCAACATCTGGCCTTCTCTATCGTAATCTCGACGAACTACCATTTTTTCCAAGTAACAAATCGCTTATAGCAATAGAGGGGCTACTGAGGAGGCCTTACGTGACCGTTCATCATGGCTTCGATTCCACGTTCTTACCTACAAGGACCAGAAAAACAGAGTACGGCTCGACAAAGAATATTTCGATGCAACAGTGGTGTCAAATTGTCTCTCTTATCCTGGAAGAAGGAGTCGAGGTAATCCAACTAGGTGTGGTCGAAGAGGAGAAGATAGAAGGAGTCACTCATTGCTTGAATGGGCAGACCTCGTTTGAGGAGACCGGTCTCTTGATAAAGCATGGGTTATGCCACATCGATACGGAAGGAGGCCTTGTTCACCTCGCGAACGCTGTTCATGGCCGGTGCGTGGTTCTTTTCGGCCCCACGCCGGTCGAGTTTTTTGGATATCCACAAAACATCAATTTGGAACCGTCGGGCTGTAAAGCCTGCTGGTTCGTTACGCAAAACTGGCTCATTGAGTGTCCGCGGCACACAGACGGGCCGGAATGCATGAGTGGGCACTCCGCGACCAGTGTCGCGGACGCGGCGAAGAGGATCATCACGGAGTCGGAAAATCTCTCCGCTAAGCTGATCGTGGCGGAAGCCCGATACTCTCCGACCCCGTTGGCCGATATGGTCGCGACGGCGCAGACCCTCCTGAGCCGTGACGCCGCAAACCGAATTCTGCTGATCCTTGATTATTTGCCATCCGATATCGGCTCAGAGTTGTCTGATAGCGTCTTGGATGGAAGCGACGTGATCATATGCGCCGGCGAGCGGCCCGCCTTGGAGCCCACTGTCCGCGTCGCTTATGGGTTTGAATATGGTTCTTTACTAAATCTCCCGAGACCGTCCTCGTCGATCGACGCCGTTGCCTGGGTCTCGCGGGAAGCGGAAGCGGGTATCGCCCCGTTCGCTCTCCGCGAAATCTTTCGAGTTCTGAAGCCAGGCGGCCAACTCGTTTTTACGGCCTTGGGCGAATCGACCGGTTTGGATCTGCGTCAGTCGCTCTTGGCAGGTCGAATCACGTTCGAAGAGGACGAGATGCCGTCCACTCCAGTCTACTCTTGTTGCCTACGCAAGAATGGAGCGCAGGCGAAGGGTGTTCCGTCCCATTCAGGCTTAGCGCCTTCGGTAAGAAATCCTGAGACGGCGCAATGGCATAGCAATGCAGATGATCCAAGACTTGCGCCATTCGAGGAGGAAAATAGACGACAGATAACCCTCGTGCGCGACAGTTTTACCAAGCAGGACAAGGTGATTGACGAGACGCGGGCCGTTGTGGACGCCGCAGTTCAGCGCGGGTTCGGCGGGGACGGATGGATTCGGATCTCGAACCACTTTGCAGAGGGTTACCCGACCAAATTCTTCATGCGCGGATGGCGCAGCGCCTCGGATTGGGTGATCTGGAGCCGGGAGAACAAATGCCTTCTCGCGTTGCCATTTGACGAGGAGCAGTTTTCGCGCGGCCGTGGCTTAGAACTGCAGCTTCACCTCGTCCTGCCTCAAACCAGCGCATCAAACCCGACCACAATCGGAGTTCGCGTCAACGACGGACCTATCGAGAGTTTCCATCTATCGACAGACGATGAGATTTTGACAGTTCGATCGCCGACCAACGCCTCGAAGTTTCGTGGTGTTTCTCTTGTTGAGTTCCACCTCGACGCTCCGATAACCGCAGCAGAGAGCGAAAGACTGCACAGGGGCATACAGATGGGCGTTAAGGGATTCCGATATCGGCCGTTGAGCAACTGGGACGAACAGTCTTTTGCCAAACTGTGAGTCCACGTGCGACTAGACTACGTGTTCGCCCGAGATAGGGCGACCCGTCTCATACCGAAGGCTTCTTCTCGAAGTTGGCGCGATCCGTGCTCCGCGACATCCGCGTCGCCTCCAAGCAAGAATTGAAGCAGCGCATCATGGCCGCCATCAGCGACATCAACCGCGATCCCGTCGTCCATACCTGACCTACAGGCTCAACGAGGCGGCGCGATATGAGTCGATCCACGTGGAGGACAGCGGATGCCAGTTAATCTGTTAGTTTTCGCGATGCCACAGTATCGCCTTGACTTCCGTAAATACCTGATGGGCGCCGCGGAGCGCTCCGGCGGGAAGGCATTGCATATATTATGTAAGGAAAAGTTCATCCTTTCTTGGGCAGACGCCGAGCGCACCGAATATTCCACGAGCTGCAATTCTTACGGATTGCAGCAGATCATCAGCGACCATCTCTGGCCGGGGCCGATCTTGGGGCTCACCGGACTGGGAGCGACGAGATTGAATGAGCGAGGAGTCATGTTCGCGTCGAATTTGCACAATAATTTGCGTGATGTCCATTGGGTATATGATGTTTACGACAATCTCCTTTACGATGCCGATGGCGCGGAACGGGTTCACCACCTTTTGGCCGATGCGTTTTGGCGTTGCCGGTGCGAACATTCGATCGTATTGGACCCAGAACTGCGAAGCCGCTACCCGACTGCCTACCATCTCGACAATGCCTCGCATGTCGAATATCTTCCGTCGGTCGGGACGGTCGACGCGAGGAAAATGGTTTACATTGGATCGATCGACCGCCGCGTCGATTTCCAATGGCTGGATCTGCTCGCGGCTAACGACGTGACCATTGACATTTTCGGATCAATCCACGGCATCGGTGCCCCGGAGACGCAGCAACAACTCCATGCGTTGATCGAGCGGCGCCGTAATGTTTCGTTTCATGGTCCGTACGAGAACGATGATCTGCCAATCATCCTGGGCCAGTTTCGTGTGGGACTTCTGCCCTATCGCGTCGGCCACCCGATGACAGACCACGTGAATCCCGACAAACTGCACCATTACTTGAACGCCGGCCTTGAGGTCGTCGCATCGCCAATCCCAGCAGCGCGCCGACTTGAGCGCTACCTCCATCTGGTGACGACAGGCGGGGATTGGACAACCGTATTGAGCGAAGTGCGGACAACCCGCCTCGCCGAAAGCTGGCCGCGCGAATCGAACACTTGGAATCGGCGCTGGGCCGAACTCGTCAATTTGGTCCTGCCTGATCAGGTAATAACGCCAACGCCTCGAGTCGACAGTCGCCTCAACGCTCGGTAGCGTCGTGCCGATCGCCGCGATCCGGGTCGCGCCTGACAGCGCCGATGAGGCATTTGCGGAGTCGTGATGATACGATTTGTTGTTGAAAATTACCAAGGTTACAGGAAATTCACCGTCGTCTCTTGTGTATGACAGAGCTTGTCACATTCGGACTATCTTTTGATGCTGAAATCTCGAACAGGTCAAAGTTCTCCCTAATGCGCTCGCGTCGCGCAGGCGTCCGAACCAGCGAGTCGAAGGTCCGATTGGCGGGACAAAGTTTCAGGTCAGAAATGGAGGGGTCAGCTTCTCGAAATTCTGGATAACATATTCGTCGATGACTCCCAGCGTCAAAAACTGGACGCCGAGGGCCGACTCCGCGAGATGGAGCGGCAGAGAATGGACAGGGAAGACCGATTGCGTACTGTCGAGAGACAGAAAGAGGACTTGGAACATCACCTGCTCGAGGCCGCACTGAAATTGCAGAAGACGCCTGTAGCGCGGTTCGTCAGATTTCTCAGAAGGTTAAATCCGTTACGATCATCGCGGGAATGAATCCAGCGACATTGGAAGCTCGAACTGCATGTGGCCGATGTCAACTTTATACTGAGGCTCCCGAACCGCTCCGCGAGAATCATTAGCGGGATCGTGTATGGGCTGCCGTTGTTCGAAGCGCTCGCCCAACCCGGTGGCCCGCACGACCAAACCTGCCTGCTACTGCGGGTGCCAGCCACACAGTCAAAAGCGTCGAGACTGTAACGACAGTCAATACGCTTGCTCCGAGTATGTAGCGGGGAGGGAGGTCCCAAAGTATCCAGTCGACAACTGAATAAAAAGAAATCCTGCAAACCACATCGATAATCATGACAGAGAGTACGAACGCGATGAGCCTGGATTTGGTCCCGGTTCTCCGATAGCGTATTACAATGGCGGCCGCAACCAGAAAGACCATTGGGACCGAAGGCCAGAAAAGTGCCGCAAGGACCGTGTACGGAATCCTGATGAATGACCGATAGCCGACGACTTCCGGATTCTCACCTGTCGCCAGCAAAGTGGTGCGACGGAGAAGTCCCCGATTAAAAAGCTCTTCACGCCCCGAACCCTGGGCAACTCGCGTCAACTCCGGTATTCTAACTGCATCGAAAGCGACCCGAAGGATGGATGACGGAAGATCCGGAAGCCATTGTAATGCAGGCTGAGGTATCACCCCCAAAATTGGGGCTGATAAACGAAGGTGATGCTCGCGGGCCCCATCAATAATATCTGCAGATATCGTACGCATTCTAGCGTAATTTTTCGATGAATTCTCACCAGGTAGGCAACCGATGATGACCCATGCTACGCCTTCGTTCGGTAGTTCTTCAGTTGAATGTTGAGCCTCAACCTGCTGAAAGCAAGCACTCATATTGTGAAGGTCCTCGCTGAAGGTTTCTGCTATCTCCATCGTGGCCTTATTAACCAGAACATGACGATCATTGCGTTGAACCGGAAGCGAAAGCAAATTACTGTATAGCTGCCACCATTGACGGCTTTCCACAGCCGTAGCACCCCAATAGCCGCTGTTGACGAAATGCGCGGCAGATAGCGCCTGTGTGGCACTGAAATTGGCGGCTACGGCGCAGAGACAGGCAACAACAGCGCGGCGGCGACGCCAGTCATCCACTCCATGAAACAGAAGGATAGATAACGATGCAACTGCGACCATTTCGACGAAGACAATTAGTCCCTCCCCAGAACGCGTGATCCCGGCGAATGCGAAGCTGGCGATGGCCAGCCCAAGACTCCACCATGGAGCGTTCTCCCGGGGCGCCAGAACAAAACCAATGATTCCTCCGGCGCCGATCAACCAGCAGAAGAAGCTGACCGAATCGGACATTGCTCGATCCATCTCCAGGATTAAAGCGGGATGGAAGAGCAAAAGGCCGTAACTGAAAGTGACTGCGGCAATCCCCAGACGCATCGAAACGACCAGTGGCCTAAAAAACAAGAATGCCGCCACCGCCAAAAATACCTCCATGAAGATCCGATAGGGGATTCCGAGCGACCGGGCCAATCCCATGACCAGAGACGCGCCCGGTGCATGATACGCGGGCCCACTAACAACTAACCCCAAGTCATCCAAAGAGGCGCTGACATATCCTTCGGCATCGTTCGGCTCCGTCACAATCTCGCGTTGCGAGACGAGCAGCAGTTTCAAAAGCAATAGAGCGACGGCGATGATCAAGAAATTGCGTGCCAGACTAGTAGCTGTTGCAGACCCGGGCACCCCGCTTCCGGTACAGGTTCGCCGTTGATCTGTCATAGTTTCTCGTCAGCAAAAGGAAACCTCGAGCGACGGTCGGGAGGCATATTTCTCGGGATTTCGAAAATTCCCAGCAAAAAACCCGTTGCAAGCACCTGAAAGCCAATAACGATCACTGTCATGCCGATAAGCACAACGTGTGGGATCAAAGGATTCGGAAGTCGGCCAAATCCTCTCAGCGCCCAGGCGTAGAGAGCAAAGCCGAACATCGCAGCCCCGGCGGCGGCGAGCAGCGCGCCAGCAAGCGCAAGCCGGTCGGTGGTGAAATGGCGGAGCACCGTCATCGAGCCAGTATTCCGCGAAAGATATCCCGCGAGGGCCGCGTAGGAGCGTGAGAGAGCGCCGAACGACACGAGCTGCACTCCGACAATAACGAGGAAGCAGGCGGAGATGAACGAGTCGATGTCCAGGATGACATCCGCAAAAATCTTGACCGGTCCAAAGAAGAGCGTCGCAGCAAGCAACAGCCCGATCGCGATCATGCTGAAGCCCGGGATGAAAAACAGCCAGCGCGGGCTGTACATCAACAAGAACTTGAGATGCCTCCATCCGTCGCGCCATGTTTTCAAGTGAGGAGCGCGGCTGCGACCATCGGGTTTCAAAGGCGTCGGAACTTCGACAATCCTCAGCCCGCGTAGCGCACAGCGCACAACCATTTCGCTCGCAAATTCCATCCCCGTCGTCTGCAGCCGCAATGAGCGGATCAACTCAGTCTTGAAAGCGCGCAGACCACAGTGAAAGTCGCCGACCGGAATCTTTGAAGAAGAGCCGGCCAAGGAAACTGAGCGCCGGATTTCCGAGATATCTATGGATAAATGGCATCGACCCGGGAGCAATTCCGCCTCGGAACCGATTTCCCATCACGAGGTCGGCGCCGCCGCGCAACTGCTCAAGGTACTCATCGAGGCTCGAGAAATCATAGCTATCGTCGGCGTCGCCCATGACGATATATCGGCCGCGAGCAGCTTCAATTCCCCCGAGCAGCGCCGCGCCATAACCACGGGTCGAAGCGTTCACTAACCTCGCGCCATGTTGTCGGGCGATCTCACGCAACTCATCAGTGCTGCCGTTGTCCGCGACGACGACCTCTCCGGCCACCCCTTTCCTGGCGAGAAACGCTTGAGCCTTTCGGATGCACACTCCAATGGTTTCAGCCTCATTGAGGCAAGGCATGAGGATAGTAAGTTCAAGTTCGACCGGCCGAACGAGCCCCCCGTCACTTCCTTTCACCGAGGAACTCATGCCCAGCTCTAGCTAGCCGCCATCCAGAGACTCCCGAAGGGCCACAGTCATAAATCTTAACCGATCCCGATATGCAAGGCGTGATCGAGCAGCACAGAGCTCAAATCCGCATCGACTGTTGGTGAGCGCGGACTGTCCGCGATGTCAGGAGGCTTGTCGACTTTGACCGACACATGATAGCCGTGGCTTACGACCATCGCTTCAGAGGTTATCGACGCGAAATCGAGGACGCCTTCACCGACGAGTGCGGCAGAAGGCTTTTGTCGCGCGCGGTGGTGAGCGAGATCACCGGGGGCTGGCGGGCGTATTGCGCGACTTTCCGCCGTCACCGCCCTTACAAGGATTTGCCGAAGATCGTCGGAAAGCGCCATCCCCGCCGCCTCCTTGGCGCGACGAAGATCATAAATTAGAATAGCGCCGATTTCGGAATCCTCAGCGATACATCTCGCTCGGATGCCGCTCTAGTTTTACTGTGTCATAAGTTGGCTCTTTGGCAACAGGGGCATCGGGGCAGTCGCCGGGCGATACTTTGGGCCAACCTAATGCACTTCCGCGTGACGCCGTCGCGGCGTCGCGTCCCCGTGAATATGGTCGTCGCTCACTTCGACCCCCCTCAGCCGCT
The DNA here is from genome assembly GCA_963767245.1 of uncultured Alphaproteobacteria bacterium. Taxonomy (GTDB): domain Bacteria; phylum Pseudomonadota; class Alphaproteobacteria; order Rhizobiales; family Beijerinckiaceae; genus Roseiarcus. The sequence goes on from CAVYDG010000019.1 coordinate 88,379, forward strand.
CGCATTTAGCAACTACCCGCCCCCTCGGGCTGTCATTGGCTTCCTGCTGCGACGGATTCCGCTTGTTGCAACCGACAGAATGCGCACATCTTTTCGATCGGCGGCCATCTGGCGAATGCCGGTCTCTTAACCCATGTACCAACGCATCTCCAGGAGCCCTCTGCAAAACGCTCTGACCCGTGATTCTCTCGGCTTCTCCGAGAACGTGAGTCGCCGAGGTCGCGCCGTAACTTCGCCAACCATCACTCGCCGACGCCTTCGTCAAGGCCTATTCTCGTGTGGGCGGGTTCCTGGAAGATATCGCCAAGACATTCGAGTTGGCGGCGTTGGACATCTTAATGGGTCCATTGCATTCTTCTTCGGACGGAGCCCAGCCTACCGGCCGCTGACCATTTTCAAGATCGAGCTTCTCCAGCAATGGTACGGGCTCTCCGACCCCGGCGCGGAGGAAGACGTGCGCGATCGGCTGTGGACCATTCCTCGATCTGGCGGTTCCGCCAGCGCGTGGAGTACAGCCTGTCGGAGAAGCTCTTGGCCGAGGTCAACCATCAGCTCGACGCGCGAGGCCTAATTGTGAAGTGCGGCACGCTGGTTGACGCCACGATCATCGTGGCCGCCGTGAAGCCGCCCTCTTTCGAGGAAGGCGTGGTCAGCGAGCGCGATCCCGACGCGAGCTTCAGGGTGAAGAGCGACGAGAACTCCTTTGGCTAAATACAAGTTGCATCTGGCGGTGGACGAGGAGAGCGGCCTTGTGCGCGAAGCGGAGATGACGAGCGCCGATCTGATACCACCGGGAAGGTCATTACACGGTCGCCGCGTCGGGGGGCGCGAAGCGCAGGGTCGAGGGCGTCAACCTGTTCGATTGCGGCTGTGTGCGCATCTTCCCGCCGCGGTTCGTCTTCGGCGTGGTCGAGCTTTATCGGGCGTTCAAGCGAACGCCAAGACGAGACTCGCTCATGCTTACGCGATGTGGGCTTCCCCAGGCTCACGCCCGGAACGACCGAGGCGATGACCTTTCGGGCGCGATTCATGTGCGGGCCCATTCTCCACGATCGCGTGCGCAGCGTCGCCGACGGCGTCAAGCCGTCGGAATACGGACGGCGGGAGATCGGCCAGGGCATGCGGGCGTTGAAGGCGGAGGGCGTGGGCCTGCCGGTACCGCGCGAGTTCGTATTTCTCGAGCGGGCGACGATTGGCCTCGGCGGCGCGTTCCTGCGCCTTGGCGCGCGGCTCAACTTTCATCGAGTATACGAGGACGCGATCGCCGGATTCGAAGCGGCGGTCACGCCCGCCACGCCGGGGCGCTCGAGGCGGTCGGACTCGGCCCAGCCACGGGTCCCTCGAGAGGCGACCGGCGTCGGTCGGTTGATCGCATTAGTTGGATTTGCGATGCTGCGTGCCCTCGCCGGCATATCGCCGCGGCTAGGGAGGGAGAGCATGCGCCGCACTCAGGTCGCGATCATCGGCGGCGGGCCGGCCGGTCTCCTGCTGTCCCATCTGCTACATCGGCACAATATCGACAGCGTCGTGCTCGAACGGCAGGCAAAGGCGCGTGTGCTTAAGCGTATTCGTGCGGGCGTGCTCGAATACGGCACGGTCAAGCTGTTGCGCGATTCGGGCGCGGGCGAACGGATGGACCGCGAGGGCCATGCCCACGACGGCGCCTGGATTGCCTGGCAGGACCGCGAGCCGTTTCTGATCGATACCAAGACCTATGCCGGGAGGCCGATGTGGTCGCATGGGCAGACCGCGATCACCGAGGAACTGTACCGGATCCGGGGGCGCGACGGGGGACGGATCGTCGAAGAGGCCGAGAATGTCCGTCTCCACGACCTGACCCAAACCGCGCCGAAGGTAACCTACGAGAAGAACGGCGCGACCGAGACGCTGGAGTGTGACTTCATCGCCGGCTGCGACGGATTCCATGGCGTGTCTCGCCAGAGCATTCCGAAGGAGAAGCTCAGGATCTTCGAGCGCGCCTATCCGTTCGGCTGGCTCGGAATCATGTCGGAAACGCCGCCGATCGGAGACATCATCTACGCCCGGCATGAGCGCGGCTTCGCGCTCGCCTCGCTACGCAATCCGAACCTCAGCCGCTACTACATCCAGTGCAGCCTCGATACTGAGCTCGCCGACTGGCCGGACTACCGGTTCTGGGAGGAGCTGAAACGGCGGTTTCCCGACGACATTGCGCGCAAGATCGTCACCGGCCCGTCGATCGAGAAATCGATCGCGCCGCTGCGCAGCTTCGTCGCCGAGCCGATGCGCTACGGCCGGCTTTTTCTCGCCGGCGACGCCGCCCATATCGTCCCACCGACCGGGGCGAAAGGCTTGAACCTGGCGGTCTCCGACGTCTTCTATCTCCAGAGGGCCCTCGCCGCGCATTTCGCCAAGGGCGACGACCGCTATCTCGAAAGCTATTCGGACATGGCGCTGAGACGAGTTTGGGCGGCCGAGCGATTTTCCTGGTGGCTGACCAAGCTATTGCACGTCTTTCCCGACGACGACGCGTTCGAGACCAGAATCAAAGTGAGCCAATTCGGTCATATCCACCAATCGAAGCATGCCGAGGCGATGGTCGCCGAACAATATGCCGGGTTGCCATTCGGGGATTGAGCGGCCTCTCGGAGACGCGAGAGACATCTCTCCACGGTGCCGAAGTGAATTCGACTTACTGGTCTTTGTTTCCGTAGTTGTGCACATCTTTGACCGGCGCCGGATGAGCAAAATCTCGTAGACCCTGACGCGTCGTTCAGTGAGTAGTCTGCGGGGTGGGTCTAACGATGGGACCCTCGCTATCTCGGCCTGGATCGCAACAACTGGGCACCCTCAATTCGTCGCGATCGCGATGAACATGAAGCAGAACATGTAGCGGGCGAGGCTTTTCATCGCGGCGCAGTGGGCCGCCGCGAGGGGAGGAGTCCGTTTGGAATAGGCAGGAGGCCAGAAAATGAGCAACGCTGAAAGGCGCGCGACGAGGCGTACACCTTCGTCGCCGCCCTGTTGAGGCGGTCAAGAAACCGCACAGCCGCACACTCGACCATTATGCGAAGCGCTCCAAGCTGTTTTTCGTAGACCGTGAAGAGGCTTCGCCTTCGACCTCCGGCAACCGGGAGATCCCGTGCCGTTGCAGACACCGATGAAGTGACGAGCGCGTCAGATGCGGGATAGTGGCCTGCAAGGCGTACAAGCAGTCGTCAAGCGGTAACAGAGTATGCCTCCGGAAAGCGACGACGGCCTCTTCCTCAACCGAAAGGACCGTCGATCGCGGCGCCTTGGGCCCCGTCGGCAGATCGGAAACGGAAGTCCTCGACTTCCATTTGGCGATGGTTTTCGCGTTGCCGCCGTAGCGCTTCGTCAGCGCTCTCAAGCTCTCTTGATGGTGTGGACGGGTGCGCCGGGAGACCGGCAAGAGGCAGACGGTGGAAGTCCGTCACGGTGAAGGAGTAGCGAACCGCACCGGCCCCGAGTGATGCACGGATGTCCGTGAGGGCAGACGTGAAGCGTTCACAGGGGAGGGCGCAGGCGAGGTATTGAGCGGCGTAAGACAAGTTCGGGGCGCTGATGTTTTCCGTCCAACAGAAGGCAACACAGCCGGTGTCGAGATCGCAAGACACATGCTGGCCCCGCGTCGTCGTAGACCCTGGCATGCGCAGAAGCCTTTTGCTCGGGAACCGGGAGATCTCCATCGCCGTCCCTGTCAGTCGTGACCGGGACGTTGTCGGGAAGGCCGGAGGCCGTAGCCGACGATGAGCCCGATGGAGAAGTCGGACCTGCCCGTAGTAGCGCGGAAGCGAGCGAACAAGGCGGCCTTGGCTGCTGCGGAGCCCGTGGAGCGAAGGGGCGGGGCCAAGGAGAATGCGGAGCTGCAAAACACCGTCCGGACGCAGAGCCGGGAAGCCGTGTCACAGGCGCAGGGCCGCATACGAGAAGCCGTCATCAGGAACAGGCAGAGCAAGCTGACGGCGCTCCTGCATCACATCAACGTCGACGTTTTGCGAGCGAGCTTCTCCGATCTGAAGAAGACCGCAGCGCCGGGCGTCGACGAGGTGACGTGGACCGAATACGCCAAGCACCTGGAGGCGAACCTCCTGGACCTGCATGCTCGCGTTCACACAGGGGCGTATCGAGCGCTACCGTCGCGCCGGAAGTATATACCGAAGGCGGATGGCAGACAGCGGCCGCTCGGCATCGCTGCCATAGAGGACAAGATCGTCCAGGCTGCGGTGGCGGCAATTCTGACGCCGATCTATGAGTCGGAGTTCCTGGGCTTCAGCTACGGGTTCCGACCGAAGCGCAACCAGCATCAAGCGCTGGACGCGCTCGCGTTCGGGATCGGGAAGCGGCGGATCAACTGGGTGCTCGACTGCGACGTTCAATCCTTTTTCGACAAGGTCAGCCGTGACTGGCTGATCCGATTCGTCGAGCATCGGGTTGGCGACAGGCGAATCATCCGGCTGATTGCCAAATGGCTGACGGCAGGCGTGCTCGAAGATGGACGCGTGATCGAAACGGAGGAGGGGACGCCACAGGGCGCGGTCATCAGCCCGCTCTTGGCGAACATCTACCTTCATCATGTTTATGATCAATGGGTCCACCAGTGGCGGCAGCGATGCGCCACCGGCGACGTGATTGTCGTGCGCTATGCGGACGACTTTATCGTTGGTTTCGAGCACCGACACGAAGCGGAGCATTTCCTTGCCGATCTCAAGGTGAGGCTCGCGCGTTTTGGACTGAATCTTCATCCCGATAAGACGCGGCTCATCGAGTTTGGTCGGAACGCGATTGCGAACCGCCGTGCTCGAGGCCTCGGCAAACCGGAGACGTTTGACTTCCTAGGGTTCAAGCATCACTGCGCGACCCGGCGGGACGGCAGCGGCTTCGTGCTCGGAAGGAAGCCAATGGCCAAGCGCATGCGAACCAAACTTCGGGAGATCAAGGAGCAGCTCATGGCGACCCGCCACGATGGGGTCGATGGGCAAGGCAAATGGCTTGCCCAAGTCCTGCGGGGTTGGATGGCCTACTACGCTGTGCCGATGAGCGGCTCAGCGATCTCAGCATTCCGGCATCACATGATCGAACGCTGGCATGGCGCCCTGATGCGCCGCAGCCAACGGCGTCGATTAACGTGGACCCGAATGAAGACGATCGCGGACCGGTACCTGCCATTCCCGCGCATCCTGCATCCGTGGCCAGAGAAGCGGTTCCTCGTCACGATCCAAGGTGGGAGCCCGGTGCGTTAGCAGCGCCCGCCGGGATCTGTGCGGGGGGCGGAGAGTAATCTCCGTCCCTACCGCGACCCCCGCCTAGGGGGCATCTAAGTGCCGAAAGGTGGTCGCTGGAGCGCCACCACGAGGGAGGCCGTCCATGCGGAAATATATCCGAATTGGCGTCGACATTGCCAAGAATTGCTTTCAAGTCCACGCGCTGGAGAGCGAAGATTGTTCCGCCACGAAACGCAGACTGAGCCGTTCGGGGATCGTCAAATTCCTCGCCGAGGTCGAGCCGTGCGCGATCGGGATGGAGGCTTGCGGCTCGGCGCATTATTGGGCGCGGCGGTTTCGCGCGATGGGCCACGAGGTGAAACTCACGCCTCCGATTTACGTGAAACCCTATGTCAAGCGCGGCAAGAACGACGCGGCGGATGCGGCGGCGATCTGCGAGGCGATATCTCGGCCAAACATGCGTTTCGTCGCCGTCAAGAGCGAGGACCAACAGGCCACGCTGATGGCGCACAAGACCCGTGAACTACTGATCAAGCAGCGCACGATGAGCGTGAACGCCTTGCGGGGTCATCTGGCGGAGTTCGGTGTCATCGCCGCCAAAGGGATCAGCCACGTCGAGGAACTCCTCGAGAAACCCGCCGCCGCCGACCTTCCGGCGATGGTCCAGGCGACGCTGGGGATTCTGCTTGCGCAATTGCGGTCTCTCGACGCGGCGATCGACGAGCTGGAGCGCGCGATCGTCGCCGACCATCGACGCGATCCGGTCAGCCGGCTGGCGGCGAGCGTTCCCGGCGTCGGCGCGCTCGCCGCTTCGGCGATTCTGGCCAGCGCGCCAGATCCGCGGGCCTTCAAATCCGGCCGCGATTTCGCCGCCTGGCTTGGCGCGACGCCCAGAGAACTCGACCGGCGGCAAGGAGAAATTCGGGTCGATAACCAAGCAGGGCAATCGGTATATCCGACGGCTTCTAGTGTTGGGCGCCATCTCGGTCTTGCGGGCGGCGCCAAAGCGCAAGGGCGCGTTGTGCGACTGGCTGGCCGCGCTCAGAGCGCGCAAACCGCCCAAGGTCGTGGCGGTGGCGTTGGCCAACAAGCTCGCCCGGATCGTCTGGGCGATCATCACCACCGGCGAGGCCTTCCGCACCTCCATCTACGCCAAGGCCTGATCCCAATCGGGGGCAACGCACTCGAAAGGAGAACGCAGGCTCAAGAGTTTGGCGAGCGCGACGACGACGTGATGAACGACACGGCGAGACGATCGAAGACCATCGGACACTCCGCAATGGGTCAGGAGCCCAAAGCTCGCCCCCTTGATCGGGAGCCGAGGGTCGTCGGACTTCATCAGGGCCAGCGGACCCAGTCCGCGCCAACAGGCCGGACATATGACCGAAGGCCGCCAGCCGTTCACCGCCGAAATAAAAACGCTTGCCAAGGGGCCGTCCACATATGACCCATTAGA
>CAVYDG010000020.1:0-68260 GCA_963767245.1 uncultured Alphaproteobacteria bacterium
GATGGCGATCATTTCTCCGGAGCTTGTGGAGCATGCGGCGAACAGTGCGAATGCTTGAAACGATTTGCGGGAGGATCGCATGACCACTACGGCCTCAGAGCTTGAGGCGCTCCTGATGGAGCGATCGCTCAGTGATACAGAATTGCAAGCGAAGGCGGCAGAGGCGGCGGACTTCAGGATTCTCCCGGACGCCAACGTAATCAAAATCGGCGGGCAAAGTGTTATCGACCGAGGCCGCGCGGCGGTTTACCCGCTCGTCGATGAGATCGTCGCCGCTCGCAAGACGCACAAGATGCTGATCGGGACCGGCGCAGGCACGCGCGCACGCCATCTCTATTCGATCGCCGCCGGCTTGAGCCTGCCCGCTGGCGTGCTGTCGCAGCTCGGCGGATCGGTCGCCGATCAGAACGCGGAGATGCTGGGCCAGCTCCTCGCGAAGCACGGCGTCTCGTCGGTGAGCGGCGCCGGGCTCTCGGCGGTGCCGCTTTATCTCGCCGAAGTGAATGCGGTCGTTTTCAGCGGCATGCCCCCTTATGGGCTTTGGACACGGCCCGCGGATGAGGGCGTGATCCCCCCTTATCGCACCGACGCCGGATGCTTTCTGGTCGCCGAGCAGTTCGGCTGCAAGGCGATGATCTACGTCAAGGATGAAAACGGCCTCTACACGGCTAACCCGAAAACCTCGAAGAACGCCAAATTCATCCCGAAGATCACGGTCGATGAGATGAAGGCGAAGGGCCTGCACGATTCGATCCTCGAGTTCCCCATGCTTGATCTCCTCAAAGCGTCGCGCCACCTCCACGAGGTGCAGGTTGTGAACGGCCTCGTCTCCGGCAACCTGGCCCGCGCGCTCGCCGGCGAGCATGTCGGCACCATCATCACCGCGAAGTAAGGCGACGCCCATGTCCGAACCCACCAGTACGGCCAAGCACGTCGCCTCGCCGCTCGCGCGCCAGACGCTCCTCGACTCCGATCTGACCCGCCCTGTCGCGGGCGGACGTCCGATCCGGCTTTTGCCCTGGGTGCAGGTCGTGAAGATCGGCGGCCGCTCGATCATGGATCGGGGCGCCGAGGCGATCCTTCCAATCGTGGACGAACTGCGCAAGCTCATGCAGGAGCATCGGCTGCTCATTCTGACGGGCGCCGGCGTCCGCGCTCGCCATCTTTACAGCGTCGCGCTCGACCTCGGCCTTCCCGTCGGCTCTCTCGCGCCGCTGGCCGCCAGCGAAGCCGGCCAGAACGGCCATATTCTCGCGGCGCTGCTTGCGCCGGAGGGCGTCTCGTATATCGAGCACGGCACGATCGCGAATCAACTCGCGGTCCACCTGTCCGCCGCCCGCGCCGTTGTGGGCAGCGCCTTTCCTCCCTATCACCATCATGAGTTCCCGGGCTCCCGGTTGCCCCCTCATCGCGCTGACGCGGGCGCATTTCTGCTCGCCGACGCGCTCGGAGCGGCGGGTCTCACCATCGTCGAGGACGTCGATGGCGTGTACGATTTCGATCCCAAGGGCTCGGACGGGAAGAAGGCGAAGATGCTGCGCGTGACAAACGCGGCCGATCTCGCAAAGCACAAGGGTTCGCTGCCGTTCGACCGCGCGCTTCTCGAAATCATGGCGACCGCGCGCCATCTCGAGCGGGTGCAACTCGTGAACGGTCTCGTCCCCGGTCGGCTAACCGCCGCGCTGCGCGGCGCCCACGTCGGGACAATCATTCGCACTGGGGCCCGTCCGGCCTGAGCGCATTGTCTCGACGACACGCCAAATGCTGCCGATGATCCGTATCTGGGCGTGTCTTGTGGGGGCTCAAGCATGACGCCAGTGAACGAGATTCGCGCCGAGTTCCGCGGCGCCATCGGTAAGTTCGCGCTCGACGCTGTCTTCAAGGTTCCGGCGACCGGGATCACGATGCTGTTCGGCCCGTCTGGCTGCGGCAAGACGACTGTGCTGCGCTGCATCGCCGGATTGATCCACATCCAGGATGGCCTCTGCGATATCGCGGGCGAGATCTGGCAGGACCGGAGCGGTACTTTCGTTCCGACGCATAAGCGGGCGCTGGGCTACGTTTTTCAGGAGGCGAGCCTCTTTCCGCACCTCTCGGTACGAAAGAATCTGCTCTTCGGCGCTACCGACAAGAAGCACGATGGACCCACGATCGACTTCGACGAAGTCGTCGACCTTTTGGGAATCCGTGCGCTTCTGGATCGTTCGCCACGCAATCTCTCCGGAGGAGAGCGTCAGCGCGTCGGCATTGGCCGCGCCTTGCTCTCTCAGCCAAGGGTCCTGTTGATGGATGAGCCGCTTTCGGCGCTGGACCGCAGGACGAAGGCGGAAATTCTCCCTTTCATTGAAAAGCTCCGCGATCATTTCGCGTTGCCGATCTTCTACGTTACCCACGACATGTCCGAGGTCGAGCGCCTCGGCGACCAGATAGTTCTTCTCGACGATGGTCATGTCGTCGCCTCGGCTCCGCTCTACGAAATGCAGAGCGATCCATCGTCGCCGCTTGCCGCCTCCCGTGAGGCCGCGGTGACCCTCAAAGGTGTAGTCGAGTCCGCTGACGGCAAATTCGGCTTGGCGCAGGTCTCGGTTCCGGGCGGCATGTTGATTGCGCCTCCGCCACTGCCGACTGGAGCGATCGGCGAGCTGCGTCGTATTCGAATTCTGGCAAGTGACGTCAGCCTGGCTCGCGAGCAGCCGGTGAGCAGCTCGATTCTGAATGTCTTGCCGGCGCGGATCGTGTCTATGAGGCCGCTCGACCAGTACGAGGCGCTGGTAGTCGTCGCGCTCGGGGAAAAGAGCGATGGCGCACGCCTTCTGTCTCGTATGAGTTAGAAGTCCTGGGCGGAACTCGGTCTTGCCGAGGGCCAAAGGGTTTACGCTCAGGTGAAATATGTATCGCTTGCGGCAGGCCGCGGGGAATTGGGCTGACAACGCGCGGCGGAACGGGCGGACTGAGGCGCCTCGCGCGCAATCTTTTTCTCGGGAGGGTCGATGATTTAGGCAATCGGTCGATCGGCGCCTTACGGGCTCGGCGCCCTCGCGTTGGTCGCCGCCGCGCCTCTCCCCTGCGCGCCCGCCGTGGCTTGTCCCTGACGCAAGTCGCCGAGGCCGCCTTCCTGCCTGCGCCACATGCCCCGCAGGCGAGGGCCGACCTCAAATTCGATTGGCCCGTGCGTGGACGAATCGTCTACGGATGCGGGATCGAGGACAACGAAATGATCACCATCGCGGCCGGCAATGAGGCCGAGGTGAGGGCTGCCCAATCGGGGGTGGTCGCGTTCGCGGGCGAATTGAAGCGTTACGGCAATGTCGTACTGATAAAGCACGAAGGCGGCTTTGTCTCGGCGTATCACGGCGATATCGGCGACCTTCGGGTGAAAAGGCACGATTCCGTCCAGACCGGCCAGGCGATCGGCGCCATGCGCGCGCCGGAAGGCGAGATGCTCGAGCTGCACTTCGAATTGCGGCGGGACGACAAGTGGATCGACCCGCGCCCGTTGATGACAACGGCCGAGCCGCCGTTTGACAACAGCGTCGACTCACTGTCGTCGAAATGAGGGGCGCGCAGCCGTCGCTTGCCTACACCTTGCGACGGCGCGACTTGGCGAAGGTGTCGAATGCGACCGCCAGCACGATGATGATGCCGATGACGATCTGCTGGATGTAGGAGGAGACGTTCATCAGGACGAGGCCGTTGAGCAGCACTCCGATCAGGATCGAGCCGATGACGGTGCCGAAGATCGTTCCCGAACCGCCGAACAGGCTGGTGCCGCCGATCACCACCGAGGCGATTACGGTGAGCTCATAGCCGGTCCCGGCAACCGCCTCGGCCGAATTGAGCCGCGCTGCGAGCACGAAGGCGCCGAGCCCGGCGAAGAAGCCCATGATGACATAGACGCTGGCGATGACCCGATTGACGTTGAGGCCGGAGAGCCGCGCCGCCTCGGGATTGCCGCCGACCGCATAGACCTGGCGGCCGTAGCGCGTGTAGCGCAGGGTGATATGCGACAGCGCCGCGGCGGCGAGAAAGATGATCACCGGGATCGGGACCGGGCCGATCTTGCCCTGGCCCCACCAGGTGAACGATGGCTGGAAGCCGGAGATCGGCCCGCCGGCGGCGAACAATAGCGCCGCGCCGCGAAAGGCCGACATGCCGCCGAGCGTCACCACGAACGGGGGAACCTTGAGCCGGGTGATCGCGAGGCCCTGGAGATAGCCGCCGGCGATCCCGACCGCGATCGCCGCCAGCGCGGCGGCGCCCCAGCCGTACCCGACCCCGCCCTCGCCGACGGTGAAGCGGTTCTCGAGCCCGCCCTTTTCCACCGCTGCGGCGACCAGGCCGGCGAAGGCAAGCAGCGAGCCGACCGAAAGATCGATCCCGGCGGTCAGGATGACGAAGGTCATGCCGACGGCGAGTAGGCCGGTGATCGACATCTGCCGCATCACGTTGAAGAGGTTGATCTCGGAGAGGAACCTCGGCTCGATGATCGCGAACAGCACCATGAGCGCGATGAGGAACAGTGTCGGGGCGAAACTGGCGACGAAGCCGAAGACGTCTACGCCGCCGGCGTCGCCGGGTTCCGCCGCTCTCGTCGCTTCAGCCATCGTGCGCCTCAATCGAGCTGGGGACGGGCTTCCCCCGCCCCCTCGTGGAAAGTCATCATTCCCATCAGGATTTCCTGCGTCGCCCGGGTGCGGGCGATTTCCCCGGTCACCCGCCCTTCGCGCATTGTGACGATCCGGTCGCTGACGGCAAGAATTTCCGGCAGTTCTGACGAGATGACGATAACCGCGATGCCGGCCTTCGCCATGTCGATGAGAAGATTGTGGACCTCGACCTTGGAGCCGACGTCGATGCCCCGGGTCGGCTCGTCGACGATGAGGATCTTGGGCCTCAGCGCGAGCCAGCGCGCCAGCACCACCTTCTGCTGATTGCCGCCGGAGAGAAGACCGGCAGCCTGATCGGGGCCCGCCATCCGAATGCTGAGCTGGCGGCGGAATTCATCGACCAGCGCCTCCTCCCGCCTCTCGTCGATGAACCACCCGCGGCTGACCTGTTCCTGTGCAGCGATCGACATGTTGGTGCGGATCGCCAGACTGAGAAAGAGCGCCTGTTTCTTGCGATCCTCCGGCACGAGCCCGATTCCGTGATTCATCGCATCGCGCGGACCTGTGAACTTCACCGGTTTCCCGTCGACGCGGATGACGCCTTCATCGAAAGCGTCGGCGCCGAAGATCGCCCGCGCGGTCTCGGTCCGCCCGGCTCCGACCAGCCCCGCAAGGCCAAGGATCTCACCGCGATGAACGGCGAGCGAGACGTCGACGAGCTCGATGGCGTGCGGATCGCGGGCGTTGCGGCGTCGCGTGAGCCCCTCGACCTCGAGCGCGACCGGTCCATGGTCGGGGATCGGCCTTTCGCCGTAGAGCGCGCCGACGTCGCGGCCGACCATCATCCGGATGATGGCGTCGACATTGGTGTCGGCGACCGCGCCGGAGCCAACGAAATGGCCGTCGCGCAGCACCGTGTAGCGGTCACAGAGGCGGAAGACTTCTTCGAGCCGGTGGGTGACGAAGATGATCGAGAGGCCCTCCGCCTTGAGCGTTCGGATGATGCGAGCGAGGTTGGCGACTTCCGCTTCGCTGAGCGCCGAGGTGGGCTCGTCCATCACGATCAGCCTGGAGCGCATGGAAAGCGCTCGCGCGATCTCGACCAGCTGCTGCTCGGCGACCGAGAGGTCGCGCACGAGCGTCATCGGGTCCCGCTTGAGCCCGATCCTGTCGGCAATCGCTTTTGTCTCGGCGGCGAGGCGCCGCCAGCTTACGAAGAGCCTCGAGCCCGGCTCGCGGCCGACGAACACATTCTCTGCGATGGTCATATCTGGAGCGAGCGTGAACTCCTGGTAGATAGTGACGATGCCGGCGCGTTGGGCGTCGTGGGGCGTGGTGAAGGCGACCGGCCCGCCGAACAGCTCGATGGTTCCTGCATCCGCGGCATGTGCACCGGAAAGGATTTTTAGCAGCGTCGACTTGCCGGCCCCGTTCTCGCCCAAAAGCGCATGGATTTCCGACTGGCCGACTTCGAGATGCACGTCCTCGAGCGCAAGCACGCCGGGGAAGCGCTTGCTGATCCCGGTCATTTTGAGGACCGGACGGTTGAGCGTGGCGGGAGCGGATGAAAGCGCCGCGTTAGCCATTCAGGAGCGCTCGCTTATTCGGGTGGCGGCTGAGGAAAAGGGCGCGTCACGCATGACGCGCCCTTGAGACCGCGCCTTCGGCTACTTCACCTCGTTGAGGCGCTCGGCTTCCTTCAGATTGTCTTTGGTGATCGCGACCGGAGTCAGCAACGTGATCTGCTGCTCCGGCTTTTTGCCGCTCTTGAGGTACTCAGCCATAATATCGACGGCGATCGAGCTCTGCTTCGCAGGGAATTGCTCGATCGTCGCGGTGAGCTCGCCGTCGCGCACCTTTCCCAGCGCCTCGGGCAGCGCGTCGAAGCCGATGATGACGACGCCCTTGAGGTTACGCGCTTTGAGCGCTTCGATCGCGCCGAGCGCCATGTCGTCGTTGGCGGCGTTGATGACCTGGGGCGGCGCGCTCATCCCGGCGAGCAGGGATTCAGTGACTTTGAGGCCGTCGTCGCGGTGGAAGTTGGCGGTTTGCTCCGCCACGATCTTGTAGTTGGGACCGGCCTTGTCGAGCACGTTGTGCAGCCCCTTGTTCCGGTCGATCGCCGGGCTCGCGCCGGGTGAGCCCTGGAGATTGATGATCGTCGCTCCGTTCGGGAACATCTTGACGATGAGGTTGCCCTGAGCCTCGCCGCCCTTGACGTTGTCGGCGCCAACATGGCCGATGATGCTGGTGACGGAGGGCACCCGCCGGTCGATGGTGACCACTGGCACCTTGGCGTCGATCGCTTCCTGTAACGCTGGCGCCAGAGCGTCCTGATCCTTCGGGCTGATCACGATCCCCTTGACGCCCTTGGCCAACGCCGCCTCGATGTCGGCGGTCTGCTTGGGCGACTGATCCTGACCGTCGCTCTCGATGTAGCTTAGCCCGTCTTTATCCGCCTCGGCCTTCAGTCCGTCGTTCATCATGTGGACGAAGAAGGGAAAGTTCAATCCTGGAACCGAGAGCAGGATCAGCGGTTTGTCCGCAGCGAAAGCCGGCGCGGCAAGCGCAATCGCCATGAAACCTGCGATCGCAATTCGACGGGTGATGCGCATGGATTGTACCTCCCTTGCGCCGGACTGACATGTTAGCCGGCGGCGGCGAACCATGTCCGAAATCGTGCGCGCGGACAAGGGCGCATTCGCGCGCCACTCGACAATGCCCGGCTGACGGTTGACATTGGCTGGCGGTTGGGCCGTTGGCCAGTCCCGGCCAGCGAGAAGGAGACCTCATGGCAATCGATCGCGCTGAGATCAGCGCTTGGCTCGAAGCCAGTTGCCCGCCCGAGATGCGGGAGCCGGCGGGCGAGGACGGTATCTGCTGGGGCGGGAAGCGCTGGGTGTTTCAGTCGGAAGCGCAAAAGGTCTGGCTCGAACGCTGCGCCGCGCGTGGCCTTACCGTGCCGACGTGGCCGAAGGAATATGGCGGCGCAGGCTACACGCGCGAGGATGCGGCCATCCTGCGGGAGGAAATGCGACGCATTCACGCCCGCCCGCCGCTGGTCAGCTTCGGCATCTGGATGCTGGGCCCGGCGCTGCTCAAATTCGGCTCGCCGGAACAGAAGGCGACCCATTTGCCGCGGATCGCGCGCGGCGAAATCCGCTGGTGCCAGGGCTATTCCGAACCGGGGGCCGGCTCCGACCTCGCGTCGCTGCGGACCAAGGCGGAGGATCGCGGCGATCATTATCTCGTCAACGGCCAGAAGATCTGGACCTCCTACGCCGACAAGGCGGACTGGATCTTCTGCCTGGTCAGGACCGATGCTGAGGCAATCAAGCAGAGGGGCATTTCTTTCCTGCTCATCGACATGGCGAGCCCGGGGGTCTCGACCAGGCCGATTGTGCTGATCTCGGGTGCTTCGCCATTCTGCGAGACGTTCTTCGACAATGTCGCGGTCCCGAAGGAAAACCTGGTCGGCACGCTTCATCACGGCTGGGACGTTGCCAAATATCTCCTGACCCACGAGCGGGAGATCATCGCCGGCGGCGGCAACCTCTTCGATATCCACGCGCTCGACCGGGCCGCGGCGGCGAAGGCTCAAGACGGAAAGCTCGCCGATCCGATCCTGCGCGCCCAGATCGCCCGCGTGGCGATCGACACTCATGCCTCCGAGGCGACGCGGCAGCGATACCTCGCCGAGGCGGCGAATGGCGGCGAGATCGGCGCCCGCTCGGCACTGCTCAAATACGACGGCACCGAGCTCAACAAACGCCGATACGAGCTCCTGATGGCGCTCACCGGCGCGGAAGGCCTCTATTTCGACGGCAATCTCGGGCCGGCGCAGGACGTCGCCCGCGGCTGGCTGCGCTCCAAGGGCAATTCGATCGAGGGCGGCACGTCGGAAATCATGCTCGACATCGTCGCCAAACGGCTTATCGAATTGCCCGCGGATTGAGAGCGCGATGCTCACCTTGAGCGAAGACCAGAAGCTGCTCATGGCGAGCGCGCGGAGCGCGGTGGCCGAGAAGGCGCCGATCGCCGAGTTCCGCAAGTTGCGCAAGGACCCGAACGGCCCGGGCTTCTCGCCCGCCTTTTGGCGCGCCTGCGCGGAACTCGGCTGGACCGGCGTACTCGTGCCGGAAGCCTTCGGCGGCTTGGATTTCGGCGTTGTCGGCGCCGGACTGATCGCGCGCGAGATGGCGCGCGACCTTGCGCTTTCCCCCTTCCTCTCGACCTCCGTTCTGTCGGCGAGCGCGCTCGTCCGCGCCGGCTCGATGGCGCAGAAGGCGGAATGGCTGCCGCGGATCGCGCGCGGCGAGACGATCGTCGCCTGCGCGCTCGACGAAGGCGCGCGGACGGGCGCGATCGCGATCAATGCGATGCGCGCGAGCCCGGGCTGGCGGCTCGATGGCGAAACGCATTTCGTCCTCGACGGCGACGCCGCCGACGCGATGCTGATCGCGGCCGTGGCCGAGGGTGAGGCAGCGCTCTTTCTCGCCAAGGGTGACGCGTCGGGGCTGTCACGCGACGCGCGCACGCTCGTCGATGGCCGGCGGGTCGCGAGCGTGCGGCTCGACGGTGTTTCCCTCGACGCGGGCGCACGGCTACAGGGCGGCGCAGCGACGATCGAGGAGGTCGTCGACATCGGCCGCGCGGTCGCCTCGGCCTCGCTCTGTGGCGTCGCCGAGGAGGCGTTCACGCGCACGGCGCGCTATCTCAAGGAGCGGCGCCAGTTCGATCGCCGGATTGGCAGCTTCCAAGCGCTTCAACATCGCGCCGCGCAGATGCATATCGAAATCGAGAACGCCTGGTCGGCGACACTCAAGGCGCTGCAGTCGGTCGAGGCGCGGGCCAATTCCGCGGCGCTCGACGTCGCGATCGCCAAGGCCAAGGCGAGCGAGACCGCATGCGCGGCCACTGCCGAGTGTCTGCAGATGCACGGCGGCATCGGCATGACCGACGAATTCGACATCGGCCTTTTCCTGAAGCGCGCGCGGGTCGATTCGGTTTTGTTCGGCGACCCTGCGTTTCACGCCGAGCGCGTAGCGACGATGCTCGGTTATTGAGCCAAACCACGGGAGGGTCCGCATGGCGCGATTTCAAAACATTCTCGAGACGGTTGGACATACCCCGGTCGTGCGGATCAATCGCCTCGCGCCCGACGGGGTGAACCTCTACGTGAAAATCGAGGCGTTCAATCCGCTGGGCTCGGTCAAGGACCGCCTGGCGCTTGGGGTGATCGAGGCGGCGGAGCAATCAGGCGAACTCAAGCCCGGCCAAACGGTGGTCGAGGCGACAAGTGGCAATACCGGCATTGGGCTCGCGATGGTCTGCGCCGCCAGGGGCTACCCCCTTGTCCTCACCATGGCGGAGACTTTCAGCGTCGAACGGCGGCGGCTGATGCGCTTCCTCGGCGCCAAAGTCATCCTGACGCCGGCCGCCGAACGGGCGGTCGGCATGATCAAGAAGACGGTCGAACTGGCCGAGACGCATGGGTGGTTCATGACCCGGCAGTTCGAGAACGAAGCCAATCCGGATTTCCATTCCCGTACCACCGCGCGTGAAATCATCGACGACTTCGCCGGCGACCGGCTCGACTTCTGGGTGACCGGCTACGGCACTGGCGGGACGCTGAAAGGCGTCGGCCGGGTGCTGAGGCAGGAGCGCCCGGAGACGAAGATCATTGTGTGCGAACCGGCGGATGCGCCGCTGCTCGTATCCGGGATCGAACAGAAGCGGCTGCCCGACGGCTCGCCCGCCGCGCCGCATCCGAGTTTCAAGCCTCACCCGATGCAAGGCTGGACGCCCGATTTCATTCCGAAGATCACCGGCGAAGCGGTCGAGATGAAGCTGATCGACCGCATCCTCCCGATCCCCGGGCCCGACGCGATTCGCTGCAGTAAGGAGCTGGCGGCCAAGGAGGGTATTTTCGTCGGCATAACCTCGGGGGGAACCTTTGCCGGCGCGCTGAAGATCGCGAGCGAGGCGCCCAGGGGCGCAAACATCCTCTGCATGCTTCCCGATACCGGCGAGCGTTATCTCAGCACGCCGCTGTTCGCCGACGTACCCTCAGACATGACCGAGGAAGAACGCGCAATCTCGCGCTCGACGCCAAGCGCGCAGCTGAGTGGTTAGCGGCCCGGAACGAGGGCCACATTGGCAGCTTTTTTCTTCAGACCCGCGGCGGCGCCGATCCCGCCGAAGCCGAGCAGCAGGAGCGCCCAAGTGCTGAGCTCGGGAACCGCCGAGGGGTTGACCGTGCCCAATCCGCTAAAGCCTTGTATCGCGAGATCATAGGCGTAGGGTGTCGGAACCGGAATGATCTGGTCCGGTACAACCTGGATCTGCCATTCGCCCGCGTCCCCACCGGGCACGGTGAAATCGATGACCGAAGAGAATCCGATCAGAGCCATTTTGCGCCGCGACTGCGACGAGGTTTCCGTTGGGATCGTACAGTAGCAACTCCGTCCCGGTCAGCGGCGTCGTCGCATTCACGTTGAAGACCAGGTTGTCCCCGACATTCGCGTTGACGTCCCGAGCACGCCGTTCTTTTCCTGGCCGGACCCGATCACATTCGTGGTGAACAGGCTGAGCGCGGTATAAGGCGTTTGGAACTCGAGCCGATAGCTGATTGGCAAGGTGGTGGAGATCCCTTGAGTGATCGCGGTTTGCCATTCGCCGCCATCTCCGCCCGGAACGGTGAAATCGATGATCGAAGACAAACCGTCCGGGGCATTGCCCGATGCAACCGCGACGAGGTTTCCATTGGGGTCGAATAGCAGCAACTCGGTCCCCTGGCTGGGCGGCGAGGTCGCCGCGCCGTATAGGCCAATGTTGGCGCCAGCCGCCTCGGCGAAGTTGAAATAATTGTTCGAGCCGGCGGTTGGGGGGGCCGTGAGATGCCCGGTCACGGCCACGTCCGAGTTCACGCTGACGGTGGGACCGCCGAACGGAAAGAACTCGGGGCTGACGAATTGTCCGGCAGCGCTAAAACTCGTTCCGTTTTGAAGAATCTTATCGGAATTCTGGACGTTGAACGCCGCCAGCGCCGCATTGAATAGCGGCAGGTTGGTCGCGTCGGAAAGGTCGATCGTCTGCGCGGTCGACGGCGACGTGTTCGTTCCGATGGAGGGGATGGTCTGGAGCGTCAGCGTCTCCTGCGCGATGGCCGGCGTCAAAAGCGCCGTGGCGCCGGAGAGGAAGGCGGCAAAAGCGGAAAGTTTTGAAGCCTGCATGGCCGCTCTCCGAATGAAACCCGACACGACACGACTACTATAGGTCCCGACAGTCTACCGCAACACTCGCGCGACACTTCCGCAGCGGATGTGTCGTCAGGCCGCCTCTATCGCCATCGCGGTCGCTTCGCCGCCGCCGATGCAAAGCGATGCGACGCCGCGCCTCCCGCCACGCGCCCGCAAAGCGGCGATCAGCGTCACCAGGATGCGCGCGCCGGAGGCGCCGATCGGATGGCCGAGCGCGCAAGCGCCGCCGTTGACGTTGACCTTCTCGTGCGGCAAGCCGAGGTCGCGCATCGCCGCCATGGCGACGACGGCGAAGGCTTCATTGATCTCGTAGAGATCGACCGAATCCTTGCTCCAGCCGGTCTTGTCGAGGAGCTTCTTGAGCGCGCCGATCGGCGCGGTCGGAAATTTGCTCGGCTCCGCGGCATAGGTCGCATGCGCGACGACGCGGGCGAGCGGCCGAGCGCCGCGCTTCCCGGCCTCGCTTTCGCGCATCATGATGAGCGCTGCGGCGCCGTCGGAGATCGAGCTCGAATTGGCCGCCGTCACTGTGCCGCCGTCGCGGAAGGCCGGCTTCAGCGTCGGAATTTTTTCCGGGCGCGCCTTGGGCGGCTGCTCGTCGGTCGCAACCTGCGTTTCCGACTTGCCCGCCTTCACGGCTACCGGGGCGATCTCCCAGGCGAAATCGCCGTCGCGAATCGCGCGGTTGGCTCGCTCGAGCGAGGCGAGCGCATAAGCGTCCTGCGCCTGGCGGGTGAACTGATAGCTTTCCGCGCAATCTTCCGCGAACGTCCCCATCAGGCGGCCCCTGTCGTAGGCGTCCTCGAGGCCGTCGATGAACATGTGATCGATGGTGCGGCCGTGGCCCATGCGGTATCCAGTGCGGGCGCGATCAAGCAGATAGGGCGCGTTGCTCATGCTCTCCATGCCGCCGGCGACGACGATGTCGGCCGAGCCGGCGCACAGAAGGTCGTGGGCGACCATCGCCGCCTTCATGCCCGAACCGCACATCTTGTTGATCGTCGTCGCGCCCGCCGCGAGCGGCAGGCCGGCGCCGATCGCCGCCTGCCGTGCGGGCGCTTGGCCCTGGCCGGCCGGCAAGACACAGCCCATGAGGATTTCATCGACGCTTGTCGCCGCGATCTCCGCCCGCTCGACCGCAGCCGCGATCGCGCGCGCGCCAAGCGCGGGGGCGGAAACGTCCTTGAAGTCGCCGAGAAAGCCGCCCATTGGCGTGCGCGCCGCCCCGACGATGACGATGGGGTCTGTTGTCATAGGATCGGCTCCCCGCTCGCGTTGAAGCGGCCGCGCGACGGCGCTTCGAGATGGACGGGCGCGCAAAGCCGCCGCCCTCATATAGAGGATGGCCGGCCGAGATGGAATGCGAGACATGATCGCCTCGCCTGCGGGTCACTTGTCGGAAAACAGCGTCAGCAGCACTTTTCCCTTGTCTCCGATGATGCATACCAAGGTCTGTGGCTTGGTCGTTTTTGTCCGCTCGACATAGGCGTCCCCAATCACGACGGTTCTGACAGGGACGTCTTCAATCGCCGTTTCGGTCTTGATGACCTTGGCGCTGTCGAGATCGATCAGCACATCCTTCACCTGCGGATATTTTTGCTTGAGCGCGATCAATCCGCTGGCCTTGCAAGCGTCCGCCTCCGGGGAAAGCGTCTCTGCGAAGGCCGACCCGGCCGCCAACGAGGCTGACAGCCCCAGCGCAAATTTCCACATGGTGGTCCTCCAGCGCCGATCCTATCCCGAACGCCGAGAGCCGCGGCTTGTTCCCGCCCGCCGGCCGACGATAAAGTTTCGCGCGCTGCCGGTCGCCGTGTAGACTCCCAGCGAAATGACCCTTTCGAGCGAAGAAGTCGAGCGTTACGCGCGCCAGATCGTTTTGCGCGGCGTCGGCGGACCCGGGCAAAACAAGCTCAAAAGCGCGCGCGCGCTGATCGTCGGCGCGGGCGGACTCGGATCGCCGGCGCTCCAATATCTGGCCGGGGCAGGGGTCGGGACGCTCGGGATCGTCGATGACGACGAAGTCGCGCTCTCCAATCTGCACCGCCAGATCATCCACGGGACCGGCGACATCGGACGTCTGAAGACGGAGAGCGCGGCGGCGGCGATCGAGCGCATCAATCCGCATGTCGCGGTCGAGCCGATTGTCGTGAGGCTGGACGCCGCCAACGCCGGGCCGATCGTCAGGCGCTTCGATGTCGTTCTCGACGGCTCGGATAATTTCGCCACGCGCTATGCTTTGTCCGACGCCTGCTTCCATGAGCGTCGTCCGCTCGTCTCGGCCGCGCTCGGCGAGTATGATGGCGCGCTGACGACGCTCAAGCCTTACCAGAAGGCCGCGGACGGCAGGCCAAACCCGACCTATCGCTGCCTCTTTCCCGATCCGCCCGAGCCGGGAACGATCCCGACCTGCGCCGAAGCCGGGGTGCTCGGAGCGCTCGCCGGCGTACTCGGGTCGCTGATGGCGCTGGAGGCGATACGCGAAATTGTGGGCGGCTTCGGCGACGGCGACGAAGGCCTGGTCGGGCGGCTCCTGATGATCGACTCGCGCGCGATGCGCTTCGAGACTTTGCGCTACCGCTGGGACCCGGATAACCCGCTGAGCGGGAGCCACGCCTCCTCAGCCGCTGCCGCCCTCCGCCTTCTCCCGGAAACGAGGGAACGGTAGCCTCTACCGCACGGAGCCTTAACGGACTTCGCGGTTCCTTCGTCTGAGGACCTCAGACGTCGTCGAAGCCGCCGCCGCTGTCGTCGAACGACGAGCCGTCCGAATTGTCGAAGCTCGAATCGTCCAGTTGGTCGAAATTGGCGTCCTGGACGCCCGGAGCGCCGGGGTCGAAGCCCTGGAAGTCGGCGTTGGCGCCGCCGTCGCCTTTCGCGCCGTCGTAATAGTTATTGATCACTTCCGTCGGATTGCCTGACAAGCCCGCGCCGCCCAATCCGGCCGCGCTAGCTCCGCCGCCGCCGAAGAGGCTGCCGCCCGAATGGCCGCCGAACAGGCCGCCAAGGAGATTGCCAAGCGCGACGCCGCCGGCGACGCCTGCTGCGGTCGAGGCTGCGTTCTGCAGGAAGCCGCCGCCTTGCGGCTGCGCCGGGGCGCCCCAGGGCCCGGGCTGCGGGGGATAACCCTGCGGCGGCTGCTGGGGATACCCCTGCGGCTGCGGGCGATAACCCTGCGGCGGTTGCGGCGCGTAGGGCGACGGCGGCCGCTGATAGGCCTGCTGGTCATAGCCGGGCGGCGGCGGGGACGCGGATGGTCCGGCGCCGAAAATCGTCTTGCCGAGATTGCCGAGGAAACTCCCGTGTTCCTCGCTCTGCTGCGCGCCCTGGCGAGCCGCAGCCTCGAGTTCGGCGATCCGATTCGCCGCCGCCCCCAAGGCTTGCTGCTGAACCAGGACGGTCTGCGCGAGGACATAGGGCGCGTGGGGCGCGGCGCGAACCCCATCGTTGATGAAGGATTCGGCCTCGGGGTCGCGCTGCGCAGGCGCTGCGGCGTTGACTCGCTGGAAAAGGCCACCGAGCATCTCGCGTTCTTCGGGGGTCATGTCGCTCTCCCTGCAGGCGGAGCGCCCGCGCCCGGCATATAGCGACGCCCGCGGCCAATCCAAGGCTTCGGCCAGGGTTTTTCGCTTTCGAGCCGGGCATGAGTCGGCGCCGCCCCACCGCCCCCGGCGCGCCTTTACTCACGCCTGCCGATCGTTTAGGCGAAGATCGCTAAGGCCCCGGTTCGGCTGCGTGTTGCCGCGCCGGGGCTTCGCTCGTTTAAAAAAGGCGGAAGAGCAATCGACGATGGCCAATGTTGTCGTTGTCGGCGCCCAGTGGGGCGACGAGGGAAAAGGCAAGATCGTCGATTGGCTGTCGGTCGGCGCCGACGTCGTTGTTCGGTTTCAGGGCGGCCACAACGCCGGCCATACGCTGGTTATCGACGGCAAGACGTACAAACTGGCGCTCCTTCCTTCCGGCATTGTGCGACCCGGGAAGCTGTCGATCATCGGCAACGGGGTGGTCCTCGATCCCTATCATCTCATCGACGAGATCGAGAAGTTGCGTGGGCAGGGGATTGAGGTGAGTCCCGCAAACCTCAAGGTTGCCGAGAACGTCCCGCTGATCCTGTCGCTGCACCGGGAGCTTGACGCCCATCGCGAGTCGGGGAACGCGGGCGGGACCAAGATTGGCACGACCAAACGCGGCATCGGCCCGGCCTACGAGGACAAGGTCGCAAGGCGCGCGATCCGCCTGATGGACCTCGACGATCCCGACACCCTCGATGACAAGATCGAACGCCTGCTTGCTCATCACGGTCCGCTGTGCAGGGGACTCGACTTGCCGCCACCCAGTCCGGCGGCCATTCGCGCTGAATTGCTAGCGGTCGCGCCCAAGGTTCTGCCGTTCATGGCCCCAACATTCGAAATTCTCGACAACGAGCGGCGCGCGGGCAAGCGCATTCTGTTCGAGGGCGCGCAGGGCGCCCTTCTGGATATCGATCACGGAACGTATCCCTATGTGACGTCCTCGAACACGGTCGCGGCCAATGCAGCGACCGGCTCAGGGTTGGGTCCGAGGGCTATCGGCTATGTGCTTGGCATCGCCAAGGCCTATACGACGCGGGTCGGCGGCGGCCCGTTCCCGACCGAGCTCGACGACGATATCGGCCGTCGCATCGGTGAGCGCGGCCGCGAATTCGGCACCAACACCGGCCGGCCGCGCCGGTGCGGCTGGTTCGACGCCGTGCTCGCGCGCCAGGCGGTCCGTACCTGCGGCATCGACGGTTTGGCGCTGACCAAGCTTGACATTCTCGACGGCTTTGAAACCATCAAGGTGGCGACGCGTTACCGCCTGAACGGCGCGGAGATCGATTATCTGCCGGCCTCCCAATCCGCGCAGGCGCACATCGAGCCGGTTTATGAAACGATCGAAGGCTGGAATGGGGCGACGAGCAGAGCGCGATCGTGGGCGGATCTGCCGGCGCAGGCGATAAAATATGTGCGCCGAATCGAGGAGCTGGTCGGCGCCCCAGTCGCCTTGTTATCGACGAGTCCCGAGCGCGACGATACGATTCTTGTGCATGATCCGTTTCAGGACTAAGGGACCGTTCGCGGGTTCCTGCAGAGCGGTTGAGCGAACGCTTCATGGCTGATTATCATTCGCTGCTCATGCGCGCCGTCGCCAATTTGCCGAGCGCCGGGACGCCGGCGACGCGCGAGGCGATTTATGTCCGCGCGCGCAAGGCCCTGATCGAGCAATTGAGGAGCCTGCGTCCACCGTTGCCGGAAGGCGACATCGCGCGCGAGGCCAACGCGCTCGACGCGGCGATCGCCCAGATCGAGGCGAAATACGGGCCGCAAAACGCCGCTCCGTCCCCCGGTCCCTCGCCCCCGGCGCCGGCCTCAACTCCGGGCGGCATGGCGGGCGCCGCGCCGTCGCCTTCGCCAAGAGCCGCTGCGCCGACCGCGCCCGCCCAGTCCGCCGCCTTCCAGCGCCCGCTTACGCGCGGGTCTCCGCAGAGCACGCCGATGGCCGCCTCTCCCGCCCCGTCGGCGAGCCCCCCACGACCTCCGCCCCAAGTCGGGTCGCCGGCGCCGGGCGGGTCCGGTCAACCGGCGGTCGCGCCGCGCACGCCGCCGCCGTCCGTGTCGGCGCCGCCGCGCGCCCAGCCGGTTTCTAGCGCGCCGCCCAACGCGACAGCCGCGCCTGTTGGCAAGCCGGCTGCCCCCACGCCGCTGGCCACGGCGTTCTCTTCGCCGAGTCGGCCGGAACCCGCGGTCGCCGGAGCGAAACCGCCGCCGCCGTCCCTCGGATCGAAGAGCGCCGCCGCTGTCGCCGGAGGGAGGGTGGATAATCTCCCGGCGCCGCCGCACGATCTTGCCAAGGCGGCTCGGTCGGCAAGGCTGGTGGACGAGGTGCATTCCTCGACGGCGCCCCCGGTTGTCGCGACCCGTTCCGACGAACCGGTGCAATCGGCCGCGGCGCCGGACGTGCCGGGCGAGTTCGAGCGCCCGGGCGCCGGCGCGAGGCAGGATTTCGAAGGCCAGCGCCCGGTCGCGCCCGGCATCGAACCCGGCAAGCCGAAGCCATGGCTCTGGATCGCGGCGGCGGTCGCTCTTGGCGTCGTCCTGGCGGTCGCGGGCGCTGCGATCCTGATGCGCCAGAAACCGCAGGACCTGGCGATCAAGCCACCCGCCGAAGCGATCGCGCCCCCGGCGTCGCCGTCCCCGGCCAAGATCGCGGAGCGCGTCGAGGCGACCCCAGCAAATCCTGCCGCGCCTGCGCCCGCCGCGAGCGAACCGAAAGCGGACCAGCCCGCCGCTCAAGGCTCGGCGGCGCCGCCGAGCCCGCTCGTGGCCGCGGCGCAGAATCCGCCTGCGGCGTCTGCGGCGCCCGCGCCGTCGGCGGGCCGCGCGGCAATGCTCGTTGCTTCGGCCGACAATCCGCAAAAGCCTGTGGTCAGCCTGGGCTCGACGGTGTGGTCGTTGATTCCTGCGGCGCCCGGCCAGCCGGCGACCGTCGCGGTGAAGGCTGAGGCCGACATTCCCGATCTCAAGATGCATGCGGCGATGACCTTGCGCAAAAACACCGATCCCACCCTGCAGGCGACGCATACGATTGATCTCAAATTCTCCTTCGCCGACGGCGCCCCGATCACCGGCTTCAAGGACGTCGGCCTGCCGCAGATGCGAATGGAGGATTTCGACCGCCGCCGAAGCGCTGACCAGCGTCAAGGTCAAGATCAGCGACACCTATTTCCTCATCGCGCTGGCCAAAGGCGATTCAGACACCGCGCGCAACCTCGACCTGATGCAGACGCGCGCCTGGTTCGATTTCCCGCTGTTGCTCAACGATGACCGCATCGCCAAGGTCGTGTTCCAGAAATCTCCGGAGGGGCAGGCGATGCTGGAGAAGGCGTTCGAGGCGTGGAAGTGAACGCGGGGCGCTATCCGCGCAGGTTGAACACCCGGGACGAGACGAAATAGCCGTCCTCGATCACCCCGAACGCGATCGGCGTCCCGAAGCAGTCGGCGTAGGCCGGCCCCTGCACCGGGGCGGGCCCGCGAAGTAGCAGCTTCTGGCCGCGCCTCAGGGTCGCGGCTCCGTCGCGGTCGACAGCCAGGAGGGGGATTTCGGCGAGACCCGCCCGCACCGGCAGAAGGGCGCGCGCCATCAGTTCCGGATCGTCCGGCAGCCGGTCCAGCGCCACACCGGCATCGGCGGAAAACGGGCCGACCCGGGTCCGGCGCAATTCGACCACATGGCCGTAGCAGCCGAGCGCGCGGCCGAGATCGCGCGCGATCGCGCGCACGTAAGCGCCCTTGCCGCAGTCGGCCTCAAGTACCGCTGCGTCCGGTTCAGCCGAGATCAGCTCGAGCCGGTAAACATTGATCGGGCGCGGCTCGATCGCGAAGCTTTCGCCCTCGCGCGCGAGATCGTAAGCGCGCGCGCCGCCGATCCGGATGGCGGAGAAGGTCGGCGGCGTCTGCAGGATGACGCCGACGAAGCGGGGCAAGAGGGCTTCGATCTCGGCTGGAGCTGGGCGGCGCGCGGAACGGGCGACGATCTCCCCTTCCGCGTCATCAGTCGCGCTTTCCTCGCCCCAGCGGACGCGGAAGCGGTAGGATTTGGCGCCGTCCTGCACGATCGGGACGGTCTTGGTCGCCTCGCCGAATGCGACCGGGAGCACGCCGGATGCGAGCGGATCGAGTGTGCCGGCGTGGCCCGCCTTCCTGGCGTTGAACAGGAACTTGAGCCGTCCGACCGCCTGGGTCGAGGAGACGCCAGTCGGTTTGTCGAGATTGATCCAGCCGTCGACCTCGACCCGGGACGAGCGCTTCTGCCGGGGCTTCTCATGCTCGAGCGCCTCGGGGCCGGACGGCTGGTCGTCGCGGGCCTTGTCGGTCATCGCTGATCCTCGCCGCCACCGCTCTTGAGATCTCGCGCCACCTCCGGAGATCTCAGGAGCGCGTCCAGGCGCGCCTGCGCCTCGAAGCTCGTATCGAGGGTGAAGCGCAGATCGGGAGCGAATTTGAGGTTGACGCGCCGCGCGACGAGAGCGCGCAGCTCCTTCTTGTGGCGGTCGAGCGCCTCGATCGCCGCCCCGGCGCCCTGGCCGCCGAGCGGCATCACCAGGACCGTCGCAAGCTTGAGATCCGGCGACATGCGCACGGCGGGGATGGTCAAGGGATGGCGGTCGAGCGCATCGTCGCGCACTTCGCCGCGGGCGAGAATCTCGGCGACCGCATGGCGGATCAGTTCGCCGACCCGTTCGAGCCTGTGGCTCGCGCCGTGCGGCTTGGAGAAGGAGCGGGGCATTGCGCTTTCCTTTAGCGAGGCGCGGCGAACGTGGGCTGGGCGTCGACCGCCGTGGCGGTTCGACGGCGGGCGCCAAGATTTCAAATCGACCGGAGCTCGACCGAAAAACCGGGCAGCGCCGGCAAGGTCAGCGCTTCGTCCGGCCCGCGTTCGACGATCGTCCGCCAACCGGCTGGCCCGGGGCGGTGACGTGAGTTCGCATGGGTCTTCGTTCCGTCCGCCGCCCGTTACAGTGTGCGGCGGATCTCCTCGACGCTGTAGCACTCGATGACGTCGCCGACCCGCATGTCCTGGTAGTTCTCGAACGCCATGCCGCATTCCTGTCCGGCCTGCACTTGGGCGACTTCATCCTTGAAGCGCTTGAGCGTCGACAGCTTGCCCTCGTGCACGACCACGCTGTCCCGGATGAGGCGCACGTGCGCGCCGCGCTGCACGACACCATCGGTCACGCGGCAGCCGGCCACCGTGCCAATCTTGGAAATGTTGAACAATTCGAGAATTTGCGCATTGCCCAACATCGTCTCACGCAAAGTCGGCGCAAGCATCCCCGAGAGAGCCGCCTTCACGTCGTCGACCAGATTGTAGATGATGTTGTAGTAACGGATCTCGACGCCGTCCTGCTCGGCGAGGTCCCGCGCCTCCTTATTCGCGCGCACGTTGAAGCCAAGGATGACCGCCTTCGAGGCCGTGGCCAAAGTCACGTCGGATTCGGTTATGCCGCCGGCCGCGCCATGGATGACCCGCGCCATGACTTCGTCGTTGCCAAGCTTTTCGAGCGCTGAAGTGATCGCCTCGACCGATCCCTGCACATCGCCCTTGAGGACGATCGGCATCTCTTTGTGACCCGCCGCTTTGAGATTGCTCATCATGTCGGCAAGCGAGGTCCTTGCGGCAGGCCCGCGCGCGGCGAGGTTCTCTCGCCTCTGGCGCTCCCGATATTCGGTGATTTCTCTCGCGCGCGCTTCCGTTTCGACCACGGCAACCCGATCGCCGGCCTCCGGCGCGCCTGAGAATCCGAGCACCTCAACTGGCCTTGAGGGTCCAGCCGACTCGAGTGTTTCGCCCTTATCGTCGATCAGCGCTCTGACGCGGCCCCAGTGCGAGCCGGCGACAACAAGCGCCCCGACCCTGAGCGTACCCCGTTGCACGAGCACCGTCGCCACCGGCCCGCGGCCGCGGTCGAGCCGTGCTTCGATGACCGTGCCCTCCGCACTGCGGTCCGGGTCGGCGACGAGATCGAGCAGCTCCGCCTGCAGCGCAATCGCTTCGAGAAGCTTGTCGAGATTGGTCCCCTTTGTCGCCGACACTTCAACCGCAAGGGTATCGCCGCCAAACGCTTCGACCTGCACGTCATGCTGCAGCAGCTCCTGCATCACCCGCTGGGGATCGGCTTCGGGCTTGTCGATCTTGTTGACGGCGACGATGATCGGGGCCTTGGCCGCCTTGGCGTGGCGGATCGCCTCGATCGTCTGCGGCATGACGCCATCGTCGGCGGCCACGACCAGTACGACGATGTCGGTGACTTTCGCGCCGCGCGCGCGCATGGCAGTGAAGGCCGCGTGGCCTGGCGTGTCGATGAAGGTGATCGTCTCGCCGCCGGGCGCGACGACCTGATAGGCGCCGATGTGCTGAGTGATGCCGCCGGCTTCGCCCGCCACCACGTTGGCGTGGCGGATCGCGTCGAGCAGCGAGGTCTTGCCGTGATCGACATGGCCCATGATGGTGACGATGGGTGGGCGCGCAACGGGCGCGCCTTCTTCGTCGGGCCGATCGAACAGGCCTTCCTCGACGTCGGATTCGGCGACCCGCTTGACGGAATGCCCCATCTCCTCGGCGACGAGCTGGGCGGTGTCGGCGTCGAGCACGTCGGTCAGCGTCACCATGCGGCCCTGGCGCATCAGGAGCTTGATCACGTCGACAGCGCGCTCGGACATGCGGCTGGCAAGCTCCTGGATCGTGATCGCCTCAGGCAGCACGATCTCGCGGGCGATTTTCTCTTTGTGGTCCTGCGCGCCGTGACCCTTCAGCCGCTGGGTGCGCCGACGGAACGCGGCGACCGAGCGCGTGCGTTCTTCCTCGCCCGAGGTCGCGCTGGTGACTGTGAGGCGGCCGCGGTTGCGCTGCTCGCCGCCGCGTGGCGGGCGCGGCGTCGGGACGATGACCTTTTGTCCCGGCAGGACCAGCGCCGGCCGCCGTATGACGCGCTTGGCTTCGTCCTCCTCGCCGGCTGCGCGCGCGAGCGCTCCAGGCAGGCTGGCGCCAGGCGCGGTCGGGGCCACGCGGGGGATCGACGGGGACGGCGCCGGCTCGCCGCCGGACAGGCGCCTTCGCGCCTCGTCCTCCGACTGACGCCTGAAATTGGCTTCCTGGGCGCGGCGGAGCTCCTCGTCACGCTTGCGCGCCTCAGCGGCCTCGCGTTCAAGACGGTCGCGCGCCTCGCGCTCGCGCCGAGCCCCGGCGTCCGCCTCCTGCCGGCGGCGGTCCTCCTCCTCATGCGCCCGCGCGTCGATCAGCGCCCGGGCGCGCGCCTCGCGCTGCTCGGCGGTCAGAGTGGGCAGGACGACCCCCGTCTTGGGCGGGGCGGCGCCGCAGGTTTGGCCGGCGCAACGGGCGCGGGCCTCACTGCAGCGGCCAGAATGGGCTTAGCTGGCTGAGCGGCGATCTGGGCCGTAGCGGTGGCCGGCGCCCCGACGGGCGGCGCCTCGCCCGGCGTCAAAATGCGGCGCTTCACCTTCTCGACGACGACCGTCTTGCTGCGCCCGTGCGAAAAGCTCTGCCGGACCGAGCCCTGCTCAACCGGGCGCTTCAGGTGCAGCGTCGCCTTCGGCGGGGCACCCATAGACTTGTCGGTATTGTTCGTTTCACTCATACCTATTCCTAACCGCCTGGCTTTTCAGCCAATTTTGTGGGCCTGCCAAGCGTTCCGGCCGCATCGGCCGGAGCGCCGCCGCGCTCTGTCCTGGTTGTCGCGTCCGCTTCGCTCGCGCGATAGCGGCGCAAACGATCCGCCCTTGCGAGAAAGGCCGAACTCGCTGCGCCTTGTTTGAGTGCTGCATGTATCACATTTGCCCTCCCCAATGCCAAATCCAATTGACGCGACGTAAACAGATCGACGCGGGCGACGGCCTTCGCCTCCCGGCCGAGTTTTGCGGTCAGGACCTGGGCTCGCTTGGCCGCCCCGTCGGGCGCGCCGTCGCTCGCCTGAATAAGCGCCGTGACGCCGCCGGACCCGATCGCCGAGTTCAACTTTGAACGCGCCGGCAACGACGCCGCCGGCTTTGTTGGCCAGCGACAGCGACTGTAGCGCGTCACGCTCCAGGAGGGCGTCGACCGCCTCGGCGAGCGAAGCCGGCGCCTGCGCCTTGGCGCGGAACGCGCGCGAGAACGCTTGTTTCGAGGCCGCCCGTTTTACCGTCTCGAAGCTCAACCGCGTCCAT
The DNA here is from genome assembly GCA_963767245.1 of uncultured Alphaproteobacteria bacterium. GTDB lineage: Bacteria > Pseudomonadota > Alphaproteobacteria > Rhizobiales > Beijerinckiaceae > Roseiarcus. The sequence continues at coordinate 23,608 of CAVYDG010000020.1, forward strand.
ACCCCGCGGCCGGGCAGCTTGCGGCGGATATCGGGCACAACCGACCCATCGGGGCCAAGGGCGAAGCGCAGCATCGCTTCGGGGACGTCTTTGGTCCCCGTCACAATGCAGGTCCGCTCCGACCCGGCTTCGTCGCTCAAGCTCCCGGTCCGCAATCGAACAGTCCCGGCGCTGTTCAGGCGCCTTCGCCTTCCTCTGCTTGTGGGGAGGCCTGAGGCGCGGGCGCCTCAATCCACCCCGCGCGCACGCGCGCATCCAGGATCATGGCGTCCGCCTGCGCCCGCGAAACCTCGAAGCCGGTGAGATAGCCAGGCTTCGCCGTCTCGCCGCTTTCGCCCCGTTCAGTCCAGCCGACGAGGTCGTCGCTGGCGCAATCGGCCAGATCCTCGAGCGTCTTGACGCCGTTCTCACCGAGCTTGACCAGCATCGGCGTGGTGAGGCCCTCGATCTCCTTGAGATCGTCCGACACCCCCAACGCCTTGCGCTGGTTGTCGAACTCGGCTTCGATCCGGGCCAGGTGCCCTTGCGCGCGCGCCTGGATTTCGGCCGCGGTGTCGGCGTCGAAGCCTTCGATCGATGCGAGCTCGCGCGGCTCGACATAGGCGATTTCCTCGACCGTGCGGAAGCCTTCCGAGGCAAGGAGCTGGGCGACCGTCTCGTCGACGTCGAGCGCATCCATGAAGGTCTGCGTGCGCTCGGCGAACTCTTTCTGCCGGCGCTCGGATTCTTCTGCTTCGGTCAGGATGTCGATGTCCCAGCCGGTGAGCTGCGAGGCGAGGCGCACATTCTGCCCGCGCCGGCCGATCGCCAGCGACAGCTGATCGTCAGGAACGACGACCTCGATGCGGGTCGAAATCTTCGTCGAGCACGACCTTCATCACCTCGGCCGGCTGAAGCGCGTTGACGATGAAGGTCGCGGCGTCCGGCGACCAGGGAATGATGTCGATTTTCTCGCCCTGCAATTCATTGACGACCGCCTGCACGCGCGAGCCGCGCATGCCGACGCAGGCGCCTACGGGATCGATCGAGGAATCGTTCGACATGACCGCGATCTTGGCGCGCGAGCCGGGATCTCGGGCCACCGACTTCACCTCGACGATGCCGTCGTAAATTTCGGGTACTTCCTGGGCAAACAGCTTGGAGGTGAATTGCGGATGGGTGCGGGAAAGGAAAATCTGCGGGCCGCGGGCCTCGCGCCGGACGTCGTAGACATAGGCGCGGATCCGGTCGCCCGGCCGGAACATCTCGCGCGGGATCAATTCGTCGCGCCGCACGACCGCCTCGCCCGCGCCGGAGCCGCCGAGATCGACCACGACGTTGCCGTATTCGACCCGCTTGACCGCGCCGTTGATGATGTCGCCAATTCTGTCCTTGTAGACGTCGTATTGTTTGTCGCGCTCGGCTTCGCGGATCTTCTGCACCAGCACCTGTTTGGACGCCTGGGCGGGGATGCGGCCGTAGTCGAATGGCGGCAGCGATTCGGCGATCCAGTCGCCGATCTGGGCCGAGGGGTTCTTTTTCTGCGCTTCCGCGAGCGTCATCTGGGTCGCGTCATTCTCGACCTCGTCGACGACGAGGAGCAGCCGAGAGAAACGGATTTCGCCGGTTTTCGGATTGATTTCGGCCCGGACTTCGGTTTCCTGGCCATAGCGCGAACGCGCAGCCTTCTGCATCGCGTCTTCCATCGACGCGAGCACGATTCCGCGGTCGATTGATTTTTCCCGCGCGACCGCATCGACGATCTGCAGGAGTTCAAGTCTGTTGGCGCTAACGGCCATTGTGGTCTCCTCTATCAGGCCCGAGCGGCTTTGCCGCCGCGCCGCGGGCCGCGGCTTTGCGTTGGTTCGATTTCATCCCTGGCGCGACGCCGGGATTGTCGTTGTCGTTCCGGCCAACGTCAGTGGCGCCGCCCTTGAGCCGTTTTGCGTCCTTGAGGGCCGCTTTCTCACGCGTCAGCGCGGCGCGGATAAGATCGTCGGTCAGCACCAGTCTCGCCTCCGCCATGGCGCGGATCGGTAGTTCCACCTCGGTCTCGCTCATGTCGTCGCCGACCAGGCTCATCCGCACCGCCGGCGCTTCGGCTCCCGGCGCGACCGCCGTGAGGCGTCCGCGAAAACGCTTGCGGCCATTGACCGCGGCCGCCATCTCAATTCGCGCCTCATGGCCGATCGCGCGGGCGAAATCCAATTCGCGCACCAGAGGGCGATCGATGCCGGGCGAGGAAATCTCGAGCCGGTAGGCCTGCGTCATCGGCTCCTCGACGTCGAACGCGGGCGACAGCGCCTGGCTCAGGCGCTCGCAATCCTCGATCGACATCGTCCCGTTGGGCCGCTCCGCCATGATCTGAAGCGTCGCCCCCGCGGCGGCGGAAATCTTGACCCGGACCAGCCGGTAGCCAAGATCCCGCGCGACCTGCGCCGCGATGCGGCCGACGCGCTGGCTTGCGGGCAAATCCTCGATCAGGCGCGCCTCGTCGAGCCCTTCGACGGGCTCGACGGCAATTCCATGCGGCGCTTCAACCATGCGACCTTGGCGGCAATAAAAAAGAGCGGGTCCCTGCCGGGGCCCACTCTCAACTTGTCTCTTCGAGGAGAGTTATGAGATGTCGTTAGGCGCCATATAGGCCAAGAAGCCCCAAGGCGCAAGGCCCCTAGCCGGGTTTCAGCGACAAGCTCATCAACAGCTCGTCGTAATAATCGTCGCCGATCTTGAGCGCCCGATGTTCAAGCCCATAGGCCGTGAAACCCGCCTTTTCGTAAAGCCGCACAGCCGCGGCGTTGGCGCTTCCTACCGCCAACAAAATCTCCTCGACGGCGGCGGCTGCGTTGCTCGTCAATTGCACGAGCAGAGCGGTCGCGAGCCCCGTCCTTCTCGCGCGAGGCGCGACGAACATGCCCCACAGTCTTGCTTTGTGGCTCGACTTGCCCGCCTGCGGAATGTGAAGAGCGGCTATGCCGGCGAGAGTGCCGCCATCGCTCCAGCCGCCGAGGACGATGTTGTTCTCCAGCCGGTCCGCGAACCACGCGAGCGGCTGCGAGGCCTCGTGCTCATAAGACGCGCCAAAAGCCTCCGGGCAGTTCCGCAGCCCGATAAGGCGCAGATCCCGATAGGATTCGGCGTCCGCCGTGGCGAGGCGCCGGATAAGAAACGGACTTGCAGGGGCGTTCCCCGCGCCCATGGCGCCCTCGCGCCGCCTTCACGCCGTTGGCAGCTTATAGCCCTTGAAGGTCTCGCGCAGCCTGAGCTTGTTGATCTTGCCGGTGGCGGTATGGGGGATTTCCTTCACCACCTGCATGTCGTCGGGCATCCACCATTTGGCGATACGTGGCTTCAGATAGTCGAGGACCTCCTCGGTCTTGGGCGCATGCCCTTCCTTCGCCACGACGACGAGGAGCGGCCGCTCGTCCCATTTCGGGTGGGCGACGCCGATCACCGCCGCCTCGGCGACGTCGGGGTGGCCGACGGCCAGATTCTCGATGTCGATGGTCGAGATCCATTCGCCGCCGGACTTGATCACGTCCTTGGCGCGATCGGTGATCTGCATGACGCCGTCGGGGTCGATCGTGGCGACGTCGCCGGTATCGAAGAACCCTTTCTCGTCGAGGACGTTGCCGCCCTCGCCCTTAAAATAGCTTTCGACCACGGCGAAGCCCTTGACCTTGAGCCGGCCGAAACGCTTGCCGTCCCACGGCAGCTCTTTGTTCTCATCGTCGACGATCTTCATCTCGACCCCGAACGGCGACCAGCCCTGCTTGCATTTGAGCGCCAGCTTTTCCTTGTGCGGGAGCGCCATCTGGGTCGGCTTGAACGAGCCGACCGTTCCGAGCGGGCTCATTTCGGTCATGCCCCAGGCGTGGCGCACTTCGATGCCGTAGTCTTCCTCGAAGGCGCGGATCACTTCGGGCGGACAGGCCGAGCCGCCGATGACGACGAGCTTGAGCGTTGACAGCGTCTTGGCCTCCTTGCGCAGGTAGTGCAGCAAACCGAGCCATACCGTCGGGACGGCCGCGGACATCGTCACTTTTTCGGTTTCGAGCAGGTCGTGGACCGAGGCGCCGTCGAGCCTCGCCCCCGGCATCACCATTCGCGCGCCGCGAATGAGGCAGGCGAGCGCCAGGCCCCAGGAGTTGGCGTGAAACATCGGTACGATCGGCAGAACCGTGTCGGAGGCGTTGAGCGTCAGGGTTTCGGGGCCGGTCGCCATCATCGAATGCAGGACGTTCGAGCGATGCGAATAGAGCACGCCCTTGGGATGGCCGGTGGTGCCCGAGGTGTAGCAGAGGCCCGCGGCGGTACGCTCGTCGAATTCCTTCCAGGCAAAGTCGCTCTCGACCTCTCCGATCCAGTCCTCGTAGGCGACGGCGTTCTTGAGCCTGGTCGAGGGCATGTGGGCGGCGTCGGTGAGAACGACGAAGCGCTCGACCGTCGGCAGCTTGTCGGCGATCGCCTCCATGAGCGGAACGAAGGTGAGATCGATCAGCGCCATCCGGTCTTCGGCGTCGTTCATGATCCAGGCGATCTGCTCGGGGAAGAGACGCGGATTGACGGTGTGGTAGACCGCGCCGGCGCCGGCGATGCCGTACCAGCTCTCGAGATGGCGATAGCCGTTCCAGGCCAGCGTCGCGACCCGGTCGCCGAGCCTGACGCCATCGCGGTCGAGCCTTTTGGCGACCTTGAGCGCCCGTTGGCGAATGGCGCGATAGTTCGTGGAGTGCATCGGCCCTTCGATCGTCCGCGACGCCACTTCCTGCCCAGGAAACTGGATGGCGGCGAAATCGATCACCTTATGCATGAGCAGGGGCCATTCCTGCATCCGTCCCAACATGCGTTTGCTCCCGATTCGCCTTATCAGCGCTTGATTGCGGCGCGCGGATTGTTCATGGACTAGCACCTTGGCGCCGCGTACGCTGGTTTGCAAACATCGCAGGTGGAACTTCGCGCGTGTCCTGAGGTCTTGCGCCGTCACACGCCCTCCATCTTGAGGAGACGAGCCCGATGCCCGACCGGCTGAACTCCGACCGCTCCGTCCGGGTCTGGTTCCGTCTGATCCGGCTCGAGGCGCGGATGCAGGCGGCGGTCGGCGAGCGCCTGCGCGAACTCGGTATCTCGATTCCGCAATGCGACGTCCTGACCACGCTGACCGAGCAGGAGGGCGTCAGCCAGCAGGAACTGGCCAAGCGGCTCTACGTCACCAAGGGCAACATCTCGGGCCTGATCGACCGCCTGGCGGAGGCCGGCCGGGTCGAGCGTCGGTCGACTGCCGTCGACCGGCGCCAGCACCTGATCTACCTCACCGAGGCAGGCCGCCGGATGGCCGAGAGGGCGATCGCGGTCCAGCACCGCTGGATCGGCTCGACCTTGGGGAGAATGGCGGACGCCGACCTCGAGGCCCTTGAGACGCAGCTCGTCGCCTTGCGCGACCTCGTGCGCGACCGGGCGTCGCCGGCCGCGGCGAAGACCGCGAAGGTCTGAGGGAGCGAGGGCCATTTGGCTCCGGTTTCGGGCGAATCCAATGGGTTGCGGCGCCATTTCGTTCCGACCCGCCCGTCGTATAACATATTACGCAAGTATAATTTACCGATCGAGCCCGCCCATCAGCATGTATTTCAGCTCCGTGAACTCCTCCGCCCCGTGGCGCGAGCCCTCGCGGCCGATGCCGGATTCCTTCACGCCGCCGAACGGCGCGAGCTCGCTGGAGATCGCCCCGGTGTTGATCCCGACCATGCCGTATTCGAGCGCTTCAGCGACCCGCCAGACGCGGCCGAGATCGCGAGCGTAGAAATAGGACGCAAGGCCGAATTGGGTGTCATTGGCGAGGCGGATCACGTCGGCTTCGTCCTTGAAGCGGAACACGGGCGCGATCGGGCCAAAAGTCTCCTCGCGCGCGACCAGCATCGACGCGTCGACGTCCGAAAGCACCGTGGGCTCGAAAAAGGTGCGGCCGAGCGGGTGGCGCTTTCCCCCGATCGCGATCTTCGCTCCTTTCTTCCGTGCGTCGGCGACATGCTCCTCGACCTTCTCGACCGCGGCCACGTTGATAAGCGGCCCTTGCGTCACGCCGGGCTCGGTTCCGTCGCCGACCTTGAGCCTCCCGACGGCGGCGGTGAGCTTGGCGACGAAGGCGTCGTAGATTCCCTCCTGTGCGTAAATGCGGTTGGCGCAGACGCAGGTCTGCCCCATGTTGCGGAATTTTGAGATAATCGCGCCCTCCACGGCGGCGTCGAGATGGGCGTCGTCGAAGACGATGAACGGCGCATTGCCGCCGAGCTCGAGTCCGACCTTCTTCACCGTGCCGGCGGCCTGCGCCATGAGCTGCTTGCCGACCTCGGTCGAGCCGGTGAAGCCGATGACGCGCACCGCCGGGTGGTCGCACATCGCCTTACCGATTGCACGGGCGTCTCCGGTCAGAAGGTTTAGCACGCCCGGCGGGATGCCTGCGCGCAACGCGAGTTCGCCGAGCGCCAACGCGGTCAGCGGCGTCTCGCCCGCCGGCTTGGCGACGACGGTACAGCCGACGGCGAGCGCTGGCGCCACCTTGCGGGTGATCATTGCGGCGGGAAAGTTCCATGGCGTGATCGCCGCGACGACGCCGATCGGCTGCCTGATCACGACGATGCGGGAATCGGCGCGGAAGGTCGGATTGACCTCCCCATAGATGCGCTTCGCCTCCTCGCCGAAGAATTCGATGTAGGCGGCGGCGTAGTCGACCTCGCCGCGGGCTTCGGCCAGGGGCTTCCCCTGCTCGCTGGTCATGATGAGGGCGATATCGTCGCGGTTGGCGATGATCAGATCGAACCAGCGGCGGAGGATCTGAGCGCGCTCCTTCGGCAGCGCCTTCGCCCACGGGCCGAAGGCGCGCGCCGCCGCCTCGATCGCGCCGATCGTCTCAGCCTCTCCGAAACGCGGGATCTTGGCGATGACCGACCCGGTCGCCGGATTGGCGATCGGCCGGACCCCTTCGCCGACCCATTTTCCATCGATCAGGCATTTGGCTTTGAGCAGTGTCGGATCGGCGAGTTTCATCGGCGGCCTCCGGGATCGGAGAACTTATAGCAGAGGGGCGCGGACGATCGCGAGATTGGGTTTGTCGCCGCCGAGCGCCGGGCGGAAAAATGTGCGATCCTTCCACCTCGCTAATGTCGAAATTGGCTTGCCTCATCCGTCTCTGTGTGTTGGCGCGAGTGGATGCGTCCTAAAGGCCATACTGGCCGGAGCGGCGGCAATCCCGGGCCCAATCGAACAGGAGGGAGCAGAACGCCATGACAACCGACCTTTTCTACCTCACGCTGACCGCGATGCTTACGGCTGCGTTATGGATTCCCTATATCGCCTGTCAGGTGATGGTGAACGGCCCCCTATCCGGGGAGAACTACGTCGACCCCGCGCCGCGCCCGGTCCCGTTGTGGGGTCAGCGCGCCCATCGCGCCTACCTTAACGCCGTCGAGTGCTTTGCCCCCTTCGCCGCCCTGGTGATCGTTGCCCAAGTCGCCGGAAAAGCGAACGGAATGACGGCCTTCTGGGCGATGAGCTATTTCTGGCTCCGGCTGGCGCACGCGATCGTTTATTGGACGGCGATCCCCTACCTGAGAACCGTGCTGTTCACCCTGGGCTTCGTTTGCATCGTGGGACTGTTCTGGGAAGTGATCAAGTAGCGCCGGAACAAGTCGGCTGGAGGTCCGTCACTCCAGCATATGGCTGACCATGCCATCGGCGAGCTTCGGCTCGAACCAGGTCGACTTCGGCGGCATGATCGCGCCGGCGTCGGCGACCGCCATGAGGTCGCGCATCTCAGTCGGATAGAGCGCGAAACCGGCGGCAAAAGCGCCGGAAGAGACGAGTCGCTCCAATTCCCCGAGTTCGCGGCCGCCGCCGACGAAGTCGATGCGTTTGTCGCGACGCTGATCCGAAATGGCGAAAACCGGCTCGAGAATGTTCCTGGCGAGCAGCGTGACCGGCAGCCGCGCGACCGGATCGCGGCTTTGCGCCGCTTCCGCCACAACCTCCGGCTTGAGCGCAAGCTGATGCCAGCGTCGGCCGAGAATCATGCCGACCTCGTCCGCGCGGGTCGGCCGAACCGGCTCACCGACTGGTTTGACTGTGTAGCGGCGGCCGATTTCTTCCAAGACCTCCTCGGGAGTAAGTCCGTTCAAATCCCGCAGCACGCGGTTGTAGTCGAGGATTGTCATTTCTCGCTGAGGCAGCAGCACCGCGAGAAAATATCCGTCCTTCTCGCCCCGCGCTTCCGCGACCCGCAACGCCGCGGCCGACCGATGATGGCCGTCGGCGATGTAAAGGGCGGGGAGAGCGTCGACTGCGGATGTGAGCGCGACGGCCGTCGCCTCGTCCGCGATCGCCCAGAGCTGATGGCGCACTCCGTCGTCGGCGGTCACGTCGACCGCCGGCTTTGCTTCGGCGGCGCGCGTAAGCTCGGCGTCGATCCCCGCCGCGTCGGGATAGGCCAACATCACCGGACCGGTTTGCGCGTTGACCGCCTCGATCTGCCGCACACGGTCGTCTTCCTTGGCCGGCGTCGTCATCTCGTGCTTGCGGATGCGGTTTTCGGCGTAGGCCGCAATCGAGGCGACCGCCGCGAAGCCGGTCTCGACTCGATTCCGCCAGGTGAGACGATAGACATAGTAGCAAGGCTTGTAGTCGCGGACGAGCACGCCAGCGGCGATCATTCGCTGAAGATTTTCGCCGGCCTTGGCGTAGACGGCGCGGTCGTAAGGGTCGATCGTTGGGTCAAGATCGATCTCGGCTTTGGAGACGTGAAGGAAGCTCCACGGCTTCCCCTTTGCCCGGTCGCGCGCTTCGGCGCTCGAAAGCACATCGTAGGGCGGCGCAAGAACGTCCGCCGCGCGTCCCGGCGCCGGCCGCAACGCGCGAAAGGGCTTTATCAGGCTCAATGACGTCACTTTCCCGGGGGGATTTTGGCGCCAGCTCGGCAAGCGAACAGCGTTTGCGGCGCGAGTTAGCTTAAAGAGGCGTTCCCTGGCAAGTCCGCCGGACGTCTTGCGCCGACCGTGGTTCAGCGCTTTGCGCCTTCGTCACCGCTCGCGCATCGCCTTCGAGGCCACTTCGACCAGTGGTGAGAACAGATATTCGAGCATCCGGCGCGCGCCGGTCTTGAGCTCGACCGTCACCGCCATGCCGGAGGTGAGCGGCTCCGCGACGCCGTCGACCGAAATCGTCGCGGCGTCCGGCTTGAGCACGACCGGGAATACCAAATTCTGGGTCCGTTCCGAACCGGCGAAGCCTGAGGCGGCGGAGACGCGAGCCGGGTCGCCCTCGATCGCCTCCGCGTCGGCCTCGGGAATCGCGTCCCTGGCGATGCGGACGACACGGGCGCGCATCACGCCGTAGCGGCTGTACGGAAAGGATTCGACCTTGATCGCGGCTTCCTGGCCGACGCTGATGAAGCCGATGTCGCGGTTACGAACATAGGCTTCGATCTCAAGCCCCGAATCCTCCGGCACGATGCGCATGATCTCCTGGCCGCTGGCGACGACCTGGCCGACATTGGCGATGATCGACGATTGCACCCGACCCGCGATGGGCGCCCTTAGCGTAAGGCGATCGAGCCCGGCCTGGGCCTTGGCGAGGCGCTGCTCGACGTCCTCGACCCGCCGCTCGGCGTCGTCGAGCTTCCCGGCGTCGTCCGAGATGAAGGCCTGGACGGCCTTTTCGGCGTCGCGGGAGACGACTTCGAGTCCGGCGGTGAGCGAAGCAAGCTCCTGCTCCTGCTTCGCCTGCTGGGTGATCTGATATTGCAGCGTTTCGGTCGCGTCGATGAGCGCGGCCTTGGCCCCGGCCTTCGCTTCGACCAGCTTCTCGCGCATGTCGACGCGCTCCCTGAGGGTCGCGACGAGGTTCTTCTGGGTCGCGATGGTCTCGCTCAGCTTGTCCCGCTCAGCCGTCTTTTGCGCCCGCTCGGCGGCGAACGACGCCTGTGTCGCGGCCAATTGGCCGAGATCGGCGGCGAGAACGCGCTCCTCGCGCTCGCGCAAACCCTGCGCGATGTCTTGGGGCCAATCGATTTTCGGCGGCGGGTCAAACGCATGCGCCGCGGCCGCCGCCAGCGCGGTCTTGCGGCGCAGGATTTCCGCCCGGGCGGACGAAAGTTCGGCCGCCGCCCCCCGAACGTCGGCCTCGGCCGCCGAGCGGTCGAGTTCGACCAGAACGTCGCCAGCCTCGACCATCGAGCCGTTGGCGACGCGAATCTCTTCGACCCTGCCGGTCTCCAGAGGCTCGACAACCTTGACCCGTCCGGTCGGCTGGAACTTGCCCTGCGCGGAGGCGACGATGTCGACGCGGCCGAGATAGGACCAGAGGAGGGCCGTCAGGACAAGGGCGCAGATGATCCACAGGAACGCGACATTGACCGGCGACGGCGGGGTTTCCAGGATCTCGAGCGCCGGCGCCAGGAATTCGCGGTCGCTCAGATTCGCGCCGGGCGTCTTGAACCGCGCCGCCGCACGCAAGGTCGCGATACGGGCGGCGAGGCGCGCCGGGTCTACCGGGCGGAGCGCGCGGATCATGTTCACGCGGCGATCTCCGCCGGCTTGCTCTGGAGGTCCCAGAGATAGGAATAAAGACCGCCGGCCCGGCGGATGAGCTCTTCGTGCGTCCCGATTTCGACGATGCGGCCGTCGGCCATGCAGACGATGCGGTCGCAGGCGCGCACCGCGGTGAGGCGATGGGCGATGATGATGACGGTGCGGCCCCTGACTATGCGCCGCATGTTGCGCTGAACGATCCGCTCGCTGTCGTAGTCGAGCGCCGAGGTCGCCTCGTCGAGAATGAGAATGCGCGGGTTGGTCGCCAGCGCCCGGGCGATGGCGATGCGCTGACGCTGGCCGCCCGAGAGGTTGGCGCCGCGCTCCTCGATCATCGTGTCATAGCCCTGCGACAGCTTGTCGATGAACTCCTCGGCGCCGGCGAGGCGGGCGATCTCGATCACCCGCGCGCGCGGCATCGCCGGATTGGCGAAAGCGATGTTCTCGTGAATGGTGCGGTTGAACAGCATGTTCTCCTGCAGCACCACGCCGATGTGGCTCCTGAGCCACGCCGGATCGACGTGGCTCAGGTCCGCGCCGTCGAGCCGCACCTGGCCCTCGCCCGGCAGATAGAGGCGCTGAATGAGCTTGGTCAGCGTCGATTTGCCGGAGCCTGAGGCGCCGACGACGCCGATCGTCTCGCCTGCCCGGATGGCGAGCGAAATCTCCTTGAGCGCTTCCGGCGCGCCCGGGCGGTAGCGGAAGCTGACATGGGCGAACTCGATCGCGCCGCGCGGCGTCGGCGGCAGGAGGCGCGCCGAGGGCGAGGATTCCGGCGCGGTGTTGAGAATGTCGCCCAGCCGCTCGATCGAGATCTGCACCTGCTGGAGATCCTGCCAGATCTGCGACAGCCGCAGGATCGGCTGGATCGCCTGCGAGGCGATCATGTTGAAGGCGACCAGCGCGCCGACGGTGAGCTCGCCGTCGATGACCGCCTTGGCGCCGAACAGGAGCAGCGCCGCGGTGGTCAGATTGCTCACATACTGGATCGCGAGCTGCCCGCCCGAGCCGAGCATCGCCGCGGCGAAGCTGGTCTTGACGTAGGCAGCGAGCTTCTCCTCCCACTGCGCGCGCATGATCGGCTCGACCGCGGCGCTCTTCACCGTGTTGACGCCGACGATCGTCTCGACCAGGAACTGCTGGCTCGCCGCGCCGCGATTGAATTTCTCGCCGACGAGGTCGCGCAGCGGCGGCCTGACCGAAAAGCCGATCACGAGGTAGAACGGAATCCCTGCGAGCACGATCAGGGTGAGCGGCCAGGAATACGCGAACAGCACGGCGATGAAGACGAAGGCGAACACGAGGTCGATCGCCGAGAACAGCGCCTGCCCGGTGAGGAAGCTGCGGATCGTCTCCAGTTCCCGCACCCGCGCGACCGTCTGCCCGGTCGACCGGGTCTCGAAATAGGCGACCGGCAGGCGCATGAGATGGGCGAACAGCCGCTGGCCAAGCTCGACGTCGATCCGGTTGGTGGTGTGCGAAAGCGCATAGGTGCGCAGGTACTGCAGCGTCACGTCGAACAGGCCGATGATGACCAGGCCGCCGACGAGCACGAACAGGGTCTCGTAGCCGCGGTGGGTCAGCACCTTGTCGACCACCACCTGGAAGAAGAGCGGCGTGGTCAGGGCGAAGATCTGCACGAACAGCGACGCCGCGAGCACATGTCCGAGTGGGCGGCGATAGCGCCAGAGCGTGGGCAGGAACCAGCGCATGCCGAACTGGCGGGGATCGAGGCCGGCGCCGCCGATCCGGCGGGCGATGAGGATGGCCTGTCCGCCAATCTCGCGCGCGACGTCGTCGGGCGTCGCCTCGTGGGCGGCGTGGCTGATCGGATCGACTAACCGGCAGAGACCCGACGGATTGATTCCGCCAAACACCATGAGCGCGCCGCCCGTCATCCGCACGATCGCCGGCGCGGGCAGCGTCTTCAGCCGTTCGGCGGTCACTTTGCCGACCAGCCGGGCCTTCAGGCCCACCATCCGGGCGGCGCGAATGAGGTCGGACTCGTCGGCCCGGCGGTCGCCAAGAGCCAGTTCCCGCGCGAGCTGCACCGGGTCGGCGCCGATGCGGTAGTAGGCCGCGATCCCGCACAGCGCCCGCAGGCCCGGGTCGAGTGGCGTCGCCTGGCTCACCGGTGGCGAGGTTTCCATCATCGACGCTTCACACCTCTCTCGCGCGCCGCTCAGTGGCGCAACGGATGTTCGGCATGGCGCTCGCCGCGCCTGGCCGTCATTGCGAGGAGCGAAGCGACGAAGCAATCCAGGGATCGTAAGGCAGGAGCGCTGGCGCTGGATTGCTTCGTTCGCTCCCAATGACGGCGACCGAGCATTGCTCCGGCCGCAATCGTAGCGAATGACGATCGGTCAGGAGCAAGCCGGACCGCTGGACGGGCTTAGCAAACCGTTGATTTTCTGCTTCTTTCCGCGACGGCGGAGGGAGCGGCGTGAAGCAGCGGCGCAAATTGCCGTTGCGTCGCTTGGGCCTTGGGTGAGAATTGGAAATCCAATCAAAGGTCGAGCGGCCCACACTTCTGTCGTGGTCCGACCGGTTCGCGAAGCAACCCTGGAACGCCACGAGGGAGACGACCATGGAGCGCATCACATTGCCTTTGGCGAAGGCGCTTGACCTGCCGTTCTGCTCAGCGGCGCGCGCCGGCGACTTCCTCTTCCTCTCGGGCGCGATCGGCAACCGGCCGGGCACGATGGCGCTGGTCGAAGGCGGGCTTCCGGCTCAGGCCCGCCAGGCGATGGAGAACATCGGCGAAGTCTTGGCCGCGTGCGGACTCGGATTCGCCGACACGGTCAAGTTCACGATCATGCTCGCCGACATGCGGCGGTGGGCCGAGTTCAACGCCGTCTATCTCGGGTATTTCGACCCCGACCGGCTCCCGGCGCGCTCAGCCTTCGGCGCAAGCGGCCTTGCGCTCGGCGGCGAAGTCGAGATCGAATGCGTCGCCTACTGGCCGCTCGGGCGGTAGAGCGCCGCGCCTTCAAATCGAATCAAAACCGGCCCTCTTGTCATTCCCGCGAAAGCGGGAATCCAGTGTCGCGTCAGAGTCTTGACCCTGGATGCCCGCTTTCGCGGGCATGACAGAGTTGCGTCGACAGTCTAGAACCCCTTTGCGGAAGAGGGGGTCGGATGAGGGACCTCAGGCCCCGTGCGCGACAATCTTGACGTCGATATTGCCGCGGGTCGCGTGGCTATAGGGGCAGACCTTCTCGTGCGCCTCCTGGGCCAGTGATTGCAACTCCGCTGTGGGCAGGCTGGGGTCGCTGACGTCGAGCACGACCGCGAGGCCGAACCCGCCCTTCTCCCGTGGGCCGATGGTGACGGCAGCTTTCACAGTCGCTTTCGTAGCGTCCTTCTTGTGCTGCTTGGCGATGTAGTCGAGCGCGCCGCCGAAGCACGCGGCGTAGCCGGCGCCGAAGAGATGCTCGGGCGTCGCCGTCCCCGGCTTGCCGGGACCGCCCATCTCCTTCGGCACCGAGAGGTTGACGTCGACGAGGCCGTCGTCGCTGCGGGTATGGCCGTTGCGGCCGCCAGTCGCGGTCGCGTGAGCGGTGTAAAGCGGCTTGATGGCGTCAGTCATATCCGTTTCCTTCTCAACAGGCGCCTCCGACTACGGGCGAAGGCGCAAATCAGATCACGGGGCTCAGTCGCGGCTCGTCTCGCGCACGATCTGCGCCATTGCGCGCGATTCCTCGTCGCCCAAAGCGTCAAGTCCGGCAACGACGCCAGCGCGGTCGGCGACCGTGCGGTTCTGGCTCGTCTTCCATTTTCCCCGAATGTCGACGATCTCGATCTCGATCCCGACGATCGCGCGGCGCTGCATGGTGATGAAGTCGGCCGGCGCGTCGCCGACTGCCCAGGGCTTTTCACGCCGCTGCTCCAGCGTTCGCGTCAGTTCCTCGATCTGCCGGGCGAGCCAGGCGTCGTCCATCACTTTGGCCCGGCCCTTCGCCTGGACCATCGTGTAATTCCAGGTCGGCACGACCTTCCCGGTCTCGCGTTTCGTCTCGTACCAGGACGGGGTGATGTAATGGTCGGCGCCCTGGAACACGACGAGCGCGTCGGGCGACGATTGCAGATCGCGCCACTGGCCGTTGGCGCGCGCGATATGGACTTTCAGCGTTCCGAGCCGCGAGGCCGTCGTGTCGAGGACGAAAGGAACCGAATTGGCGACGAGCCCCTCGGCGCCATTGCTGATGAGAAGACCGAACACGCGCTCCTTGATGAGCGCATGCAGTTCCGGCAGTTTCTCGTTTCGATGGAGAGGGGGTTCGTACAAAGGCGGCCTCGTCGCCGGCTCATGTGGGCCATTTCCGCGCAAATGTGAAGAGCGGGATTTCCTCGCCATCCGGCCGGTTGATTTCTCCGCGCGCTGTGCAAGATGCTGCAACACTGATTTGCACCGTTCGAGCAGGTTGGATGGCGCCGGGCCAAATCGCGATCCTCATTCCCCTCGTCGTTGGACTCGCGGCGACCGTCGCCACGATCGCGATTCACGGCGTCGTGCTGCACGCCATCGTTGTAAGCTTGCGCCGCGATCTCAAGCGCGGCGTGCTTGGCGAGCGCATCTGGATGAACATGACTTTCATCATGGTCGTCATCCTGCTTGCGCTCGCCGGCCATCTCGCGGAGATCGTGCTATGGGGGTTCACGCTGGACGCCACCGGCGCGGTCACCGACATCGGCGCGGCGATTTATTCATCCGCCGGCAGCTACACGACCTCGGGGTCCGACATCGCATTGCCCCCAGAATGGAGAATGCTCGGACCGTTTGAAGCCGTTGATGGCATGTTGATGTTTGGCGTTTCGACCGCCTTCATCTTCGCGGTCGTCAACCGCCTGATTCATGCGCGCTACGACGATGCGGACAAGTACCTCTTTTGAGGCTTCGCTCCGGCGAGCTTCATTCCGCCGCCTGCCGCCCCGCCCCGTACCGCTTGACAATATAGTCGTCGACGAGCGCCTTGAACTCCTCGGCGATGCGCGGCCCGCGCAGGGTCACTGTCTTGACCCCGTCGACGAACACCGGCGCGGCCGGCGTCTCGCCCGTTCCGGGCAGCGAAATGCCGATGTCGGCGTGCTTGCTCTCGCCGGGCCCGTTGACGATGCAGCCCATCACCGCGACGTTGAGCTTCTCGACCCCGGGATAGAGCGCGCGCCATTGCGGCATCGACTGGACGAGATAGCCCTGGATGTCGCGCGCCAGCTCCTGGAACACAGTCGAAGTGGTGCGCCCGCAGCCAGGACAGGCGGCGACCTGGGGCGCGAAACTCCTGAACCCCATGCTCTGCAGCAGCTCCTGCGCCACCCGCACTTCCTGCGTCCGGTCGCCGCCTGGTTCGGGAGTGAGCGAGATGCGGATCGTGTCGCCGAGGCCCTCCTGCAACAGAACGCCGAGCGCGGCGGCAGAGGCGACGATGCCCTTCGAGCCCATGCCCGCTTCGGTCAGGCCGAGATGAAGCGCGTAATCGGAGCGCTCGCCCAGCATCCGGTAGACGGTGATGAGGTCCTGCACCGACGAGACTTTCGCCGACAGGATGATGCGCTCGCGCTTGAGCCCAATCTCTTCTGCCCGGGCCGCCGACAGCAGCGCCGAGCGGACCATCGCCTCGCGGGTGACCGGGCCGGCTTCGAGGGGCTCTGCGCTCGCCGCGTTCTCGTCCATGAGCGAGGTCAGGAGGTCCCCGTCGAGCGAACCCCAGTTGGCGCCGATCCGCACCGGTTTGCTGTTGCGGATCGCGATTTCGATGATCTTGCCGAACTGGAGGTCGCGCTTGTTCTTGAAGCCGACATTGCCCGGATTGATGCGATATTTGTCGAGCGCTTCGGCGCAGGCCGGATGGTCGGCGAGCAGCTTGTGGCCGATGTAGTGGAAGTCGCCGATCAGCGGCACATGCACGCCGCGCTTCAAAAGCGCGTCGCGGATGTGCGGGACGGCGGCGGCGGCCTCGTCGCGATCAACGGTGATCCGCACCATCTCCGAGCCCGCGCGCCACAGCGCCGCGACCTGGCGCGCCGTGGCCTCGACGTCGGCGGTGTCGGTGTTGGTCATCGACTGGACGACGATCGGCGCGCCCCCGCCGACCGTGACGGCGGCCTCGCCCTGGCCGACCCGAACGCCGACCGTGGCCCGTCGAGGCGCCGGCCCGCATGGCGCGTCGGAGATCGCAAGATTTATCGCCGCCATCCTTTTTCAGCGCGGATCGACTGGATTTCGCCGCCCGGGTTCTAAGCTTTGCCGGCAAATTTGTCATCCCGCACACCTCGGGTCCCACCTCAAAGAAGAGGGGCCTCGATACTTCCGCCGCAATGCAATATAGAGCCTCATTGCAACGCAATATGAAATTTTTGAGCGCGGGCCCGTCCCGCGCGCCGAATGAAGGAGATTGCCGATGTCGCTCGCCAAACGCCATGCCCTCGTCACCGGTTCGACCAGCGGCATCGGGCTGGCGATCGCCCGCGCCCTCGCCAGGGAAGGCGCGGACGTCGTCATCAACGGCTTCGGCGACAAGGCGGCGATCGAGGCCGAGCGGGCGACGATCGAGCAGGAGTTCGGAGTCAAGGCGTTCTACAACGGGGCCGACATGTCGAAAGGGCCGGAGATCACGGCGATGATCGCGGACGCCCAGAGCAAGATGGGCTCGCTCGACATTCTGGTCAATAACGCCGGCATCCAGCACGTCGCGCCGATCGAGGAATTTCCGCCCGAGAAATGGGACGCGATCATCGCCATCAATCTGACGGCGGCGTTCCACGCCATCAGCGCCGCCGCTCCGGGAATGAAGGCGCAGAAATGGGGCCGCATCATCAACACCGCCTCGGCCCACTCCCTGGTCGCTTCGCCTTTCAAGTCGGCCTATGTGTCGGCCAAGCACGGCCTCGCGGGGCTCACCAAGACGGTGGCGCTCGAACTCGCGCCGTTCGGCGTCACCGCCAATTGTATCTCGCCCGGCTACGTGTGGACGCCGCTGGTCGAGCGCCAGGTCCCCGATACGATGAAGGCGCGCAACATGACCCGCGAACAGGTTCTCAACGACGTGATGCTCGCCGCCCAGCCGACCAAGCAATTTGTGACCGTCGATCAGGTCGCTTCGCTCGCGGTCTACCTGTGCTCGGACGCGGCGGCGCAGATCACCGGCGCCAATCTGTCGATGGACGGCGGATGGACCGCGGCATGAAGCGCCCCGCCCGCCAGCCGGGGCCGAAGCCGGTCGCCCCCAGGCGTGCCTCGTCGGGGCAAGCGGTCAAGACCGTCAATCTCGCCCTGCAGGGCGGCGGCTCGCACGGCGCTTACACTTGGGGCGTGCTCGACGCGCTTGCCGAGGACCCCCGAATTGAAATCTCCGCCATCAGCGGCGCGAGCGCGGGGACGATGAACGCCGTCGTATTCGCCTCGGGGATGGGCGAGGGCGGCCGGGAAGCCGCGCGCGAGAAGCTGGAGGCGTTTTGGCTCTCGGTCTCGTCCGAGGGTTCGCTCGCGCCATTTGAGCGTCGATGGTTTGACAACGCGTTGGCAGCCTGGGGCGGCTTTTGGCCAGGATCCCGCTGGGTCGACGCGTGGACGGAGGCCGTGTCGGGGAATTCTGAGCCCCTACGAGTTCAATCCGCTCAACATCAACCCGCTGCGGGTCCATCTCGAACAAACAGTCGATTTTGAAACCCTACGGAAGAGCGATGGGGTCAAGCTGTTCATCGCGGCGACGAACGTGAGGACGGGCCGCGGCGAGATTTTCCGGCGAGACATTCTCACCTCCGATCACGCCATGGCGTCGGCCTGCCTGCCGCAATTGTTCCAAGCGGTGGTCATCAAAGGCGAACCCTATTGGGATGGCGGATTCGCCGGCAATCCGCCGCTCTGGCCGTTGTTCTACGAAACGCAGTGCCGCGACGCGATCATCGTTCAGATCAACCCGATCGAGCGCGACGAGACGCCGCGCCTGCCAGCCGAGATCGACAACCGGGTGGACGAGATTACCTTTAACGCGAGCCTGCTCGCCGAATTGCGCGCCGCGGACTTTGTCGCCCGCCTAATCCGCAGGGGCCTGCTCAAGAGCGACGAATATCGGGAGGAGCGGCTGCATCGGATCGGCGGCGCGGGCAGGCTCGAATCCTTCAGCGCCGCGACCAAGAACGACGTCTCCTGGCCATTCCTCAAGCAGTTGCGTGACCTGGGCAGCAGCGACACGAAGGCGTGGCTGGCGGAGAATTTCGACAGGATCGGCGTCGAGAGCACGCTCGACATGGACAAGGCGCTGCAGCGCGACCCGGCTAAGACTCCAACCATCGGCGCGCCGGCGACGGCGCGGTAGCGGGTCGACCGCTACCGGTTCTTGAACTCACCGGGGCGCTTTTCGGCGAAGGCCTTCATGCCTTCCTTCTGGTCTTCGGTCGCGAAAAGCGAGTGGAAGATGCGGCGTTCGAAGCGCACGCCTTCGGCAAGCGTCGTCTCGTAGGCGCGGTTGACGCTCTCCTTGGCCGCATAGACCGCGGGCCTCGACATTGCCGCGATGGTCGCCGCGACCTTGAGCGCTTCCTCGACCAGCGACACAGACGGCACGATGCGCGACACGAGGCCGGCGCGCTCGGCCTCGGCGGCGTCCATCATGCGGCCGGTCAGGATCATCTCCATCGCCTTCGATTTACCGACGGCCCGGGTCAGGCGCTGGCTGCCGCCGGCGCCGGGCATCACACCGAGCTTGATCTCGGGCTGGCCGAATTTGGCGGTGTCGGCGGCGAGAATGAAATCGCACATCATCGCGATCTCACAGCCTCCGCCAAGCGCAAATCCGGCGACCGCGGCAATGACCGGCTTGCGCAGGCGGGTTAGGTTTTCCCACCGGCCAATGAAGTCGCCGAGGAAAGCCTCGGCGAACGTCTTGTCCTGCATTTCCTTGATATCGGCGCCGGCGGCGAACGCCTTGTCCGAGCCAGTCAGCACGATCGCGCCGATGGCCGGATCCGCTTCGAACGCCTCGAGCGCCGCGTTGAGGTCCTCGATCAGCGGCGTCGACAGGGCGTTCAGAGCCTGCGGCCGGTTGAGTTGGATGAGGCCGACCGCCCCATGCGTTTCGACGATCACGTTGGCGTAGGTCATTGGCGGCGTTGTCCCTTTGCGATGATGGATAGCGAATAGCGTGGGAGCGACTCGCCCCTCAAACGTGCAGCGCGTGCCCCAGCGCCGCGAGCGCCGCCTCGTGGAAGGCTTCGCTCAGCGTCGGATGGGCGTGGATGGTCCCCGCTATGTCCTCGAGGCGCGCGCCCATCTCGAGCGCGAGCGAGAAGGCGGCCGAGAGTTCGGAGACGCCTGCGCCCACAGCATGAATGCCGAGAACGACGTGGTTGTCGACGCGGGCGGTGACGCGCACGAAGCCATCGTCGTCCTGCAAAGTCATGGCGCGCCCGTTGGCGCGGAACGGAAAATGGCCGACACGTATCTCGCCATGCGCCGCCCTCGCCGCGTCAGGCGCAAGCCCCACGGCGACGATCTCCGGGTCGGTGAAGCAGATCGCCGGAATCGCCCTGTGATCGAAGGCGCGCTTCTCGCCGGCCATGATCTCGGCGACCATCGCTCCTTGAGCCATCGCCCGATGGGCGAGCATCGGTTCGCCGGTCACATCGCCGATCGCCCAGACGTTGCGCATCGAGGTCGCGCATTGATCGTCGATGCGCACGACCGGGCCGCTCATCGTGAGGTCAAGCGTCTCGAGTTCGAAGCCGCCGGTGCAAGCTCGCCTGCCGATGGCGACGAGAACCTTGTCGGCGGCGATCGAATGCTCCCCGCCGTCCGCCTCGGCCACCTGGAGCGCGCCATTGGCGAACGAAGCCGCCCGCGCGCCGGTAAGCGTCTCGACGCCGAGGTCGGCAAGACGCCGGGCGACCGGCTGCGTCAGCTCCTGATCGTAGAGCGGCAGGATCTTGCCCAGCGCTTCGACGATCGTGACTTGGGCGCCGAGCTTGGCGAAGGCGATACCAAGCTCAAGGCCGATGTATCCGGCGCCGACGACCACGAGCGAGCGCGGAACCTCAGTCAGCGCCAGCGCTTCGGTCGACGAGAGGACGTCGCCGCCAAGGGGGAGCGAGGGCAATTCGACCGGCTCGGACCCAGTGGCGATGACGAGGTGCTCGGCAACGATGCGGCTCTCGCCGGTGTCGGCGCGGACAGTCGCGGTCTTGCCGTCGACGATCGTGGCCGTTCCGATGATCGTTCGGACCTTCGCCTTCTTCAGCAGAGCGCCGACGCCGCCGGTGAGCCGGGAGACGATTGAATCCTTCCAGCCGATTGTCTTGGCGAAATCGAGCTCAGGCCGTCCGATCGAGAGTCCGATCGCGCTCAGCGCCCGCTGCTCGCGCAGCCCGTGCGCCGCGCCGGCGGCGTGAATCAGCGCCTTCGAGGGAATACAGCCGACGTTGAGGCAAGTTCCGCCGAGCCGGGCGGCTTCGATGAGGATCGTGTCGAGACCGAGCTGGCCGGCCCGGATGGCAGCGACATAACCGCCCGGGCCGCCGCCGATGATGAGAACCTTGCAGCGAAGCTCGTTCATTCAATCCTCGATGAACAGCGTTGCCGGCGTTTCGAGAAGCGTGCGCAGGCGCTGAATGAAGGTCGCGGCGTCATAGCCGTCGACCACCCGATGATCGAACGACGATGACAGGTTCATGACTTTTCGCGGAACGAAGGCGCCGTCGCGCCAGACCGGTTTGACGGTGATCTTATTGACGCCGACGATCGCCACTTCCGGCCGGTTGACGATCGGGGTCGAGGCGATCCCCCCCAGCGCGCCGAGCGAAGTGAGCGTAATCGTCGATCCGGCAAGCTCGTCGCGGGCGGCGACGCCCTGGCGCGCCGCCTCGCTCACTCGGCGCATTTCCCGGGCGCATTGGTAGAGGCCAAGCGTCTCGGCGTGGCGCACGACCGGAACCATGAGCCCGTTCGGCGTTTGCGTCGCCACGCCGAGGTGGACCGCGCCGAAGCGCTGAATGACGTCGTCGTCATCGTCATAATGGGCGTTGACCTGGGGGAAGTCGACGACCGCCCTGACCATCGCCAGCATGAGGAACGGCAGCAGGGTGAGTTTCGGCCGCGCTTCGGTCGCGCTTGCGTTGAGCGAAGCGCGCAATTCCTCGAGCGCGGTGACGTCGATCTCCTCGACATAGGAAAAATGCGCAATCCGGCGCGACGAGTTGGCCATGTTGTGCGCGATCCGCCGGCGCATGCCGACGACCTTGATGGTCTCGATCGCCGTATTGGGCGCTTTGCCCGACCCTCTCGACCGCGGCTCGGACGGCCGGGCGATATAGCCGTCGAGATCGTCATGGGTGATGCGTCCTGCGGGTCCCGAGCCGGGCACGAAACGGAGGTCGACGCCAGCTTCGCGAGCTTTCATGCGCACTGCTGGCGAGGCGAGCGGCTTCTCGCCCGCAGGACGCGGCGCGCCCGTCGTCGGCTGAGGCGCGCGCTGCGGCGCGGCGTCCTGTTCGCGCGCTGTTTGCGGGGGCGGCGGTTCGGTCAGCGGCGTCGCCGAGGCCGGCTCGGCGAGCACAGATCTCACGCTCAGCGTCGGCTCGGCCTCTTTCTGGACGAGGCGCGATTTCGGCGCGGCGGGAGCCGGGGAATCCGGCATTCCCGGCGCATCGATGCGAATAAGCTCGGCGCCGACGGCAAGCACGTCGCCGACGGCGCCACCGAGCGCCAGCACGCTGCCCGCGACGGGAGTCGGGATATCGACCGTCGCCTTGTCGGTCATCACCGCGGCGACGACCTGATCCTCCCTGACAAGATCGCCGACCTTGACCGCCCACTCGACGATTTCCGCTTCCGCGACCCCCTCGCCGACGTCGGGCATCTTGATCGAGCGCACGCCCATCTCAAGCCTCCATCGCCCTGACGAGCGCGCGCCCGACGCGGGCCGGACCGGGGAAATAGTCCCATTCCTCCGAAACGGGGTAGGGCGTGTCCCAGCCGGCGACGCGCGCAACCGGCGCCTCGAGCGCATAGAAGCAGCGCTCGGTCACCTGCGCGGCGAGCTCGGCGCCGAACCCGGAGGTCAGCGTCGCCTCATGGACGACGACGCAGCGCCCTGTCTTTTCGACCGAGGCCTGGATCGCGTCGACGTCGAGCGGAAGGAGCGAGCGCAGATCGATGATTTCCGCATCGACGCCGGTCTCCTCCGCCGCCGCCTCGGCGACATAGACCATGGTGCCGTAGCAGAGCACGGTAACGCCCTTGCCTTCACGCCTGATGGCGGCCTTGCCGAGCGGCACGACATAGCGCCCGGCCGGCGTCTCGCTCAGCGGATGTTTGGCCCAGGGGACGGCGGGCTGGTCGGGATGGCCTGAAAATGGGCCGTTGTAGAGCCGCTTCGGCTCGAGAAAGATGACCGGGTCGTCGTCCTCGATCGAGGCGATCAGGAGGCCCTTGGCGTCATAGGGGTTGGAGGGGATGACGGTCTTGAGGCCGCTGACATGGGTGAACAGCGCCTCCGGGCTCTGGCTGTGGGTCTGCCCGCCGTAGATGCCGCCGCCGACCGGCATGCGGACCACGATCGGAGCGGAGAACTCGCCGCCCGACCGGTAGCGGAGCCGCGCCGCCTCGGACACGATCTGGTCATAGCCGGGATAGACATAATCGGCGAACTGGATTTCGGCGACCGGCCGAAGTCCATAGGCGCCCATACCGACAGCCACGCCGACGATTCCCGATTCGTTGATCGGGGCGTCGAAGCAGCGCGACTTGCCATATTTGCGCTGCAGCCCGTCGGTGCAGCGAAAGACGCCGCCGAAATAGCCGACATCCTCGCCGAACACGACCACGCGATCATCTTCAGCCATCTTGACGTCCATGGCGTCCCGGATCGCCTCGACCATCGACATTCGCGCCATTGGCTAAGCCCCCATCGGGCTGAAGGACGTGGGTAGCTCTCCTCCCCCCTTGTGGAGGAGGTCGGGAGGGGGGTCGCGCCGCGGGCTTCCGATTGGCTCGGGTTGCTTGCGCGAATGAAATTGAGGCTTCGGCGAAAGGCCACGTGTTTCACGGTCCGCGCGACCCCCCACCCCTGCCCGCCCCCTCAAGGGGGGCGGGGGCGCAAACGGCCGCCGTTCACTCCAATCAGAACGCCTCGGCATGGCGCTAGACTCCCAGCTGCTGGCGCTGCTCGCGCAAATGGCGGGGCATTTCCTTGAAGACCTGCTCGAACATCGTCGCCGCGCTCGGCCTTGGTCCGTCATGCAGCGTGCCGTGGCTTTCCGCCACTTTCGCCGCCTCCAGCACTTCGGCCTCGACCTCGGCCTGCATCTGCTTGTGGCGCTCCTCGGTCCAGGCGCCGATGTGGATAAGATGGACTTTCAGCCGCTCGACCGGATCGCCGAGAGGCCAGGCCGCCCATTCGTCCTTGGGGCGGTATTTCGACTGGTCGTCAGAAGTCGAGTGGGCGCCGGCGCGGTAGGTCACCCATTCGATAAGCGTCGGGCCGAGATTGGCGCGCGCCCGCTCGGCCGCCCATAGCGTGACCGCATGGACCGCGAGATAGTCGTTGCCGTCGACGCGCAGCGAGGGAATGGCGAAACCGTGCGCGCGGGCGGCGAATTTGGCGCTCTCGCCGCCGGCGATCCCCTGATAGGACGAGATCGCCCACTGGTTGTTGACGACGTTGAGAATGACCGGCGGCCGGTAGACGGACGCGAACACCAGCGCCGAATGGAAGTCGCTTTCCGCTGTAGCGCCTTCGCCGATCCAGCCCGAGGCGATGCGCGTGTCGCCGGAGATTGCCGAGGCCATCGCCCAGCCGACGGCGTGCGGATATTGGGTGCCGAGATTGCCGGAGACGGTGAAGAATCCGGCCTCCCTGGCCGAATAGAGCCCGGGCAGCTGCCGGCCTTTGAGGCGATCCTGCTCGTTGGCGAAGATCTGGCACATCATGTCGACAATCGGCCAACCGTAGGCGATCAGGAGACCCTGCTGGCGATAGGTCGGAAAGCACATGTCGCCCGGCGCGAGCGCCTGGCGATGGGCGGTCGCGATCGCCTCCTCGCCGAGCGACTGGATGTAGAACGACGTCTTGCCTTGGCGCTGGGAGAGGAGCATGCGCGCGTCGAATGCGCGGGTCAGCATCATGTCGCGCAGGCCCTTGCGCAGATCGTCGGGCGTCAGCTCGCCCGTCCACGCGCCGACAGCGTTCCCCCGGTCGTCGAGCACGCGGATCATCGTATAGGCGAAGTCGCGGATTTCGGACGGGCTGACGTCGATCGGTGGACGGGGAACCTCGCCGGCTTCGGCAATGCCAACGTGGCTGAAATCGGGCCTGCCGCCGGGACGCACGGTCGGTTCCGGCACATGCAGGGAAAGGCGCGCGGCGCTGGTCATCGAGAAACATTCCTCCGGCGGCGCGGTGAGCGCCTTGGCGCAGATTTCGAGCGACTTTAGCGCTGCGCGAGGGTCATTGTCATGGCCAGCGGCGCGGAACGCGGCGCGCCGTTGACATCGACCCGCGCGCCCTCTTAAGACACCCGCCGGGCCCAGGTGGCGGAATTGGTAGACGCACTGGTTTCAGGTACCAGCGGTGCAAGCCGTGAAGGTTCGAGTCCTTTCCTGGGCACCACTCGGACGTTTAAGGGTGTCCAAATTAGTCAGACAAGCTATTGATATCAATAGCTTAGATCCGAACACGGTCCAAGACGGTCCAGAGCCGTCCGTTTACATCCAACACTTTTGTTGGTAGATACGTTGGTAAGCGGCATCCACGCCACGCGGTGATACCAACATGGCCCTTACCGACCTCGCCATCAAGCGCGCGCTCCCTGGCGCAAAAATCGTGAAGCTCTCGGACGGCGGCGGCCTGCAATTGTGGATCACCCCCGACGGCGCAAAACGTTGGCGCATCGCCTATCGCTTTTGCGGATTGCAGAAGACCCTCGCGGTCGGCGTCTATCCCGATATTGGATTGAAAGACGCCCGCGACGCGCGAGAAGCCGCTCGGAAGACAATAGCGCAAGGGCAAGACCCTTTGCAGGTCAAGAAGGCGATCAGGGCCGCAAAAGCAGAGGCCGGAGCGAACACCTTCGCCGCGATCGCGGGGGAATTGGCGGAAAAGAAGCGCCGCGACAGGAAGGCGGCGGCCACGATGCGTAAGTTCGACTGGTTCATGAGCTTCGCCTTTCCGTCGCTGGGCCCGCGACCGATCGCTGAAATCTCGGCGCGCGAGGTCTTGGCCGTCCTCAAGGAGGTCGAGGCGCGCGGAACGCATGAAACCGCCCGCAAGCTCCGAGCAGCGATCGGCGACGTATTCCGCTTCGCCATCGCCACGGCGCGCGCTGAGAATGACCCGACCGTAGCATTGAGGGGAGCGCTCGTGACGCCCACGGTTATTCCGCGTGCTGCCATCGTCGCGCCGAAAGCCTTCGGCGGGCTCTTACGTGCCATAGAGGACTATGTAGGCACGCCCGAAACTCGCGTCGCCCTTGAACTGCTCGCCCTAACCTTTGTGCGCCCCGGCGAATTGCGCGCGGCCGAATGGGCTGAATTCGACCTTGATGCCGCCGTCTGGGAAATTCCTGGGGGGCGCATGAAGATGCGCAAGCCGCACCGCGTTCCACTCGCTCCGCGCGCGGTTTCGATCCTCGAGGAGCTTCGGAAGCTGACCGGACAGTGCAAGTTTCTGTTCCCGTCCGTGCGGTCGGTTGCGCGGTGCATGTCAGAGAACACGCTAAATGCCGCCTTGCGTCGCATGGGCTTCAAGAATGAGGACATGACAAGTCACGGTTTCCGCGCTTCGGCGTCTTCGATGCTTAACGAATGCGGCCTCTGGAATGCCGACGCGATCGAAAGGCAATTGGCCCACGTCGATGGTGACAGTGTAAGGCGCGCTTATGCCCGTTCTGAATTCTGGGATGAGCGGGTCAAGATGATGACGTGGTGGGCGGATCGTTGCGATGAATTGCGACGGGGTGGCCAGGTAATCTCACTTGCGGGGGTCATCAGGTAGGCTTGGCGGCCAAAGCCAGCGCACGGGCGGTTTGGATCGGTCGCGCATCAGCGTGGCGGCTGGCAGCTCGCGGGATGATCCCTCCCCCGGGCCCGTGGCTGCCTCCTTAGCGATGAGCGCGTCATGCTGACCTTGTCGATTGCGCGCTGCGAGACCCTCGATCATCGTCGCGGCAATCAGCGAATCGTGAGCGAGCCAGCAACCCAGATCGAACTCGACTTAAAAGCGTATACGCCGTCGTCGGCAGTTCGGGACAAACTAACAGCCCGTTGACGAAATCCCGGTTTTTCAGTTTCGCGTCGGGCGACGATGGCGATTGCGGCGAGTTCGCCGTCGACGGTGGCGATCAGGGCGAAGGCCAGCGCCGCTTCGGTTCTGAGAACGATTATCAGGGCGTATAGGGTTTCTGCGGCCTCCCTCGGCGTTCCCTGACCGTAAAGGGCGCGCATCAGGACGCCGAGATTGAACCCTGCGACATGGATCAGGTAGCGCTTGTGGAGGTTCTCCCGTCCGCGCAGCCAGGCTCGACGCATGCCGCGGCGATCGAGGATATGGGCGAAGGAGCGCTCGACCATTTCTCCGCGCCGGCGCATCGTCTCGCGCCCGATGTCCGATCTCAGCCGCACGCGATTGGCGTAGACCGCTTGGCGCGCCGCCTCGTCGCCATGCCAACGCAAGTAGCCCTTGGCCGGCTCAGGTTCGGCGATGCGCGTCTTCCACACGCCGCCTTCCAGAGCCTTCAATTGTTCGCGCGCGTGATACCCCTTGTCGGCGACCACGACGCAGGGCGCATCCTCGCTCGGCGCCAGCCCGACCGCATCGAGGTTGCGCGCGGCGGCGTCCAGCGTCGGCGAAAGCGTCGTCGTATCGCCTTCGTCGGCCGGATGGATCGGCGCCGCCACCACGACGCCGGTGTCGAGATCGACCGCGTGCTCCGGCTTGTAGGTCAGATGCGTCGTTCCGTCCTTCATCTTGGCGATCCTGGCATCAGGGTCGGTCCGGCTCTTCCAGTCGGCGTTCGCCAGCGTCTTGCCCTTGCGCTTGCGGTCGAAGCGCGCCAGGTCCTCGGCCGTCGGCGTCTCAATCCCGCTCTCTTGCGCCATCCGCGTCAGCATCGCGCGATAGCTCTCGCCGCTGTCGCGCCGCACGATCGTGCGCAACGCCGCGTTGGCCTCCATCGTCGAGGCGTCGACGCCGATCCGCTCGCCCTTCACAAGGCCGCGCTCGGCCACGCGCTTCAGCACCCAGCCGAACACCGTCTCGTGCGCCTCGTGCGGCAGACGCGAGCGCGTGCGCGACAGCCAGGAATGGTCGGGAACTTTCTCCCGGTTCGACAGCCGCAGGAAATCGCGGAGCGAGAACGAATCCGCGCAACGCCACGCAATGCCGCGCTCGCTGTCGATCCCCTCGAAGTAGCCGATCATGTGCATCCGGAAATACCGCCCTGGCGGAAGCGACGGCGCGCCCATCCGCGGCGCGTAATACGGCTTGCACACCCCTTCAACAAACGCGTCGAACCCGGCTTCCCCAAGCAGGTCCTGCAAGCGATCGTAGAACGCGTGTCCCGGCGAGCGCGGCATCTCCGCCCACGTCGCCATCAGGTCGTCCTGAACCGCGTCCGATCGCCCCATCGCCATCGCTGATTCCCGCCATGCCTCGACCACAACACAGAATCAGCGGAACTCGACTTCGTCAACGGGCTGCTAAGGGCCCGCGCCAAGCCGACGAGTGTGCGTGTTTTGCCTACCGGGCGCGAATTCTAAATCAACAAGTTAAATTGTGGATAACCTGTGGATAAGTTTAATATTATCGTTATCTGGCAGGGTGTTACGCTGGCTACGCGGTTTTTTCCATAGGCTGTGATTATGTGGATAACGCGGCCGTCTAGTTGTGAAAGTCGGGGACAAAGTCTCCCGGCGCTTGCCATAGCGATGATTCCATTACTATCGCTATCCGTATGTAGTGGAATTTAACGGGACTTCACCGCATCGGCGAAAAAAGAGCCGCCCGCCTGGCAGCGGTGCGGCTCTCGCGGGGATAAATCCGCGCCCTGGTTAGAGCGGGTCGACCCTAGCACGGGCGGCAAGGTTTTCAAGCGAAACCTTGCCCCTCAGCGCCGTCCTCTGACGAATAGGGTCCAAATGAAAATTCCCAGTTCAAACAGCGCACCTGAACAAACCAAGGACGATCTTCCCCGCACCGGCTTCGTCCGGCTGGCTTCTATTCTTGCTCCCCAGGGGCCGATCCCAGTCGGCCGTTCGACGTGGTGGCAAGGGGTGAAAACCGGGCGCTTTCCCAAGCCGGTTAAACTTGGGCCGCGTACGACGGCCTGGAAGGTCGAAGACATCCGCACTCTCATCGAAAAGGCTGAGTAGGTCGTGGCGAGGCGGTTCGATTGCCGCCGCGTCAAACTCCATCACAGCTACACGATCAGCGAGCTGAGCACTCTTGTCGGGGCGCACAAGCACACGATCGGTCGATGGATCGCGGCGGGACTCAAGACCACGGACGCGAGGCGACCGCTTCTCGTCCATGGCGCCGACTTTCGCGCGTTCATGAAAGCGCGCGAGCCCATCAAGCAGCATTGCCAGCCGGGGGAGTTCTATTGTCTCGGCTGCCGCGCGCCCAAGAGGCCGGCGTTGGACATGGCCGATTTTCGCCCACGCACGGCTCTGCGCGGGCTGCTGAGCGGCATCTGTCCTGCCTGCGGACGCATGATCTACCGGGCGGCGACCCTCACTAAGCTCGACCAAATCAAGGGAGGGCTCGACGTCGCATTCCCGACTGCGGAGCAACGCATAGGCGATAGCGCCTCCGCCCTCCTGAATGTTGATTTCAATGAGGTTCGAGAAACATGACGAAACGCAACGCTGACAACGAACGCGTGAAGCGGCGCTACCTGGTCTACCTGAAGGACGCTAAGGGACGCGACAACGCTTCCATCGACGCCGCCGCGAGCGCGATCGAGCGCTTCGAGGAATACGTCAAACGGCGCGACTTCCGGAGCTTCCACATCGAACAGGCTCGGGGATTCAAGGCTCACGTGATGGCTGCGACCAATGGGCGAACCGGCAAGCCTCTCTCTGCCTCGACCGTCCACGCGACGCTCGCCAGCCTGAAGGCGTTCTTCGTCTGGCTCGCGGATCAGCGGGGCTACGCGTCGCGGATCAAGTATGCCGACGCGGAGTATTTCAACGCCCCGGACAATCTATCGAGAATTGCGACCGCGCGGCGGTTCAAGAGCTGTCCCACGCTCGCGCAGGTTCGCGCGATGATCGAGGCCATGCCGGACGGGACGGATATCGAGCGGCGCGACCGCGCGCTCATCGCCTTCGCACTCCTGTCGGGCGCCCGAGATCGGGCCATCATCTCGTTTCGTCTGAAGCACATCGACATTGAACACGGCCTAGTCGAGCACGACGCTCGTGACGTCCGGACCAAGCGGGCAAAGACCTTTACGACTTGGTTCTTTCCAGTCGGCGCCGACATCAGGCAGATCGTCGTCGACTGGGTAGCTTTCCTTCGCGAGGAAAAAGGCTTCGGACCCGACGACCCGCTGTTCCCTAAAACTAAGGTCGCGCCCGGGGACGATCTCGCATTCCGCGCGGTGTCGCTCGATCGCGCGCCTTGGGCGAATGCCAATCCTGTCCGCGAGATTTTCCGCGAAGCGTGCGCTCTCGCCGGCTTGCCCTATTGCAACCCGCATTCGTTGCGGAACACTCTGGTTCAGTTGGCCTATGAGCTGAGGCTGGACGCGGAACGCTTTAAGGCGTGGTCCCAGAACCTGGGCCACGACAGTTGCCTAACGACGTTTTCCAGCTACGGACAGATTCCTCCGGCGCGTCAAGCGGAAATCATTCGGGGGCTCTCGCGTCATGAAATGGGGTCAAACGACCGAGTTCGAGCCGGCGCTTCTCAGAAAGCTGGCGGACGAAATGGAGCGGGCCCATAGCCTTTCCCGTTGACCGACGGACTTTAGCGCGCAACTGGGAACGCTTTCCCGCTCCGGAACAGTACGGCGGGAATGCGCAAACGGCGGCCATTCGCCGACGGTCTGGCAATGGGTCACGGACATTTGGTCGATGACGAGACGTCGCTCTCGGAAGACGAAGGTCACAGGTTCGAATCCCGTCGGGCGCGCCACTTCGGTACAGAACTGGGCACGCCAAAACGCTTGAAGCGGCGACAAGCGTGCGCAGCAGTACGCTTTTCGACCCCATGATGCGAAGTTCTTGGGCGTCGACTTCGACGCGCTGGGCCAGTGCGCGAAGGTAATCGCGGCGGTAGCCGCCCGACTCGGTCCGCATGCGCTCGCGGGCCTGCCTGGCGAACGTCTTGAGGGATTGGGGTGTGATGCACAAAAAACGCGCTCGGCGTCGAACGCGACCACGCAGCCCCAGTGCACCAGCACGTCTCAAGATCGGCTCTGCGATCTGAATGAAACGTGCTCGCAAGAGGGTACGAGGTACAACAATCCTGTGCGGCAAATTGAATCATCGAAAGGTGTGAATGCGGTTGCGTCAAGGCGGCGAATTTGACTCAACTGATACATGATATCCTGCTGATTGACAGATATGGTGACACTCATGGGAAGCCAACAAGTCAAGGTGCGCACCAAGGATAAATACCTTGGAGCTATTGAGACGCACTGCGACCGCATTCTTGAGATCTACTGGCGCCACGAGGAGAAGGAACCTGTCTTGCTCTTCGACGTGACGGACGGAAAAATCTTCGCGTATCCGTACAAGACTTTCAAAAAAGAATTGAATACAGGCGGGCAGGTATCGCTAACCAAGCAGTATGAGGAGGCACTTCGAAAAGACCAGTTCGTCATTTTTATACGGGACAGTCAAAAGAAAAAGCTCATGTCGTACTCGTTGGGGCGAGCTAGCGTGGAGCAATCCTGTAGATTTAAATGCAACGATGAAATGAATGAGTTGGAACTGCTGCCACAAGCGCGGCCCACAAGGGCCATCGGCGGCACGTGGCACCGGATACGCCAACCTGGTGGAGGGCGGAAGTTTACTGAGCAAAAGGATCCAATGATCGTCGTGGCATTGGAACAGATGCTCAAGGACGAGGTCGCGGGCGATCCGATGACCGAACAGAAGTGGATCCGAAGCAGTCTAAGCAGGTTGAGCGGGAGGCTCGCAGACGAAGGACATCAAGCGAGCAGTAGTACGGTTGCTCGCTTGCTCAAAAAGATGGGTTTCTCCCTGAAGGCGAACAAAAGGAAGCAGGGCATGTCAGGATGCCCCGACAGGGACGAACAGTTCAAGTACATCGCGTCCCAGAAGCAACAATTTATCACGGCCGGTTTGCCCATTATTAGCATCGATACAAAGAAGAAGGAGTTAATAGGTGATTTCAGGAACAAGGGGCAAACGTGGCGCAGGCAGGCAGAAGAGGTCAACGAGCATGACTTCCCCGGGGCGGCGAAGGGCCGGGCAGTGCCTTTTGGTGTGTACGACCCCACGAGAAATGAGGGCTATGTCTACGTCGGAGTTTCGAACGATACCCCGCAATTCGCCGTGCACTCCATTGCGCGGTGGTGGGAGGGCGACGGCCGTCGCAGGTATCAAGGAGCAGGCGCATTACTCATCTTGGCAGATAGCGGCGGGAGCAACGGCTGCCGGGCGCGGGCATGGAAGCTGAGCCTTCAAGAGAAGCTCTGCGATGAATTTGGTCTGACGGTGACCGTCTGTCACTACCCGACGGGGTGTTCGAAGTGGAATCCTATCGAGCACCGGCTCTTCAGCTTCATCAGCAAGAACTGGGAGGGAAAGCCCCTGAGGACTCTGGAAGTTATGCTGGGGTACATCAGGGGAACGAGGACGGTGACCGGATTGAGTGTCAAAGCCTTCTTGGACGAACGTTTTTATGCGAGAGGACGAAAAGTAACGGGCGAGGATATCGAGGGGCTAAGGCTGACAGCTCATGTTGTATGCCCTAGATGGAACTACACGCTTCGTCCACGGAGGTGCCAGCAGCAACCAAACTGCTGCGTCGCGACCTCAGGGGGGACGCCTTGACCTTCGTAGCGATCGATTTCGAGACGGCCGATCACGGGCCCGATAGCGCTTGCGCGGTCGGTCTCGTTCGCGTTTCCGGCACTAAGATCGTGAATTGCAACTATTACCTGATTCGCCCTACGAGAAGTTCTTTCTTCTTCACGCCCGTACACGGCATCACCTGGGAACATGTTCAACGACAGCCTACTTTTGAAGCGCTGTGGCCCAGAATCGAGATTTGCTTCTCGACGCAGATTTTATCGCCTGCCATGGCGTCAGCTTTGACCGACGCGTTCTTGAATCCTGCTGCCGAGTGGCGAAGATCCCGCCGCCAGAGATTCCCTATGTCTGCACAGTGAAACTCGCGCGGCGAGTTTGGGATATCCGTCCTACCAGTCTTACGAACGTTTGCAGATACCTCGGCCTGCCGCTAAACCACCACGAGGCTCTCTCAGACGCTGAAGCATGCGCAGGGATCATCGCTGCTGCTCGCCGATCTGGAGCTGAAATCTGAGGGCGCGTAGCGTGAAATCGCAGGCCTTCGCAGATTTACCGGTTGGATATCGGCCGTGGTCCTCGAAAAGCAGCACACGCGCAGCGCACAGTCGCGGGCGGGAGCGCTTCAACCGCGCACCGCCGAGGTGCTTGATCTGAGCGGGTTCTTGGATCCCTTGCTCGACAAGGCGTTGCCCCGCGGCAAGTTCGGTGGACATTTCGCGGGGCTTCCGGCGGAGTTGGATTGCCGGCCGTGGCGTACCCGCTACCCGTACCCGGTCGCTATCCCGCAGGCCAGGTTCGAGGCTTTCCTCGAATAGCGCCTCGTCAGCCAAGGCGTACCGGTGCTTCGCGGATACGAGGTTTCGGCAGTGGCGCAGGACGCCGACGGCGTTACGGTCGGGGACATTCGGGGCAGCTATCTTGTGGCATGCGACGGTGGCCATAGCACCGTCCGCAAGCTGCTGGGCGTTCCTTTCCCCGGCGACGCGGGCAGGATGTCCGGCGTGGTCGCTGACATCACCCTCGCGTCGCGGTCCGCTGAGGTCCTGAGCACGCGGGAACATTTCAGTCAGCACCTCAAGTCCGCCGGAGGATTCTTTAGCGTCCTGGCCCCCCTTGAAGGCGATCTGTACCGGTTGATGTTCGGCAAGCTCTCCCCTGCGTTGGCCCTCGCATGATCGACTTGGACTTGACCACCGAGGATGCCCGACCCGGCTGAGCCGATTGATGCACTCTGGCCGGGGTCTGCTACTTTCCTTCGACGACACACCGAGGTCGATTGGCCGCCGGGCCGGCAGGGTTGACCAGGTCGCGGCCAAGACCGATGAGGACATCGACGCCGTCCTAATCCGGCCCGACGGCTACATCGCCTGGTCCGGCGCTGACGGCCAACCTCTTGAAACCGCTCTAGCCCCAATGGTTCGGCTGATGGTTGATCCGACGGGCCAAAGTATAACGGTGCCCCGTGGATGTGGAACTCGGAGCCGTCGTCGCATCAACTGTAACGTCAAGGCAGCGATCCGCAATGTCCGCTAAACGTCGATTCGAGCCGTCCGGTGAGCGCCAATAGCGGCCATTTCGGCCGGTCGCAGCGTAGCCGCGCCGGACTCCCCAACAACTGATTATGAGATCACCCGCCCGAAGCGACGTGAACACCATCAGCCCTGCGGGCCACGAGGAGCCTTTTCGGTCATTCCAACAATAGGGATTACTCGGTCCCTTAGCTGCAATCCTGTCCGGGTCTCACAAAGCTTCAACCTATGGAGGCTTCGATGACATCAAGCTTCAACATCCACGACGCGGTCGCATATGAGCAACTCATGGGCCGCTGGAGCCAAAAACTAAGCAGAGATTTTTTGAATGACCAACGGATTGACAGTTCGCTCCCGGTTCAGGGCAGCCACGGCTGCGTGGATTGCGCGGTCGAGGACGTCGGCATCAGCGAAGGTCTGATGGGCCAGATGGCGCGCCTTGAGATCGTGCCAGACAACCTCGATGTCGTTGAGTTCGGGTGCGTATTTTGGCAGCCACTCGACGGTGAGCCAGTGTTTGCGCGCCTCGATGGCTTTAAGAGTGAGCTTGCTGACATGGATCGGCCCGTTGTCCTCGACCAGTACGACGGTTTTATTGCCCGTCCTGGTTGAGGACCGAACAGGGGGTCGAGTTGCTCGAGGTGAGCGATGAAGTCGCGGCTGCGCTTGGTCTGGCTCGTATGCACAATCAACTGGCGCGTGACATGATCGAGTGAGCCGATTATCGCCACTTTCTTGGCCTGACCCGGCGCCGGCGCCCGCAGGTCCGCACCGCGCAAGGCCCACGCCCGCGCCAGATAAGGGTGCGTCAGGGCCTCGCTCTCGTCGCCGTAGAGGAGGATGATGTCGCCGGCTTCGGCCTGAGCCTTGCGCAGTTGAAGGCGCAGTCCCACGCGTTCGATCTCGGCGGCAATCTGGCGGCCTTTCAGCGTGTGCCGGGGCCGCCGCCAACGGAAGTTTTTTTTCGCAACGCCTTGGACAACTGCGACTTGCCGATCTTGACGCCCTCGCGCGCCTCGATCTCGGCCATGAGGCGCGGGATCGTCCAGTTGGGCCGGTCGGCGACGGGAGCTTCGAGCAGAGGCGCGACGACACGCAGCGCGGCTTCGGTCTTTACCGGTGGCGGGCCGAGCGCCACGGTCGCCTTCAACGCCTCGACACCGCCGCGCGCGAACTCGCTGCGCCAAAGACGCACCGTGTCTTCGCGCACGCTGAAGGCTTCCGCAATGCGCGGGCTGGTCCATCCCGACAACGTCAGCAATATCGCCCGCGCCCGATCAGCCTCGCCTCGATCGCGTGAATGGGCTAACGTCAGCAGTGCGTTGCGCTGTTGGTCACCCGCCGTTACCCGAGATTTGCCCGCCACGCCCCGCCTCCGCGAATCAACGCGAAGATCGAATCACACCTGCGATTCGTTGGTCAAGCTGAGGGAGTTTGCTTAGCACCCCTACTCATCGATTTTGCTGGGCTTGCGGAAGATGAAAAGATTATTGACGTCGGCTGCGGCAACGGCAGCCTGACCTTCGCGCTCGCCAGGACAGCCGGTCTCAGGGAGATTGTGGCGATCGACTTGCCGATTCCGACGAAGCCGCCCGGGTGTAACGGGATAATGCCGCCCGGGATTCCTGAATGATGCCGCCCACCGTAACGGAATGATGCCGCCCGGGTCGCGCGCCTCGCTGGCCGATGGATTGTTGTCACCGGCTATGGTGTTGGGTCAAGCCTTCCTCGATTGCTTTGCTTGGGTCCGACGCAGGCTTTCGCCGGCGAGCTCGATGCGATGAGCGTTGTGGACGAGACGGTCCAGAATGGCGTCGGCGTAGGTTGGATCGCCGATGATTTCGTGCCAACGGTCGATCGGAAGCTGGGAGGTGATCACCGTGGAGCGGCGTCCGTAGCGCTCTTCGAAGATTTCCAGCAGATCATGGCGCGCGGCTGCGTCGAGCGGCTCAAGCCCCCAGTCATCGAGGATCAAAAGGTCGGCTCGGCCGAGGTTGCGTAAGATGCGGGGATGACGCCCGTCGCCGCGGGCCAGCGCGAGGTCCTCAAACAGACGGGGCGCCCGCTGGTAGAGGACCGACCGATTGTCGCGACAGGCTTTGTGGCCAAGCGCTGAGGCCAGCCAACTTTTGCCGACGCCTGTCGGCCCGACGAGAACCAAATTGTCATGGGCGTTGATCCACTCGCCCTCGACCAGCTTTTGGAACCGCGCGCGGTCAAGGCCGCGGGGACTTCGATAATCGATATCTTCGACGCTGGCCTGTTGGCGCAGTTTGGCGACGCGCAGCCGCGCCGCGAAGCGCTTGTCCTGTCGCCAGGACGCCTCGCGATCGAGCAGAAGCCCGAGCCATTCGTGATGGCCGAGGCCTCCGGCTTCCCCGTTGGCGACGAGTTCGGCGAAGGCCTTGGCCATGCCATGCAGGCCAAGAGCGCTGAGTTGATCGAGGGTGGGATGCTTGAGCAAGTCGTTTCTCCTAATTGTAGTAGCGCGGCCCACGGATGTTGGCGTGCAGGATCGGCGTTCCGTCCGTGGAGCGCTGGCGCGCGGGACGCCGGTCGAGGTTGTTGTCGAGGATGGATTTGACCGAGCCGTAGGTCCGCGCGCCGATGTTGATGGCGCGTTCGGCGGCGGCTTCTAGGCGCTCGGCGCCATGGGGACCCGCGAGCCGGACGATGCCTAGGCAGGCGCGAAAGCCCTGCTCGGGATGCGGTCGCGCCTCAAGGATCAGTTCGCACAGGGCCGCCGTCGCCGCCCCGATCAGGCGCGCATCGGCGCGGATACGCTCGATCGTCCAGCCGGCGTAGCGCCGATGGCTGGACGGCATGTGCTCGGAGACGGTGGTGTGCTTATGGTTGCCGCTGGCGCGCACATGCGCGGCGATCCGCTCGCCCTTGAGGAAAATCTCGACGGTCCGCACCGTCAGCCGCGCGTCGACCTCGGCGCGGGCGAAGCGATGGGGCACACTGTAATAATGGGCGGCGACCTCGACGTGATAGTCGATGCCGACGCGGCATGTCCGCCATTCGGAGAACTCGTACGGCTCAGCTGGCAGCGACGTCAGCGCCGGGCGATCGACCTCCTCCAGCAATTGCCGGCGCGTTGCGCCGAGCCGGCGGATCGGGTGGTGTTCATTGAGGTGCGTCATGAGATCGGCGATCGCCGCGTTGACGTCCAGCAGGCTGTAAAAGGTTCGGTGACGCAGCCGCCCGAGCAGCCATCGCTCGACGATGAGCACGGCCTGCTCAACCTTGGCTTTGTCCCGGGGCCGCCGGGGCCGCGCCGGCAAAATGGCGGCTCCGTAATGCGCCGCCATTTCGGCATAGGTCCGATTGACCTGAGGATCGTAAAGGCAGGCCTTGATGACGGCGGTCTTCGTATTGTCCGGCACGAGCAATTGCGGGACGCCGCCGATCGCCTCGAGCGCGCGCACATGGGCGTCGATCCAGTCGGGGAGCGCCTGCGTCCAACTCGCGTGCGCGAAGGTGAAGCTCGAGGCGCCGAGCACGGCGACGAAGATCTGCGCCATGCGGATTTCCCCGGTGAGCCGGTCAACGACAACCGGGACCCCGTCGCCCGCGTAATCGACGAACAATCGTTCGCCCGCCGCGTGCGTCTGCCGCATCGTCGGCGACAGCTTCGCTTCAAAGCCGCGATAGAGTTCGCAAAACCGCGAATAGCTGTAGCCGCCGGGGTTGGCCGCGACATATTCGTCCCAGACGATCAGCAGAGTGACGTGCTTGCGCTTCAACTCTCGATGGACCGCGGGCCAATCCGGCTCGGCATGGCGGCGGTGTCCCCGTTTGCTTTTACGATTGGCGTAAAGCGCCGCCTCCAGTTCGGCGTCGCCGATCCCCTCCGGCAACGGCCAAGAAAGCCCAGCGCTCTCCAAACGGACCAACGTCTCTCGAACCGTCGAAGGCGCGAGGCCGAGACGCCGCGCGATCTCGCGCGTCGGCAGGCTGACTGAAAACTTCAGACGAATGATCTCGCGCGCCTGGCGCATCGAAACTCTTTCCGCTGGCATCGATCGCTCCCTTGGATTGCCAAAGGAGCGACCCTAAACAGGCCAGCGGAGGCGCTCGTCGCCGTCAAAAAACCCCGGGCGGCATTATTCCGTTCCGGTGGGCGGCATCATCTCGTTTTGGTGGGCGGCATCATTCCGTTACGGCGGGCGACATCATCTCGTTTTGGTGGGCGGCTTCGCCAGGAATCAGCAGATCGACTACTCGCCGGTCTTCGTCGAGGAGGCAACTAGGCGCAATAGCGACCCGCGCATAAATATCCGGCAGGGGGATGCTTGCGAGTTGCCCTTCGAAAACGGTGCGTTTGACCGCTCCTTGGCGTTGCTCGTCCTCCATTTCGTCCCTGAGGCCGGCAAAGCGGTCGCTGAGATGCGCCGGGTCGTGCGACAGGGTGGCGTGGTTGCGGCAGCCGTGTGGGATCATTTTGGCGGCATGCCCGGGATGCGAATGATGGTCGACACGGTCGCGGCACTCAGCGAAAGCGGGCGCCAGCTACGCGGCCGATATTGCTTCCAACCGATGATGCAACCGGGCGAAATGAAACGGACCTTTGTTGAGCAGGGACTCCTGGATGTTGCCGAAACCCAACTGATGATTCGCATGGACTACCAAAGCTTCGACGACTATTGGGCGCCAATTGCCGCTGGCGAAGGGCCGCTGGGCAAATATGTGGCCATGCTCGACGCGGCAGAGCGGACGCGCACCGACACCGCTGTGCGTGACGCCTACGAGGCCGGCCGGCCCGACGGTCCGAGGTCTTTTGCAAACGTCGCATGGGCTTGCCGCGGCATTGTGCCCTGACTACGGCCGCGGTCCGCAATGTCCGCTTCTCGTGTGCGCCGTGACAAGGCGGCGCTTTCCAGTGGGTGCGAGCCCCACCCGGCCAGATCGCTCCAGCCGGAAGCAACCGGAGCAGTCATGGAGGTAACGAAGTGGCTGAAGCCTTCGGTGTAGCTGGTCACGTATAGGTGACCGCGCGAGTGTGCGGGCCGCAACGCGAGTGAGTGCGCCGGGAGACCGGCAAGGAGTAGGTGGTGAAAGTCCACTGCGATGAAGGAGTAGCGACCCACATCGGCCCCAAGCCGTGCGCGGGCGCCCGCGAGGACGTCGGCGAAGCGTCGGCAGGGGAGCATATAGGCCAGCCATTGAGCCGCGAAACCGTTGTCATCCCGGGTGCCGACGCCGTTTACTCATCGGAAGGCAATATGGACGGGAGCGCTAACGCGAGCGCCCGCCCGACCCGGCGTGGTCTAAGACCCTGGCATGTATGGACGCTCCTTGCGCGGGAACCGGGAGATCTCTGGATCGGCCATAGGCCCTTTGGGGTCACGTGGTCCGCGACGGGAAGGTGAGGAGCCGTAGCCGCCGATGCACGACCCAGAGAAGTCAGACTCCGGCAGAGTAGCCACGAAGCCGACGAACAAAGCCGGGCGACTGGCTGAGGAGCCGGCGGAGCCAAGGCCGGGGACCAAGGGGAACGCGGACCAGCAAAGCACGCACCGGACCCAGAGCCGGGCGCGCGTGACCCAGGCGCTGGACCGCGTACGGGAAGCCGCAAGGCGAAGGAAGAAGGGACAGTTCACCGCGCTCCTCCACCACATCGATGCCGACACGCTCCGGACTGCGTTCTACGCGCTTAAGCGCAAAACCGCCCCCGGTGTGGATGGCATGGCGTGGCATGACTACGAGGCGGACCTCGAACCGAGGATCGACGATCTTCATGGACGGGTCCACCGGGGAGCTTATCGACCGCAACCGTCGCGCCGGACGTACATACCGAAGGCCGATGGGAAGCAGCGGCCGCTCGCGATCGCCGCCCTGGAAGACAAGATCGTGCAGGGTGCAACCGTCATGACGCTCAATGCCATCTATGAAGGCGACTTCTGCGGTTTCTCGTACGGGTTCCGACCCGGGCGAGGGCCGCACGATGCGTTGGACGCGCTGTCGACGGCGATCAAGATACGGAAAGTGAACTGGATACTTGACGCCGACATCCAAAATTTCTTCGGGGCCGTCAGCCAAGATTGGTTGGTCCGCTTCCTGGAACATAGGGTCGGCGACAAGCGCATCATCCGCCTGATCCAGAAGTGGCTTAAGGCGGGCATACTCGAAGATGGGGTCGTGACGGTCGATGACAGGGGAACGGGACAAGGTTTGGTGATTTCGCCGCTCCTTGCCAACATCTACCTGCATTACTGTTTCGATCTTTGGGCTGAGCGCTGGAGACGGCGGGAGGCTCAAGGCGACATGATCGTCGTTCGTTACGCGGACGATCTGGTCGTCGGCTTCGAGCGTGAGGGCGACGCACATCGTTTCCTTGATGCAATGCGCGAAAGGCTCGGGGAATTTGCGCTGTCACTCCACCCGGACAAGACCCGCCTGATTGAGTTCGGCCGCTTTGCGGCGGTCGACCGCAAGCGACGTGGGCTCGGCAAACCGGAGACCTTTGCGTTCTTGGGCTTCACCTTCATCTGCGGCAAATCACGCCGGGGATCCTTCCAACTCCACCGGAAGACCCGGCGCGACCGCATGCGGGCGAAGCTGAAGGGCATCAAGGCGGAGCTACGGCGTCGAATGCATCAACCCATCCCTAACCAGGGCCAGTGGTTGAAGCAGGTCGTGACAGGCCACTTTGCTTACTACGCAGTCCCAACCAACAGCAGGGCGCTCTCTGCGTTCCGGCACTACGTGACCGACCTCTGGCGACGAGCGCTTCGGCGACGCAGCCAGAAAGACGGCTTCACATGGGAGCGTATGACGAAGCTCGCCGATGACTGGCTCCCCCAGCCGCACATCCTTCATCCTTGGCCCGACGTGCGCTTTGACGTCAAACACCCTAGGTAGGAGCCGGATGCCCGAATTGGGCCCGTCCGGATCTGTGCGGGGGCGCCCAGCAATGGGCGTCCCTACCGCGATACGCTGAGCAGGCCTCGAAAAGGACGATGTGCAGGCCGACCCGACAACGTTATCGGGGAAGGCTGTTACGGCTGGGTGAGATGAGCGAGAACGACGCCCAGTCGCTGCACCGGGGTAGTGGCGGCAGCACGCACACAAGGAAAGCGCGCGCAACACGGGAAGCCCCAAAGCGTGGTCAGGTCAGGGATGACAGGACCAACCGGACGCCCGTGAGGGACAGGCTGGGCGCTCTGGGGTGGCGGAGAGGTTCGTAGTACCGCAGAAACCGGGTAACTCCGGCGGAGGGAAGGGACCTCAGTTCAAGACTGACGCAGCACGTGGCGAAGGACATGGAGATTGGGAAACCTATCAACTCCGCATGTTGTTCAGAAGTCGCCGATGGCGTCGCACGCGATAGACAGCGTGAGGTCTTGTCCGAGAGCCGGATGCGGGAAATCCGCACGTCCGGTTCGATGAGCGGGGTATGGAACCGGAGCTACGGTTGAGCCACTAAGGCACCGCCAGACGAAAGGGGCGGAAACAGACATGCTCGGCCTAACGTCACCGCGCCACACTTCAACTCTACCGATTCGAGACGTCGCCTCAAACGTCTCAAATGCGCAACTAGCGGTCATATCTGTACGGCGTCGCGAGCAGCTCAAATCGACGCTGAGCGGAAGTTCCCGTCGCGCCGACGACCGGTCAGCCTCCTGTTTCCAGTTGGGGTTCGATGGAAGGCGCTCGACTGTGCTGGGCACTGTGCTCCGCCTACTCCTCGGTATGAGGCTTGTTTATTGGAACCGCCTCTTTGCCCTCGAGCGAGCGAGAATAAACCGCGGTCACGGCACAGAGAAGCGCTAGTCCCGCCCCGATCCAGGGGAACATGCGATAGCCGAAGCCAAGGAAAAGGGCCGCTGCGCCGAGCGTGGGCCCAATTGCGTTGCCCACGTTGAAGGCGGACTGATTGAGCGTCGAGGCCAGGTTTGGTCCGTCGATCGCCTTCCTCACGACTCGCGTCTGGAGCGGAACGCACGGGGCGAGGAAAAGAAAACCCCAAAGGATCATCGCGCCGGCGATGAGCGGAGTGCTGTCAACGATCGCAGTCAGGCCCAGGTAGAAGATCGCGTAAGCAAACGAGAGCGCGGCGACAGCCTCCAATGGCTTCCAATCGCCAAGCCGTCCGCCAACCACCATGCCACCCGCGCCGCCGACGCCGAAGAGCAGCAACATGGGAGGCAGGAACTCGGCTGAAATGCGTGTTTCCTCCAGAAGGATCGGGGCGACATAGGTGAAAACGGCGAAAGTCGAAGCGCAGACCAGAAGGCTCATCGCCATTGCGAGCAGCACTTGCGGACGCCGCAGGGCGACGATCTCCTGACCAAGACTTGTCGCTTTACCCCTCGGCGCTGCTGGCATCCAGAGCTGAAGAGCCAGTCCGGCAACTACGCCAATCGCCGCCAACATCCAGAAGGCAGCGCGCCAGCCGAGCACGTGGCCGATCGCTGTCGCGCCAGGCACGCCGACCAGGCTCGCAGCCGAGAAACCTAGCCACACGAGAGACACCGCACGGGCGCTCCGCTCGGAAGGAACGCTCGCCGCCGCGACGATCGCAGCAATCCCAAGAAAGGAGGCGTGCGAAACAGCCGCCAGGACCCTCGCGCCCATCAGCAGGCCATAGTCCGGCGCGAGCGCGGCCAAAGCATGCCCGACAACAAAGATCGCGCAAAGTTGCAGAAGCGTCCGCTTGCGTGACTGCGACGTCGTGATGGCGACAACCGCTGGGCCGCCGACGGCGACGCCGAGCGCATAAACGCTGACGAGCAAGCCGGTCTGCGAAATGCTGGCCCCGAGGCTTTCCGCGATATCCGGCAACAGTCCGACGACCGCAAACTCGGTCGTGCCGATTGCGAAAGTTCCAAGGAAGAGAGCAAAGAGCAGCGGCGGCACGCAGAGCCGGCCCCATTTGGAAGCGGAGATCTCGCTGCGCGGTGAAGCGATGTCAAGGTTGGCCAATTCTGCGGCGCTCGCCCGCGGATTAGTTCACGACGTGCTGAAGATCGTCGCCAGCCGCGCGGCAGCGTGGAACGCCGCCCTCGTTTGACTGCCTTTTCACGGAAGATGGCGTCCTAACCCGCCGCGGCCGCAAGCGCCGCCTGTCCCGGCCGGTTGCGCAGAAGATAGAAGGACGTCGCGGCGACGATGCAGAGTGCGCCAGCGACCAGGAATGCGGGCAGATAAGTTGCGAGCGTGTCGCGCGAAAGGTCGGCTGCAAAAGCCATCGCGCCGGCGCCCAATTGATGAGCCGCGAAACACCAGCCGAACACGACCGGGGCTCGCTCTCGTCCGAATTCCTGCGCTGTCAGCCGAACGGAGGGAGGAACCGTGGCGACGAAATCGAGGCCAAAAAGCATGGCGAACATCGAAAGTCCGAACAAGGAAAAGCCGGAGAATGGAAGCCAGATGAGCGAAGGGCCCCCCAACCCGTAGTACCAGGCGAGCAGCCAGCGATTATCAAAGCGGTCCGACAACCAGCCCGAGCCAACGGTGCCGATGAGGTCGAAAACGCCGATCATGGCTAGCATGCTGGCGGAGAAGAGCGGCTCACGCCGAAATCGCCGCAAAAAGTGACGAAATGCGGCATCAAGCCGATGCTCGAGACGCCGCAGATGAAGAACGCGAATGTTACAACCCAGAACGTCAGCGACCCCGACGCCGCACGAAGAGCGTCGAAGCTCACGTCGAAGACATTGCTCGACGGCGGGGGAGGATCCGGCAGCACGCTATCCTCGCCGAACGGCGGAAGCCCGACATCGGCGGGCCGGTCGCGCGAAAAAAGAATGAACAAGACTGC
The DNA here is from genome assembly GCA_963767245.1 of uncultured Alphaproteobacteria bacterium. Taxonomy (GTDB): domain Bacteria; phylum Pseudomonadota; class Alphaproteobacteria; order Rhizobiales; family Beijerinckiaceae; genus Roseiarcus. The sequence goes on from CAVYDG010000020.1 coordinate 67,459, forward strand.
GAGCGGGCCGTTCTGGAGCACGAACGGCAGCAGCGACGCCCGCCAGCCATAGTTCTGGGTAATCCACGCAGCCGGCGGCAGAAAAATCAGTTGCCCGGTTGCGGTGGCGGCGCTGAGAATCCCGAGCACCAGTCCGCGCTGGGCGATGAACCAGCGGGTCGCGATTGTGGCCGCCATCGCGATCGCGGTCAGTCCCGGCGCGACGCCCATGAGGACGCCGAGGCCCAGGTTTTGGGCCGTGGCGGCGAGGAGAAATTCGTCATTGGCCCCGTTTGGACCCCTGAGGCGCAGGCGTGTAAGGCGCAGGATGCGCTTGAGATGGGCGAACAGCATCTCGATCTTCTTCCGACGACGACAGGACGACGCATTCCGCCGGGAGCATATGTGATTGTTGCAGGGCCGGGTTCGAGGCGACTATTCCTCGCTATCGTCCTCTTCTTCCGCCAGACGAATGATGACATCGCTGTAGCTTTCGCCAGGGCTACGAAGCGCCCGAAGCCGGTCGACGAACTTATATTCGAGCCAGATCCTGACGCCGCCTAGACCGTCGGGCTGGATTGGCCAAAGTCCGCGCCCTCCGGCAGCGTTGCCTTGATGGCAGCGTAGGCCTCTGCCGTGATTGAGATCGCGATCATGCTGCGACGCCTGCCTATCGCGAGGGAGGCCGGCGCGCCACCGTCTCGGGCGCGCCGTCACCATGCGCGTCCTCAACCCGGACGAGCGCGAGGTTCATAGGGCGAGACGCCATTCCTCAGTGCCATAAGTTCTCGCGCGCGCTAGAACAGTAGCGTAGGTCCCTCAG
>CAVYDG010000021.1:0-323485 GCA_963767245.1 uncultured Alphaproteobacteria bacterium
GACCGGATTGCGCGGCTGGCTTGCCGCCTTCGACGTGATCCCGCGCGACGATCTCGCCGCCGCGCTTGCCGCGCTGTCGGCCGAGCGCGGCCTGACGTGCGAGATCGAGACCCGGTTCCGCGGCTACGCCGCTCTGGCGGTCGCGCGGCGGAAAGTCTGAGCGCCGCCCCTTCTCCGCGGGAAGGTGGAGCGGAGCGCCGGATGGGGTGTGGCCCACCGCCGCGACGCCGGTTGGATTGCAAGACCATCAGTGCAAGCCTGTGCCGATCGAACCCTGCTTTCCGCACCCAATCCGGCCTCCGGCCACCGTCCCCGGCCAAGCTGGGGAAGGAAGTTCGCGTCAGCCAAACGTCCGCGACAGCGTGAAGATCAGGAGCCCGACCAGTCCGCCCACCAGCGTGCCGTTGATGCGGATATATTGCAGGTCCTTGCCGACTTGCAGTTCGAGGCGCTCAACCAGCGTCGCGGTGTCCCAATGGTCGACCACTGCCGCGATATAGGCGCCGATCTCGGCTCGGCGGGGCAGAACGGCGCGCAGCGCCAGGAGTCTCAGCCGCCGGTTGATCCTCGCCCGGCGCGCTTCGTCCTGTTCAAGCCACCGGCCGAGCGCCCCGGCGGCGGCGGCGAGCCAGGCGACGATTGCGTCGGCGTGACGGGGCAGATCGTCCCTCAGGCCGGCTTCGAGTTCGTCCCACAGCGCCCGTGACTGCTCGGCGAACACCGGATTGGCGAGGACATCGCGTTTCAGCGCTTCCCCTTTCTCCAGCATTCCGGGATCGTGCGCGAGGTCGTCGATCCATTTTTCAATCTGCGCATTTGCCTCGTCGCGCCAGGGATGGTCCGTGTCTCGCATCTCGTTGAGGGTTTCCGCGAGGCCGTTGATGACTTTGGCGGCGATCATGTCGTCGACCCAGCGGGGGATCCAGCGCGACGACTTCTGCGACACGTTTCTGACGATCATCGCCTTGTTGCGCGCGAGCGCCGCCTCGACGAAATCGAGGCCCTGATCGAGCAGCGTCTGGCCAGCGCCTTCCGCCCACAAGATCGACAACACCCGCGAGGCGAGCGGCGCGGCGGGGACCGCCTCAATTCCGCGTTTCGCTGCGGCGGCGGCCCACTCCTCAAGGGCTGCCTTGGGAACAAGGTCGAGCGCGTAGGGGATCGCGCGCGCGGCGCCGGCGGCGATCCCGCGTGCGTTGCGTTCGTCCTCGAGCCAGCGGGCTGCGAGGCCGGCGAAGTCGACCGACGAGAGGCGCGCAACGGCGACGCGGGGAGTGAGGAAGTTGTTGGTGATGAAGCGGCCGAGCGCCGGCCCGATCCGGCGCTTGTTTTCCGCGACGACCGCGGTGTGAGGAATGGGCAGTCCGAGCGGGTGGCGAAACAGCGCGACGACGGCGAACCAGTCGGCGCACGCCCCCACCATCCCGGCTTCGGCGAACGCGCCGAGATAGGGCGCCCAGGCCCAGGACGGCGGCGCGCGGCGCATCAGGAGATAGATCGCCGCCATCAGCACGAGCAGCATCGTGGCGATCGTTCGCATGCGGCGCAGTTCCGCCCGCTGCTGCGCCTGGGTCTTGACGACGCCGGAATATCCGAGCGGGGCGGCCCTGGCGGCCGCAGGTGGGGCAAGATGTGTCATCGGGTCATGCTCGTGCAGGATTCTCTTCCGATCATAGGGGCTGGGGCATCCCGACCATAGAACTGGAAATTTGTGGGCGGAGCGCCTACATAGCTAGGCTGCGGAGCTGGGTGGCGCGTCAGGACAATATTCCTCGGGGCCGTACGATCCCCATGGGGGCTGTCCCTGTCTTCGCCCGTGGGCTTAGGCACATGGCTCCCACCTACTTACGTAGGCGCCCGGGATCACCGTCCAACGGCCGTCTCGGCTCCGCGCTTTATTTTTCACCGGCTTTTCGGATCGGCGAGATCGCCTTTGCCCCCGACCAACGCCGATCCCAAAATCGATCCGAAGGCGCTCCTGCGCCGCGAGGCTCTCGCCCGGCGAGGGGCGGTGGCGCCCGCGGCCCGCGCGGCCTTCAGCCGCCGCCTCGCCGACGAGGGTTTGCGCCTGGCGCGGCTCTGGCGCCCCGAGACCGTCTCCGCCTTCCATGCCTTTCGCGACGAGCCGGACACGCTCGAGCTTTTGAGGACGCTTGCCGCGCAAGGATTCGCGACCGCGCTCCCGGTCGTCGTCGGCCGGGGGTCGCCGCTCACATTTCGTTTGTGGCGGCCGGGCGACCCGACCCGTTCGGGCGCGATGTCGATTGCCGAGCCGCTCGAAGAGGCGCCCGCCGTCGATCCGGATCTCCTCTTCGTGCCGCTTGCCTGCTTCGACCGCCGCGGCCATCGCATCGGCTACGGCGCCGGCTACTACGACCGGACGCTCGCCGGCTTGCGCGCGATGAAGCCCGTTCATGCGGTCGGCGTCGCCTATGGGGTTTGCGAAGTCGCCGCAGTGCCGTATGAGGCCCATGACCAGAGCCTGGACGCCATCGTGACCGATCAGGAAACCATTCTCTTCCCCGCCCGATGATCCGCCTTCTCTTCATCGGCGACGTCGTTGGCCGGTCGGGCCGCGCCGCCATCCTGGAGCAGGTTCCAATTTTGCGCTCCCGCTGGGCGCTCGATTTCATCGTCGTCAACGGCGAGAACGCCGCCGGCGGATTCGGCCTCACTGAAGCGATTTTCGAGGATTTCCGCGCCGTCGGCGTCGATGCGGTGACGCTCGGCAATCACGCCTTCGACCAGCGCGAGGCGCTCGTGTTCATTGAGCGCCAGCCGCGCCTGATCCGTCCGGTCAATTACCCCGCCGGTACGCCCGGCCGGGGCGCTGCGGTGATCGAGAGCGCCAAAGGCGCGCGGCTCCTCATCGTCAATGTCCTTGGCCGCATCTTCATGGACGCGCTCGATGACCCCTTCGCCGCCGTCAAGCGCGAGCTTACGCTTTGCCCGCTTGGCGAGGAATGTGACGCTTCGCTCGTCGATTTCCACGCCGAAGCGACGAGCGAGAAATGGGCGGCGGCGCATCTCGCCGACGGCAAAGCGAGCCTCGTTGTCGGCACCCATACCCATGCGCCCAGCGCCGATCATCGGATACTCGCCGGCGGCACCGGCTTCATGACCGACGTCGGCATGACCGGCGATTATAATTCGGTGATTGGCATGGAAAAGGACGAGCCGCTGCGCCGGTTCACCCTGCGCATTCCCTCCGGCCGGTTCGAGCCGGCGCTGGGGCCGGCGACCTTGTGCGCCGTCGCCGCCGAGATCGGCCCCGACGGCCTGACCAAAGCCATCGCGCCGGTCAGGATCGGCGGCATCTTAAGCCCCGCGACGCCCGATTTCTGGAATTGATATGGCGATGACCCCACCGACCATCGTCTACGATCTCGACGGGACGCTCGCCGACACGGCCGAGGACCTCGTCGCGACGCTCAATTGGCTCTTGGCGCGGGACGGCCTCAAGCCGATCAAGGTCGAAAGCGCCGGTTCGCTGGTCGGCGCCGGCGCCCGGGCGCTGATCGAGCGGGGCTTCGCCGCCTCGGGCAGGACGCTCGATCCGCCGACGCTGGAAGCGTTGTTCACCGATTATCTTGAGTACTACAACGCCCATATCGCCGATCGCACCAGGCTCTATCCCGGCGTGGACAAGACACTCGCAGCCATCGCACGCTCGGGCTGGCGGCAGGCGGTTTGCACCAACAAGGTCGAAATTTCGGCCAAGCTGCTGATCGCCAGGCTGGGCGTCGCCGAGCGGTTCGCTTTCGTCTGCGGACAAGACACGTTCGGCGTCGGCAAGCCGGACCCGAGGCCGCTCCTGAAAACGATTGCCGCCTCGGGTGGCGCGAGCGATCGGGCAATCATGGTCGGGGATTCGACAACCGACATCAAGACCGCCCGGGCCGCGGGCCTGCCCGTGATCGCGGTCGACTTCGGCTATAGCGACGTCCCGGTCGCCGAACTTGGCCCGGACCGGGTGATTTCGCACTTCGACCAGCTCGCGGACGCCTGCGCCGAGCTATTGGCGGGGCATTTGAACCCTGTGCGCGGGCCGGGATCGCTCCTTGGATCGCCGGAGCAAAACGGGTAGTGTGGGGGTCGGACTCCCAAGGGCCGGGAGCAGATTCGGATCGGTTATGACTAACGCGTGTCGCGGCCGAACGGATCGGCGCGGTCTCGTGCGGCGGAACAGGGCGGGGCATGGGCAAGCAGACGTTCAGGGTCATCCTCATCAAGCCGTCCCATTATGATGACGACGGCTACGTGATCCAATGGTGGCTCTCCACCATCCCTTCGAACAGCCTTGCCAGCGTCTACGGGCTCCTGGCCGCTTGTGCCGAAGAGAAGGCGCTCGGTCCCGACGTAGACATCGAGCTCGAGGCCTATGACGAGTGCAACAAGATCATCGACGTCAAGGCGATGGCGAAGCGGATCAAGGACGGGGGAGGCGGATTCATCGGCCTCGTCGGCGTCCAGTCGAACCAGTTTCCCCGTGCGCTCGATCTCGCGCGCGCCTTCCGCAAGCTCGACGTCCCCGTCGTGATCGGCGGGTTTCATGTCTCGGGCTGCATATCGATGCTGCCGGAGCTGCCGGCGGATCTCAAGGAAGCCCAGGCCTTGGGCGTCACCCTTTACGCTGGCGAGGGCGAAGGCCGGATGGCCGACCTCCTCCGCGACATCGCCGCCGGCCAGGCGAAGTCCGTCTACAACTACCTGCATGACATGCCCGGCATGGAGGCGGCGGCGATTCCCGTGCTGCCGAAGAAAGTGATCGGGCGGATCGTCGGCCATCACGCCTGCTTCGACGCCGGGCGCGGCTGTCCCTTCCAGTGCAGCTTCTGCACCATCATCAACGTCCAGGGCCGCAAATCGCGTTATCGGAGCGCCGATGACGTCGAAGCGATCGTGCGCGCCAATCACGCCCAGGGGATCACTCACTATTTCGTCACCGACGACAATTTCGCCCGCAACCGCAACTGGGAGACGATCCTCGACCGGCTGATCGACCTCCGGGAGAACAAGGGCGTCCCGATCAAGCTGATCCTCCAGGTCGACACGCTCTGTCACAGGATTCCGGGCTTCATCGAGAAGGCGGCGCGGGCCGGCTGCAATCAGGTGTTCATCGGGCTTGAGAGCATCAATCCGGAGTCTCTCCAGGGCGCCAAGAAGCGGCAGAACAAGATCTGGGAATACCGGGTCATGCTGCAGGCGTGGCGAAAGCAGAAGGTGATGACCTGGGCTGGTTTCATCATCGGTTTTCCGACTGACACGCCCAAATCGGTCGCCCGCGACATCGACATCATCAAGAAAGAGCTGCCGCTCGACATCCTCGAATTCTTCTGCCTGACGCCGCTTCCCGGCTCAGAGGATCACAAAGTCCTTTATCTCAAAGGGGTCCCGATGGACCCGGACATGAACAAATACGACGTCGAGCATGTCTGCACGAGCCATCCGCTGATGTCGAACGAGGTCTGGAACAAGACCTATCGCGACGCCTGGAAGCGCTACTACACCGACGAGCATGTCGAGACGGTGCTCAAGCGCGCCGCCGCCACGGGCTTGAGGATGAACAAGATCGCCGATGTGATGACGGCCTTCTCCTCCGCCTTGCGGATCGAGGGCGTTCACCCGCTCCAATGCGGCATCGTCCGACGCAAGAGGCGGACAAGCCGCCGGCATGGCATGAAGATCGTCAATCCGCTGATCTTCTATCCCGTCCGGGCGGTCGAGTTCGTCTCCGTGGTGGCGCAATGGCTGACCGTCGGGTGGCGCTATCACAGCATCAAGAAGCGGGTCCTCGCTGATCCCGCGAACAAGACCTATGTCGACGAAGCGACGCATCCCTTCACCCCCGAGGAGACGGAGAACGACGAACTGGTCGCCGCCTTCGCCGACAAGATCCCGGATACCTACGGCGCGCCAAAGAAACACGCCGTCGCCGCATCGTAGGCGACGCCCGGTCGCCAGTCATTGCGAACGAAGCGAAGCAATCCATCCTGCGACGTTTGAGCGAAAACAAGGGTCGTGGGCCCGGATTAATGGGCTCGAATTGCCCGCTCTCAGCGCCAGCCCAAGGCTGGGGCGACCTGTTTGAGGATCGCCTCAATGACATGGGCGCAATACGCGACCCCGAGCTGGTTGGGGATGGTCAGAAGCAGCGTGTCTGACGCCGCGATGGCCTCGTCGGTTCTGAGCTCTTCGATGAGGCGGTCAGGCTCGGCGGCATAGCCGCGGCCGAAGATCGCCCGAGTGTTTGGGCCAATAAAGCCGATCTGGTCCGCTTCCTGGCCCTCGCGGCCGAAATAGGCATGGTCCCGATCATCGATCAGCGGGAAGATGCTGCGGCTTACCGAGACGCGCGGCTCGCGCCCATGGCCAATCTCTTTCCAGGCGTCGCGGAAGGTCCGGATTTGCGCCGCCTGCTGGACGTGGAACGGCTCGCCGGTCTCGTCGTCCTTGAGCGTCGAAGACTGCAAATTCATGCCGAGCTTCGCCGCCCAGGCCGCAGTGGCGTTGGAGCCGGCGCCCCACCAGATTCGCTCGCGCAGGCCCTCTGAATAGGGCTCGAGGCGCAACAGGCCCGGCGGGTTGGCGAACATCGGCCGCGGGTTCGGCTGGGCAAAACCCTCGCCGCGCAAAACCTCGAGCAGGACCTCGGCGTGGCGCCGGCCCATCTCGGCGTCGCTCTCACCCTCCGCCGGGCGATAACCGAAGTGGCGCCACCCCTCGATCGCCTGCTCGGGGGAGCCGCGGCTGATGCCGAGCTGCAGGCGGCCGCCGGCGATCAGGTCGGCCGCGCCTGCGTCCTCGGCCATGTAGAGCGGGTTCTCGTAGCGCATGTCGATGACCGCGGTGCCGATCTCGATCCGCCGGGTCTTCGCGCCGACGGCGGCGAGGAGCGGGAAGGGCGAGGCGAGCTGGCGGGCGAAGTGGTGGACGCGAAAATAGGCCCCGTCAGCGCCCAGTTCCTCAGCCGCGACGGCGAGGTCGATCGATTGCAGCAGGGCGTCGGAGGCTGAGCGGGTCTTCGACTGAAGCGAGGGCGTCCAGTGGCCGAAAGAGAGGAAGCCGATCTTTTTCATGGTGATGTCTCGCGCCGATGACCCGGATTCAGATTAACCGAGGAAGCGACCCGGCATCAACTCCTCTCGGTGTCTCATGTAAGTATCCTTTACATGAGCTGGCGCAAAGACGAGCCGGGCGAGGCGGAGGCGCCGCGCGGCTATCATCACGGCAATTTGCGCGAGGCGCTGATCCGCGCGGCGCTGGAATTGATCGCCAAAAAAGGGGCGGCGGGATTTACCTTCGCGGAAGCCGCCCGGTTCGCCGGCGTCAGCCCGGCGGCGCCCTATCGGCATTTCCGCGATCGCGACGAGTTGATGGCCAATGTGGCGCTGCGCGGTTTCGAGCAGTTCGCCGAGGCGCTTGCGCGCGCCTGGGACGACGGGCGCCCGGATGAATTCACCGCGCTGGACCGGCTCGGCAAAGCCTATCTCGAATTCGCCCGCTCTCAGCCGGCATTCTACTCGGCGATGTTCGAGGCCGGGGTGCCAGTCGGCGCCAATCCAGCGCTGCGGGAAGCCGGCGAACGGGCGTTCGCGGTGTTGCGCGGCGCCGCCGACAAACTCTGCGCCGCAATGCCCGCCGCCGGCCGCCCGCCGGCCCTGATGGTCGCGCTCCACGTCTGGACTATGGCACACGGCGTCGCGTCGCTGTTCGGACGCGGCGACGGCGCGCAACGTGCATTGCCGATGACGCCGGCGGAACTTCTGGAAGCGCACACGCTGGTCTATTTGCGCGGGCTCGGCGTCAGTCCGGCGGCGAAGAGGTGAAAAGAGCCTTGACAGCGGCTGCGACTAATGTAAATGTTCGTTACATTCACAACCGAGGACATAAGCCATGCCTCTCATTCTGATGATTTTGGGGTTCATTTGGTGGTGGCCGCTGGGCCTGCTGATGCTGGGCTTTCTGATTGCGAGAGGAAGGTTCGGCGGGTGGCGTCATTCCTATGCAGGAGATGGACCGATGCTTGACTGGGAACACCGCGGGGACCGCGGCGATCGCTGGGAGCGGAAGATCGCCCGGATGCAGGAAAAAATGGACGTGATCCGCTCCAGGATGGAGCGCGTGAGGGGCGCCCGCGACTGGTTCGGTCCGGCTTCGAGCGGCAACAACGCTTTCGACGAGTACCGCGCCGAGACGCTGAAGCGTCTCGAAGACGAGCAGCGCGAGTTCAAGGACTTCCTCGGGCGGCTGCGTTTCGCCAAGGACCGCGCCGAGTTCGATCAGTTCATGGCCGACCGGCGCCAGCGCCCCTTCGAGCCGAATGCGCCGGCCGAACCGCACAATTGAGGCTTACTTGACATCGCCGGCCGCCGCCCGCTTCCACGCGGCGGCGGCCGAGCTATTTTGAGCGCCGGTCTGCCTACCGGGCCGTCGTCGCATCACGTCAGCCGCGTTGGCGCGTCCAGGCTTCGTGCGGCCAATTCCGCCACCGCCTCGTTGAGCAGGCGGGCGAGCGTCTCCGGCTCGTCGGGAAAGCCTGCCCGGATCCACAGCGCCTGAAAGGCGCGCAGCGTCTCGCCGACCCGCGGCCCGGCCGGGACGCCCCGCGCGATCAGATCCGCGCCGCCGAACGGCAACTTCGGCTCGGGCGCCTGGGCGAGAAACCGATCGGCGGCGGCGAAGGCGACGTCCGCGGGCGGCGCGCCCGAATTCGGCTTGGGCGAGCGCGAGCGCGTCGCGCGCCGCCTCGCGCCCGGCGTTGAACAGGAGCGCGCGCAAGGCCTCGGGCGACGGCGGCGCGCGAGATCCCGTGCAAGCCGACGAGCGCCTCGGCGGCGCCCTTTGATCCGGTCATATTCGGCGTTGGCGAGCCGCAGGCGGTCGCGCAACCGTTCCGCGTCTTCCGGGATCGCGACGCCGAGCGCCGCGAGCCGCAGGATCGCGTCGGGCGTACGGCCGCATCGGCGTCGATCGCGATCAGGCGGCCGAGACGTCGCGGATAGTCGAGGCCGCCGAGGATCGGCTCGAGAAAGCCGCACTCGCCCATCGCCTGGACGACCTCGCCGGCGCGCCGCGCGACGAGGAGCTTCAGGAGTTCGGCGCGCACCCGCTCCCGCGAAAGGCGCGCGAGGCCGTCGCGGGCGCGGATCGCGGCGGTCAGACCCTCCTGGTCGAGACCGCTCTCGGCGAAGCGGGCCGAGAAGCGGAAGAACCGCAGGATGCGCAGATAATCCTCGCGGATGCGCCGATCGGCGTCGCCGATGAAGCGCACGCGTCCGGCGGCGAGATCGTCGAGGCCGCCGACGGTGTCATGGACGGTTCCGTCGGGTCCGAGCGACAGCGCGTTGATGGTGAAGTCGCGCCGCTCGGCGTCGGCGGCGAAGTCGCGTCCGAACGCCACTTTGGCCCGGCGTCCGTCGGTCTCGACGTCCTCGCGCAGCGTCGTCGTCTCGATCGGGCGCCCATCGACGACGACCGTCACCGTGCCATGCGCGACGCCGGTGAGCGCGACCTTGAACCCCGCCGTCTGCGCGCGGCGAATCACTTCGTCGGTCGAGGCGGTGGTCGCGAGGTCGAAATCGAACGCCGGCTCGCCGAGCGCGAGGTCGCGCACCGCTCCGCCGACGAGGCGGGTCTCCTCGCCTCCGCCGTTGAGGGCCTCGAGAGCCCGCGCGAGCGGGCCTCGCCGGAGCGGCGCCAGGTCCTTGAGCTTTCCGCCCGCCAAGCCAGCGCAGGACCGTCATTCGATCCGTCCCGGGACCAGGACGCCGTTTTCGACATGCGCGGGAACGTAGACTCCGCTGCCCCGGGGCGCGAAGACGTTGACGGCGACGAGCCCGATAACAGCGGCCGCCAGGCCGAGGAGCGTCAGGATCGACACCCGCCCGCGCGTCCAATGCTCGACCTCGAGCGGATAGCGGGCGCGCACGACGAGGTAGAGCGCATAGATCGCGAACGGGCTCAGGAACAGCGCCAGCGGTTCGAAAATGGTCCGTCCCATCAGGTGAACAGCTTCTCGTACAGGTTGCGCAGGATGCCGGCGGTCGCTCCCCAGATATATCGCCCCTCGTGCGGCATGGCGTAGAACCTTCGCCGATGTCCCTGCCATTCGCGCTCGTCGAGGCGATGATTGGCCGGGTCCATCAGGAAGCCGAAAGGAGTCTCGAAAACCTCGTCGACTTCCAGCTTGTTGAGCTTGAGCGCGAACGACGGCTCGACGAGCGCGACCAGGGGCGCGACCCGAAATCCGGTGCCGGTGAGATAAGGATCGAGCCAGCCGAGAGGCTCGACAAACCGCTCCTCGAGCCCGATTTCCTCGCGCGCCTCGCGCAGCGCCGCGTCGCGCGGCGTCTCGCCGGGATCGATCTTGCCGCCGGGAAAGGCGACCTGGCCCGAATGGGCGCGCAAATCCGACGCCCGCAAGGTCAAGAGAACAGTCAGTCCTTGAGCCCGTTTGACGATCGGCAAGAGCACGGCGGCAGGTCTCGCGCTTGCGGCGACGGCCGGCTCGACGCGAAGGCCGCTCAGCGCGAAATCGCTTGGCCCGGGCGCCGCGGCCCGCGCGAGATCCCCGACTCCAAGCGATGGCGCAAGCTTTCGCCGCGCCAGTTCGCGCAGCGAGCCGGGGTCCAGATCCGGAGACAAGGCTGGCGCTCAAAGTCCCTCGATTTCGCTCGCGCGGCACATCGGGAAGAACAGTCCGCGCGAGCGCACGCCGAACCAGTCCTCGTTCTTGACCCGCTCCGTCCGGCCGAGGGCGACAAGGTCATAAAACAGCGCCCGCTTGACCAGCGCCCAAAGGTCGCCTCTCACCCGCACATAGGGCTTCAGGCCCTCCGAGGCGCCGCGCTCGAACCGAAGCGGGTGTTCGCTATCGACAGTCACCAGGTCTTCGACATTGGTGCGAAAGGTCAGTTGCGGTTCGTCCGCCTCATCGCCGACGCTCATTTCGACCGCCAGGAACGGTGCGTCATCGACCCTGATCCCGACCTTTTCGACCGGCGTCACCAGGACGTAGCGGTCGCCCTCCTTGCGCATGATCGAGGCGAACAGCTTGACCAGCGGCGCCCGGCCAATCGGCGAGCCACAATAAAACCATGTTCCGTCGGCAGCGATGCGCATGTCGATATCGCCGCAATCGGGCGGATTCCAAGAAGGCGCCGGCGCCAAGCCGCGTAGTCGCCCCATCGCCGCCTCGCCGAGTCCTCGCAGAGCCTCTTCCGGAGCGCGCGCCGGCTCTGCGTTATTCTCGTGTTTATGTGTGGGCGAATCTGACATCTGCGTGCTTAGGGCTTGCGCCACTTTGGCGTGCGTTCAATCTAGTGCGCTTTGAAGACAAAACAAAACCGCAAGCCACTCGCATGGGGCAAAGGACGAGCCGATGAACGTGACCAATATCGCCGATCCAGGTCAGTTGACCCGCGACGCCGACCAGACGCTCGAGCGCATTTCGGCCGCGCGGGCGGAGATCGGCGGCGTCATATTTGGCCAGGAGCGCGTCGTCGACCTCGCGCTCACGACGCTGCTTGCGGGCGGACACGGATTATTGATCGGCGTGCCGGGACTGGCCAAGACCAAGCTGGTCGAGACGCTGGGAATCGTCGTTGGCCTCGAGGCGCTGAGGGTGCAGTTCACCCCCGATCTGATGCCGACCGACATTCTCGGTTCGGAGGTGATGGAGGAAGGTCAGGACGGCAAGCGCGGCTTCCGCTTCATCAAGGGGCCGATCTTCGCGCAATTGTTGATGGCCGACGAGATCAACCGCGCCAGTCCTCGCACCCAGTCGGCGCTGCTGCAGGCGATGCAGGAGCACCATGTCACCGTCGCCGGGGCGCGCCATGATCTGCCGCGGCCGTTTCACGTGCTGGCGACCCAGAACCCGCTGGAGCAGGAAGGCGCCTATCCGCTGCCCGAGGCGCAACTCGATCGCTTCCTGTTGCAGATCGACGTCGGCTATCCCGATCGGGCGGCCGAGCGCCGGATCCTGATCGAGACGACAGGCGAGCGCGAGGCGCGGCCGAAGCCGGTCATGACGGCGGAGGACCTGATGGCGGCGCAACGGGTCGTGCGGCGAGCGCCGATCGGCGATCGCGTGGTCGAGGCGATCCTCGACCTGGTGCGCGCCGGCCGCCCGGGCGAGGGCGATCCCGAGCTGACCAAGGGGATCAGCTGGGGCCCCGGTCCGCGCGCCGCGCAGGCGCTGATGCTGGCCGCCCGCGCCCGCGCGCTGGTCGACGGACGGCTGTCGCCGTCGCTCGACGATGTTGCGACGTTGGCCGAGCCGGCGCTCAAGCACCGCATGGCGCTGAGCTTCGCCGCCCGCGCCGAGGGCGAGACGATTTCGGCGGTGATCGCGCGGCTTGTGGCCAAGACGATCCAATGACGCGGCGGCTTTCGGCGCAATGACGCTCCCCGCCTCGATCCGCCGGGACGCGGCAACTCTCTCGGCCCGTCTGCCGAGCCTCATCATCGCGGCCCGTCGCGTGGCCCAGACGGTGCGGCACGGCGTTCATGGCCGGCGGCGCGCGGGTTCGGGCGAGACCTTCTGGCAATTTCGGCCTTTCCTGTCCGGCGAGCCGTCGTCGCGAGTCGACTGGCGCCGCTCGGCGCGTGAAGAGCGCGCTTTCGTGCGCGAGCGCGAATGGGAGGCGGCGCATACAGTCTGGATCTGGTTCGACCGTTCGGCCTCGATGCAGTTCGGTTCGAACTCTGGCGCCGGTGACGAAGATCGACCGCGCTGCTCTGTTGGCGCTGGCTTTCGCCGATCTTTGCGTTCGCGGCGGCGAGCGCGCGGGACTTCTCGGCCTCACCCGGCCGTTGGCGACGCCAGGCGTCGTCGAGCGCTTCGCCGAGGCGATCGCGACCGACGAGCGACTCCGCGGCGCCTTCTCAGGCCGCATTGCCCCCGCCGCTGCCCGCCGCGACGCGTTCGATGGTCCTGATGCTCGGCGATTTTCTCTCGGAGCCGGAAGAGGTGGCGCGTGCGATCAGGGCAGTGAGCGCGGAAGGCGCGATCGGCGAAATCGTGATGATCGTCGATCCGATCGAGGAGACATACCCGTTCTCGGGCAACACCGAGTTTCTTGATCCCGCCGGCTCGCTGACCGTGCTCACGCCGCGGGCGCAGAGTTTGCGCGACGCCTATCTCGCGCGCCTCGCCGCCCATCGCGAAGCGATCCGTGGCGTCTGCGCCCGCTCTGGCTGGGGCATGAGCATCCATCGCACCGACGGCTCGCCCGCGGAGGTTCTGCTTGCGCTGCGCATGCGCCTTTCCACGCCCGAACCCGGCGCCGGCCTGAGGAGCGCTTGAACGATGCTCGGCCTGCCGCTCGCCTTCGCCGCTCCCGCTGTGCTGGCGGCGCTCGTCGGCCTCGTTGCGCTCTATTTCCTCTTGCGCGTCACGCCGCCAAGTCCCCGTCGGGCAATATTCCCGCCGCTGAGGCTGCTGGTCGGGCTTGATCCGACCGAGACGACGCCGGCGCGCACGCCGTGGCCGATCCTGGCGCTGCGTCTCGTGATCGGGGCGCTCATCATCCTCGCCATGGCCGAGCCGCTATGGAACAGCTTCGCCGCGCTCTCCGGCTCGGGGCCGCTTCTGGTTCTGATCGACGACGGGTTTGCGGCGGCGCCGGCATGGGACAAGCGCATCGACTTCGCCCGGGAACGAGCGGCGGCTGCGGCGCGGGGCGGTCGAATTGTGGCCATCCACACCCTGTCGCAGGGTGGACAGGACATCGCGCCGCTCGACAGAGCCGGCGTCGAAGGCCGGTTGCGCTCGCTCTCGCCGGTTCCGTACGCGCCGGACCGCGCGGCTGCGTTGCCGGCGATCGAGCGTTTTCTCGCCCGCGAGCCGAAGACCGACATTCTGTGGATCGCCGACGGGGTCGAGCTCGGCGGCGCCGGCGCCTTTTCCGCCAGGCTCGCGTCCATCGCTCGCTCGATCGAAGTGGTGACCGACAGCCGGGGCGCGCTCGCGCTGGCCGGCGCCGACAATGAAGCGGGCGCGCTGACCGCGCGGATCGCGCGCTCGGACGCGCGCGCTCCTGCGACCGGCTCGGTCAGGGCGCTAGACGTCCAGGGGCGGGAAGTCGGCCGAGCCGCCTTCGACTTCGGCGCCAATGTCACGACCGACGCCCACTTCGATCTGCCGGTCGAGTTGCGCAACGACGTCACAGAAGTCGTCATCGACGGCGAGCGCTCGGCGGGCGCGACCTGGCTTATCGACGAGCGCTCGCGCCGGCGACGCGTCGCCATCGCCTCGGGGGCGAGCGCCGACGTCGCCCAGCCGCTGCTGGCGCCGAGCTATTACCTCAAGCGCGCGTTGCAGCCGTTCGCCGATATCAGCGAATGGCATGACTCCTCGAGCGACCCGATCGTGTCGCTGCTCGGCGAAAAGCCTTCGGTGCTGGTCCTCGCCGACATGAGCGTGGCGCCGGGGCCGGAGCTCGACGCGATCACTCAATTTCTCGACAACGGCGGAGTGCTGTTGCGTTTCGCCGGCACCCGGCTCGCCGCCGGCGACGACACGTTGACCCCGACTGCGCTTCGCCGCGGCGGACGCCTGCTCGGCGGCGCCCTGTCCTGGGAAACGCCGAAGCATATCGCGCCGTTCGAGGCCGGCAGCCCATTCTTTGGCCTTGCCGCGCCGGACGAAGTCACCGTGTCGCGCCAGGTGCTCGCGGAGCCGGAGACCGGACTGGCCGAGAAGACGTGGGCGCGCCTCGCCGACGGCACCCCGCTTGTCACCGCCGAGCGGCGCGGCAAAGGTCTCATCGTGCTGTTCCACGTCACTGCCGACACGACCTGGTCGAATTTGCCGTTGTCGGGCCTGTTCGTCGACATGCTGCGTCGAATCGTGGCCGAGGCCGACGCGCCGGGTCAGGGCGCCGCGAAAGCCAAGGTCGGCGCGCATGGGACGGTCCGGCCGCCGTTGCGCACGCTGAGCGGTTTCGGCGTTCTCGGGCCGCCGCCGGCGCAGGCCGAACCGATCGGCGATGATTTTTCCGGCGTCGGGGATCCCGTTCATCCGCCGGGCTTCTACGGATCGCGGGACTTTTCGCGCGCCGTCAATGCGCTGGTGCAAGGCGCGACTTTGGCCCGCGCCGACTATGGGCCGCTCACCGTGCATGAGGGCGCGCTTGCGATCACCCCGCCAATTGATCTGCGCCGCTGGCTGCTGCCGGCGGCCTTGGTCGGCCTGATGATCGACGCGCTGGTTTCATTCTGGCTCATGGGCGGCGCGCCGTTGCGCCGACCAAAAGCGCTTGCCGCTCTCGCCGTCGCCGCCGCGCTCGGCCTCGTTTCGGTCCCCCATCAGCCCGAAGCCGCCGAAGCAGCGCCAATCTCCGACCGCGACATGGATGCGGCGCTATCGGCCCGCCTCGGCTATGTCGTGACCGGCGACCCGACAGTCGATGAGACCTCGAAGCTCGGACTGACGGCTCTGACGCGCGTGCTCGCTTCCCGCACGTCGGCCGAGTTGGCCGAGCCGGTCGGACTCGATCCGGCGCGTGACGAACTCGCCTTCTATCCGCTCATCTATTGGCCGATCGTCGCCGGGTTGCCGCAGCCGAAGCCCGAGGCGCGAACGCGTATCGCGGCGTTCATGAAAAACGGCGGCACGCTGGTCTTCGACACCCGCGACGCGCTGACCGCTCGTCCGGGGGGCTCGCCGACGTCCGAGGCGCTCTGGTTGCGGACGCTTCTGGAAGGGGTCGACGTGCCGGAACTGGAACCCGTTCCGCACGACCACGTGCTGACCAAGACCTTCTATCTGCTCGACCGCATCGTCGGCCGCACCGCAATCGGTCAAACCTGGATCGAGGCGCTTCCGCCACCGGACCCGAATGACCGCGTCCAGCGTCCGGCGCGCGCGGGCGATAGCGTGTCGCCGATCATCATCGCGTCCGACGATCTCGCGGCGGCGTGGGCGGAGGATGCCGACGCGCGGCCGCTCTATCCGCTGATTCCGGGCGGGGCGCGGCAGCGCGAGCTTGCGCTGCGCAGCGGCGTCAATCTGGTCATGTACACGCTCACCGGCAACTACAAGGCGGACCAGGTGCACGCCAAGGATATTCTGGAAAGGCTCACCCGTTGAGCGCCTGGTCGGTTGCCTTTTCTCCTTTTCTTCCCTGGCCGGCGCTCTATGCGCTGGCGGCGGCGGCGCTCGCCGTCTCGATCGCGCTCATCTGGCGGGGCGTGCGCGGCGCGTGGCTGCGGGCGCTCAGCATGGCGCTGTTGCTACTGGGCTTATGCGATCCCAATCTCGTCCAGGAGAACCGGCGCCCGCTCAAGGACATTGTCGCCGTGGTGGTCGACCGTTCCGAAAGCCAGGACATCGGCGAGCGGCCGCGGCAAACCGACAAAGCGCGCGACGAGGTCGAGGCGAGACTGAAAGCCCTCGGAGACGTCGATTTGCGCGTCGTCGAGACCTCTCGCGAGGAATCCGAAACGGAAGGGACCAGACTGTTCGCCGCGCTGCGAGGCGCGCTCGCCGATGCACCGCCCGAGCGGGTCGGCGGCGCCGTCATGATCACCGATGGCGGCGTGCACGACATTCCCCAGTCTTCGGCAGCGCTCGGCTTCGACGCTCCGCTGCACGCGCTCATCACCGGCCATGAGGGCGAGCGTCAGCGGCGGGTCGAACTTGTCGAGGCGCCGCGTTATGGCATCGTCGGCAAGGATCAGGTGATCGTCGCCCGCGTCCTCGACAGCGCCGACCATGGCGAACCGGTGAAGCTCACGGTGCGGCGCGACGGCGAGACGATCGCGGAGATCGACGCCAAGGTCGGCGAGCGGATCGAGGTCAAGGCGCCGATCGACCATCCAGGGCCGAACGTGATCGAGCTGGAAGTGGCGCCGGTCGAAAACGAGCTCGCCGCCGACAGCAATCGCGCCGTCGTCAACATCGAGGGCGTGCGCGACAAACTCAGGGTGTTGCTGGTGTCCGGCAAGCCGCATCCGGGCGAGCGCATGTGGCGCAATCTCTTGAAGTCCGACGCCAACGTGGACCTGGTCCATTTCACCATCCTGCGTCCGCCGGAGAAGGGCTCTGACGGCACCCCGATCAACGAATTGTCGCTGATCGCCTTTCCGGTCGCCGATCTGTTCGGACGCCGGATCAAGGATTTCGACCTCATCATCTTCGATCGCTACGCGCAGCAGTCGATCCTGCCCTATGTCTATCTTGAGAACATCGCCAATTACGTCCGCGAGGGCGGCGCGCTCCTGATGGCGGAGGGGCCGGAATTCTCCACCCCCGACGGCCTCTATTATTCTCCGCTCGGGGCGATTTCGCCCGCCGAGCCGAGCGGCGACGATGCCGAGGGCGCATATCGCGCCAAGGTGTCCGAAGACGGGCTGCGCCATCCGGTGACCCGGGGTCTGGGCGGCCTCGACGCCAACAATGGCGAGCCAAGTTGGGGGCGCTGGTTCCGGCTGGTCGGCGCGAGGCCGACGAGCGGGGTTGCAGTGATGAGCGGCGCCGACGACAAGCCGTTGCTTGTGCTGTCGCGGGTCGAAAAGGGGCGCGTGGCGCTGCTGCTGAGCGACCAGATGTGGCTTTGGGCGCGCGGCTATGACGGTGGCGGACCCTACCTCGACCTTTTGCGCCGTCTCGCCCATTGGCTGATGAAAGAGCCCGATTTGGAAGAGGAGGCTTTGCGCGCGAGCGCCAAGGGACGCGAGGTGACCGTCGAGCGCCAGAGCGTGAGCGGCGCGGCGCGGGACACCTATCTGGTCGCGCCCGACGGCAAGAAGACCAAGCTCGATTTGACGCCCTACGCGCCCGGTCTCAGCCGCGCCCATATGGCGGTCGACCGCTTCGGCCTCTATCGCGCCGAGGACGGGGAGCATGTCGCGCTGGTCAACGTCGGCCAGGAGAATCCGCTCGAGATGCAGGACGTCGTCTCGACCACCGAAAAGCTCAAGCCGCTCGCCGAGGTGACTGGCGGCACGGTGCGCCGAATCGCCGCCGGCCCGGGCGACGGGATAGTCATCCCGCGCGTGGTCGGCTTGAACCCTTCGCCGAGCTACGGCGGGAGCGACTACATCGGGATCAAGCGGACGGGGTCGAGCGAACTGATTGGCGCGCGGTCGACATCGCTCGCTTCGGGCTTCTTCGGCCTTGCGCTGCTGCTCGGCATGGTGACCCTCGCCTGGGTGAGCGAGAGCGGCGGCTTGCGGCGGAGTGGGGGTCGAGGCCCGAGCGCCGAAGACTGAGCGTAAGCAGGGAGGTCGCCATCATGGACGCGCAAGCCATCGCTGCGCGCGGGCGCGTCCGGGCATGGAGCAGCGGCGAAATCTCCCATGTCGCGGCGCAAGCGTTGCAAATCTCGAGCGAGTCCCGCGGCAATTTTCGGGGTCAAGGTCAGGGTTGGTGGCGCACGCAGTCCACGCTGAGCTCATCGAGAAGGGCGCGCGCGTCTCTCAAGTCAGGCGTATCAAACCCTTCCGCGAACCAGTCGTAGACTTCGCTAAGGACCTTCTTGCCTTCCGGTGATCGGCCTTGACTCGACCAAAGGCGGGCCAGATTGGTTGCGGCCCTCAACTCCCAAGTTTTCGCCTGCTGACTCCGAGCGACCTCCAAACTCTTCCGGAAACTCGCTTCGGCGGCGGCGGCAGCGCCAGGCAGACCCTGCCGCAGCAGCAACTCTCCCTTGAGCCGGTGCGCTTCCGCCTCGTAGTAGCGCTCGTCGGTCTCGTTCACGTGGGACAACGCCTCCTCAATGGCGCCCAAGCCTTCGTCGAGTTCGACCGGCCTTGGCCAAGAGCTCGCCTCTCAGTCCGAGAAGCCAGGAAAGCCCCAACCTCGATCCTGTCGCACGGTATCCGCGCAGCCCTTCTTCGTACACGCGAAGTGCATGCTCATTTTCGCCGCGCTGGTCCAACAAACGTGCCTTGAGGATAGAACCGAGAGTCCGCCAATAAGGAAATCCTTGCGCGGTTGCATAGGCGATGTTCTTGTCGGCCCACTCTTCAGCCAAGTCGTGTTCGCGCCGCACCTGATAGAGCAACGCGAGCATGCCCTGAGCCTGGGCCAGCGTCAGGGGCATTGAGAGGGTTTGCGCGAGAGAAACCGCCTGTTTGCTGTACTCCAACGCGCGGCCAGGGTAACCGAGAATCGACAGGGTCCTACCGTAGTACGCTAGACAATACGCTTCCGAGTGCCCCGCGTACTGGAAAGTCTTCAGCGGGCCCTCCGGAAATTCGATCGCCAGGCCCTCCAGAAAATGCTTTTCTGACGATCGAAATTCGCCAAGATAAAGCGAAACGACACCCATAATCATTCGAGCTTCAATCAGATATTCGAGATTGCCCTTACCCAGACTTAACAGTCGCTGTCCTAGATCAAGCGCCGTCCTGTAGTTTGCGCGGGTGGCGTGGTATAAGGACTTCCCCCTAAGTGCTGAGACAAGCTGCAAATCATCGCCAATCTGCTCGCTCAACAGCCTGGCTCTTCCATAAGCTTCAGCTACGTCATCAGATCCATATCCTTTGACCGTCTGAAGCGATACACCAAGAGCCAATTGCAAGGACGCCTCTTGCCTGACGCGTTCGGAACTGTTCGGGAGAGTCACGAGGAGGCGCAGCGCTGCGCGAAGATTACTGATCGCTTCGGCGTGCGCCGAGCGCTGTATCGCTTGCTGTCCTGCTCGTCCGAGGTATTCGATGGCCTTCCCGGAATTATCGCTGCGCGAGTAATGATACGCGACTTGGCTGAGTTGGTCGCCGACCTTGTCATCCAGCTTCGACTCCATCGCTCGACCGACCATTTCGTGCAGGAGTTTCCGACGTTCGATCAGCAGCGAGTTGTACGCAACCTCTTGGGTTAACGCGTTCTTGAATATGTAATCATTCTCAGACAACCCGCGCTGCTTATAGACAAACTCTGCGGCTTCAAGTTCCGTCAGGGTCAGATCCAACCCGGATTTCATTCCGGGGGTGACTTCTCGGATCAGGCCAATGGGCGATTTGCGCCCGATCACAGCCAGGGTCTGAAGCAACTCCTTCTGTCTAGCGGACAGCCGATCGATACGCTCGGCCAGGATCCCTTGCACGGTTGCGGGCATTCGCAACTCGCTCAACGGTTTGGTGAGGGCAACCCGCCCGTTGCGCGCCAGCGCGCCCTCTTCGAACAGGGCATGGATGGTTTCTTCGATGAAGAACGGATTGCCGTTCGTCCGCTCGATGATGAGACCCTTCAGTTGCTGCAGTTCAATAGCATCCCCGAGCAGGGCGGAGAGCAGTTTCTCGGCGTCGTCCCCGGTCAGTGGCTCAAGCCTGTGTTCCAGATAGTGGCTCTTGCCGCTCCACTCATTCCGGTATTCTGGCCGATAAGTCACCAGCAAGAGGACCCGTGCGCCGCCAATGCTGACTGCGAGCAGGTCGAGCAACGCCTGGGTCTGCTCATCGATCCAGTGCAGATCCTCGAAGATCATCACCACCGGCTGCCTGAGACTCTCGGCGAGGATGATTTCCCTTATCCCCTCGAGCGTTCGTTGGCGTTTGATCCGGGGGTCCATCATCTGCAAGGGGTCGGGCCCCTCGATGACGCCGAGCAATCCCAGAAGATACGGCAGCGAGTCGACCAGAGCCGGGTCGAGCGCCGTCAAGGAAGCGCTTACCTTCTGTCGCCGCGTTGCCGCGTCGTCTGCATCTGTGATGCCGAAATAGCTGTACAGCAGTTCAATGACCGGCAACCAAGCGGTCGCCTTGCCATGCGACATCGAATGAGCCTCGAGAACCCTGCACTCAGGCGGCAGCGTCTTGCCGAACTCGAAAAGCAGCCGAGACTTGCCGGTCCCCGCCTCCGAGACTGACGCAACGATCTGCCCCTTCCCGGCTATTGCAAGTTCGAGCGGGCGGCGCATTCGCTGCAAATCCCTCTCGCGTCCGACGAACTTGTTCAGGCCCCGCCGCATCGACACCTGGAATCTTCGCAAGGTCCCAAGCCCGGCGACTTCATAGGCGTCGATCGGATCTGCGATGCCTTTGACTGTCGCCGGGCCTAGCGGCCGCAGTTCAAAATAACCTTCGACCAGCTGACGCGTCTGGGCGCTCACAGCAATCGAACCGGCGGGGGCCAACGTCTGCAACCGAGCAGCGAGATTGGCCGAGTGCCCGATCGAGGAATACTCCAGCCTTCCCCCCGTTTCGACCGGGCGCATAACCACTTCGCCGCTATTGATTCCAATCCGCACCTCGATCGTCGGCTTATGCAGTTTTGCAAGCCGGTCGGCATGCTCGCGCAGTTTCTTCTGCATCTCGAGCGCCGCATAGACCCCGCGCTGCGGATGGTCCTCGTAAGCGATCGGCGCGCCGAATACCGCATAAATGCCGTCGCCGGTTGAATGCACCACATAGCCTTCGTAGCTGCGCACCGCCCGAACCATGATCCGCAGCGCCGGGTCAATGATGGCGCGCGCCTCTTCTGGGTCGAGGTTCGCCATCAATTCCGTCGAGCCTTTGATGTCGGCGAACAGCGCGGTGACCATCTTTCGCTCTCCCTCGATCGACGGGTCGGCGATCGAGGGATTGGTGATTTGCGCAGGGGCTTTGTCGTCGGCGGTGGAGTCAGATCCGGATGATCCGTCGGCCAATTTCGCCGCGCACTGGCCACAGAATTTGGCCGCGGCGGAATTTTCAAAGCCGCATTTCGCGCATGCTCGCTGAAGCGCGGCGCCGCAATCGTTGCAAAACTTGAGCCCGTCCGGGTTGCCAGCCTTGCAGTTGGAGCAACGCAAAGTCATCTCAATAGCACGCACAAAGCGCAGGCCTCATCCACGCCGGATGGCGAGTCGCGACGTTACTGCCCGCGGGTGTCCTGAGCCATAACGGAATTCACAGACACGTCAACGAATTCCGCAAGCTTGACGCCGTGATCCATCGCGATCAGTTCGGCGGCGCGTTCGCCGATCATGATGCTCGCCGCATTCGTATTCCCGCTGACGATGTTGGGCATGACGCTCGCATCCGCCACTCGCAGTTGTTCCACCCCTGCGACCTTTAGCCGCGGGTCGACGACGCCGCCAATCCGGCAGGTGCACGACGGATGCCAGACCGTGAGCGAGAAGTAACTGGCGAGATCCTCGAGCAGCGCGTCGCTCGGCTCGCCACCGTGGTATCCATGTTTTTCCGCCAGGAAGGGCGGGGTCCACCACGCGCCGAGGTCCTGCTGCCCCGGCCATTGCGCCGCGATCTCCAGCGCTCGTCGGATTGCGGCCGTCATGACCTTCATGTCGTGCCGGTCCGAATAGGAGTTCATATGGATCGCGGGATGCTCGCCGTAATCGGCGCTCTTCAGCATGATCTCGCCCTTGCTGTGCGGCTGCACCAGGGTAGGCAGCAAGATGATGTTCTTTTTGTTACTGGCGAGACGCGTCGAGACGGAATCGAAATATCGGCCGACGTCCAGGTTCACTCTGTTTGTCCAGGTGGTTGCATCGTAGCCGCAGGGAATGCACGCGATGGCTGCATCATGGGTGTGGCGGTCGCCGAGCCCGGTGGAAAAGAAGGCCGCGGCGTCGTACAGCGGCGACGACGCAATGCCCTGGCCTGTCTGCTGCCACTCGGGGATCGACGCCGCTACGTCGTCCATCGTCACCGCCGCGGCCGAGTCGAGGAAGAACAGGGGGATCTGGAGGTGATCCTTCAAATGCTTCCCGACGTGGGGGGAATCGAGCCGGCACGCAACGCCCGCGCGCTCGAGCTCGCTTTGCGGCCCGACGCCCGACAGCATGAGGAGATGGGGCGAGCCGATCGTTCCCGCACTCAATATGACTTCCCGCTCCGCCGTCGCGATCTGCGGCGCGCCGGCGCCGAACCTGTATTCGACTCCCGTCGCTCGTAAGCGTCCGGGTCCGCCCTCAATGACAATGCGAGTCGCCGTCGCCCCGGTGATGATCTTGAGGTTTGGACGATTGGCGGTCGCGCCTTCCAGGAACGCGTGATAGGTGCTGGACCGTTTGCCGTCTTTGGTCGTGATCTGCAACAGCGACACCATCCCGGCGGGTCCGCCCCGATCGCGGCCATTGTAGTCGCCGAGATTGATCCCGGTCGCGGTCGCCGCCGTCACGAATTCCTGCGCGCAGTTCAAGAGAGGCGAGCGGACCGAGACGCCGAGAGGGCCCGAGCCGTTGTGGGCGGACGGGTCGATGGGGATCGCCAATCCCTGCGCCAGTCCTTCGCTCTTTTTGAAGAACGGGAGCACCTCGTCGTAACTCCACCCCACCGCGCCGTCCTCCGCCCACCGGTCGAAGTCGCCGGGATGACCACGGACGTAAACGACAAAATTAATTCCGGACGAGCCCCCAAGCATCTTGCCCTGGGCGAGCGAGACGGTTCGATTGAAAAGGCCGCGCCCGGCGTGTTTGCCCGGATCGGCCGTATATTTCCAAACCAGTTCCGCATCGTCCTGCAACGCCGCGGCGCCAACCGGCAGCAATTCCGGGGCCGGAGGCGCAGCGCCGGCTTCAATGAGCGCCACGCGGGCCGACGGATCCTCAGACAGCCTTGCGGCCACGACAGCGCCAGCCGATCCCCCTCCAACGACTACGAAATCGAACCTATCCGACATTTTGGCCAGCCTTGTCGTTCCAGCATCATTCGGGCCGCGTTCCGGCTCGCCTGGATCGCAGCGCTCGTTTGGTGTACGTTGTCAAGATTCTGCCCTGCCGTCCACCCTCTGGTCGGATTTGCCTGTTCCCCGGTGGAACTGGGTGCTGACCAGGGTATGATTGCGAAATTGGATGGGCCTTACGATAAGCGGGCATGGTTTAGAGGAGTCTGCCGTCGGCGAGAAGCCATCGTCTGAACTTACGACAAAGGGGTTTGTGTCGGCTATGAAGGCGCCTTTCCTTACGGCGCCACCCGAGATCAGCAGTCAAAGGGGAGCAAAATGGCCAAATCGTCGGAAAAAACCCAAGTCACCATTGTCGGGGGAGGCATCGCCGGGTTGACCGCCGCTCTGCGCCTCGCCCAGAGCGGCTGCGAAGTCACAATCTACGAGAAAGACTCGACGGTCGGAGGAAACCTCGGCGGCGATCCGGATCCGCAAGGGAGATTTCACGACGTCTACCCCCATATGTTCGGCGATTGGTACAATAACTTCTGGGAGCTGGCGCACGAGTTGGGTCTGTCCCGGGAGCGGGACTTTGAACAGCGGCCGACATGCGCATTCTTACAGGCGGGCGACTTTCCGAAATTCAAACTCTTGACGAACAATGGTTCTCCATCGACCGCGATCGCCAATCTGACCTCGGATATTATCCCGGTGCCGGACATGTTTCTGGCCGCTTATTCGATCATTGACCTTCTGTCGCAGGATTTCAGCGGAGCGGCGCTGATTAACGAGCAGACGGTCAACGGGTTTATGACGTCGCGTCCTTATGTTACTGAAAAAATGCTCGATATGCATAACATCATTATTTCGAATATCTGGGCCGTGAACAGCTACCTTACCTCGGCGTTCGCCTACCAGTCCTTCGCCAAGTACCAATTTCGCCACCCTGCGCCGCAATGCTGGGTGCTGAAAGGCGACGCCTATTCAAAATTGATTTTGCCATTTGTCAGGAAACTTAAATCTCTGGGCGTCCATCTCAAGACCAATTCCACCGTTCGGCACGTTCGGGTGAACAACAATAAAGTCGATCGAATCTGCGTATCGGACCAAAACGGGATATCGGACTTAGAGGTCGACAATCTGATCCTTGCCGTCCCACCGGCCTTTCTGGCTCAGCTGGTGATGTCGGCGGAGACCGACCACGGCCAACATCGGCACAAGGAACAGGGCGAACCTATCGTCAACGTGCTGCCGAACCTTTCGGAGCTGCGCCGGATCCATAGCGAGCCCATCCCGGTTTACGATGTCGCGTTCAAGCGCAAATTGCCCGGCATTCCCAATTACTACGTATCGCTCCTGGATTCTCTGTTCGAGATGACCTTCGTCGATGTCTCACAAACGCACCCGCACATGAATTATACGGCCCTCGCCGTCGCCGTTTCCGATTTCTACCGTCTGCCGGACGACAGCGTCCGCCCGGCTGCGGTCGTGAAGCCCAAAGCGGATGCGCTCCCTTTGACGCCAATCGGCCCGAGCAACTACACATTGAGCAAGCAGGCGCAAAATCGGCCAAGTTTCTTATCTTGCAGGAACTGAATCGCTACATTCCGTTCAAATTGGGCACTCACTTCGGAGATGAAGGCAGCGACGTCGATTGGGACAATTCGTTTTATCACTCAAACGAAGAGCACCCATTGTTCATC
Organism: uncultured Alphaproteobacteria bacterium; assembly: GCA_963767245.1. Taxonomy (GTDB): domain Bacteria; phylum Pseudomonadota; class Alphaproteobacteria; order Rhizobiales; family Beijerinckiaceae; genus Roseiarcus. Next base: position 25,267 of record CAVYDG010000021.1, read on the forward strand.
AACGAGGTGGGGAGCCGGGAATGGAGCCCGAAAGTATGGGATTCGAGGTTGCTCAATCTCTATTTCGCGGGCGACTTTTGCTTGAATCCGATCGACATCGCCACTGTGGAGGCCGGAGTGGTCAGCGGCCTCCAGGCGGCCGAGGCTCTCGCGCACAACGAGAAAATTCACGCGAAAATCGGTTTCATCCGGCCTGAGTTTTATCCTGAAAGCGCCATGGCCCTGTGGAAAGTCGCTCTGGCCCCCTATGCGGCCGCGGCGAAATGCTGGTCAGACGCCCAGAACCTATCCGATCGGCTCGCGCACGGCGCCGGATTGCGGGGAGCGTTCGGGTTGCCGGTCAACGCGCCTTCGATGCTGGCGGAGACCATGACAAAGACCTCGGAAGCAATGGTCGAATGCTGGAGAGGCGCGCTGTCGTTCTGGAACCCAAGAATGCGCTGAAGCTGGCGGCCTTGGAGGCGGGGGAAGCGCCGCCCATGGAAGGGCTATCCGGCAAGCGCGCCATGGCTCGCGATGGACCGTCAATCCTGAATTGCGCAAACTTGGGACCGATCAGTATCCTCCGTTCAGCGTCGCGATGAAAATTTCGCGCAAGCTTGGAAGCAACTGCAATGTTCAACAATGACAGTCGGACGTTCGTGCGCGGTGACGGACAAGCGGACCCTGCGGGGCTCCTGGTCGGCACTTTGGCGGAGGCTTGGGGAACATGGCTGCACGCCTGGCAAGCCATGGCGGGGATGGGCGTCGTCGGCCGGGACCAGCACCTCCGCCACGGCTCGAAGTCATTCGACCCGTTTGGGTCCGGCGCCGACTTGGCTGGCGGTCTGGCGGAACCCCTCGCGGCGGCCGCAAAGGCGGCTGATATCTCGCCGGCCCTCGCCGAAGCCTGCCTGGTCGGGGCGGAAAGCGCGATGCGCTACTGGGGAACGCTCGCCGAGCTTTGGCTTAGATACGAGGCGACCGTGGCCCAGAGCATGGCCGACCGGACGACCGGCGGCACGGCCGCATCGCCGATGGAATTTCGGATGATCGCGGATGACTTGCGGGGGTTTCTACGCTCAGTCGGCGACGCCGCCAGCCGGGAAGCACGCCTCCTGCAGCGCAACCTCGAGCGGGTGGGCGAAACAATTGCCGAGGTCGCCGACCGGGCGACGCCATCGCCGCACCCGCACGAACACCGTCGCCGGCACGAGGTTAAGCCGTGAATGTCAGCGCCAGCATCGACAAGACGAGCAGCGACGTCGTCGCCGCTCTCGGATTCACAAACGAGATGGCAATTCTGCGGCAGCGGATCGCTGCGTGGGTCAAGAGCTGCGACCCTGAAATGCGCGAGGCGCTGGAATGGCAATTCCTCGCCGGATCGAAATATTTCCGGCCACTGACAATCTTCGCCTGCTACCGGTCTTTGAACCCAGGACCGATGCCAGAACAGATCATATCTTCTGCCGTTGTGATCGAGTTCTTCCACAACGTCTCCCTGGTGATCGACGATATCGTCGACCGCTCGCCTGAACGGCGCGGGCGCGCGACCCTGCATACCCGCTTCGGCGAACTGAACGCGCTCATGGTCTCCGGCTATATCGTGGCCGAAGGATACCGCTATCTCGGCGCAGATCTTCAGGCGATTGGTCTATTCTCTGAACTGCTGAAGCGGCTCGGCGTCGCCGAGTGCATGCAATGGCGACTGCGCCGCCAAATGCTCGGTGTCGAAGACTGGCGTCGCATTGCCGGCGAAGATACCGGCTCAATGTTCGAGGTCTGCGCCTGCCTCGGCGACCGATCGGCAAGGTTGCGCAAGTTTGGCGGTCTGCTCGGACTCCTGTACCACGGCTGCGATGATGTAGGGGATGTCCGCGGGGCGATCGCCCTCGGCGGCGGCGGCGAGGAGGACGTCCGTGACGGCATCCTGACGCTCCCGGCGGCGCTCGCGATCCGGGATCAGAGGATCGGCGCGTTGTTTTGCAAGCCGGACCCGGAGCCGGAGGATCTTCGGGCGATCGCCGAGGCCTTCACCTCGCGATTGGGCGACGCCGAGGCCTATCTCGATTTGATCGCGGCAGAAGCCCGGGCCGAGGCGGGGACTTTCTCGATCGATCCGACGCCGCTTCTGGCCCTGGTCGATCAGACGCGCAAACTGAGCCGTCGCTGAGCGGCCGATATCGGGCTTGAATTCCGGGCGGACGAAGGTTCGTGTTCATTTGGAACCAGTCCTCAATTTCCGCCCAAAACGGATCACGCGCCGCGGACATCGGCGCCTGTTGAACAAGGGAAGACCGCCCCAGGGTTAGTCCTTCAGCCGGCTAATTAGGCCGTGGATGTCCCCGAGTACAAAAAGGTCTCGTACCTTGGCGCCCTCGAAGGTGAAGATCGGCATGCCCGTCCACCACACGCGTGGCGGCCGCTCGGCGGCACGGACGTCCAGCCATTGCTCTTGCTCGGTGACGCGAGTATGATATTAGTACAGAAACATCTTACATCTCTCCTCCCGAGCGGGGAAACGGCGCCATGGAGCGGATCACGATCAGCGTGTCGGACGAATTCGCGGCCGAGTTGGCCGCGTTCATGGAAAGCGAGCGATACGAAAACCGCTCCGAGGCCGTTCGCGACCTCGCCCGTCTCGGTCTGAAGCGGGCGCGCATCGACCACAGCATTTCGGGAGACTGCGTCGCGACGCTCTCCTATGTCTTCAACCACCATACCCGCGAGCTGGCGAAACGGCTGACCGACGCCCACCACGAGCATCACGGCCACCAGGTCGCGACGATGCACGTCCATCTCGATCACGACAACTGCCTCGAAGTCGCGGTGCTGCGCGGCGACGCGGCAAAGGTGCGCGATTTCGCCAAGACTGTCATCGCCGAACGCGGCGTCACCCATGGTCAGGTCAGCTTCGTGCCCGTTTCAATCGACGTGGCGGCCCATACCCACGGCGGCGCGTCGCACAGGCACGCTCACGCACATCCGAAAATCTAGATTCAAGCCCTCGTCGAGAGGGCGATAGGGGCGGAGATGGGCAGCGTTCTATCAGGCCTGTTCAGCGATGAGGGCGGCCACCTGCGCGCGCGGGTGATCGGCATATATGTCTTGCTGATCGGGGCGAACATCGTCGCCTGGCTTTGGGCCCTGTCGGCGTTTCGCAGCTACCCGATCCTGCTCGGCACGGCGATGCTCGCCTACACGTTCGGCCTGCGCCACGCATTCGACGCCGATCATATCGCCGCCATCGACAACGTGACCCGCAAGCTGATGCAGGAAGGAAAGCGCCCGGTCGCGGTCGGCTTCTTCTTCTCGCTCGGCCATTCGACCATCGTGGTGTTGCTGTCGATTGCAATCGCGGTCACCGCCACTGCGCTTCAGTCGAGGTTCGACAACTTCACCAACATCGGCGGGGTGGTCGGCACGCTGGTGTCGGCGTTGTTTCTGTTCGCTATCGCCATCGCCAACATTCTCGTTCTTATGTCGATCTTTCGAACCTTCCGGACCGTGAAGAGCGGCGGCAGGTTCGTAGAGGAAGACCTCGATCTCATGCTCTCCCAGCACGGGTTCATGGGGCGCATCCTGCGCCGCTTTTTCCACCTGATCGAGCGCAGCTGGCATATGTATCCGCTTGGCGTGCTGTTCGGCCTCGGCTTCGATACGGCGACCGAGGTCGGCCTACTCGGAATCTCGGCGACACAGGCGGCGCAAGGCCTGTCGATATGGTCGATCCTGGTGTTCCCGGCGCTGTTCACGGCCGGCATGTCGTTGATGGATACGACCGACAGCATCCTGATGCTCGGCGCCTATGGCTGGGCGTTCGTCAAGCCGATCCGCAAGCTCTATTACAACCTCACCATCACCGCCGTGTCGGTCATTATCGCCGTCGTGGTCGGCGGCCTCGAGGTCCTCAACCTGATCGGCGATCGGCTCGGACTTACCGCCGGTGGCGGCTTCTGGGGCGCGATCGGCGCGATCAACGACAATTTCGGGGCGCTCGGATTCATCATCGTGGGGATCTTTGTCCTGAGCTGGCTGATCTCTTTCGCCGTCTATCGGGCCAAGGGGTACGATAAGATCGAGGTCGCGACGAATTAGCTCTGGACCGGCGTGGAATCGATCTCCGGGCGCGTCAATTCCAGGACGAATGGGGTGGTGGGGGAGGTAGGACTCGAACCTACGAAGGCTTAGCCAGCGGATTTACAGTCCGCCCCCTTTGCCACTCGGGACACTCCCCCGCGTCCAAGAGGCCGGAGGCCTTGCGGACGAAAACGCGTCGGACGGGCCGAGGCGATCGCGGGCAGGCTTATGTTGCCGGAAACGGCGGCGTGTCAACTGGAAACACGCCCGCGACACGGCGGCGGGGCGATCTACTCTATTCTCGGCTGCAGGGGGAGCTTAATGGTGGACAACGCCGACGTAAGCCCAATGAGGCGCTCCCGCCGATGACCCGCAATCGCGATCGTCACTCGAGCCCGCCTTCGGACGGTTCGCGCAAACCGCCCCGCGCCGCCGGAACGGCGACGGGTCGAGAGATCTCTGCTCCGCCGCCGCGGCCGCCGGCGCGCGCGTCGCGCCTCGCGCGTGCGGACGAACGGCAAGGGGCGAAGGTGTCGCGCATCTACGGCTTTCACAGCGTCGCCGCCGCGCTCAAGGCGGCGCGGCGGGAGCTGATCCGCCTCTACGCCACCCCGGCGGCGGCCGAACGGCTCAGCGCCGACATTGCGGCGCGCGGACTCGAGGTCCGGATCATGAGCCTGGAAGAGATCTCCGCCCGCGCGCCGCGCGAGGCGGTTCATCAAGGGCTGCTGCTCGAGGCCCGGCCGCTCGCGCCGATCGACATCGCCGAACTGCCGGCGAACGGCCTTGTGCTCGTCCTCGACCAGATCACCGATCCGCACAATGTCGGCGCGATTCTACGCACCGCGGCAGCCTTCGCGGTCGACGCGCTCGTCACCACCGAGCGCCATTCGCCTGAATTCGCCGGGGTCCTGGCAAAGTCCGCCTCGGGCGGGCTCGAGCACGTGCCGATTTGCAGCGTAGCCAATCTGGCCCGCGCGCTCGCCGAAATGGGGGACATGGGCTACCAGCGGATCGGCCTCGACTTTGACGCGCCGCTACGACTCACCGACGAAGCGCTTTCACGCCCCCTGGCATTGGTCCTCGGCGCCGAGGGTAAGGGCCTGAGACGCCTGACCCGCGAGCGATGCGACCGTCTCGCTCGTCTCGACTTTCCCGGCCCGATCAAGAGCCTCAATGTGTCGAACGCCTGCGCGATCGCGCTCGCGCTCGTGTGCGAGCGACTGCCCGTCGAGGCCTGACGTCCCCGGCTCGCCGACGCCGTCGTCTACTGCAGCGGCGGAACGACCTTGGCGTAGCTCAGGTCGTAGGTCTTGTTGAGCAGCGGGTCGAGCCGAGTGCCTTCGGACGCGTCGAAGATGCGCGGCCGACCGGACGCCGTTGGCGGCTGCGGAGAAGCAGGCGCAGCGGGCGTCGCGGCGTCCCGGATGGCGCCGCTGGACGCTAACGGCGCCGTTCCGTACTTGGCTTCCCGCGCCCGCTCATCAGCGAGCATGGCGGGCGGAAGGGGAGCAAAAGCGATGGGGCCCGTCCCTGAAGCGCCGGCCGGATCCGGGTCGCTGAACGCCGCTCCTTCCGCTGGCCCGTCGTTGACGCCGGTGACGACCCCGCCGATCTCGTCGATCGACTTGACGCCCGGGGCGACCAGCGACGCCAGCGCCGCGTCCTTCGCGTTCCGGTCGGCGCCAATTCGGCTAAGGCGGGTAAGAATCGCCGCCGGCGCCGATTGTCCCTGCGGCGGCGCCATGAGCGCGCCGAACTGCGACGGATCGACGGGGTCGATCGAGCCGCGGATCGCCGGCGCGGGCTGGGGCGTCACGTCTGGCGCGAGCTTGTCTTTGACGTCCTTCTCGATCTGGCGCCAGTGAGCGACGTTCTTCTGGTGCTGATCGAACGTTTCGGCGAACACATGCCCGCCGGTTCCGTCGGCGACAAAGTAGAGGTCCTTGCCATGCGCGGGATTGGCGACCGCTTCGAGCGCCGCCTTGCCGGGGTTGCAGATCGGTCCTGGCGGCAGGCCATCGATGATGTAGGTGTTATAGGGCGTCGATTGACTGAGGTCGGCCCTGGTGATGCTGCGGCCGAGGGTGCCCTTGCCGAGGGCCAGGCCGTAGACGATCGTCGGATCGGACTCGAGACGCATGTGCTTTTCGAGGCGGTTGACGAACACGCCGGCGACGCGCGGCCGCTCGTCAGCTTTGCCCGTCTCCTTCTCGACGATCGACGCCAAGGTGACCATTTCGCCCGGCGACCTGATCGGCAAATCCGCCGCCCTCTTCTTCCACACTTCCTCGATGCCCTTTGTCTGAGCCCTCGCCATTGCCGACAACAGCGCCTGGCGGGTATAGCCGCGCTCAAACGAGTAAGTGTCGGGCATAAGGGATCCCTCGCGGGGAGTCTCCTTGACGTCCCCAGCCAACACCTCGTTTTCGCGCAGCCGCTGAACGATCTGCTCGCTCGTCAGGCCCTCCGGGATCGTCAGCTTGTACATGACGACCCGATGGGCGACGAGCTCATTCTCGATGTCGTTCATGCTCATGCCCGCCTTGAACGCATATTCGCCGCGCTTCAACGCGCCGCGATTGCCGTCAAGCAGGGTCAGAACGTTGAACCATAGCGCGCTGTCGATGACGCCCGCTCGCTCGAGCTGATCGGCGATGCTGCCGCCGTCGTCCTCGCGCACGATCATGACGACCTTGTCGGCCTCGAGCGGCCCGGGGTTGCGCGATTCTTTCAGCAGCCAGGCGAGCGCTCCGACGGTCGCGAGCGCCCCGAGCAGCACGAATGTGAGCAGCCCGCTCACGCTCGAAATGCCCATTCGCCGCGGCTTGCGCGGCGGCTGCGGCGGCCCGGGCGGGGCGCCGACGCCGGGGGCCGACCGGCCCGCGCGTCCGAACAGGCTCACCCGAGGCCGGGGGGCCTCGCCATTGCCGGAATCGAGTTCTCCGTTCATGTCGCCTGCCGCTACCGTGCTGCCGCCGCCGACCCTCAGTTATCAACCCCGCGCGCGGCTGGACGCGCCGGTTCGCGGGCTCAATTCAAGTTTAGCCGACAGCGAGGCGCGGGGAAACAACAAATCGCCCTCGGGGCTGCGGTCAGTTCATGCCGCGGAAAACAAGCGACGCGTTGGTGCCGCCGAATCCAAACGAGTTGGACAGCGCGGCATGGATCGGCCGCTTGCGCGCGGCATGCGGCGCAAGGTCGATCGCCGTCTCGACCGCCGGGTTGTCGAGATTGAGTGTCGGCGGCGCGATCTGATCGCGGATCGCAAGGATGGAGAAGATCGCCTCCACCGCTCCGGCCGCCCCCAGGAGATGGCCGATCGAGGACTTGGTCGATGACATGGTCGTCTTGGCGGCCGAATTGCCGAGCAGGCGCTCGACCGCCCGCAATTCGATTTCGTCGCCGACCGGGGTCGACGTTCCGTGAGCGTTGACGTAGTCGATGTCCGAAGGGGAAATCGCGGCGCGCTTGATCGCCATGCTCATGGCGCGATAGGCGCCGTCGCCGTCAGGGGCGGGCGCGGTGACATGATAGGCGTCGCCGGAAAGGCCGTAGCCGATCAACTCTCGCGTAGATGCGGGCGCCGCGGGCTTTGGCGTGCTCGAATTCCTCGAGCACGACGCATCCGGCGCCTTCGCCCATCACGAAGCCGTCGCGATCGCGGTCGTAGGGGCGCGACGCCTGCTTGGGCCGGTCGTTGAAGCCCGTCGACAGGGCGCGGCAAGCGCAAAATCCGGCCAGCGAAAGGCGATTGACCGCCAACTCGGCGCCGCCGGCAACCATCACGTTGGCGTCGCCGAGGGCGATCAGCCGTCCGGCGTCGCCGATCGCGTGCGCGCCGGTCGAGCAGGCGGTGACGACGGCGTGATTGGGACCCTTGAGATTGTGAGCGATCGAGACCTGCCCGCTGACCAGATTGATGAGCCGGCCGGGAATGAAAAACGGCGAGATCCGGCGCGGTCCTTTTTCATGCAGGGTCACGGAGGCGTCGTAGATGCCCCCAAGTCCGCCGATTCCCGAGCCGATCAGGACCCCGGTCTCGATCTCTTCCTCGTAGGTCTTGGGGGCCCATTTGGCGTCGCGCAGCGCCTGCGTCGCAGCGCTCATGCCGTAGATGATGAAGTCGTCAACCCGGCGCTGCTCCTTGGGCTCCATCCAGTCGTCGGGGTTGAAGGCGTCGGGAGCGTTTCCACGCGGCACTTGCGCCGCGATTTGGCAGGGCAGGTCCGAAACGTCAAAGTTTTCAACTCGGCCGGCGCCCAACTCGCTGGCCAGAAGCCGGCGCCATGTCGGCTCGACGCCGCAAGCCATCGGGCTCACCATGCCAAGACCGGTGACGACGACCCGCCTCATGCGCTCCATGCCCATTCCTGACTGCGTCCTGCTGGTTATGCCGATTCGGATAGGGCGCGCCACTACGCCGGCGCCCTGACGCGACAAGGGCCGGACTGGATGCCGGCCCTTGCATTATAGGCAAAAACGTCTTGGCGAAAGGCGGCCCTGCGACCGGCTGCGCCCGGTCCGCCCTACTTTTTGGCCGACGCCTTCTCGAGGTATTTGACCGCGTCGCCGACGGTGACGATCGTTTCGGCCTGATCGTCTGGAATCTCGACGCCGAACTCCTCTTCGAACGCCATCACCAGTTCTACGGTGTCGAGCGAGTCGGCGCCCAGATCGTCGATGAAATTGGCGCTGTCGACGACTTTGTCCGCCTCAACGCCGAGGTGCTCGACGACGATCTTCTTCACCCGCTCTGCGACATCGCTCATGTCATCTTTTCCCTTATGCGTCGGGCCTTGCCGCCCGACTTCCTGATCAAGTCCCCGATCGACCCGCCGAGGGGCGCCCGGCGATCCGGCCGTCCGCTCCACGCCTTTTCGAGGCGGTAAGAGTTTCGTTCGGGGTTCGCTGACGCCGACGCTCGAATAGTGCGCCCCTCCCGCGCCCTGCGACAAACGGCGTCGATAGCATATCTTTCCGGTCAACGCGAGAGGGCGGGAGCCCGGTCGCGGCGCAGCCCTTCGGTCAGGGCTCAAAGCCATCAAATCATTGCCATTCCGCCGTTCACGTGCAGCGTAAGTCCAGTCACGTAAGCCGCTTCCGAGCTCGCCAAATACACTGCCGCGGCGCCGATCTCCTCGCCCGAGCCCAAGCGCCCCATCGGGACGGAGGCAAGGATCGACTCGCGCTGCTTTTGGTCAAGCGCCTCGGTCATCGGGCTCGTGATGAAGCCCGGGGCGATGCAATTCACGGTGATGCCCCGGGTCGCGACTTCCGCCGCGAGCGCCTTGGACATGCCGATCATGCCGGCCTTGGCGGCGGCGTAGTTGGCTTGGCCCGCATTGCCGGAGACGCCGACCACGGAGGCGATATTGATGATGCGACCGTAGCGGCGGCGCATCATTCCCTTCAGCGCCGCCCGCGACAGGCGGAAGGCCGCAGTCAGATTGATCGCAAGAACCGCCTCCCAGTCGGCGTCCTTCATGCGCATGAATAGACTGTCGCGGGTAACGCCGGCGTTATTGACCAGAATGTCGAGCGATCCAAGCGCGGCCTCGACCGCTGGAACCAACGCGTCGGCCGAGGCGGGGTCCGCGAGGTCGCACGGCGCTGGCTGCGCGCGGTCCTTGAGTTCGGCGGCAAGCGCTTCGAGCGCCTCGCGCCGGGTGCCCGAGAGCGCGACCGTCGCTCCCTGCGCGTGCAGAGCGCGTGCGATCGCGCCGCCAAGCCCGCCCGAGGCGCCGGTGACGAGCGCAGTCCTTCCTGTCAGATCGAACAACGGCGTCGTCCTTCTCGCCAATCGTGTCAGGGCTTCGCCGAGGCGCTGAAGGCGGCGACGTCGGCGGGCGCGCCGATGCTGATCGCCGTCGCGCCCTCCACGATCCGCTTGATGAGGCCGGTCAGCACTTTACCCGCGCCAAGTTCGATAAACCGGGTGACGCCGTGCGCGCTCATATAAGCGACGCTCTCGCGCCATCGCACCGTTCCGGTCACTTGCGCGACGAGGCCGGATCGGATCGCTTCCGGGTCGGCGACCGCCGAGGCTTCGACGTTGGCGACCAGAGGCGGCTTGGGCGGACGAATCTTGACGCTCTTGAGCGCCGCCTCCATCGCCAGCGCGGCCGGCTGCATCAGCGCAGAGTGAAATGGCGCGGAGACCGGCAGAAGCACAGCTCGCTTGGCGCCAGCCAGCTTGGCGAGCTCCATCGCGCGCTCGATCGCCTGCGTCGTGCCGGAGATGACCACTTGACCGGCGCCATTGTCGTTGGCCGCCTGGCAGATCGCGCCGGTGAGGTAGAGATCGCTCGCCGCCTCGGTGGCGATCTTTACCACCTGTCCGAACTCGAGGCCGAGGATGGCGGCCATCGCGCCTTCGCCGATCGGAACCGCCTTCTGCATCGCCTCGCCGCGCAGGCGGAGGAGACGGGCAGCGTCCTCGAGCGTCAGCGATCCCGCGGCGCAAAGAGCCGTATATTCGCCGAGCGAATGCCCGGCGACGTAAGCCGCTTGCCTGGCGACCTTGAAGCCCGTTTCGGTTTCCAGAACGTGCAAGGCCGCCATGCTTGCGGCCATCAGCGCCGGCTGGGCGTTGGCGGTCAGGGTGAGTTCGGCCTCGGGTCCCTCGAACATCAATTGGGAGAGGTTCTGGGATAGGGCTGCGTCGACGCGCTTGAATACGTCGCCCGCGGCGGGAAACTCTTGCGCCAACGCCTTTCCCATGCCGACCGCCTGGGACCCCTGGCCCGGAAACACCAACGCCGTCTTCATGACCGGCTTCTCCGCTTGAACGCGAAAGGGTGACTTATCGCTCACGCCCAAGCGCAGCGGCGGTGCACAGACACGGCCCGGGCGGGGCTGTCAAGCGACGGATTTGTCGGGGCGATCAGGGATCAGGCCAGCTGACCGCCGAAACCGTACCGGAAGGGGTCCGCCGGGTTGTCGAGCAGCGTGGTCTCGGCGCAGACGAACGCGCGCCCGCCGATCCGCGGCAGGACGCCGCCGTTCGGGCCCGGTTCGAAGCTCGCGCGGAAGCGGCTGCCGATGATGCTTTCCTGAATCCAGACTTCGCCGGGGTGCAACTTCCCGTCGGCATGAAGGCAAGCGAGCTTGGCGCTGGTTCCGGTCCCGCACGGCGATCGGTCGAAGGCGCCGCCGGGGCAGAGGACAAAATTGCGGCTGTTCGCGTCGCTCGACTGCGGGGGAGCGAAGATCTCGACGTGCTCGATCGGCGCGCCGTCCTTGCCGGTGACGCCTCGGGCGGCCAGCGCGTCGCGGATCGCTGTCGAAGCCTGGGTCAGTCGGCCAATGTTGGCCGGGACCAGATCGCAAGGCGAAGTCGAGGTGAGGAAGAACCAGTTGCCGCCCCAGGCGACGTCTCCGAGCACAGTCCCGAGGCCGCCGACCTCGACCGAAACCGCTGTCAGGTGACGATAGCTCTCGACATTCTCGATCGTCGCCCTGTTCCGGTCGGCGAGCTCGACCCAAACGATCCCGACCGGCGTTTCGAACCGATGGCGGCCGGGCTTGATCCGGCCCATATGAGCAAGAGTTATTGCGAGGCCGATCGTCCCGTGTCCGCACATGCCGAGATAGCCGGCATTGTCGAAGAAAATGACCCCGGCCGCGCATTTCGGGTCGTGAGGCTCGCAAAGGAGAGCGCCGACCATTGCCTCGTGACCATGCGGCTCGGTCACCGCGAAGCGGCGGAGATGATCGAATTCGCGAGCGAAGCGCTCGCGCCTTTGGGCGAGCGTGCCGTCGCCGAGCGGCGGGCCGCCCTCGACGATCACCCGCGTCGGCTCGCCCTCGGTATGCGAGTCGATGACCCGCATGGCGCTCAGTCCTTCGCCCCGCGCCACGACGCGTACCATGAACGAAACGTCTTGAACCGTCGCGTCGCCAAATTTTCCTGAGACGGGCTCAGGGCATCGAAGGCATTGAGCTGGAGGGCGTATTCCTCGTGCCCCTGAAGCGTCATCAGGCGCTTGAAATAGAGGACTAGGTCGACGCCCTCGTCGAACACCGACAGCGGCTTCAGCGCGTCCTCGAGCTCGAGCGCGAGCCGCCGCGCCTCGGGGTCGCCCTTGGCCGCGCGCTGGCAAAGCTCGACCAAGCGCAGCACCTCGCGCGGCAGAACGTTGCCGATGCCGGTGATGACCCCGGACGCCCCGCAATTGACGACGCCGTGGAACACCTGGGTGTCGACGCCGACCATGAGCGCCACCCCGGCTTCGCGACCGGAGATATGCTCGGCGGCGTAGCTCAGCGATTCCGCGCCGCCGAACTCCTTGAAACCGACCAGATGCGGGTATTCCCGCCGCAGCTCGAAGAACAGCTCCGCCCGGGTCTGGAAGCCGTAGTAGGGGCTGTTGTAGATGACTGAAGGCAGGTCGACCGCCGCCTCGAGAACGCTGGCGAAATGGCCGCGCTGGGCCGGCGCCGACGAGCCGCGCGAGAGGACGCGCGGGATGATCATCAGCCCGCGCGCGCCTTTTGTCTTGGCGTGACGGGCGAGCGCTGCGGCCTGCGCCGTGTTCTGCGCTCCCGTGCCGACGATGACCGGCAGCCCGGCGGTCGTCAGGCGCTCGACGCCCTCCATCCGCTGCTCCAGAGTCAAGAGCGGCCAGTCGCCCATCGATCCGCAATAGACGAGCCCCGGACATCCCCGCGTCGACGAGCTCGCGTCCGGTGCGCGCGAGGGCATCGAAATCCGGGCGCCGATTGGCGTCGCAGGGAGTCATCAGGGCCGGAATGGTTCCGGAAAAAACTTGCGAGGACATGTTGGCGCTTCCTAGAGTCGGGTCGTCACTTCCGGCACATTTGCATGTCCTCACCATCCGCTCTTGATGAAAACGGCAGGCCGCCGCTTGAAAATGGGCAAAATCGCGCCCGCCTCAGGGCGAGGACGATCCCGCGGCGGCGCTTGCTGCGGTCCTCCGGCGGCCGTTTCCGGCGATCGAGCTTTTCGACCATATCGCCGACATCGTCCTCTTCATCAAGGATCGCGAGGCCCGCTACGTCGCGGTCAACCAGACGCTCGCCGAGCGCTGCGGCTTCGCCGACAAGCGGGCGCTGATCGGCCGCAAGGCGAGCCAGGTGTTTGCGCCGTCGCTCGGCGAGCGTTTCGAGGCCCAGGATCTCAAGGTCATCGCCGAGGGCTTGTCGATCCGCGGCCGGATGGAGCTTCATCTCTATCCGGACGGCAGCGAGGGCTGGTGCCTGACCTGGAAAGAGCCGCTGGTCGACGCCGACGGCGCCATTCGAGGCCTCGCCGGCATTTCTCGCGACGCGCCGGCTTTGTCGCGGCCGGGCCCGGTCCCGGCGGCCCTTTCCGCCGCGCTCGCCTATATCGACGACCATCTCGATCAGCCGCTGCGCGTTCCCGATCTCGCCGCGCGCGCCGGCCTTTCGCCGTTCCAGTTCGACCAGAGGCTTCGGGCCTTGTTCGGCCTCTCGGCCGGCCAATATCTGTCCCGGCTGCGGATCGGTCGGGCGTGCGACCGCCTCCGGCACACCGAGGCGCCCTTGAGCGAACTTGGCGCTCGAATGCGGCTATGCCGATCAGGCGGCGTTCACGCGCCAGTTCCGTAAATCCGTCGGCCTGACGCCCGGGGCCTACCGGCTCGCGACGGCGCGTGGGCGCAAGCGCGCGACGGCTTGAAATACGATGTGGCCATGCTGAATGGGACAACATTTTCCAAGCCGATGGAAGGAAAACCAAATCCACGCGCAACGAAATCCAAGGGAATCCGAAACAAAATCCAAATCCGGCGGAAGGAAATCCAAGGGCGATTTTACTCTATAATCCATATATTTCAATATCTTAAGTCATCACTCCGATCCCCCTCGCCTCCCGCGCGGTTCAGCCGCCGTCGAAATCCGCCGATGCGGACCGGGACGGCGGTCCTGGGTCGGGCGACAGAAGGCACGATAGCAGGCCCTTCTGATTATCGCAAGAAATTGTTGTCGCCCGCCGTTTCTGGGCGCGACCCCGCCTAGGAGCCTGTCTGCTTAATCCTCGGCGAGATGGGATTTGAACCGCTCAAGCCAGTCGGAGAGCCGGATGCAGCAAATTCGCGCATCCGGTTTGATGTAAGGTTGGGTGGAAGCTTTGCGGCCATCGTTCGTTGCACCGTTTCCGAGGTGGCGAAGCTCAGCCGGTTGCGCGTGCGGCCAGGGACGGGGTCCGCCCCTGGGCGAGCTTCAAGATATTGTGGGCGAGGCAGACGAGGCCCCACTCGTTGGCGACCTTCTCGACGCCGCGCAAGAGAAACTGACGGAAGCCGCGCGCCTGCTTGATCTGTCCGAACACCGGCTCGGGCAGCTGCTTTCTTAAGCGGTAGGGGCTGGAGTGCCCGCCGGCCTTGATTCTTTCGCGCATGGCGGCGACGCGGGCGCCGCCGCCTTCTCCTTCCCCGGCGTGCTTGGCCCGCCCCGGCGCGATATAGGCGTCGATCTCGCGTTCCTCCATCGCTGCAAGGTTGGCGTCGGAGCAATAGCCCGCGTCCGCCGACAGTTGCGTCGGCTTCTTGCCCAGATTGGCTTCGATGGCGTCGGCGATCGGCGCCAATTGATGCTGATCGCTCTGCTTCGCGTCGAGGCCGTGGGCGACGATCACCTGCGCCGTCGCGTCGACCGCCGCCTGCGCATTGTAGCCCTGGATGAAGCCGTCCTTGGTTTTCATGATGCGGCTTTCGGGATCGGTGAAGTTCTTCTGCGCTTTGGGGTCAGGCTCTTCGGATGGGGGGGCGGCGGGCTTGCCCGGTTTCTTGCGGCCCTCGGCTTGTCGCCGCTCCTCGGCCTGCGCTTTGGCCTTGGCCGCCGCGGCCGCTTTCGCCTCGGCCTCCAATTCGGCCTTCGCCGCCCGGATCTTCTCGACGCGCTTCTTCTTGTCGGCGACCCATTTGGGCAGCTCCTCGCCGCTCTTGTCGCGGCCGAAGGCTCTGTCTTCCTCGGCGTCCGCAGCCTCGGCTGCGCTCAGCCACCGCTCGACCTCGGCCTCGAGCTCCGCCGCACGCTTCTCCATGCGCTCGTAGCTCATCGCCTTGTGCTTGGAGGCGTTCGCCTTGATCTTCGTCCCGTCGAGCGCGACATGGCCGAGCTTCACAAGTCCCGCCTGTTCGCACAGCTTGAGAACTTGCCCGAACAGTCCCGCAAGCACCTTCAAGTGCCGCTTGCGGAAGTCAGAGACGGTGCGAAAATCCGGCGGATCGAGCCCGACAATGCTCAGGAAGTCGACCCGTTCGCGCGCCGCCTTGGCGATCCGGCGCGACGAGTAGACGCCGTTGCAATAGCCGTACAGCAACAGCGCCGTCATCATCGCCGGGTCAAACGGCGGCTGCCCGCGCTCGCTCGCATACGCGGCTTCGATCTCACCAAGGTCGAGAGGCTCGAGCACAAGCGCCAAAATGAAGCGAGCCAGATGGTCCTCGCCGACAAAGTCCTCAACGCTCGGCGGCAACAACAGCGGCTGATCGATCGTCCAGGGCCGGAAGGTCTTGCTCATAAGCAAACAAAATCCAATTCGAGCAAACGCCGCCACCACAATCCGCTATTATCCAGACAGGCTCCTAGTCCCTAACCGGCAGCGTCCGGCAGCGCGCAGATCTCGACCGTGTGAGGAACCGGCGCTCGCGGCCGCTGCCGAGGGCCATATTTCAGCGTTATGCGCCCGAGAATATATCGCTCACTCTACGCCCGAAGCCGCCAAACTGCAATTCGCCGAAGGGAGCCGTCGCGAGCCGGGGCCCGGCGGCTTATGCGCCCATTAACCGCGGGCGCATTAGCCTGAGCGGCCCACGAAAAGCGGCGAGACGACGCAACATGACATCCTCCATCGGCCGGGCCGCGGCCGCGCTCGCCGATTGCGCCTGGCTCGACGCCGAGCGGGCGCGCGCCTATGCGCGGATCCTGCTTGCGCTCACGGTGGTCGGCGCCGCCGGCTGGATCGCGCTGAGCCCCGGCGGTGTCGATCGCGAGGGCAAGCCGATCGGGACCGACTTTGTCGGCTTTTACACCGCCTCCCGCCTGGCTCTCGACGGCCATCCCGAGCTCGCTTACGACGTCGGCGCGCATTGGGCGGCGCAGAAGGCGCTGTTCGGCCCGAAGCTCGGCTATACCGCGTTCTTCTATCCGCCGCCCGCGCTTCTGATCTCCCTGCCGCTCGCGCTTGCGCCCTATTTCTGGTCGCTCGCCGCATGGCTGGCCGCGACCGGCTACGCGTTCTATCGCGTCCTGCGCCTGTATCTGCCGTCGCTCGACCCGGCAGCGTTCCTCGCCTTTCCGGCGGTGTTCGTGAACGCCGCCCACGGACAGAACGGTTTCTTGAGCGCGGCGCTGATCGGCGGCGGTCTGTTCGCGATGGACCGGAGCCCCGCGCTCGCTGGCGTTCTCCTCGGCGCGATGGCGTTCAAGCCACACCTGGCTCTGGCCATCCCGTTTGCGCTCGTCTTCGCCCGTCGCTGGACGACGCTGATCGCCGCGGCCGCGACCGCGACGGCGTTCGCGGCCGCTTCGCTTTGCCGCGTTCGGGGAGCCGGCGTGGAACGGCTTCTTCGCCGACGGCCGGTTCGCCCGCTCGGCGCTGGAGAACAACCTTGTCGGCGACGAGAAAATGCAGAGCGTGTTCGCCGCGGTTCGGCTCATGCACGGGTCGCTTGCGCTCGCCTGGGGAGCGCAGATCGCAACTGCGCTCTGCGCCCTCGCCGCGCTCTGGCGGCTTGAGCGGCGCGCCTTTCGGGCGCCGGTTGAGGCGGCAGCGATCGTCTGCGCCGGACTGCTCGCCAGTCCGTTCCTGCTCGACTACGATCTGACGCTCATCGCCATCCCGCTTGCATGGCTCTTTCGGGAGGGATCGCGGACGGGCTTTCTGCCATTTGAAAAGGCGCTGCTGGCGCTCGCGTTTGTGTTGCCGCTCGTCTCGCGCGCGATAGCCGGCGCGGTCGGCCTGCCGCTCGCGCCGATGATCATCGCCGCAATGTTTGCGCTGATCATCCGCCGCGCCCTGACCTGCGCTCCCGGCGGCGCGGTCGGCGCCGGTCTCGCCCCGGAACTCGAAGATGTGGCTCTCGCTTGCGCTCAAACAATGATAGGGACATGCCCTGAGCAGGCTCCGATTCGCTAAGGGAGTCTCAGCGCGAGAGGGGACCGATGGCCGCGGCGCCGGGAAAATCCTGCGGGGCCTGCACGATGTGCTGCTCGGCGCTCGAGATCGCGCATTTCAACAAGCCGGCCGGCCCGCTGTGCGCCAACGGCCTCTGCGGCGGCGGCTGCGCGATTTACGCCGAGCGACCCGATGTGTGCCGCGACTTCGAGTGCGAATGGCTGACCCGCCGCGATCTCGCGCGGCAATTGCGTCCCGACCTCGTCGGCACGATCCTGATGGAGGACGGCGACAGCGACGAATACCGCGCCGTTTGCGCGCCGGAGAGGCCGATGGCTTGGCGCCACCCGCGCGTCTTCGCCCATCTGGTCTCGGTCGCCAAGTCCGGACGAATAGTGGTCGCCAAGGCCGGGTTGACGTCGTGGCGGATCTTCGGCTCGGGCGAATGGGGGCCGACGGTCTGAAGGACCGCCCGATAATTCGCCAGATTGCCTATTAACGAGGCGCTTCACGAGCCCGCGCCGCATTCCTGACTGGCCCGCCCGGTAGCGCGATCTCCGGTCGGATGCTATTGAGCCCTCGCCGCGCGCGAGCCTGGCTGCCGCCGCCGAGACGGACAAGGCGATCGGCAGCGCCATGCGGGGGGATGAGGAGTTTCGAAAAAATGAAAAAGATCGAGGCGATCATCAAGCCGTTCAAGCTCGATGAAGTGAAGGAGGCGCTGCAGGAAGCGGGAATCCAAGGCATTACTGTCCTCGAAGCGAAGGGCTTCGGCCGCCAGAAGGGCCATACCGAGCTTTACCGGGGCGCCGAATATGTCGTCGACTTTCTACCGAAGGTGAAGATCGAGGTCGTGGTCTCGGACGAAAACCTCGGTCCGGCGATCGAAGCGATCCGGGCCGCGGCCCAGACCGGGCGCATCGGCGATGGCAAGATATTTGTATCGCAGATCGACGAGGCCATCCGGATCCGCACCGGCGAAACCGGCGCGGACGCGGTTTAGCGCCATTTCGGGGGCTGAAAGTGCGACCCGCCGCTCCGGCGGCGGGCGGGGAACAATCGCAATCTGAGGAAAGGCTGACCATGAAGACCGCCAAGGAAGTCCTGAAGGCGATCAAGGACAACGACGTCAAATATGTCGATCTGCGTTTTACGGATCCGCGCGGGAAGTGGCAGCATGTCACGTTCGATCAGACGCTGATCGACGAGGAGGCGTTTGCCGAGGGTCTCATGTTCGACGGCTCTTCGATCGCAGGGTGGCGGGCGATCAACGAATCCGACATGACCCTGATGCCCGACCCGACATCGGCGTGCATGGATCCGTTCTTCGCCGCTTCGACCATGGTGATCAATTGCGACATTCTCGATCCCGCCAGCGGCCAGCCTTATAATCGCGACCCTCGCGGCATCGCCAAGAAGGCCGAGGCCTATCTGAAGTCGACCGGGATCGGCGACACGGCGTTTTTCGGGCCCGAGGCCGAGTTCTTCGTCTTCGACGACGTCCGCTTCAGCTCCGACCCCTACAACTCCGGGTTCCAGATCAATTCGATCGAACTGCCGATCAACGGCGGCACCGCCTACGAGGGCGGCAACCTTGGCCACCGGGTGCGCACCAAGGGCGGATATTTCCCGGTGCCGCCGCAGGATTCGGCTCAGGACATGCGCGGCGAGATGCTGGCGGCGATGGCGCAAATGGGCGCGGTGGTCGAGAAGCACCACCACGAAGTCGCCTCGGCCCAGCACGAGCTCGGCCTTAAGTTCGGTCCGCTTGTGATGATGGCCGACCACATGCAGGTCTATAAATACTGCATCCACATGGTGGCGCAGAGCTACGGCAAGACGGCGACCTTCATGCCCAAGCCCATCTTTGGGGACAACGGCTCGGGCATGCACGTCCATCAGTCGATCTGGAAGGGCGGCAAGCCGGTGATGGCCGGCAACAAATACGCCGACCTCAGCCAGGAAAGCCTCCACTATATCGGCGGCATCATCAAGCACGCCAAGGCGCTCAACGGCTTCACCAATCCGTCGACCAATAGCTACAAGCGCCTCGTGCCGGGCTTCGAGGCCCCGGTTCTGCTCGCCTATTCCGCGCGCAACCGCTCCGCCTCGTGCCGCATCCCCTGGACCTCGAACCCCAAGGCGAAGCGGGTCGAGGTGCGCTTCCCCGACCCGACCGCCAATCCCTATCTCGCCTTCGCGGCGATGCTGATGGCCGGCCTCGACGGCATCACACACAAGATCGATCCGGGCTCGGCGATGGACAAGGACCTGTATGACCTGCCGCCGAAGGAGCTGAAGAAGATCCCGACGGTTTGCGGCTCGCTGCGCGAGGCGCTCACCAATCTCGACAAGGACCGCGCCTTCCTCAAGGCGGGCGACGTGTTCAACGACGACTTCATCGACAGCTATATCGAGCTCAAGATGCAAGACGTCCACCGCTTCGAGATGGCGCCGCACCCGGTCGAATTCGATATGTACTATTCCTACTGACGGCCCGATCTCAGGCGAAACAGCGAAGGGCGGCCCGGCGGGCCGCCCTTTTTTCGTGGAGAGCGGGCATTGGGGGGCGCGCACCTCGTTTCGTCCCTGTCTTCGGAGTTGGCGGCGGGCTACTATGGAGCAAGCGCCCGCGCCTCCCACCGCTCTGGAGCGGCGCGGCAAGGAAAGAGAAGCCCATGACCACTCCGCCGCATCGAGGCCGACCGATCGTCGACGCTGCTATTTTCGGGCTCGGGCTTTGCGCGGCGCTGTCGAGCGCTCCGGCGACGGCCGCCGGCGATCCGGTTCGCGGCGAAGCGCTGGCCAAACAATGGTGCGCGGCCTGCCACATCGTCGCAGCCGATCAGGCGCGCGGCGCGGACAATGTTCCTCCCTTCGCCACGATCGCCAAAATGAAGGGGTTCAGCGCTGGGAGCGTCGCCCAATTCCTCATGGACCCGCATCCCAAGATGCCGGACATGCAACTCAGCCGTGTCGAGGCCCAGGACCTCGGCGCCTATATCGCCAGCCTCGGCTCCAAGTGACGGCTGGCGTCGCCGTCGCGCGTCCCGACGTGCCAGCAAGGAACTAGCTTCGTATCGGCATCGGTTGCGAGCCAAAGCCATGCATCGCCAGCCTCGCCAGCGGCCTTTTTGGCCGGATCAGCATTGCGAGCCTTCGCGCCGACAAAGCCCCAAATCTCGTCAACCTGCAGCTTCTTGCACGTTAGGCTTTGGAATACGCGGTCCTGATACCAGGCGGCGGCCTGCCCCGCGTCCACAACGAGCTTTGAGACCGTCGTCTTGCTAAAGCCAGTCACACGAACAACGGCGCGGATCGACATGCCTTCGCAGAGAAGCTGGATAGCCTTGGCGCGTTCGATTTTGTCGAGCTTGTTCATGGCGCGATAATGCACCATTATGCTTGATCGGTCAAGCACAAAGTGACAGTTTGAGAGGGATTCCAATAGTTTTGCGATTCTGATATATGCGCGCATCAGCCGCGCCTATCGAGAGGGCTAGTCTCAACGGGCGCGGCTGAGCGTTCTATGCTATTATCCCGCGTTCGTTACGCAGAGAGCACCTACCTTTCTTCGGCCCCGGCCGATGTGAGAGGTTTAGCGGGGGCCGCCCGCCATCACGGGCCGAAGGTGCGCAACCTTCGGCCCGAACTCAGTTCAGGGAGACGCGCCGTCATGATGCTTGATCCTTTTGAACTTGCCCCCGGGCGTCTTCCTTAGGCGGTCCTGTCTCACGAATGAGTAGATCGGCGCGGAAACTTGAACATCTTTCAGGCCGGGCCAATAGCGTGCTCGCATCTCCGAGATAAGCTCGGAAATAGTCAGACCATCCTTTCCTTCCTTCTCGGCGCTGGCCAAAATCATGTCGACCATTTCGAAGTTGGTCGGACAACCGCTTGGTCGCGGGGGTCCGAGCTTTGTGACCGAACCTTCAAAAGAAGCCGCGTCCGATGGCGCTTGGGTAGGCAAATCAAGCTTGGCAATAACCCTCAGCGCAATTGCCAATTCGTTCGCCTCCTCTTGAAGACGCGCGATTTCCTGGGAGATTTCGCGTTGTCGCGCTTCGAGTCGCTCGGTTTCAATTAGAACGGGCATGAGCGCGCCTATAGTCGAGGCCGCCGAGAAAAATCAACAGCCCATTATAGACGGGGGAGGAACGAATCGATAACCCATTTGTTACAGATTTTATAAGTTAATATATGGCCTTGGCAGCGGGTCAGTTCTTTTGCCAGCGTGCTTTCGCTGCCTGTTCAGCGATTTTCCGTCTCGTTGCTTCGGTTGCGATCGCAGCGGCGTCAGGATAGGCTCGACCTGATTGTGATTTCGTGGGAGGGTCGAAATGGATCACCCCGTGGGCGAGAAGATTGAAGCCTTCGTTTCGAAATTCACCGGCAAGGCCCTGAGGGCCGGCGACCCCGAATACGACAGCTCGCGCGCGGTTTGGAACGGCGCCATCGACCGCAGGCCGGCAGTGATCGCGCGCTGCGCCGACCCTCAACAGGTCGCTTCGGCGGTGCGGTTCGCCCGCGAAGCCGGTCTTGAGATCTCAGTCAGGGGAGGGGGTCACAATTATGCCGGGACCGCGGTCGGCGACGGCGGCCTCATGGTCCATCTCGGCGCAATGAACCAGGTCAGCGTCGATCCGGCCTCGCGCCGGGTCAAATGCGGCGGCGGCGCCACGTGGGGCGATCTCGACGCAGCGACGCAGAGCAACGGACTGGCAACTCCGGGCGGGATCATCAGCCACACCGGGGCTCCCGAAACCAACGCAACGTGCGACGCGCATAGGCGACGATCAATCCGCAGATTATCGCGATCGTGCCGAAAAGGATCGCAACCCAGACGAAAAGGCCTAGAAATGTTGCATCTGACAAGTTACCGAGCGTGGCAAGGAACGCGGCGAGTGTTCTGCATCCCAAAAAGGGCTCGCAAAGCGACGGCAGGCCGTGTTTCCATTCAAGCGCTAATCCGCACAGCGCGAGAAATTCAAGGACATAACCATTTGTCCCCGAGGACGAATTTGGTTCAGGCTTAACCTTGCTCATATGTGACCTCAGTATCTGAGGCCACCCACTGTCCGGCGACTTTACCGGTTGACTACCCGCAACTCACGCGCGTTTCCAATAAGGTAACAGGCAAGTCGACTTAAGGCAATAGCGCACGCACAATTTGACCGCGAACGCCCGACGTGATATCGGGCAAAGCGGCCATCCCACTGGTCACCAACTTCGGCCCGATCTCAAGCTCTATTAGCAGTTTGGCCCAACTCGAAGCGAGGACGGCGTTGGACGAAATAGAGGTATTACAATTTCCAGATCAAAATATTAGCCAAGAAGATAAGGTAATTTACGATAGTGGAAGAGCTTCTATTCTAGCGTTTCTTCATAAAGAAGACGATAAACGACTGCTGTTGATGGCGGAATTATTAATAGAAGGCTTCACAGCAGTCGATATAAGTGCACGCCTAAAAACAACATCGACCGAGATGGAGTATCTTAAGAAAAAATTGAGACGAGCGGTAAGTAGGTATTTTGCAAAGAAAGATGCGGAGGCGTCCCGATTACCGTGACGGCTTAGTGGGGGCTTGTTGTGACTCTCCGAAATCCTAACGAAACGCAAGTATCGTGAGACGGAGCGCCGAGCGCCTTTGCACCGAACAGAGCGCAGGATTAAGAGTTGCCTCGAGGCTGCGAGCAGAGCGCCACCGAACGGGCGAAAGCGCCTCTCAAAACTCTTTCTTAATTCCTACCTCTCAAAAGGTCGCCGCACTTCGAGTTTCGAGCGGTGCGAAAATCAAGACTTTTGCACCATTGCGCCAAGGCCCGGAAATCAAGGGCCTTGAGCGGTGCAGAAGATCAGGAGCAAAATCGACGCATGATTTTCGGCTATGCGCAGAGTCTCGACCGACGGTCAGAGCGTCGCCGCTCAGGAGCGCCAGCTACGTGACGCCGGACCGGAGAAGCTTTTTCGCGAGACGGCCAGCGGAGCCAAGCGCGACCGCGTGCAGCTTCGCCGCGCCCTCGCTGCGCTAGGGCGCAACGATATTTTGCTTGTCACCCGGCTTGACCGCCTCGCGAGATCAACGCGCGACTTGCTTGTGACGCTCGACGCGATCACCGCCAAGGGCGCGCGGTTTCGTTCGCGCGACGCAAATCCTGACTTGCTATGGGCGCTGAAAGGCGGCGGCGGGAACTTCGGCATCGTCACCTCGTTCGAATTCGCGCTCCATCCGGTCGGCCCGATGGTCCAGCTCGCCCTGCTGTTCGTCGGACTCGAAAGCGGCGCCGGCGCGCTCCGCCACGCGCAGGAGCATATCGACGCCCTTCCCGACGACGTGAACGGATTCCTGGCCATCGGTCTGAGCGCGCCGCCCGAACCCTTTGTCCCCGAGCAATATCGCGGCAAGATCGGACACGGCGTTATCATCGTCGGGTTCGGATCGCCGGAGGACCATGCCAAGGTGGTCGCGCCCTTGCGCGACGCGGTGAAGCCGCTGTGGGAGCTCGTCACGCCGATGCCCTATGTCGGGCTCCAGCGGATGATCGACGGAAGCGCCCATTGGGGCACTTTTGGCTACGAGAAGGCGCTCTATGTCGGATCGTTCTCCGACGGCGCGCTGTCCGTTATCGGGGACCATGTCCCGAGGAAGAAGTCGCCGTTGTCGTTTGTTCCGACGTTCCGGCTAAGCGGCAAGTATCTCGCTGCGAACGAGGCGGACACGGCCTTCGGCGGGAGCCGTTCGCCGGTCTACGTACTCAATATCGCCGCTCACGTTCCTCCCGGCGGTTCCTCGCGAACTCTACGAGGAGGACCGCGCCTGGGTGCGCAGTTTCTGGGACGCGATGCGACCTTATGCGACTGGGGCCGGGAGCTATGTGAATTTCATCGCCGACGCCGAGGAGGACCGGGTCAAGGCGTCTTACGGAGCCGAGAAATACGCCCGCCTCGCCCGGATCAAGCGCGAATGGGATCCGGACAACGCCTTTCATCGCAACGTAAACATCAGGCCAGCTTAACTGAACGGCGAAGCCCGTTCATGGCGTTGGCTGACGCGCGAGGCCGCGCGCGTCGGCAATGCCACAAACTTGCGACGCCCGTTCCGTCCATCTGACCGAAGGAGCCAAGCTGGCCCGCGCCGCAAACGCCGGATGTTGACGGATTGTGCCCGTTGTTGCATGATTTGCCGCGTCCCTGCCCTCAATCATGCGCATTCATGCCCATTCTCGCCGCCGAACGACAGCAACAGATTCTCGAGCGAATTGGCCGCGAGGGCAGGGTGCTGGCGGCGGCGCTCGCCGAGGTTTTCGCCACCTCGGAGGACACGATTCGCCGCGACCTCCGCGATCTCGCGGGGCGCGGACTTTGCCGGCGGGTTTACGGCGGCGCGCTGCCGGTCTCGCCGGCTTCGAACCCGGTGCAAGTCCGCGTCGGGGAGGCGACCGACCGCAAGGCGGCGCTGGGCCGGGCGCTGGCCGCCCTTGTCGCGCCGGGGTCGTTCATTTTCATCAATTCAGGCTCGACGAATCTCGCGGCGGCGAAGGCTTTTCCCGAAGGCCTTCAGGCGACGGCGGCGACGCATGATCCGGCGATCGCCGCGGTTTTGTCGGCGAAGTCCGAGGTCACGGTCTGGCTGATCGGCGGTCGCGTCAGTCCACAGATCGGCGCGGCTCTCGGCGGCCGGGCTTTGGCCGACATCGAGGTGTTGCGCCCCGATCTTGCGTTCCTCGGCGTCTGCGCGCTCGATCCGGTCGCGGGAATTGCCGCGTTCGATCCGGAGGACGCCGAGATCAAACGGGCAATTCTGCGCAATTCTCGTCGCATAGCGGCGGCGCTCCTTAACGAAAAGCTCGAAACCAGCGCGCCGTTCGCCGTCGGCCGCGCCGAAGGCCTTGACTGCGTGGTCCTCGAAGCGGACGCGCCGGAAGCCGTCGCCCGGGCATTCGCCAAGTGCGGGATCGACGTTCGCCGAGCGCAGCCGGCGCAAACGCGTTAGCGGCGGCGCTCGCGACAGTCCAATTCGGAGAACCCAATTGATCGACGCGCAACTCGCGCTTGCCCCAGACAGAAGTGGCGCGCGGCCCTGGCCGCAGCGTCTGGCGACGACCGGCGTCTTTGTGGCCAATGGCGCCGGAGTTGGCTGCTGGGCGGCGGCGATCCCCCGGGTCAAGGCGGACCTCGCGCTTTCGGATGTGACTCTTAGTTTAGCGCTTCTGGCTTTTGCCGCCGGCGCGATCATTGCGATGCCGCTCATGGGCCTTTTCGCCCATCGTCTGCGCAGCGGACCGGCGTCGGTCGTCGCCGGTTTCGGCTTCGCAGCCACTCTTGCCGGCCTTGGCTTCGCCCGGTCGCTGGAGACCCTGTCCGCGGTCACTTTCGTCGCAGGAGCGACGCCATGGGGCGATGGACATCGCGATGAACGCCAACGCCAGCGAGCTTGAACGGCGTTGGGGGAGGCCGATCATGTCCTCCTTTCATGCCGGATTCAGCTTGGGGGGCGCGGCGGGCGCGGTGTTGGGGGGCTGGCTTGGTGGATTGGGAACGGTCTGGGGCCTCCTGGGGCCCGCTCTGCTCGCGTTGTTGCTCCTCGCCGCGGCGACTCCGTTCCTGGCGGGCGAGGGCGGGAGTTCCGGCGGCGTGGGGTTTGCGGCGCCGAGCCGGCGCCTCGTGCCGCTCGCCGCGCTGGCGTTCGTCTCGTTTGCGACCGAAGGCGCCATCGGCGACTGGAGCGGAACCTATCTCGCGCGCTCGGGGGTGTCGGCGGGCTTCGCCGCTGCCGCCTATGCGGCCTTTTCGCTATTGATGATCACCGGCAGGGTCGTCGGCGACGGAATTGTCGCCGCTGCGGGACCACGCGTGACGGTTGGATTGGGCGCCCTCATCGCCGGAGTAGGGCTCGCGGTCGCCGCCGCTTCGCCTGGGCTCGTCGGCGGCGTCGTTGGCTTCGGACTGGTTGGCGCGGGCCTCGCCAACGTCGTGCCCGTACTCTTCAGCGTCGCGGGGCGGACAGGTCCGTCTGCGGCCGCTGGCATCGCTTCGACCGCGACCTCGGGCTACGCGGGTTTGCTGATCGGGCCCGTCGTTATCGGCGCCGTCGCTTCCGCTTCTGATCTGCGCTCGGCGATCGTCATGCTGGCGGCAGTGGCGTTTATAGCGGCCGCTTTCGCCTCGTCGAGAGCCGGCGGCCTTCGCGGGCGCTGAGCTCCGGCGCTACGTCCCAGGGAACCGCAGGCCGTCGCCGGCAGCGATCAGCGGATCGACGCCACATTGAGACTATGTCGTCCTTATGCGGAGCGCGGAATTCCGCATTGAGACCTTACGTTGTCGGATGCTACGGCCCCGTCGCCCACCCAATCGATGGGACGCGCCAATCCGACGGCTGAGACGCGGCAGCTCTTGGAGCGTATTGGGTATGTCGAATCCGCGTGCAGGTTCGTCCTCAACGGGCGCCGAAGGATATTGAGGATGACCGCTCGACGGGCGCGGATCAAACTATCAGCGTTATGTGGCTTGTTGCTTATGAATTCACCGGCGTTTGCTGCAATGGATACATCAAAGATGACTTGCGCCCAGGTTCAAGATTACGTCAAGACCCACGGCCAGACTTTTCTGACCACCGGTATTGAATTTGGCAACTATAGCTTCGACTATGCCGATTGCGGGGGGACCGTTCCGGGGTTCGCCTGCACCACGGACCAGGCTTATTGCCATCTCGGATGGTGGTGTGACTATAATTATCCAGTTGCGGTGAATCCCAACGTGCATGATCAGGGCGTCAATTTCTGCCCGGCGCGTCCTCGTTAAGATTCCAGCCCTTGGCTTTTGCCCGCTAGTTCAGGACCCGCTTTCCGTTGGGGGAATTGAGCGAGAAGGCGGGGATGGAGACTTTGAAGCTGCGTCCTTCCGGGTCGACCATCTTATACTCGCCGACCATCATGCCGCTCGACGTGGTCAGCGGGCAGCCGGACGTGTAACGGAACGACTCCCCCGGCTCGATCGTCGGCGTCTCGCCGATCACGCCCGGACCGCGCACCTCCTGCAGCCGGCCCGCGGCGTCGGTGATCCGCCAATGGCGTTCCATCAGCGTCACAGGCTTGTCGCCGAGATTGGCGATTTCGATAGAATAGAGCCAGAAATAGCGCCGCTGGTCCGGGTCGGAGCGCTCCGGATCGAACGCTGGCTCGACGGTGACTTTGACCCGATGCGTGACAGCCTCGTACATGAAACCGGCATTCTAGCGACCGCCGTCGCGCCGTCCACTGTTTCCCTCGCCCTGGGGCGCGGCGCGCGGTCGCGGGCGGTCGGATGAGAGGCTCAGGCCGTCTCGCCGAGGCCAAGGCGCTGCTCGAGCGGCTCATCGCCTTCGAGAGCGTCAGCGATTCTTCCAACCTGGCGGTCGTCGACTTCGTCGAGGCCTATCTGCGCTCGCATGGGCTCGAGCCGCGGCGGGCGCCGAACGCTGCCGGCGACAAGGCCGCGGTCCTGGCCACGATCGGCCCCCGGGTCGATGGCGGCGTCGTGCTCTCCGGCCATACCGACGTTGTGCCGGTGGAGGGGCAACCGTGGTCGAGCCCGCCGTTCGCATTGCGCGAGGAGTCCGGGCGGCTCTTTGGCCGCGGCGCCTGCGACATGAAGGGCTTCGACGCCTGCGTGCTGGCGATGGCCCCCGCGTTCAGGGACGCCGGCCTGAAGCGGCCGGTTCATATCGTGCTGAGCTATGACGAGGAGACCACCTGCCTGGGCTCCCGCGACGTCATCGCCAGGTTCGGCGAGGATGAGCCGCGTCCGGCTGCAGTCATTGTCGGCGAGCCGACGATGATGGCGGTCGCCGACGCCCACAAGAGCATCGCGACCTTCCGGACGCTGGTCACCGGGCTTGAAGCCCATTCGGCCCTGCCGGCGCTCGGCGCCAACGGGGTCGCGGTCGCTGCAGACATCGTAAGCGAGATCGGGCGCCTCGCGCGCGCCTATGAGGAAGGCCCGCTCGACTCGCGCTTCACGCCGCCCTATTCGACGCTCCACGTCGGCATGATCCGGGGCGGGACGGCGCGCAACATCCTGGCGCGGGAATGCGTGTTCCATTGGGAGTTTCGCGGCCTTCCCGGGGTATCGACCGCCTCGGCGATCGCCAGGGTGCAGACGTTCGTCGACGAGGTCGCGACGCCGCGGCTGATCCGTTTCGTCTCGGGCCCGGAAATCGCCACCACGATGGAAGTCGACGTGCCGCCGCTCGCCGCCGCGCCTGGCTCCGCAGCCGAGCGGCTGGCGCTCAGGCTCGGCCGCTCGAACCAGACGATCGCGGTTTCGTTCGCCACCGAAGCCGGACATTTCCAGGCAGCCGGCCTGCCGACCGTCGTGTGCGGGCCGGGCTCGATCGACCAGGCGCACAAGCCGGACGAATTCATCGACGAGGCGCAGCTTGCGGCCTGCCTCGAATTCCTGCAAAGCCTCGCGGACGAACTGGCGCGCTGACCGACGGCGCCCGCCGCCTTCAGCCGGAGCCGATCGCCCCGAAGCCTCCGATCTGGCGCTTGCCGCGGCGTCGCGCCAGGCGCAGATTTGGCCGTTTTCACGATTCGAGGGGGATCGCGAACCATGGCGGGGACTGGACGTTGAGACTTCTGACGCTTCTCCTGCAGCGGCTGGCCGTTTTCGCCACCGGCGTGTTCAGCGTCTGGCTGATCGTCTTCGTCGTCTTCCGGGTGAGCGATCGCCAGCTGCCATGGATTGTCGCCGTCAGCCTGACCTACGCGCTTGCGGCCTATGTCATCCTGCCGCGCATCGTGCGCATGAACCTCAAGATCCTGCAGCGCAAAAGCGTGCCGAGCTTCACCGTGACTGGCGACGGGCTGCCCGGAGACCCTGTCAACGTGGTGCTGATCGGCCAACTCGATAAGCTGCGCGCCGCGTTCGCGGCGGCCGGCTGGACGGAGGCCGACCGGCTCGGCCTCAAGAGCTCATGGCGCATGGTCGTGGCGTTCGTGTTCAACCGGCCCTATCCGGCCGCGCCTTTCAGCACGCTCTTCCTGTTCGGGCGCGGGCAGGACGTCGGCTTCCAGAAAGCCATCGACGGCAGCCCGCGCAAGCGCCATCACATCCGCTTCTGGGCGCTTAGCCTCGAGGAGGGGGAGGAGACGCTGGGGACGCCCGAGTTCTGGCTCAACATCGACCGCCCGCCGCTCGACGCGCCGGCGTTATGGGTGGGCGCCGGGACCAAGGACACCGGCATCTCGCTGACCAAGTTCACCTTCCAGATCACCCACCGGACCGACGCCGACGCCGACGCCGAACGCGACTTCATCGTCGGCGAACTTAAGCAAGCCGGCGCGATCGTCGGCGTGACGTCCTATACCGCCGGCCAGAGCTTGCGCGCCGGACGCGTCAATCGTTACGTGACCGACGGCGAAGTCGCCGCGGCCAGCCTGGCTTGAATTCCTGACGCAATCCGGCTTGCCCGGCCGTTCATGTCCGCGTGGGTGAGAAACCCCGTGCGCCCGGCTCATTGCCGGGCGTAGTTCAGGATCCATCTCAAGGGGCGTGAGAAAGGCTTGGTCTTCGGCGCGCCTGACGCAGGGGCTTCCCTGTCGCCCTCGGACGCGAGGGCTTCGCCATTCAGCCGGATGAGCGATGGACGCGATCCGCGGCTGCTCGTTCGGCCGCCGATCGGCCAAGACCTCAAATAGCGGGCCAGGTCGTTGATTCGCCCGGTCACCCAGTCGAAATGGCCGCCCGGAATCTCAACGAGTTCGGCATCCCCACTCAGCCGGACCCAATTGCGGCCGTCGAATTGCGACGCGAGAACAAGAAGGTTCACTGGCAACGGGTTCGGAGAATATGCAGCCAGGCGCCTCTGGTAGTGTTCCAGTCCCCAATCGAATTCGGGGCTGACCGGTTCAACAGGTGCGTCGTCCGGCGCAGTGACCCGTCCTTGCGCTGCTCGAGTTTCCCCATGCGGGATCCTTGGCGCCGCGCCGCCGATCATCAGAGGAGAATCGACCATCACGACCGCCTCCACCCGATGGTTCAGCCTCATGAGCAGCCGCGCGGTTTCCAGCGCCACAATTCCCCCGACGCAGCGCCCGGCGAGCCGATAGGGTCCGGTCGGCTGCTCGGCCAAAATTGCCGGCAATCGATCGGCTGCCATGGCTTCGATCGAAGGCGGAATCGGGTCGTCCCCAGGTCCATGCGGAGCAACCGCTATGAGCGAAAATTCCGGCGCCAGCTTTCGAGCAAGGTGCTCGACGTAGAATCCGCCCCACGTCCAGTCGCCATGGAAAAAGAGCAGCGGCGCCGCGCCATTCGCCGCGGGGCCAATCCGGACCGCGGGCCTCGCCTCCAGAGTTTCGCCTTGGCTCAGCCTCTGAGCGAGCGATCTGATCTTGAGCACTCGAACAGGACGCTATCGGGCAACGCCTTTCCGGTCAGCCGCCGAAGTTCGAGCATGAGCTCCGTCGCCAGAAGGGAATCGCCCCCCGTATCGAAGAAATCATCGTCGATCGAAAAGTCCGACGTTTCCAGGAGCCGGCTCCAAATCCGGTGCATTTCGGAGTGAAGGCGACCTTGCGGGTCGACAAAGGATTCCTCCGTCATCTCAACCTCTTCATAAAAGATGGAGCGGCGGGAGCGACGCAAGACTCCGCCCGGCCGCCGCCGGGTGATGACGCCCGACGCCAACGGACGCGGGCGCCGCGCTACGCGGATTTTTGATTTACTGACGCGTCAGCTCGCGAAAGCCGCCATGGCTTGCCGGATCAGATCAGCGCGCCTGAGCTCGGCTTTCGTTCGTGGAACCATCGCGAGCGATAAGAGAGTCGCGGAATTCAATCAAGGGTTGTGCACGCAGAAAGACGGTTGCGTCGCGATCTTATTTTGGCCGGCGCGAGCGTGCCTCGACGTCACGTCGGCTCCGGTGGAACGGATGGCTTCGCGGAACCGACCGGGAGAATGACCGCGGGCTTATTCGTAGACCGCCGGTCAGCCGTTCATGGCGTTTCGCCCGGTCGGGAGCGCCCGCGCCGCCTCACCAACGCCCGGGCGGCTGCCGGACGGTCATGACCTCGATCCGGCCGCGCGGGCCGATCCAGCCCGACATGACCCAGCTCGTCAGGCTGACGATGATCGCGGCGAACACCGCCGACCAGAAGCTGGCGACGAGAAAGCCCGGGAGAAACCACGCCACCAGCATGATCATCAGCGCGTTGATGACGAGCAGGAAGAGCCCGAGCGTCAGAAGGGTGATCGGCAGAGTGAGGATGACGATGACCGGGCGCACGAAGGCGTTGACAATGCCGAGCAAGAGCGCTGCGGCGATCAGGGTCTCGGTCGAATTGAACGCGATGCCGCCCACGATCTTCGAGGCCAGCCAGAGGCCGATCCCGACCACGACGGCCCGAATGAAGAACCCTTCCATGGCCCACGCTCCTGTTCAGCCGTGTCATTTAAGGCTGAAGCGCGCGCTCCGCCAGAGCCGACGCGATGACAGGCGGAGAAGGACTGGCTATGACCCCATGCGGAGATGAGCCCATGTCCGAAGAACCCAAGCCCCCGATCGCCTTTCCTGTCGCCGACGTCCCGCCGCGGGCGAAGCTGTCGAACTATCCGGAGCCGTTCTTCTCGCGGATGGCGGGGCGCGACAAGCGGCCGCTCGGCGACCTCTTCGGGCTGGCGAATTTTGGCGTCAATCTGACCCGGCTCAAGCCCGGCGGGTCGTCCTCGATCCGCCATGCGCATACGAAGCAGGACGAGTTCGTCTACATTCTCGAAGGGCGTCCGACGCTCATCACCGACGCCGGCCGCACGGCGCTGAAACCCGGCATGTGCGCCGGCTTCAAGGCGGGAACTGGCGACGCACATCACCTCATCAACGAGACGGACGAGGAGGTCGTCTACCTCGAGATCGGCGATCGCACGAACGGCGACGCCGTCACCTATCCCGACGATGACCTGGCGGTGGTCACGATCGACGGCCAGCGGCGGATGGCTCACAAGGACGGAACGCCGTACTGAGCGGCGCCCGCGGAAAGAGGCTCAGCGACGAGAAGGCGATCGATTCTGGCCCCAGTCCTAAATAAACTGGCGTCCAAGACTCGATTTATTCAGTTTCAATCCTATGTAAGCACTGTCGCCAAAACTATGCTCGCTCGCGTGATTTTATCGCGCGAAGGAAGCCAGACCGGAACGCCCCATGGCCATGTTCAATTACGACGCCGGGGCGGAGCTGTTCCCGCCGCGACTTCGCAAATCCGCGCACAAACGATTTGGGTACAAGCGGTTCGCGCGGGCCGCGGATGCCGTTCGCTTCGCCATCGAAGAGCTCCCGCCCGAACTGCTCCTCGGCGCGGTTCTCGAGGTCGAGGGGGAGAGGTATGTCGGCGGGGATATTCGTGGCCTGTATGATAGCGCCGATTTTGCGATGCTTCGCGGCGCCGCGGCTTAGTTTACGCGATCGCGCCCGCCTGTCGCATCGGCGGCGCTAAACAAAGTTAGGCGCTGGGGCTGGCGCGTCAAAAACCTCGTAGGTCCAGACCCGAAAAGTCTTGAGGACGTGGGGTCCGAAGGAATTGATCAAGGGGATATCCGCCGCATCCCGGCCGCGCGCGACGACAATCCTGCCAATCCGCGGCATATTATTGCGCGGATCGAACGTCCACCACGACCCGGCGAGGTACACCTCGATCCAGGCGCTGAAATCCATCGGGTCGACCACCGGCACGCCGATATCGCCCAGATGGCCGTTGACGTAACGAGCCGGAATGTTGAGGCAGCGGCAAAGCGTCACCGCGAGATGGGCGAAATCCCGGCAAACTCCGATCCGCTCATTGAAGGCTTCAAACGCCGTTCGAGTCGCTCGCGCCTGCATATAGTCGAACTTGATGTGCCCGTGGACAAAATCGCATACCGCCTGGACGCGCCCCCAGCCGGCGGGGACTTTGCCGAACAGATCCCATGCCGTCTGGCTCAGCTTGTCGGTCTCGCAATAGCGACTTCCCATCAGATAGAGCAGGCAGGAGTCGGGCAACTCGGCGACGGGAACTTCAACCGCGCCGAAGTCCGCAGGGTCAATCTTGCCATCGTCTTCGATCGTGGCGTCGCCCCAAATCTTGAGGTCGCCGGAGGGCGCCACCAACCTGCGGCAGCGATTGCCAAAGGTGTCGACATAGGTGGTGGTCGGGATGATTGGGGTCGTAAACATCTTTTCGGCGACGCGTATGTCGGCCTTCCGATCGTCGCTCACCGAGAGCAGGCAAACCATCGCGGTCGGTTGCTCGCAAGTGACCGTGATTTCGTAGCCATAACGGATCAGCATGAATCGCCTGCCTTCCATTGGGGCGGAAGGATTCCGGCCCTTCTGAGGGCGGCGACACACTTGTCATAGGGCCCCGTCGCCGTGGCGGGGCCCTATCTTCGCTCTATCGGGCGATCAGTAGTCCATTCCGCCCATGCCGCCGCCGCCGGGCATGGCGGGCGCCGCGGCCTTCTTCGGCGTTTCGGCGATCATCGCTTCGGTGGTGATCATGAGGCCCGCGATCGAAGCCGCGTCCTGCAGGGCGACCCGCACCACCTTTGCCGGATCGACGATGCCAGCGTTCAGCATGTCGACATATTGCTCGGTCTGGGCGTCGAAGCCGAAGGTCGGCGACTTGTTTTCAAGCACCTTGCCGACGACGATCGAACCCTCCATGCCCGAATTCTCGGCGATCTGCCGGATTGGCGCTTCCAGCGCCCTCAGCACGATGTTGATGCCGGATTGGACGTCCTCATTGTCGTTGGTGAGCTTGCCGATCGCCGCCTTGGCGCGCAACAGCGCCACGCCGCCGCCGGAAACGATGCCCTCTTCGACTGCCGCCTTGGTCGCATGCATGGCGTCGTCGACGCGATCCTTCTTCTCCTTGACCTCGACTTCGGTCGAGCCGCCGACGCGGATGATGGCGACGCCGCCGGCGAGCTTCGCCAGTCGCTCCTGCAGCTTCTCCTTGTCGTAGTCGGAGGTCGTCTCCTCGATCTGCGCCTTGATCTGGCCGATGCGCGCCTGGATGTCCGCTTTCTTGCCGGCGCCGTCGATGATCGTGGTGTTCTCCTTCTCGATCCGCACCCGCTTGGCGCGGCCGAGCATCTGAAGGGTGACGTTCTCGAGCTTGATGCCGAGGTCCTCGGCGATCATGGTTCCGGTGGTCAGGACCGCGATGTCTTCGAGCATCGCCTTGCGGCGATCGCCGAAGCCCGGCGCCTTGACCGCTGCGACCTTGAGGCCGCCGCGCAGCTTGTTGACGACCAATGTCGCCAGCGCCTCGCCCTCGATGTCCTCGGCGATGATGAGGAGCGGCTTGCCGGCCTGGACGACCGCCTCAAGCACCGGCAGCATCGGCTGCAGCGACGAGAGCTTTTTCTCGTGGATGAGAATATACGGATCCTCGAGCTCGGCCACCATCTTCTCGGCATTGGTGACGAAATAGGGCGAGAGATAGCCGCGATCGAACTGCATGCCCTCGACCACGTCGAGCTCGGTCTCGGCGGTTTTCGCCTCCTCGACCGTGATGACGCCCTCGTTGCCGACCTTCTTCATCGCGTCGGCGATCATCTTGCCGATCGTCTTGTCGCCATTCGAGGCGATGGTGCCGATCTGGGCGATTTCATCGGAGGACTGCACCTTTTTGGCGCGACGTTCGATATCCTTGACGACCGCCGTCACCGCAATGTCGATGCCACGCTTCAAGTCCATGGGGTTCATGCCGGCCGCGACCAGCTTGAGGCCCTCCTTCATGATCGAGGCCGCGAGTACGGTCGCGGTGGTGGTGCCGTCGCCCGCGAGATCATTGGTCTTCGAGGCCACTTCGCGCACCATCTGCGCGCCCATGTTCTCGAACTTGTCTTCAAGCTCGATCTCCTTGGCGACGGTGACGCCGTCCTTGGTGATGCGCGGCGCGCCGTATGACTTGTCGAGAATGACGTTGCGGCCCTTGGGGCCCAAGGTCACCTTGACGGCGTTGTTGAGGACATCGACGCCGCGCAGCATTCGGTCGCGGGCGTCGGAAGAGAAGCGTACGTCTTTGGCGGACATGGTTTTGGATCCTTCAATTCTCGAAAAGAAATCTTGTTAGGCGGCTTTCTTCTTGGAGGCGGGCGCGCCTTCGAGCACGCCCATGACGTCGGTCTCCTTCATGATCAGGAGCTCCTCGCCATCAATCTTGACTTCCGTCCCCGACCACTTGCCGAACAGGACGCGCTCGCCTGGCTTGAGTTCGACGGGCGTGAGTTTGCCCTTCTCGTCGCGGCCGCCGGGTCCGACAGCGACCACCTCGCCCTCCTGGGGCTTCTCCTTGACGGTGTCGGGAATGATGATGCCGCCTTTCGTCTTCTCCTCGCCCTCAAGGCGGCGGATGACGACGCGGTCGTGCAACGGACGGAATTTCATGCAAGCTCTTTCCGGCGAGCCATACCCGGTCGGAGGCGAACGCCTCCTGCCTCCGACGTTTCGCTCGACCACGCAAATATATAGCGATTGTTAGCACTCGTTACAAGGGAGTGCTAAGCAGCAATTCCCTTACAATGATCGAATAGGGCGACGAGGCTGCCGCCGTTGCGCCGCCCCTGCAATGCGCGCGGGGCGTCGGATGGGACATGGTCGGGGCGGTTATCCATCGCGCGGACGGCGCGATCCATCAGCCGACGCCGGCATCCCTCTCAGGGCATTGCCTTCTGATCGTGCGCGACGGCCGTCTGTGCTAAAGTGCGCGCGCCATAATTGGCGTTCGCTCGTTGGCTCTATCTTCGGGGGCGATCCGATGATCACGTTGCCCAAGCTGGCCGCCGACGCGCTAGGCGCGTTCCTTGCCGCAGACATGAAGAACCGGTTCGGACGCTCGCATGCGCGCCTGGCCGAGCTCATTCCGTTCGCGGCGCAGCTCACGCTCGAATGCATCGGCAACAGCGACGCACTCTACCACAACGTCGAGCATACGATGCTGATCACGCTCGCCGGCCACGACATCTTCAAAGGGCGCGCGCTGCTGACTCACGCGACCCCCGAGGAATATTCGAACTTCATCGTCGCCTGCCTCGCGCACGACATCGGCTACGTCCGCGGGGTCGTCAAGGGAGACGGAAAAGACGGCCTGGTCGTCGACGCCAGTGGCCGAAAGGTCGTCTTGCCGCGCGGGGCGTCCGACGCCGCGCTCGCGCCCTATCACGTCGAGCGGTCCAAGCTCTTTGTCCTGGACCGGCTCGCCGACAATGACGATCTCGACTGCCAGGTGATCGCCGACGCGATCGAACATACGAGCTTCCCCTATTCGCCCACGGCCGGCGGCCACGATATCGGCGAATGGGCCGCGCTGCTCAGGGCCGCCGACCTCGTCGGCCAGCTCGGCGACCCGCATTATTTGCGGAAGGCCAACGCGCTCTACCACGAATTCGAAGAAATCGGCCTGACCAGGCAGCTCGGCTACGCAACGCCGGCCGACATGATCGACCAATATCCGCAGTTCTACTGGGAAAGGGTGTCGCCGTATATTCAAGACGCCATCCGCTACCTGAACGTGACCTCGAGCGGGCGGCAGTGGATCAACGGCCTCTACAGCAACGTCTTTCGCGCCGAGCACGAGCAGCGGCTCTGGGGGCCGCAACCTTAAAGCAAGCTTCGCGAGCGCTCGAATAGGAACGCGCGCCGAAGCTACGCCTTGACCGCCCAGGCGCTGGCGAAAGGCCCGGTCACGCTTTGGGCGCCGCGCGCGTAGACTTCCGCCATGATGCGCTCGCCGAGCGTCTCGGGATCGCCGACCCGCGGATCGACCGTTCCGAACTTCTGCATGAGCGGCAGGAAGGTCCGGTAAGTCAGGATGAACGAGCGCAGCCAGATGTCGTCTTTCGAGCCCGGCACGACCAACTCCCAGAGGACTTTCGGTTCGGGGAGCCCCGCCTTGATGAAGCAGGAGATCATCCGGCCGGCGACGTCAGGGCTCGGGAGAGCCGCCGCCATGAAGCGCTTCAAGCTGCCGGAGGCCGCGCTCACGAGCTCGAGTTCTGGCAGAGAGTGGCCGTCGAGGTGAAGCGCCGGTTCGAGAAACGCGACGATCCCTCCTGGCCGGACAGCCGCCGCCGCGCGGCGGATCATCGCGGCCGGATCCGCCTGATGGATGAGGACGAGTTGCCCGATCGCCGCATCGAAAGGCGCATCAGCAGGCAGGGCGTCGTCGTCGGCGATCGCAAAACCGACATTGGCGAAGCCCGCCTCCGCCGCCCGCCGCCTTGCGAGCAGCACCGAGCGCTCCTCCCGGTCGACGCCGAGAACCGAGCCCGCCGGCCCGACCGCCTCGGCGACGAGGATGGCGACGTCGCCCGGGCCTGAACCCAGGTCGAGTACGCGCATTCCCGGGCCAATGCCCAATTCCCGGATCAATCGACGGGTGAGGCCTTCAAGACAACGCGCCTGCAGTTGCAAGCGCTCAAGCTCGCTTTCGGAGCCCGGAGTGTAGTGAAAGCTGTCCGACATCGCCAACGCCCCCTCTAACGAGGTTCTGAGCTGACCAAGCGCGCGATTTGGCTTGAGAGCCCTCGCGGCCGCTGATCGCCGTCACATTTGTCTTCGCGGCCTCTTCTGATCGGGTTTCGCCCTAATTCATCGCCTTCAGAATTTGCGGCTTGATCTCACTTTCCAGGGTCTGAGCCGTCATCGGGCCGACCAGCTTGAACGCGAGCGACCCGTCGCCCCGTACGATGAAGGTTTCCGGCACGCCGTAGACGCCCCAGTCGATGCCGGCGCGTCCGTCCGCGTCGAGGCCGACCTTGGCGTAAGGGTCGCCCTTGGCGCCGAGGAAGCGGTGGATGTTCTCGGCCGAGTCCTTCTGCGCGACGCCATAGATCGCGACGTTCTTGGCGTGAAGCGACGGATCGGCGGCCAGCGCCATGAGAGTTTCATGCTCGCAAGTGGCAGGGCTCGCACCACGAGGCGAAGATGTTGACCACGCTCACGTGGCCCGAGCGCAAGTCGGCGTCGGTCAAGCCTGTCGCTCCATCGAGCCCGGGCAGCTCGAGCCTCGGAGCGGACTGGCCAATCAACACCGAGGGGATGCTTGCCGGATCACCGGCGTTGAGACGCTCGAAGAGGAGCCAGGCGAGGGCCATGAACACGACCAGGGGCAGATAGGCCAGCCAGCGGCGCGAACGAGGGGCGGGTTCGGCGTCTACGCTCATCGGCGCTCGAGGCCTGTCACGCCGCCTCGCGCCGCGTCAAGTGCGCGCGCCGCCGTGTCCAGTTGCGCGTTGAGGCGGCGGGAGTCGAGAACCACGGCGCCGATCATGGCCCCGATCGTCGCCGCCGCGACCGCGTAGGCCGCGACGACAAAGCCGATATGCGGATCGGCCATCAGACGCCTCCCGCGGCGAATTCGGGCGCGAGCCGGTCGCCTTCCGCCGCCGCCAGCATGGTCGCGCGGGCGATGCGCCGGCGCAGGATCTCGTTGCGGATCGCCATCAGGTGCAGGGTGAGAAAGAGGCAAGTGAAGGCGAGCGACATCACGATCAACGGCCAGAGCAGCGCCGGCGCGATCGTCGGGCCGCCGAGCCGGAATACCGAGGCCGGCTGATGCAGGGTGTTCCACCAGTCGACCGAGAATTTGATGATCGGCAGGTTGACGCAACCGACCAGGGTCAGAATCGCGACCGCCCGCGCGGCGCGACCCGGATCGTCGATCGCGCGCCAGAGCGCGATCAGGCCGAGATAGAGAATGAACAGAACCAGGACCGAGGTCAGGCGCGCGTCCCACACCCAGTAGGTCCCCCACATCGGCTTGCCCCAGAGCGAGCCGGTGGCGAGGCAGATGAAGGTGAAGCCGGCCCCGAGCGGCGCCGCGGCCTTCTGCGCCGCGTCGGCGAGCGGATGGCGCCAGACGAGCGTGCCGAGCGCCGCCGCCGCCATCACGCCATAGACGAAGGTCGCCATCCAGGCCGCCGGCACGTGCAGATACATGATCTTGACCGTTTCGCCCTGCTGATAGTCGGGCGGCGCGGCGAACGAGAGCCATAAGCCCACGGCGAACAGGCCAGCGGTCGCGGCCGCGAGCCACGGCAGCACTCGGCGCGTGAGGTCGACGAACACGGTCGGGTTGGCGATATTGGCCATGGATCACGCCTTTTAACGCCGGGCGAGGGGAGGGGCAACGCGAGGATTCGCCGGACCAGGCGCCCGCTACGCGCCGATCAAGCCTCAGGCTATCCAAGGCCTTCGCGCGGAATGTCGAATATGCAGGATGTCGATTGAATCTTTGAGAACACAATAGAATATTTTGTAGGGATAAGTTGGGACTATTCGAACCAGGATCTGCGGTCGCCGCGTGCTGGCCCCGCCGCCGGGATGGTCGGCGGCGCGTTCGACGGCCCGGCGAAGCGCGGCGCCGACCTTGCGCGCCCCTTCGGGCGAACGATCAGCCAAATAGCTTAGGAT
The DNA here is from genome assembly GCA_963767245.1 of uncultured Alphaproteobacteria bacterium. Lineage (GTDB taxonomy): Bacteria > Pseudomonadota > Alphaproteobacteria > Rhizobiales > Beijerinckiaceae > Roseiarcus. The sequence goes on from CAVYDG010000021.1 coordinate 64,867, forward strand.
TGCCTCGAGGTCGGCTTCCGCGCGCCGAGTAAAGCGGACGATCACCGGCCGAAGCGCTTCCACACCTCCGCGATGCGTTCCTCGCCGACGAAATCCCCCCCCTCGGCTTGAGCAAGACCCTCCGCCACTGCGACCTCTTCTTCCGCTGACAGGGAATAGACGCCCGTTCGCAGCGCCTCGATCTCTCGCGCGGCCTCAGCCAGAGCTTCCTGGTCCTCGTCGGGCCATCGCTCGATCGCGGGGAGCAATTTTTGCAGGGTCGAATTCATGACCTCACCTTATCATTCCCCGGAGGCGGTGGCGAATAGGCGATCGGCGGCCAAACGCCGCATTCAGTCGCCGTCGCGCAGCGACGCGGCGACCGCCGGCGCAGCCGCTTCGCGCAGGGACTGAGCGAGCGCCTCGAGCGCGGCGCGGCGCGGCGAGCCGCGGCGGAAGACGAGCCGCACCTGACGCGAGGCGCCGCCGCCGACGATCTTCGATCCGTCGAGCCCGGCGCCGAGCCGGCGCCAGTCCGCATAGGCGAGCAGCGGCGCAAGCGTCGCCCCCTGTCCGGCGGAGATGAGATGGCGCAGGGTTTCGAGGCTGGTCGCGCGCACATCGGCGCGAAGCGCCGCCTTTTGCGCCGCGGCGCAGAGAGCAAGAGCCTGATCGCGCAGGCAATGGCCCTCGGCGAGCAGGAGGAGGGTGGCGGAATCGATCTCCTCGACTCGGATCGAGGCGCGCCGGCGCCGGTCAGGACGGCGGGCGGAGACGAGAAAGAACGGCTCGTCGTAGAGCGCGATCCCCGTCAGCTTGTCGTCTTCCGGATCGGTCGCGATTACCGCACCGTCGAGTGCGCCGGAGTGCATGGCCGCGAGCAGGCGATCGGTCAGGTCCTCGACGAGATGGAGCGGGGTCAGAGGCAGCGCATCGATCGCGTCGGAGAGCGCGATCGGCAGGAGATAGGGCGCAACCGTCGCAATGATGCCGATGCGGAGCGGGCCGGCGAACGGATCGCGCGCCGCCCGTGCGGCGTCGGTCACGGCGGCGGCGGCGGCGAGCGTCGCCCGCGCTTGCGCGATGACCGCGGCCGCCCGGTCGCTGACCCGCGCGCCCCGGCCCTCGCGCTCGAACAGGCGCAGGCCAAGCTCGGTCTCGAGTTTCAGGATCTGACCACTGAGCGTGGGCTGGCTCACGTTGCAAGCCGCCGCCGCGCGGCCGAAATGCTCATGGTCGGCGACGGCGACGACATATTCGAGATCTCTGAGGTTCATGCGCTCCACGATAGGGCAGGACGATAGCGCCATAAGAAACAATCGATTTGAACAATCGTCAACCGCGCGCTAATGCGTGCGCGAGCCAAATTACCGTGAGGGAGACACATGGGAAACGAGAGCAAATGTCCGGTCGCCGGCGGAAGCCGCGGGCCCGGAAATCGCGACTGGTGGCCGGACCACCTCAATGTTCACGTCCTTCACGGCAAGTCCTCGCTGTCCGACCCAATGGGCGAGGGGTTCGATTACGCCAGAGAATTCAAGAGCCTCGACCTGAACGCCGTGGTCAAGGATCTGCACGCGGTGATGACGGACTCGCAAGACTGGTGGCCGGCTGACTTCGGCCACTACGGCGGCCTGTTCATCCGCATGGCATGGCATAGCGCCGGGACTTACCGCGTCGCAGACGGGCGCGGCGGCGCGGGCGGCGGCCAGCAACGCTTCGCCCCCCTCAACAGCTGGCCGGACAACGCCAACCTCGACAAGGCGCGCCGGCTTCTGTGGCCGATCAAACAGAAGTATGGCCGCAAGATCTCCTGGGCCGACCTGATCATTCTCGCGGGCAACGTCGCGCTTGAATCGATGGGCTTCAAGACATTCGGTTTCGCCGGCGGCCGCGCTGATGTCTGGGAGCCGGAAGAGCTGTACTGGGGCCCTGAGGGAACGTGGCTTGGGGACGAACGCTACAGCGGCGAACGCGAGCTCCAAAATCCGCTTGCAGCGGTGCAGATGGGTCTCATCTACGTCAATCCGGAAGGGCCGAACGGCAAGCCGGACCCGGTCGCGTCGGCCAAGGACATCCGCGAAACTTTCTTCCGCATGGCGATGGACGACGAGGAGACGGTCGCGCTGATCGCGGGCGGCCACACCTTCGGCAAGACGCACGGCGCGGGCGACCCGTCGCTGGTTGGGCCGTCGCCCGAAGGCGGCGCGATCGAGGATCAGGGCCTGGGCTGGAAGAGCAAGCACGAGACGGGCGTCGGGCCCCACGCCATCACCGGCGGCCCGGAAGTCACCTGGTCGCAGACGCCGACAAAGTGGAGCAACCACTTCTTCGACAATCTGTTCAAGCACGAGTGGGAGCTGACCAAGAGCCCGGCCGGCGCCTATCAATGGAAGGCGAAAGGCGCCGCGGCGGACGTCCCCGACGCTCACGACACGTCGAAGAAGCATGTGCCGACCATGCTGACGACCGACCTCGCGCTCAGAATGGACCCGGCCTACGAGAAGATTTCGCGCCGCTTCTTCGAACATCCGGATCAGTTCGCGGACGCGTTCGCTCGCGCCTGGTTCAAGCTCACCCACCGCGACATGGGGCCGATCCAGCGTTATCTCGGCCCGCTCGTCCCGAAGGAGACGCTGATCTGGCAGGATCCGATTCCCGCCGCCGAACCATCCGCTGATCGGCGAGAAGGACGCCGCCGGCCTGAAAGCGAAGATTCTCGCTTCCGGCCTCACGGTGTCCGAGCTTGTCTCCGTTGCCTGGGCGTCGGCCTCGACGTTCCGCGGCTCCGACAAGCGCGGTGGCGCGAACGGCGCGCGCATTCGCTTGAGCCCGCAGAAGGACTGGGAGATCAACAGTCCGGCGACGCTCTCAAAGACGCTTGCCAAGCTCGAAGCGATCCAGAAGGAGTTCAACGCTTCGGCGTCCGGCGGCAAGAAGGTGTCGCTCGCCGACCTCATCGTTCTCGGCGGCGGCGCGGCGGTCGAGAAGGCGGCGAAGGACGCCGGCCACGACGTTAGGGTTCCGTTCACGCCCGGTCGCGGGGACGCCTCGCAGGAAGAGACGGACGCGAAGTCCTTCGCGCCGCTCGAACCGTACGCGGACGGTTTCCGTAACCATTACCGCAGCAGCGACATCATGGGCCCCGAAGAAGCGCTGGTGGACAGGGCGCAACTGCTGACGCTGACGGCGCCGGAGATGACGGTTCTCGTCGGCGGCCTGCGCGTACTGGGCGCGAACGCCAGCGGCTCGAAGCACGGCGCGCTTACCGCGACGCCAGGCAAGCTCACCAACGACTTCTTCGTCAACCTGCTCGACATGAGCACGGAATGGCGGCCGAAGGCGGGCTCCGAGGGAGTCTACGAAGGGCTCGACCGGAAGTCGAAGGCGGTCAAGTGGACTGGGACCCGGGTCGATCTCATTTTCGGATCGCACTCCGTCCTGAGGGCGCTTGCGGAGGTTTATGCGACCGCCAACTCGAAGGAGAAGTTCGTCAAGGACTTCGCCAAGGCTTGGGCGAAGGTGATGAATCTCGATCGCTACGATCTCGTCAGCCGCCTCGAGCCGCGCCCGAATGGCGGCGGAGTAAGCGTCTGGCGCTTGTCCGTTCGCAGGGACGCAAGGAAAATCGCGCGAGACCAATTCTCGCGCGATTTTTCATTTGATTGCAGGCGATAATCACGATGCCGAGCGTCGTTCCCGAACTTGACGTCCATGATCTTGCTCGGTCGCTGGATTTCTACTGTGGCGTACTCGGTTTCCGCGTCTGGTTCGAACGGCCGGAGGAGCGCTTCGCCTATCTCGTCCTCGACAGCGTTCACCTCATGCTTGAAGAAGCGGCCGGCCCTGGTCGGCGGTTCCGCACGGCGCCGCTCGAACATCCTTACGGCCGCGGCGCAAATTTCATGATCAAGGTTGCGGACGCTTCTGCGCTTTGCGCACGCGTCGAGGCGGCGGGGTTCGTTCCTTATCTGCCGCTCGAGGACCGCTGGTATCGCCAGGATCAGGTCGAGAACGGAAACCGACAGTTCGGCGTCGCCGATCCGGACGGATATCTCCTGCGCTTCTTCACCTATCTGGGCAAGCGGCCAGTTTAGGCAAACGACGCCTCGCGATCGCGCCTCATTGCGCGATCTCCTCCAGCGCGAGATTCGTCGTGCGGGGGCCGAAGAATCCGATCGTCGCCATCACCACGCCCATCGCCGCGGCGATGAAGACGAAGACGCCGAGCGCGCCGGAGGCGTTCAGAATAAACGCGATGATGAAGGACGAGAAGATCACCGAGAGCCGGCTCCAGGAGTAGACAAACCCCGCGGCGCGGGCGCGAATGCCGGTCGGGAACAGCTCCTGCTGATAGGCGTGGAAGCTGAACGACATGATGTTGGCGGCAAGCGTCAACATGACGCCCATGGCGATGATCAGCCCCGAATCGCGCGTTTGCCCGAAGATGAGGCCGCAGACGAGAATCGCTCCCGCCGCCGCGACGATGATCCATTTCCGCTCGAGCCGGTCGCCGAGAAAGAATCCGATCAGCGGGCCAACTGGCGCTGCGAGCGCGATCACCGTCGTATAGCCGAGGCTGGTCGAGACCGTGATCCCCTGCTTGACCAGCAGCGAGGGCACCCAATTGTTGAAGCCGTAAAATCCGATCGTCTGGAAGATGTTGAAGATGCTCATCAGGATGACCCGGCCGCGCACGGGCGGGGCCCAGAGATCGACAAAGCGGCTCGCCGGCGACACCGGCTCCTCGGGACCGGGCGGCGGCAGCGGCCGGCCGGATTCAGCCTCGACCCTGGCTTCGAGTTCACTTAAGACCCGATCCGCTTCGTCGAGCCGGCCGTGCTTGGCGAGCCAGCGCGGGCTTTCCGGCAGGCTGAGCCGCAGATAGACGACGACCGGCGCGGCAAGCGCCCCGATCAGCACCACCCAGCGCCAGCCCTCGAGCCCCAGCGGCGCCGTCGGCACGAGCATATAGGCGAGGAACGAGACCAACGGCACGCAGACGAAGCCGATCGCCTGGTTGACCGCGAAGGCGCGCCCGCGAATCGCCTTCGGCGCGAGCTCGCTTAAGTAAGCGCCGATGGTCACCATCTCGACGCCGAGGCCGATGCCGGAGATGAGGCGCCACAAATTGAGGCCGGCGGCGTCGCTCTGCACCGCCACCATGATGTTCGCCGCCGAGTACCAGAGGAGCGACCAGGTGAAGATCGCCCGGCGGCCGAACCGGTCGGCGAGAAAGCCGCACAGGATCGTGCCGATGAAGAGGCCGGTGAACAGAGCGGCGATGAAGCTTGCGACCCCGGTCGTGCCGAAGAGGCCGGCGGTCGTCGCCGTCAGCAGGCCCGACTTGACCAGACTCGGCGCGACATAGGCCGAGAACAAGAGGTCGTAGAGCTCGAAGAACATGCCGAAGCCGAGCAGCACGATGATCGTCCAGATCGTGCGCGTCGCCGGCAGCCGGTCGATGCGGGCGGAGATGGACCCGGCGCTGACCGGCGCTGCGCCACTGTCGTTCATGTTTCCTCGCCTGATGTCGCGTTCGGGCGCTTCTCGCGCCGTCGCCTCGGCATAAAGAGGCGAGCTTCCGGCCGCGTGTCAAATGCCGTCGGCGTTATCGCGTGATTTGGGCGACCAGGCCTATTTTTGCTTCAAGACCATGCGGTCGAGGCTGAGCGGGCCGCCGCCCGCGACGGCGAGATAGAGGAAGACGAAACAGAAGAGGATCGCCGCGTTGCCGCCGTTGACGATCGGATAGAAGGAGCGCGGCGCATGGGCCATAAAATAAGCAAACGCCATCTCGCCGGACAGGATGAACGCCACGATCCGGGTATAGGCGCCGAAGACCAGCATCACGCTGCCCACGATTTCCAAAAACGCTGCAACGATCAGAAGCCCACTGAGGGACGGCGGTCCGGCGTCCGGAAAGCCGAAGGCCTTTGAAAGGCCGTACTGCAGAAAAATCAGCGCGGCGACGATCCGCAACAGGCTGAGGCAATAGGGCCTCAGCCTCTCCATCGTAGCATAAAGCGTATTCACAACGGCCCCCGTCCTTGTCCATTCGACCAGGAAATGACCGAACGTCTCACTTTATTCAGCCAGCCGGGTCAAGACGAGGGCGGGCTCCCCGCGCCGCCGCGCTTCGACATGTGACTTTCGTATTGCTCCGATAGCGTTCCGAGTTTCGCGCCTTTTCGGTGATTACCTTTGTCCGCTCTCCTGCGTTTTTTGGCTTTCATCGGGCGCCTCGGGCCGGCGCCCGCGCTCCTCCGACGCCGACCTCGACGGCAAACGTCTCGCCGCGGTCGCCCATTCTTCGGGGGGCCGAGTATCTCGACGAGCGGCATTTGCGCTATGAACCTTTCGACGATCTCGCGGGCGCGCTGACCGCGTTAACGGCGGGCCGGGCGGACGCGGTCGTGAACAGCATCGGGACGCTTCAATACCTGGTCGCGACGCGGTTCGCGAGAACGGTCGAGGCGCCTCAGGGCGTCCTCGCCCCGGCCTATATGGCCTTCGCCCTGCCGCACGGCAGCGCGCTCAAGGAGCCGCTCGACCACGCGCTGATCGAAATCACCGCGAGCCCGGAATGGCGCCGGATCGAGCAAAGTTATTTCGCCCAGTGAGGCGCTCCTTCATTCCCTGACGTGTCTGAGCCCGGCGGCGGCGGCGAAGGGCGCGGCGGCGATGGCGAATATGGACAGTGCGCAGAGCATCAGGAAGGGAGCAAGGAAGGGCGCCGCCCCGCCGCTTGCGGCCGAGGCCGCCGCGACGCCGAAGATCAGCACCGGGATGGTCAGCGGCAGCACCAGAACCGCGATGAGAAGGCCGCCGCGCCTGAGCGAAACGGTGAGCGCCGCGCCGATCGCCCCGATCATGGTGAGCGCCGGCGTGCCGGCCAGGAGCGTCGCCGCGACCAGAATGAGCGGCGTCGGGGTCATCGCCAGCATGAGCCCGAAAAGCGGGCTCACGACGATGAGCGGCAGCGCGCTCGCCGTCCAGTGGGCGGCGCATTTGATCAGCACCGCGACCTCGAGCGGCAGCGACCCGTTGACGATGAGGTCGAGCGAGCCGTCTTCGTGATCGGCCTGGAACAGCCGGTCGAGTCCGAGCAGGGTCGCCAGCAGCGCGGCGATCCACAGGATCGCCGGGCCGAGCCGCGCCAGCAGATTGAGGTCGGGTCCGAGCGCGAATGGCATGACCGCGACCAGGATGAGGAAGAACACCGCGCCGACCGGCGCGCCGCCGCCGATGCGCCCCGCGATGCGCAACTCGCGGACGAAGAGGGCGAAGGCGGGGGTCATCGGCCAGCCCTCATCCGGCCGCGCTGTGCGCGGCCACCTTCTCCCGCAAGCGGGAGAAGGGTTACGCGCCCCCCTCTCCCGCTTGCGGGAGAGGGCTGGGGTGAGGGCAAGAGCATCTTCACGTCGGCGCCCCCCGATCGCCCCCAGATTGAGCTCCTTTGCGCCCTCGAGCCCGAGCGGCGCGTGGGCTGCGGCGACGATGATGCCGCCCCCGCGCAAGTGCGCCTGCATGATGGCGGCGAGCGCGGCCTGGGCTGCGGCGTCGAGCGCGGTCGCCGGCTCGTCGAGCAGCCACAGCGGGCGATCGGCGATGAGGAGACGGGCGAGCGCCACGCGGCGCCTCTGCCCGGCCGAGAGCAGGCGGGCGGGGAAATCGATCACATGGGCGAGGCCGATCCGCGCCAGCGCCGCGCGCTCCGCCTCGCGCGAGGATCGGCCGCCGAGCATCGCCGCGGCGAAGGCGAGGTTCTCGCCCGCGGTCAGCGCGCCTTTGACGCCGTCGGCGTGGCCGAGATAATGCGCCTGCTCGCCGAGCGTGCGTTCTGCGTCGCCGCCCTCGAGCGCAAAGCCTCCGGCTTCAAGCGGCAGGAAGCCGCAAAGGGCGCGCAACAGGCTCGACTTTCCCGCTCCGTTCGGCCCGGTCACGATCAGCGCCGCGCCCCGATTCCGCCGAGAACGAAAGTCCGGCGAAGAGCCGCCGCCCGCCGCGCTCGATCGTCAAATCCCACGCGCTAAGGCGCATTGATCCCCCGAGCCGCGGCCCGTCTCTTGCTAGACGTTAGTTTGTGTATCGTGCCCGGGTAATTATATCTATAAACCGCCGACCCCCTTCCAAACGCCTTCTTTTCGGGAGCGCCCGCATGGCCAGCCTCGACAGTTTCAAGTGCCGCAAGACGCTGACCGTGGGGTCGAAGTCTTATGAGATTTACTCGCTGAAGGCGGCGGAGAAGAACGGGCTCGCCGGCGTCTCAAAGCTTCCGTTCTCGCTCAAGATCGTGCTCGAAAACCTGCTGCGCAACGAAGACGGACGCAGCGTCAAGAAGGAAGACATCGAGGCGGTCGCCGCGTGGACAGACAATCGCGGCAGACATGAGCACGAAATCGCGTTCCGTCCGGCGCGGGTGCTGATGCAGGATTTCACCGGCGTGCCGGCGGTCGTCGATCTCGCGGCGATGCGCGACGCGATGGTCGCGCTCAACGGCGATCCCGACAAGATCAACCCGCTGGTTCCGGTCGACCTGGTCATCGACCATTCGGTGGTGGTCGATTACTTCGGCACCGGCAAGTCGCTGGCGCAGAACGTCGCCCGCGAATACGAGCAGAACCAGGAGCGCTACCGGTTCCTGAAATGGGGCCAGCAGGCCTTTTCCAACTTCCGCGTCGTGCCGCCCGGGACCGGCATCTGCCATCAGGTCAATCTCGAATATCTCGCCCAGACCGTGTGGACGGCGAAGGAGAAGCGCGACGGCAAGACGGTCGAAGTCGCCTTTCCCGACACCCTGGTCGGCACCGACAGCCATACCACCATGGTCAATGGCCTCGCCGTGCTCGGCTGGGGGGTCGGGGGCATCGAAGCGGAGGCCGCCATGCTCGGCCAGCCGCTGTCGATGCTGCTGCCTGAAGTCATCGGCTTCAAGCTGGATGGCGAATTGCGCGAAGGCGTCACCGCGACCGACCTGGTGCTGACCGTCACCCAGATGCTGCGCAAGAAGGGCGTGGTCGGCAAATTCGTCGAGTTTTACGGCTCGGGCCTCAATGCGATGACGGTCGCCGATCGCGCCACGCTCGCCAACATGGCGCCGGAATATGGCGCGACCTGCGGCCTCTTTCCCGATCGACAGCCAGACGCTGACCTATCTCAAGACCACCGGCCGCAAGCCGTCGCGGCTGGCTTTGGTCGAGGCCTACGCCAAGGCGCAGGGCGCCTACCGCACCCGCCTCACTCCCGATCCGGTGTTTACCGATACGCTCGAGCTCAACCTCGGCGAGGTGACGGCCTCGCTCGCCGGCCCGAAGCGGCCGCAGGACCGCGTGGTCCTCAGCGAAGCCAAGGCGGGCTTCGCCGCCGCGATGGACAGCGAGTTCAAGCAGGCCCACAGCATCGCCCAACGCCATAAGGTCGAGGGGACGAACTACGATCTCGGCCACGGCGACGTCGTCATCGCCGCCATCACCTCGTGCACCAACACCTCCAACCCGAACGTCATGATGGCGGCCGGGCTTCTGGCGCGCAACGCCGTCGCCAAGGGCCTTACCGTCAAGCCGTGGGTCAAGACCTCGCTCGCGCCCGGCAGCCAGGTGGTCCAGGACTATCTGAAGGAGGCCGACCTGCAGAAGCCGCTCGACAAGCTCGGCTTCAACATCGTCGGCTTCGGCTGCACCACCTGCATCGGCAATTCCGGCCCGCTCGCGCCCGAGATTTCGGCCACGGTCGCCAAGCACAACCTGGTCGCCGCCGCGGTCCTGTCGGGCAACCGGAACTTCGAGGGCCGGGTCAATCCCGACGTGCGCGCGAACTATCTCGCTTCGCCGCCGCTGGTGGTCGCCTATGCGCTGGCCGGCTCGATGCAGATCGATCTCACCCGCGAGCCGATCGGCGCCGACAAGCAGGGCAAGGCGGTCTATCTCGCCGACATCTGGCCCAAGACCAATGAGATCCAGGAATTCGTCGACACCACCGTCAGCGCCCGGATGTTCAAGACCAAATATGCGAGCGTGTTCGACGGCGACGCCAACTGGCGCAAGGTCAAGGTTCCCGCCGGTCAAACCTACGCCTGGGACATCGGCTCGACCTATGTGCAGGAGCCGCCCTATTTCGCTGGCCTGACCAAGACGCCGGTTCCGGTCACCGATATCGAGAACGCGCGCATCCTTGCCCTCTTCCTCGACTCGATCACCACCGATCACATCTCGCCCGCCGGCTCGATCAAGGCCGCGAGTCCGGCGGGGACATATCTCATCGAGCATCAGGTCCGGCCCATCGACTTCAACCAGTACGGCACCCGGCGCGGCAACCACGAAGTGATGATGCGCGGCACCTTCGCCAATATCCGGATCAAGAACCAGATGGTGAAGGACGAGGCGGGCAATGTCGTCGAGGGCGGGTATACCCTCATGCAGCCGTCGGGCGAGCGCCTGTCGATCTATGACGCCGCGATGCGCTACTCGGCGGAGAAGGTCCCGCTGGTGGTATTTGCGGGGCGCGAATATGGCACCGGCTCGTCGCGCGACTGGGCGGCCAAGGGAACGAAGCTCCTCGGCGTGCGCGCGGTCATCGCCGAGAGCTTCGAGCGCATCCATCGCTCGAACCTGGTCGGAATGGGCGTATTGCCGCTCGTGTTCGAAGAAGGAACGAGCTGGCGCACGCTCAAACTCAAGGGCGACGAGACGGTTACGATTTTCGGCCTCGGCGAAACCCTGAAGCCACGCCAAAAGCTCGAGGCGGAGATTCGGCGCGCCGACGACAGCGTCACGCTCGTCCCCGTGATCTGCCGCATCGACACGCTCGACGAGCTTGAATATTACCTCAATGGCGGCATCCTGTCCTACGTGCTGAGGCAGCTCGCGGCGTGAACGCCTGCCGCCTTCGTTCGCCGCGCTACGTCCGGAAGACGAGCGCGATCGCGCACGCGTCTCCCTTCGCGCTCCGGTCGACGCGGTCGGCGTGCAGGCCGGCGAGATAGCCGGTCAGTCCGCTGACGAAGCTTTGCTCCTCGAGCATGTCCCGCTCGGGGCGGGCGTCGGGCAGGGCCGGCAGGTTGCCGCTGTAGCGAAGCGTCACCCGGACGTCGAACTCGTCGCTCGCGACCTCGATGTCGATCGGGCCCACGGCGTGGGCCGAGACCTCGTCGATCGCGGCGTCGACAACGGAGCGCACCCGGCGGACGTCGTCGGCCCCGATCTTCCATTCCTTGGCCTCGCCGTCGAAGAAGGCGTCGAACGACGCGGGCGTAATCCGCGTTGAGTCCGCGCCGAGACGCACCCGGCCGTAGCGCCACGACCCGAGCAGGAAAAGGGCGTTGAGCGCGACCGCCACCACCACCGCTACGGAAATGATCGATCCAGTGATCTGCCGCGTCCAGTCCGGCAGCGTCCGATAGAAGTCGGGATAGATGGGCGCCGTCAACGCCGCCAGGATCGAAAATCCGATGATAACGGACGAGCGCAGGGTGACGCGGCGGCTGACGGCGACCTGAATGCCGGCGACCAGCATCAGCGAGCCGTTGAAGAACAGCGCCGCCGCCATCACCGGGCGGGGCATGTTGACAATCAGGCCGGCGAATTTTGGCAGGCAGGAGAGAACGATGAGCCAGGCCGCGATCGACCAGGCGATGACCCGGCTGGTCGCGCCGGTGGTCCTCGAGAGGCTGACGAGGCTCGGGCTCGCGCTCATTCCGAGCGACCCGGCAAGCCCGCCGATCAGACAGCCGAGCCCGTCGGCGCGAACGCCCGCGGCGATGTTGCTCATGTCGGGCCGCCGCCACGACGCGTCGTTGATCTGCTGGCAAGTCGTCAGCACACCGATCGCCCTCACCCCGGAGGCAAGGCCGGCGATTGCGAACGGCGCGGCGAAGGATGGCGCGAACGTATAGGAAAGAAAGGTCGGATCGGGGATCGCGAAAGCGGGAGCGACGACATAGTCGGCGAAGAACGCGGGCGGAAAAGCGTGGAAGACCGCCGCGGCGGCGTAACCGACCGCCGTCCCGATCAACGCGCAGAAGAGTTTCGGCGCCCCTTTCGCCCAGACCGCAAGTCCCGTCATGGTGGCGAGCGCGCAAGCCGCGGTGGCGAAAGACCCGAACGCCCGATCGCCGGAGACGGCCGCATGCGCGAGCAGGACGCCGGCGGCGATCTTGCCGAGCTCCAGCCCGACCGCCATGATGACGACGCCAGAGACGACCGGTGGAAACAGTTTCCGCGTCCAGTTGGCGAGCGAAGCGACCACCGTCTCGCACAATCCGGCGAAGATGGTCATGGCGCAGACGCCGGCGACGCCGAAGGACGCGGCGACGGCCAGGCTCGACGGCAGATAAATCGCCGAGACGATCGGAGGACAGAGATAGCCCGAGCCGACCGGGCCGAGCCGCAGGCTCTGGAGGACGGTCAGGAACGCGACCGCGATCATGGCCAGACCGATCGCGCTCAACGCCGCCTCATGCGGCAATTTCGCCGCCTCGGCGACGAGCGCGACCATCACGAAATAAGGGCTCATGACCGCGACATGCTGGAACCCGAGGCCGACGAGATGGGTCCAGGGCGGCCGCTCGTCGAGCGCGTAGGCGAGTTCGGCCGGCCGTTCCATTGCGCCGTCTTCCTTCCCTCCGCGCGGAAGCCGAACGTAGGGCAGGGCGCAAAACCGGGCAATGCGCAATTCGGCGATGAGGACCGGGCCGGCGGCTCGCCGCCTATGCGTTATTTGTCCGCTCAAGGCTCTGGAGCACAGCGGCCAGCCGGTCCCTGCGGTCCTTATCCTCGACCTGAGTCACGCTTGCTTTCAGATCGGCCAGCGTGGTGTCGAGTTTCCATTGCGCGGGACCTTCCTCAACGACATCTATTGCAAGCTCCTCGGCCTTGTCGGCGTCGCCGCTGTCGAAAGCCGCGCCGAGCAGAGTTGGACGAAGCCACTCATCCGCCAAGCCGAGTTTTCTGGCTCGCTCGCAGGCGGCGATGAGGATCTTGGAGACGGAGAGCGCCCGCTCGTCGTCGCCCTTGCGCTGCCGGGCTTTGTAAAGGCGCGGCAGGTTACTCGAGCAGTAGTATTGGTTGAGGTCGAGCTCCATGCCTCGTTCGTAGGCGTCGATGCTCTTGGCGAGATATTGCATCTGCTCCATGGGCGTCGCCGCCCTAGTGTAGAGTCGCTTGTATCGGCCGGCCAGAAGGCCAAGCCGCTCCGGCGTCGGTCCGGACTGAGCGATCAGCGCTTCGAGTTTCGCCATCGCGTCAATGGGTTTGCCGGCGTTGGCAAGCGCGAACGCATTCAGTTCGCGAACCTCCTCCTGTTCCGCAACGTCGGCGGGGAGCTTGCCGATGAAGTCTCCGATCCAGTTCCAGTCGTCCGCGTTCTCCGCACTGTCCTTCATGAGCAGCAAGAGCGCGAGCGCAGTCGGAGAGGTGAACGGCGGCTTCCAATATCCTGCGACAAGGTCTTTGGTGCGGGCCATGCGCGATGCTCGAGGCAGAGCGCGCACGGCCCTAATTTCCCCTTGGAAAGCCGAGGCCGCGCTCATCACGTCCTTCATGGACGACGCGGACGCTTCATCCGCATTGCCTGGATATCCCTTGATCAAGTCATACACAGGCGAAACGCCGTCTCTGCGCTTTTCAATCTCCTTTGCGATTGCGCTAATAACCGCTTTCGCCGCGGGTTCTCCCACTTCCCCGTCAGAGAGCGGATAGCGCACAGTCCGTAATTGCGCGATGTCGAACAATTGCTTCGACCAATCGGCGGCAAGCAGAACGCATCCGGTCCTCTTCGCAGCCTGCCGGACGCCGACTTCATAGTAGACGTTGCCGTTCGGAATCGTCATGTCGGCCAGCACGAGATCGGCGAAATAGAGTCGCTCGATCATCTGGTTGATGATGAGCGCGCCGGTGTCCTGATCGGCGCGGACAGCGTCGTAGCCAAGCGACTGAATTGTTGGGGCAAAGGCCCGGTCCCAAAGCGCATTGAAATCGATCTCGCCGGGCGCGTTGCTGCTTGGCTCGACCTGCGTGGGTCTGCGTCCGTACGGCATGATCATGAAGCAAACCGCCTTCGGCACACTCCCTCCCTATCCGATGTTCCGGCGCATCTCATCTCCCGCCGCGCACGGTACCATCTGTTACGCTCGTCCGCCCGCGACCGTTTGCAGACGGGTCTTTTGGATCCGCTCCTGGATTTCAGCTCGCAATGTAGTTAAACTCGCTTGCTCACCTTGCGAGTCGAGAAGTCTCTTTACCGCGTTGAAGGCTTCCACATAAACATTCAACGCCTCATTATATTGATCTTGTTGCGCCTTCGCATCCCCCAAAAAAACTAAGGAGCGAACCAGATTCACCTGACGACTTAAGTCTGCCGGGTTGAGTTCAGCTTCGCTGCTTGCTTCCACAACACGCTGCTCAGCGATGTTAATCTCGGCTTTATTGTCGCCGACTTCACTTAGTTTACGCAGAATTCCATCAAGCCCCTCCCGAGCGGTGAGGCGTCCAAGGAGCTAGACATCATTGGCTCTGACCAGGAAAGGGCTGGGGAGAAACGGGCGACGGCTGAATTCCAGGCGTCACGTCAGAGAAGCCAAAGGTGTCGCAGTGCGAGAAAAGTTGCTCTTCAATAGATCTCATTATCTTGCACAAATTAGCGATGTACTCAGCAATCTTGAAAAGTTTGTCGCCCATATCTAAGTCATCACCAATGTTAAAGCTTGGATTTGTCGACTGTTTTGTATAATCGAGGTACTGGCAATTTTTTGTAACGAGCTCGGGCAGCTCGCTGTATTCCCCACGGAGAATGACAGGGATGAACAGGCGGGATCCTCTCAATTTGTCCCCAAGAAGATCGTTACGTCGTTTCTCGAGGGCGAGCATTGTATCTATTTCTTTTAAACAATAGGGAGATTCGAGATAAGAAGGGAAATACAGCACGGCCATGCACGCGCTTTGACAAATGGCACTTGCAAGTCGGTCGTCATATTGGTAGCCTGGAATGAGACGATCTTTGTCAAAATAAACGTCATAGTTTTGAGTATAGACTTCAATATGGTCTTTAATTGCGTTTACGGTGTGATTGATAAGTTTCTCTTGTAGGCTTCCTGCCCGCGCTGGGTGTCGATAACTTACGAACCAAGCGTGCATAAGTGTGCTGCCCTGCCAACCATGGAATTGACTTGTAATTATGCAATCCGCGTTGATTCATGCTGAACACAGTCGTCACGTCAAGGGGGACTGTCTCATCCCCAGAGCTTCGTCGTGTCGAGCCAGCGCGTGGTTCCTCCGCGCCGGCGCACCTCCTCCATCATGTGTTTGGTGCCGCCCGGTCCGTCGCCGCCCTCGCCGTTCCAGAGGCAGATGAAATCGAGTTTTTCGGCGCCGAAGCGCGAGCCCTGATCGAGCATCCAACGGTTCTCGCGCTCATAAGGATCGTCGCCGTCCTGCAGCGGGCCAAGCTCGCGCGGCGCGACATGAAGCGTGGCGGCCGCCTTCGCCGCGAAATAGCGGGCGCGCCAAGCGCCCCCGGCGAAATCGACCGACTTCTCGAGGAAGATCGGCTCCTCGAACGGAATGTAGAGCTCGAGCCGGGCGGAGCGCGCGAGTGCGGCCTCCGCGAACAGGAGATCGCCGCCGCATGCGCCGCCGCAGATGCAGAGGTCGCTCGGTCCGACGTCGAGGTCCGCGAGCGCCGAGGCGATGGCGCCCGCCGCGACCGGCTCCTCGCCAGGCGGAAAGCGCGGCTTTTCTCGCCCTGGCGCGTCGATCATATGGCCGCTGAAAAGCACGACCTTTCGGGGCGCGGGAAGGTTCATTTCCGACATGACAAGCCGCCTTCCGTTGCGCTACAACCTAGGCGACCGTTTTCGCAATGTCGAAGGCAACCGGCAAGTGATCGGACTGCACCTGCTTCGCCGCTGCCATGCGCCCCAAATCCGAGAGGTCCGTCATGTTCGACGGATCGTCCATCTTGCAAATCTGCACGACCTTGGTCTGGTCGAGGTCGACGCCGAGTTCGGTCTTGAGCCAGGGCTGCTCCAGGACGGCGTTGTAGCGGACGTAAGTGGCGAGTTGAGGTCCGCTCTGGCTGTCGAGTTTCATGTCGCCGACGGCCCGATCGATGATCCAGGGCGTGAGGCAATTGGTCAGCCATTGCAGGGTCGCGCGGTTCATCCGCTCGCAATCGTCCATGAGCGATTGCAGCGCCGCGATCCCCTGGAGCGCCGCCGGGTCGCCGATGACCGCCTGCGCCGATCGCGACTCGCGGTACTGCCCGGCGCCGACCGAGACGATCAGGAGCTTGTCTTTGCCGGTCGGCCAGCAGAGCCCGTGGCCTTGCAGCGCCGCCATCATGAGGAGCTGCAGCGCCGGATCGTTGAACGGCGTGACCCCGCCGTCGACGAACGCGCCGTCCACGACCGACCCATCGCGCGAATGGATGGGAATTTTTTCGGGCGCGAAATAGGTCGGCGCGGCGGTGCTGGCGCGGACAATCTCGGTCAGTCGCAGCGCGCCATCCTGGGCGGCGAACTTGCCCCGCCCGCCGTTGTCAAGAGGCCACGGACTGCCGGTGTCGAGCCGCTTGGTCATGATCATGAGGCCGGTGAGGATCCTGTCGCTGTCGAGCGTCGTCTCCGCGCCGAGCTGCCGGTCGAGCTCCGCCTGGAGGGGGCCGGAGGGGAATTTTGGCGCGAGCTTTCCCTGGAGCAACTCGGGCAGGAGCCTGCCGAGCCCGCCCGGCTGGAATACGCTGGCGCCGAGGTTAAGGTAGACGTTCTGCAGCGCGTCGACCGTCATCCCGCAGGCGAGCCCGGCGGCGATGATCGATCCGGTCGATGTTCCGCCGATCAGGTCGAAATAGTCGCAAAGCCGGGTCTTGTCGCCGAAGCGCGCCTTGATCTCGGCCTCGACGGCCTGCAGGAACTGGAGGGTGAGAATCCCTCGTATGCCGCCGCCGTCCAGCGCCAGAATGCGCTTCGGCGACAGCGCGGGGTCGAGATGCTGGGCCTTGGTGAGCGGCAACGGCGCGTCTCCCCCTCGACAAATTTCTTTCGCCGTTCGTCGCGGCGCCGCGCAAAATTTGCGGTTCGAAAAAACACACCAACTGTCTTGCGCTGATTGGTCGCAGTCAAGCCCAAACATCCATCGCGAGGCGACGGACTGAGGCCGCGGGCGCGTGTCCCCGCTAGCCGAACATCTTCCGGCCGCCGACCCAGGTCTGGCTGACATTGATGCCCATCAGGGCGTCCGGATCGACGGCGTAGGGATCCTTCTCCAGGATGGTCAAATCGGCAAGCTTGCCCGTTTCGAGGGTTCCGAGCTGGTCGCTCAGGCCGACCTGGCCGGCGGCGTGGCTGGTCACTGCGCGCAAGGCGTCGCGCGCTTGAGCGCGCGCGGCCCGCAGCTCTCCGGCGCCGAACCGTCCCTAAGTCGCCGCTATTTCACCAGCCGGGGTCCCTCGGCGCGGGCGTACTCGTTCTCCTGCACGACGCCGAGCCTGCGGGCGACCTCGGTGTAAGCCTCGATCATCCCGCCGAGGTCCTTGCGGAACCGGTCCTTGTCCATTTTGTCGTTGGTCTTGACGTCCCACAGCCGGCACGAGTTGGGGCTGATCTCGTCGGCGAGCACGATCCGCATGTTCTCGCCCTCCCACAAGCGCCCGGTTTCGATCTTGAAATCGACGAGCCGGATGCCTGCGCCGAGGAACAGGCCCGACAGGAAGTCGTTGACCCGGATCGCCAGCGCCATGATGTCGTCGATCTCCTGCGGCGCGGCCCAGCCGAAGGCGGTGATGTGCTCTTCCGAGACCATCGGATCATTGAGCTGATCGTTCTTGTAGTAAAACTCGATGATCGATCGTGGCAGTTGGGTGCCCTCTTCGAGGCCGAGGCGGGTCGACAGTGACCCCGCCGCGACATTGCGCACCACCACCTCGAGCGGAATGATCTCGACCTCGCGGATCAATTGCTCGCGCATGTTGATTCGGCGGATGAAATGGGTCGGGACGCCAATGTCGTTGAGGCGCTGGAAGACGTATTCGGAGATTCGATTGTTGAGAACGCCCTTGCCCTCGATAACCTCATGCTTCTTGGCGTTGAACGCGGTCGCGTCATCCTTGAAATACTGAATGAGGGTGCCGGGCTCCGGGCCCTCATAGAGAACCTTGGCTTTGCCTTCGTAGATGCGTCGGCGGCGGTTCATGCGGTGCGACCGTGGCTTGAGGAAATCCATTCTCGTGGCCTTTTCTGGTAGCTATCCCGGTTTAGCCGCGATGGCAGGTCCGGAATATGGGGATTCGGACCGCGAAACCCAAGCATTGGACTCGTCCGGACCGGGGGCCAGCCCCCTTCCGCAATCTACCTGATTGGCGGCGCTGGCACAAACTTTCCCGGGCCCGGTGTGGCTCACGAGACAAAAGGACGTGAAGCCAGCGGCCCAAGACAGAGCTGAATGTGACCGAAATAATGCCGGGAAAGCTGGTTGTTCGACGAACGGACCGTCGGGAGCGCGATCTCGGACAAATTTTGCTCCTTTTCACGCTCCCGCCAGGATATTCTACACCCCGAGATAGCGATGGAGAACCTGCGGATCTTCTCTCAATTCGCTTGCGGGACCCTCATGCACAACATGGCCATTGTTGAGGATATAGACACGATGGGAGAGCGCTAATGCCGCTGCAATGTTCTGTTCCACCAGC
This sequence comes from uncultured Alphaproteobacteria bacterium, assembly GCA_963767245.1. Lineage (GTDB taxonomy): Bacteria > Pseudomonadota > Alphaproteobacteria > Rhizobiales > Beijerinckiaceae > Roseiarcus. The sequence goes on from CAVYDG010000021.1 coordinate 83,527, forward strand.
ACAATTGTTTGCCCGGCCGCGGCGAGAGCCCGACAGGCGTGAACCAGGTCGCGGACGATGACCGGCGCCAGTCCCTCGAATGGCTCGTCGAGCAGGACGATTTTGGGATCGCGCACGAGCGCGCGGGCGATCGCAAGCATCTGCTGTTCGCCGCCCGAGAGATCGGTGCCGCGGCTGCCGCGGCGTTCCCTCAGGCGGGGAAACATCGTGTAGATGCGGTCGAGCGGCCAGGGCTGCTTGGCTGTGAGGCTGGCCAGAACGATATTATCCTCGACGTTCAGGCTGCCAAAAATGCGGCGGTCCTCATGCACAAGCTGCATGCCGCTCCTGGCGAGCTCGTGACTCGGCTGGCCGACATATTCGACGCCATCCAACATTACCGAGCCCGAACGGGGACGCACCACGCCCATGAGGCTCTTCAGCGTCGTGCTCTTTCCCGCCCCGTTGCGGCCCAATAGGGCGACCACTTCGTTCCGCTCAACCCGGAGGGAAATATCGAAGAGGATATGGGAATCCCCATAGTAGCTATTGAGGGCGTTGACCTGCAGAAGGCTCATTATGCCAGGACGCCCCCGAGATAGGCTTCCCGCACGATCGCGTTGCCCTTGATTTCGTCGGGGGTGCCCTCGACGAGGATTCGCCCCTCCTGAAGAACCGTCACTCGCTCGACCAATTCAAACAACGCGTCCATGTCGTGATCGATGATTATGGTCGTGCGGCCGCGGCTGATCGACTTCAAAAGCTTGACCGTTTCGGCTCGTTCTCGGGGACTCATGCCGGCCAACGGCTCGTCGAGCAGAAGGAGGCTTGGGGAAGTCGCCAGCGCAAGGCCAATTTCCAGCCGCCGCTTCTCGCCATAGGCGAGATCCGAAACCGCAACGTCCGCGCGGCTCGTCAATTCGACCAGCTCCAACGTGTGGTCGACCAGATCATCGAGCTCCGGGATGTGCGCAGGGTCCCGCAGCAAGTCCAGGCGGAAGGAGCCGCGCTTTTCCGCTAGAGCCGAGATCACAATGTTCTCGCGCGCCGTCAGCCGGTTGAACAACTGGTTGACCTGGTAACTTTTGGTCAGGCCCGTCTGGCAGACTTCGGTGACTTCGCGCCCCGTGATGTCACGGCCCTCGAAGGTGATCGTTCCCGAAGTCGGATGAACCTCGCAGGTGAGCATTTTGAAGAATGTGCTCTTGCCTGCGCCGTTCGGGCCTATGATGCCGCGAAGCTCTCCTTGCTGAACTGAGAAATCGATGTCGCTGTTGGCGAGCAACCCGGCGTATCGCTTCGTGAGCCCCTTGGTCACCAGGATCGGTCCGGTATAGGCCGGGATGGGACGGCTTGGGAGCGGCGGCGTGCGCGTGGCCGCTTGTCCAGTGGAGGGGCCGAGTTCCTCCGGCGAAAGATCCGGCGCCGCGGTCTCTTCGCGCGCGGTCGTTCCGCGGGCGAGACGCGCGTAGAGGTCGCGGACGCCGCCGAGGATTCCGCGTCTCAGGAACGAAATGAGGAGAACGAAGACGAGGCCGAGCACGAGCTTCCATGAAGCCCCAAGGCCCAGTCCTCCCTGCAGAAAGTCGCGCAGATAGAGCCATACGGCCGCGCCCACCAGGGGACCAAACAGCGTCTCCAGGCCGCCGATCACGGTCATCATGATGATCTGCCCCGACGTGTCGAACGTGAAGGCGTCGGGGGGCATATAGCCCTGCATGACGCCCAGCAACCCGCCTGCGGCGCCGGAATAGGCCGCGGCGATGACGAAAGCGAGCAGCTTATAAGCATGAACGTTGTGGCCAACCGCGGCCGCGCGCAACGGGTTTTCGCGGATCGCGACCCAGATGAGGCCGACCGGCGAGGCCACGATGCGTCGCCCGATCACGATGCCGAGAAGGTAGCAGACCGCGAGAAATCCATACATCGACCAGCCGCTGGTCGCGTGGATCGTCGCGAAGCCGAGATTGAAAGTCGGCCCCGGCACGCCCGGCAGACCATTCTCGCCGCCGGTAAAGGACGATAGCGGCCCGTTTTCCATGAAGAAAAAGACTTCACCGATGGCGACGGTGATCATCGCAAAATAGATGCCGGTGCGTCTCAGCGCGATCAAACCGACGAGATAGCCCGCGATGGCCGCGCCGACGGTCCCGATCGCCAAGCCCAGCATCACGCTGGTCAGGCCTGTCTGGGTCAGCAGATAGGCTGCGATGAAGCCGCCGGTGCCGAAGAAAGCCGATTGCCCAAAGGAGAGCATCCCGGCATAGCCGAACAGCAAGTCAAATCCGACGCCGAAAAGGCCGAATACCAGAATGCGATTCATCGTATCGGGGACCAACCCGATTTTGGGGAGCACAAACGGCGCGACCAACAGGACGACCGCGATCGACGCTTCGGGCAGGAAGGCTCGCAGTCCGCGCGGACGTTGGTTCATCGTCAGCTACGTCCCTCGGCTCCGAGCAGCCCGCGCGGACGAAGCACGAGGACGAGAGTCATCACGGCGAACAGCATGACTTGGGAATAGCTCGGATTGATCATCGACGTCAGGCTCAAGATCTCGCCCGCGATGAGGCCACCGAGAACAGCTCCAGGAAAGGAGCCTACGCCCCCGATCACGACGACTACGAAGGCCTCGACGAGAATCGCCTCGCCGATGTCAGGCGTGATCGGCGCGATCGGGACGTTGACGATCCCCGCGAAGCCAGCTGCCATCGACCCGATGCCGAAGACGATCATGAACACGCGCATGACGTTGATGCCGAGCAAATCGACCATGACCGAATCCTCGATCCCAGCGCGCACGATCATGCCAAGGCGCGAACGGTAGAGAATGAGGTAGAGCGCCAGCAGCGCGACCGCGATGATGCCCACGACTACGAGACGGTACGTCGGATAAATCATGAAGCCGAGCGAGGTCACGCCGGCCGTCCAACCCGGCGGTGGAATGGACTGCGAGAGGCTGCCGAAGAAGAAGCGGATGGTTTCGACGAAGACGATCCCCAAGCCGAACGTCACCAGGATCTGATCCTCGTCGGGCCGTTCGTAAAAATGTCTGATGATCAACCGCTCCATCAGGACGCCGAGAACAAGCACGAAACACGCGCCAGCGGCGATCGCGACGAGAAAGGAACCGGTATATTGGTAGGCGACTACGCCGGCGTAGCCGCCTACCATGAACATCGCGCCATGGGCGAGGTTGAGCACGCCCAAAGTGCCATAGATGATCGTCAGGCCAGAGCTAATCAACGCCAAGAGGGCGCCGATCACCAGCCCGTTGAAGGTCTGCGAAAGCAGATTCGCCCAAGAGAGCAATTGCGACTCCGTGCTTGAGCGACGCTCTGGCTCGGCTCAGGTGTAACCGCCCATCTTGCACCCGAACGCGTCCGGCGCCTGCATCAGACCTTCGCCGGGCACGACCTCCACGATCTCGTAAAAGTCGTCGGGGTTCTTCATATCCGCCGGCTTTTTCCCGCGCTCGATAATGACCGGCCGCACCAATTGATGGTCGGCGCCGCGGAAATAAACCTCCCCGACCGTCGATTGGACCTTCGCGCCGGCCTCATAGGCCTTGACGACATCCGGCGGATAGAAGGACTTGGCCCGCTCGACCGTATCCGCCCACATCGCCACCTGCATGTAGGCGGCGTTGGCGCCCCACTCCGGCAGGCTGCCATATTTGGCGCGGAAGGCGTCGTTGAACATCTTGGCGAGCGGGAACTGGTCCTCCAAGGTCCACCAGTAGTCGGTCGCGGCGAGGACGCCTTGCATCGTATCGGCGCCGACCTCCTTGGCCAGGAACGGGGTGTTGTAGGGCACCGCGAGCACCATCTTGTCGAGAACGCCGAACTGCTTGGCCTGTTTGATCGACAGGACCGCGTCGCGACCAAAGTTGATATTGACGACGACGTCGGCGCCGCTATTGGCGACGTTCAAGAGGTACGAGCTGAACTCCGTCGTGCCCAAGGGCGAGACCTGGTCGGTGGCGGTCGTCCAGCCGCCCTCCTTCAGATACTCCTCCATCGACTTCTGGACGGTGTGGCCATACGTATAGTCTGGCGTCAGATAGGCGACCTTCTTATCCTTGCCGACGGACTTGATGAGTTGGGGGGCGATCGCTTTCGCGGCGGTCTGGCCGTAGAAACACTCGCGGAAGGAATAGCGGACGCAATCCTTACCTGTCGTGTCGTTCGAACCCGAAATTCCCGGGAGGTAGATCACCTTCTCACGATCCGCGACTTTGTTGTCGGCGACCGCTTCCGCGCTCGAGACGCTGCCAGTGACCATGACCGCCTTGTTGTCGCTGATGAACTTCGACAGATTCTGCACGGCGGTGTTTGGCTTCGCTTCGCTATCCGCGATGCCGAATTTGACCTCCTTGCCCAGAACCCCCTTTTTGATGTTGGGCGAGATCTTCTGCATCAACGCATTGCCTTCGTTCAGATGCTCGATGGCCAGCTGATACCCCTTGATGAGGTCCTCTCCAGCCGCGGCGTAAGTGCCGGTGCGGGGCACCGATATGCCGACGAAGACGGAGGGGCCGGAGGAGCCCTCGGGATAAGTTCCGAGCGGCGGATTGTCCGCGGCGTGCGCAGGCAACAAAAGCCCGCCAGGCAAGATTGCCCCGCCGAGAATCCCGGCCGCGCTGTGCAGCGCCGCGCGGCGCGATATAGCGGTGTCGAGGATCGTGTTTATTGTCCGTGGCATGATCAGTCCTCCCGTCGACGACTTCTGAGTTGATTTAGATCCAAAAACCGAGGCGAGTTCCCGTCTTTTCAACAAGGTGGGACATCGTCTTGATTGTCGCATTAGGTAGTCTCGGCTGGGGTCAGAATCGTCAATTAGACTTTCGTTCAAAATTATCGGCGCTCAAAAATGAGAAGGGCCGCTCCTGTCCGGAACGACCCTTCCATTGTCGCGCCCACGCAAGCTCGCGGCGCCCTAGAGTTCTTGCCTAGCGAGTGCTATGCGCGAAATTCCTTCGCACGGACAATAACCCAGGCCTCGTCGATCACGCGGGGCGGAAGACAATGAGACACTGGATCACCTCCTTTCGGCTGGTTGACGACGCAATCATGTTAGTGTGATTCGCGGAATTTGAAAGCGGCTTTTTTTTTACCGAAGCTAAGGATTTGTTAGCGAATGGCGGAGAGGCGCCCCGGGCTAGACCGCTTTTCCCTTCACAAATGCGCGACCAGCCGCGTGGCGACGATCTCCGAGGCGATCCGGTCGGCGTGATTCGCCAACTTTTTCAATCAGCCATCCCTTTTCCTGCCCCGGGACAAACCCCGCTCTCTAGGTAGTTCTATCCATATCTTTGTCGGATCGACGAACCGCAAAATCACCTAAATCGCGTATTGTTTGGTGGTGAGGCTGGGTTTTGCGATTGGTCACAACCCCGCTGGGGGGAGCGGCAAGCAGCGGGTCGGAAACCCTTAACAGGCCTGGGCGCGGTCGCGTGCTGGCCGACCCCGATCCCGGCGGCAAGAGCCAACCGGCGACGGGCGGCGCCGTTGGCCTATATTCCCTGCGATCAGCTCCGGACGAAGCGGCGGCGCTCCACGTTGCAGGCCGTCAGGCGGCGGTAGTCGCCCTTGCTTTTCTCGCCGCGCAACTCGCCTTCGCCTTCGCGTTGGGCTTCGGCGTTGACGAAGCCTACACCCTTCCCATCTCGCGCGACCTCAGCCTGTCCTATTTCGACCATCCGCCTCTCCATCAGTGGATCGCGCATTTTGCCGCGCTGATTTTCGGCGAGACGGTCGGCGCGCGGCTTCCTTTCGTCGTCCTGTTCGCCGCGACAGGCTGGCTCCTCTATCGTCTGACGTCGGAGCTTTTCGGCCCGCGAGCCGGGCTCATCGCCTTGTTCGCTCTCAACGCCACGCCCTTCTTCTTTGCTTCCGCAGGGACGTGGATCGTGCCGGACGGGCCGCTCCTGTTCGGGCTCGCCATAGCGGCGTTGGCGCTTTCGCGGCTTTTTTTCGATCCCGACGCGGAGGAGGGCCGCGTCTGGCGGCGGTGGCTCCTCGCGGGCCTTGGCTTTGGCTTGGCCGGCCTGTCAAAATACATCGGCGCGCTCGCGCCCTTTGGGGTTCTCGCCTTCCTCGTGATCTCGCCGCCGGAGCGTCGCTGGTTTCGGCATCCGGCGCCCTATGTCGCGGCGATGCTTGCCGGGCTGATTGTCCTTCCGGTCTTCGTGTGGAACGCCCAGCACAGCTGGGCCTCCTTCGCTTTCCAGGGCTCCCGCGGCGTCGCCTCGGGGAGTTTGAAGCCATTGCAGGTCCTCCGCGTCGCGCTTGGGCAGATCGGCTTTCTGTCCCCCTGGCTGTTCGTCCCGCTTGTAGCCGGCCTCGTCTCCGGCGTGCGCCGCTGGCGCGACGACCGGCGGCTTTTTCTTTTGTGCCTCTCCCTTCCGCCGATTGTTCTTTTCACGGCGGCGCCGCTATGGATCGAAAAAGGCCAGCCCCATTGGTCGATGGCCGGCTGGTTCTTCGTGTTTCCGCTGATGGGCGCTTGGGCGGCGGATATCGCGGTCCCACTCCGCCGCTATGCAATTCTATCTGGCGTTTTGCTCGCTGCGCTCGCCACAGGCGTGGTGGTCGAGGCGCGAACCGGCTGGCTGTGGCGCGTTTTGCCGGCGGGGACCACCGACCCGACGTTGGAAGCCCTCGACTGGAGCGGCCTCCTCAAAGCTCCGCTGCTTCAACCCTCGCCGACTTTCGTCATCTCCACAGGCTGGCGGGAGGCCGGCAAGATCGCGCTCGCGCTTGGGCCGAGCGTCCCGATCTTCGTCGATTCGGACGATCGGAGGGGTTGGAAGGCCATGAATGCGGGCGCGGAACTGGCTGGGCGCAACGGCGTGCTCATCATTCGGCCCAAGGACCTTGCCGCCGCGCGGACCGCCGTGGCGCCATTTTTTGCGTCCCTTGGCGAAGCGCAGCCGTTTACGCTCTTCCGCAACGGAGAGCCTGCGATCGATTTGGTGCTGGTTCCGGCCAATCGCGCAATTCGGCGGCGCCCTAGCGCGATGTCGCTTCGCATCAGGCGGATTGACGAGGACCGCTGGCGCCCACGCAATTCGGAAAGGAGCTAGGCCGCCGCGCTCTCGACCGCCTTGCACACGTCGCTGACCAGGGTGTCGACCAGCGCCTTGTCGTCGGATTCGCCCATGACCCGGATGACCGGTTCGGTGCCGGAGGGGCGCACGACCAGCCTTCCACGATCGCCGAGCCGCGCGGTCGCTTCCGCGATCACTTTCGCGACCGCCGGATGCTCGAGCGGCTTGCCGCCCTCGAAGTGGACGCTGCGCAGCACCTGCGGCACCGGCTCGAACCGCCGGCAGACCTCGCTCACCGGTTTGTTCATCTTGTGCACCACCGCGAGCACCTGCAGCGCCGCAACCAGCCCGTCGCCGGTGGTCGAATAGTCGGACAGCACGATGTGGCCGGTCGGCTCGCCCCCAACGTTGTAGCCCTTCTCGCGCATCCGCTCGATGACATAGCGGTCGCCGACCGCGGTGCGCTCGAAGACGAGCCCCAGGCCGATGAGGTGCCGCTCGAGGCCGAGGTTCGACATCACCGTCCCGACAATGCCGGGCTTGGCCAGGCGGCCCTCGTCGCGGAAGCTTTCCGCGACCACCGCGATCACCTGGTCGCCGTCGATCAGGTGACCCTTCTCGTCGATGATGATCATGCGGTCCGCGTCGCCGTCGAGGGCGATCCCGACGTCGGCGCGCATCTCGCGCACCTTGCGGGCCAGCGCGTCGGGCGCGGTCGACCCGACATCGAGATTGATGTTGAGTCCGTTCGGCTCGACCCCGATTTTGATCACCTCGGCGCCAAGTTCCCATAACGCCTCTGGCGCGACCTTGTAGGCGGCGCCGTTGGCGCAGTCGATGACCACCCGCATGCCCTCGAGCGACACGTCGCGGGTGAGTGTCCGCTTGGCGTATTCGATATAGCGGGCCTGCACGTCCTCGACCCGCTTGGCCCGGCCGAGATCGGGCGAGCGGGCGAGCAGCGGAGCGACTTCACCGTCCATCAGCGCCTCGATGCGCGTTTCCACCTCGTCGGAGAGCTTGAAACCGTCCGGCCCGAACAGCTTGATGCCATTGTCCTGATAGGGGTTGTGCGATGCCGAGATCATCACCCCGAGGTCGCAGCGCATCGAGCGGGTCAGCATCGCGACGGTCGGCGTCGAGACCGGGCCGAGCAGCAACACGTCAACGCCGACGGACGTGAAGCCGGCGACGAGCGCGTATTCGATCATGTAGCTCGAGAGACGGGTGTCCTTGCCGATGACCACCCGGTGGCGATGCTCGCCGCGGCGAAAGGCGACGCCGGCAGCCTGGCCAACTCTCAGCGCCACCTCCGCGGTGATCTGGCTGTTGGCCCGGCCACGGATGCCGTCAGTGCCGAAATGCTTGCGCGCCATGCGTGAGGATGCTCCGCGACGAGACAAGGGGGAACTCGAAGAGATTGGCTTCATATCGCATATTTGTCGGATAAAGTTTCACAAATCGTTGCTACCCGTTAACGACCCAACTCGGCGTTGCCGCGGGCAGGGCAGGCGCCTAGAGTGGCGGAACGCCGCCCAGACACGCATGCAGGAGGACGCCCCTCATGATCCGAACCGTCGCCACCAAGCCTTTCTCCGACCAGAGACCGGGGACGTCGGGATTGCGCAAGCAGGTTCCGGTGTTTCAGCAGCCCGGCTACCTCGAAAATTTCATCCAGTCGATTTTCGACTCGCTCGAGGGCTTCCACGGCCAGACGCTGGTCCTCGGCGGCGACGGCCGGTTTTACAACCGCGAGGCGATCCAGATCGTGGTCAAGATCGCCGCCGCCAACGGCTTCGGCCGCATTGTCGTCGGCCAGGGGGGCATTCTCTCCACCCCCGCGGTCTCGGCGCTGATCCGGGCGCGCCACACCTTCGGCGGCATCATCCTCTCCGCCAGCCACAATCCGGGCGGCCCGAAAGGCGATTTCGGGGTCAAATACAATATCGGCGCCGGCGGCCCGGCCCCTGAGAACGTCACCGAGGCGATCTTCGCCAAGAGCAAGGCGATCTCGGCCTACAAGATTTCCGACGCGCCGGACATCGACATCGACCGCCTCGGGACGGTCAAGGTCGAGGGCATGGAGATCGAGGTGGTCGATCCGGTCACGCAATATCTGTCGCTGATGAAGACCCTGTTCGACTTCGACGCCATCCGCGCCCTGTTCGCCTCCGGGTTCCGCATGCGCTTCGACGCCCTGCATGCCGTCACCGGCCCCTACGCTCACGTGATCTTTGAGGGCGAACTCAAGTCCGGCGCCGGCACGGTCATGAGCGGCACGCCGCTGCCCGATTTCGGCGGCCATCACCCCGACCCCAATCCAGTTTATGCGAAAGACCTGTATGACTTCATGATGTCGCCGGGCGCGCCCGACCTCGGCGCGGCCTCCGACGGCGACGGCGACCGTAACATGATCGTCGGCCGCGACATGTATGTGACCCCCTCCAACTCGCTCGCCATCCTCGCCGCCAACGCGACGCTTGCGCCGGGCTACGCCAAGGGGCTCGCCGGCGTCGCGCGCTCGATGCCGACCAGCGCGGCCTCCGACCGGGTCGCTGCAAAGCTCGGGATCAAGTCTTATGAGACGCCGACGGGGTGGAAGTTCTTCGGCAATCTGCTCGACGCCAATCTCGCCACGCTTTGCGGCGAGGAAAGCTTCGGCACCGGATCGAACCACATCCGCGAGAAGGACGGCGTGTGGGCGGTGCTGTTCTGGCTTAATATCCTCGCCAAGCGCCGCATCTCGGTCAAAGACCTCGTGAACGAGCACTGGCGCACTTACGGGCGCAACTACTACACCCGCCACGACTATGAGGAGATCGACCTCAAGGCCGCGAACGGGCTGATGGAGGCGCTGCGAGCGGCGACGAAGACGCTGCCCGGCAAGACTTTCGGCGCGCGCAAGGTCGAGGCGGCGGACGATTTCGCCTATCACGACCCGGTCGACCATTCCGAGGCCGACCATCAGGGGGTGCGGGTGATGTTCGAGGGCGGCGCGCGGATCGTCTATCGCCTCAGCGGCACCGGCACGGTCGGCGCGACGCTGCGCGTCTATGTCGAGCACTACGAGCCGCCCTCGGGCAAGCTCGATCAGGAGACCCAGGCCGCGCTCGCCGACCTCATCGCCCTGTCGAAGAGCCTGGCCGAGATCGAGAAGCGGACGGGCCGGAAAGGGCCGACGGTGGTGACGTAAGCCCGAGCCCGCAGCCGCTGGAAGGAGCCGGTTCGGTTCAGCGGCGCGCTGCGTTTCTGCCGGGGCAATCCAACAGCAACGTCAGCAGGCCCGCCGTCAGCGCGTTACGAACGGACGAAGCTCCTCGCGCGCGGCGTCGGCGAAGTTATTCAATGGATCCATTCCCTGAGCGCCGCTCTTCGTTGGATCCAAAATGAACGTAAGTATTGTCATCAATTAACGAGCGCTTCGTCATTTGTTTTCGATGTTAGGCAGCGCCTATTTCTTCAGCGCCGCGAGCACCTTGACCGAAGCCCGTCCGTTCACCTCGAGGCCGTTCTTCTGCTGGAAATCCGCGATCGCGGCCTTGCTCTTGGTGCCGATATCGCCATCGGGCGGGCCGCCGACGTCATAGCCGCGCTGGGCGAGCAACGCCTGCACCTGCTTGCGCCCCTCGAGCGGGAGCAGCGGATCGTCAGTCGGCCAGGCCGTGACGACGCCCGAACCGCCGGCGAGCTTGTCGGCGAGCACGCAGGCGGCGAGGGTGTAGGATTCGGCGGCGTTATAGGAATAGACGGCGTCGAAATTGCGCGTCACCAGAAAAGCCGGCCCGTCGCGTCCGGCCGGCAGCAAGAGCCCCGCGTCGCCTCCGCCCAGCGGTCGCCCGTCGATGCGGGACAGGCCCTTCGCCGACCAGTACGACATGGATTGCTTGGCCTTGCGCCCCGACGGGCCGGAATAGCCCGCCGGCAGCTTCACTTCAAAGCCCCACGGCATCCCCGGGCGCCAGCCCGACTTGCGCAGATAATTGGCGGTCGAAGCGAGCGCGTCGGGCGCCGAATCGACGATGTCGCGTCGTCCGTCGCCTTCGAAGTCGACCGCGAGCCTGAGAAAGGTCGAGGGCATGAACTGGGTCTGTCCGAACGCCCCCGCCCACGATCCGTTGAGCTTCTCCGCCGGCACGTCGCCGCGGTCGATGATCTTCAACGTCGCCATCAGTTCGGAGCGGAAATAGTTCGCCCGCTCGCCGAGGCAGGCGAGCGTCGTTAGCGACTGCACCAGCGGGCGCTGGCCCATGTTCTGGCCGAACTTTGATTCCACCCCCCAGATCGCGGCCAGCATGTACCGGCTCACGCCATAGGTTTCCTCTGCGCGGGCGAGCGCGCGCGCTTCCCGAGCCATCGCCGTCTTGCCTTCGGCGACGCGCTCGTCCTCGACCAGGCCGTCGACATAGTCCCAGACCGGCGTCTTGAACTCCGGCTGCTGCTTCTGGAGATCGAGCACCTTCGTGTCCGGCTGGAGTCCGTTGAAGGCGACGTCGATCGTCTTGGCTGAAATCCCCGCGCGCCCGGCGTCGGCCCTTAAGGACGCGACGCATTCCGAGAAATCCGCCCGCGCCGGCGCCGCCGCGACAAAGGCGGCGGAGGCGGCGAGGCAGCAAAGGACAAAGCGTCTCATGACTTCGATCATCCGCGATTTGCGTTTTGCCGTCGAGACGGCGCGAATCATCTTTGTGAGGAGCGCCGCAAGGTTTGAGGCAGGCGCCCGGGTTGACAGCGGCGCTCGTGCATCGAATATGACGCGCAATAAGCAGCCACTACCGTATGACCATGGACAAAATCGGGCGCCGGACCGTGGCGCTGTGCGCGCTCGGCGCAGCGCTCGTCGTGGCCGCTCCCGCGAGCGCAGACTTGCGCATGTGCAACAACACCGGCGGCCGGGTCAGCGTCGCGCTCGCCTATACCGACGGCCAGGGCTGGGTCAGCGAGGGCTGGTGGAATCTCAAGTCGCTCGATTGCGCGACGCTGCTGCGCGGCGCGCTCGCGGCTCAATTCTACTACCTCTACGCGATGGACGAGCGCGGCGGCGAGTGGAAGGGCAAGGCCTTCATGTGCACTTCGGATCGCCAGTTCAAGATTACGGGCCGGCAGGATTGTTTCGTCCGCGGCTTCGACCGCACCGGCTTCTTCGAGGTCGACACTGGCAAGGACGCGAAGAGCTGGACGGTGCAATTGACCGATCAGGCGAACCCATAGGTCGGTTCGGCGCTCGCGTGACTTCCTTCGGCGGCTGGGTCATGCTCATGGACAGCGCCGGGGCGCCGCGTGTTGAAATACGTCTGCATGTGGAAAAGTCCAGGGTCTAAATGATCGGGGTGCAATACGTGAAAGCACTGTCAATCAGGCAGCCTTGGGCATGGGCTATCCTTCATGCAGGTAAGGACGTGGAGAATAGGCCCGAGCGTATCGCGAAAATGGCGGAAAAGCTCATTGGTCAGCGCATATACATTCACGCTGGATTAAGGCTAGACGAATTGGCGCTAGACTTTATGCCAGACGTAGATTGGCCCGATGAATATGACGTTGGCGGCATAGTTGGATCGGCCGAAGTCATCGGCATCACCACGCGCAGCAAGTCGCCTTGGTTTGGGGGTCCTTGGGGCATATTGCTAGCCGAGCCGAAAACGGAGCCGTTCAGAGAGTGCCGGGGTCAACTCGGCTTCTTTGGAGTTGAGTAGGCGAGGAACGGGAAGAACCGCCGCGCCATTATCCAAGTCGCCATCGAACGAGCGACGGCGAACACGTCAAAAATACCATCGGGAGGATCGCCATTGCAGGCCCGTCGCCGTCGCCGCGTCAAGATCATCGCCACCCTCGGCCCGGCCTCGAACGACCGCGAGACCATCGCCGCCCTGTTCGCCGCCGGCGCCGACGTCTTCCGCATCAACATGAGCCACGCCTCGCATGACGCGATGCGCGAGCGGGTGGCGACGATCCGCTCGCTCGAGGAGGAGATGAACCGCCCGATCGGCATCCTCGTCGACCTGCAGGGTCCGAAGCTGAGGCTCGGCTCTTTCGCCGAGCGCGGCGCGGATCTGCGCAAGGGCCAAGCCTTCGTCCTCGACGGCGACCCGACTCCCGGCGGACCATCGCGTGTCTATCTGCCCCATCCGGAAATCCTGAGCTCGCTTGCGCCCGGCCACCGCATTCTCATCGATGACGGCAAGGTGCTGCTCCGCGTCGTCGAGGCGGCGTCCGGGCGCGCCTCGACGCTGGTCGAAGTGGCGGGGCGGGTCTCCGACAAGAAGGGCGTCAGCCTGCCCGACACCACGATCCCGACCTCGGCGATGACCGACAAGGATCGCGCCGACCTCGCCGCGGCGCTCGAGGAAAACATCGACTGGATCGCGCTATCATTCGTGCAGCGGCCGGAGGACATCGTCGAGGTCAAGGAAATCGCCAAGGGCCGGGCGCTGGTGATGGCCAAGATCGAGAAGCCGCAGGCGGTCAAGCGCATCGACGAGATCATGGCGGTCGCCGACGCGCTGATGGTGGCGCGCGGCGACCTCGGGGTCGAGATGCCGCTCGAGCGGGTGCCGGGCATCCAGAAGACCCTGACCCGCCTCGCCCGCCGGCTCGGCAAGCCGGTGGTGGTGGCGACGCAGATGCTGGAATTGATGATCACCGCCCCGGTGCCGACCCGCGCCGAGGTGTCGGATGTCGCGACCGCCGTGTTCGAGGGCGCCGACGCGGTCATGCTCTCGGCCGAGAGCGCGTCGGGCCAATTCCCGCGCGAGGCGGTGGCGACCATGAACCGGATCGCGGAAGCGGTCGAATTCGGAGGGAATCTATCCCTCGATCATCGAGGCGCAGCGGGCGGCGCCCGAAGCCACGGGGGCCGACGCGATCGCCGAGGCGACCCGCGATGTCGCCGAAACCCTCGATTTGAAAGTGATCTGCGCCTGGACCAGCTCCGGCTCGACGGGCATGCGGATCGCCCGCCAGCGGCCGCGCTCGGCGATCCTGGCGCTCACCCCGATCGAGGCGGTGGCGCGGCGCCTCGCGGTCGTCTGGGGGGTTCATCCCGTCGTCACCGACGATGCGCGCGACGAGCGCGACATGGCAGAGCGCGCCTGCCGCCATGCCTATATCGAGGGCTTCGCCGGCGAGGGCGAGCGCATCATCATCGTCGCCGGCGTGCCGTTCGGGACCCCGGGCGCGACCAACAATCTGCGCATCGCGACCGTTGAAGCGTAGCTACTCCTATCTTGCTATTCGCACTTAGGGGAAGCGCCGAAGTCGAACGTGCGTCCGCCGTTCAAGCGCCCATAGCCGTACGCGTCCGCCCGCACTAGGCTTGCGCCCTACTCACCCATGCGCCCTACTCACCCAGAGAGCGAAACCCGCGTGACGTCGAAGGACCTGCTTGGATCCGCTCCCGAAACGCCGGACCCGCGAGGCCTGGCGCCGCTCGTGCGCGCCGAATGGTTCTTGCCTGTCAGCGCGGCGTCCGTGGCCGCCTTCGCGCTGTTCGAGGGCGAGCTTTTCTCGCGCCTCGACAATCCGCTGGTTCTGACCGCGATTCTTCTCTGGCTCTTCGTCGTGGCGCTGTGGTCGTCCCTCTGCGTCGTGCGTCACGCGGAAAGCCTGGCGAGGCGCCTCGGCGAGCCCTATGGAACGCTGCTGCTGACGCTCACCATCACCGCGATCGAGGTCGTCGCAATCTCGGCCGTCGTGCGGCACGGCGGCCCCAATCCGACTCTGATGCGCGATACGCTGCTCGCCGTCATCATGATCATCATGAACGGCATGGTGGGGATCACGCTGTTGATCGGCGGCATCAAGCACCGAGAGCAGACGTTCAATCTGCAGGGCGCCAACGCCTACCTCAGCGTCCTTCTGCCGCTCGCGACCTTCGCCCTCATCATGCCGGACTACACGCAGACGACCCCGGGGCCAATCTATTCGGTCCCCCAGCAATTCGTCCTGGTGATCGTGTCGCTCGCCCTTTATCTCATCTTTGTCGTTCTGCAGACTGGGCGCTATCACGGCTATTTCGAGGACGCCGGCCACGCGGTTGCGGAAGCGCAGGGGCCGGAAGCGCCGATCTGGTTTTCGACCGCGATGCTCGCGGCCTACATGGCCGCGGTCGTTTATCTCGTCGAGCAGTTCGGGCCGCCGCTCGACTATCTGCTCGAAACCTTGCAGGCGCCCGCCCCGCTCGGGGGCATCTTCATTGCGGTCCTGGTCGCGGCGCCCGAGTTGATTGGCGCGGTGAAAGCGGCGCTCGACAATCAGATGCAGCGCGCGGTCAATATCTTCCTGGGTTCTGTGCTGGCCACAATCGCCCTGACGATCCCTTCGGTGCTGATCATCAACCACCTCATCGACCGCCCGACTGTGCTTGGTCTGGAGCACACCGATTTTGTTCTCCTCATCCTTACGCTCGCGCTCAGCATGATCACCTTCACCAGCGGGCGGACCAACATGCTGCAAGGCGTCGTCCACCTGCTGCTGTTCGCGGCCTATATCTTGTTCATTTTTCAGGCGTAGGCGGGAGCGAGCCTTCTGCCAGGCTCCTACTGCGCAGGGCCGCTTTGGAGCGGGACGATTTGAGGTCGACTTCGCGCCCGTCATTGCGAGCGAAGCGAAGCAATCCATCCTGCGCAGTTGGTTGGATTGCTTCGTCGCTATGCTCCTCGCAATTGTCTCTTGGAGTTTGGGTAGAGAGGGTTGTCCCTGAAGATGGGATGCGCCGATTCGGGCGGCCGCCCGAATTGGCGCGCGGGGAGATTGGCCGTCTCGCAATGGGGCGCGAAGCCCGCCGTCATCTGGGCCGTCTTCCCGCTTCCCTTGAACGCTTGATGAGTTGAATGGGCCGCCATCGCCCGATGCACGCCCGCAGACAATCCCAAGCTCACGGAGGATAGCCGCAAATGTCTCACCCCGCCACGCCCTCGCGCTTCATCGGATGCGATGTGGGCAAGAGCGCAATCGTCGCCTTCGACACCGCCAGCGGCCGTACCTGCACGATCGCCAACGAGCCGCAGGCCCTGTCCGACTTCGCCGCCTCGCTCGACCCGACCTGCTTCGTCATCTGCGAGGCCACGGGCGGCTATGAACGCGATCTGCTGGCGGCCCTGCTCGCGGCCGGCGTTCCGGCCCACCGGGCCGACGCCCGCAAGGTCAAGGCCTTCATCCGCTCGTTTGGGACGCTCGGCAAATCCGACGCCATCGACGCAAGCGCGCTCAGCCGATACGGCAGGGACCGATTCGCCGAACTCCCGCTTTGGAGCGCCCGCGAACCCGAGCGGCTGCGCTTGCAGGCGCTCGTCCTGGCCAGACGCGACCTCGTCAAGGACCGCCTCGCCTACGCCAATCGTCGCGCCGCCCCCGCCGCCCAGCCTGTCCATGCTTATCTCGAGGCGCTCGTCGAAAGTTTCGACGCGCAAATCAAGGCGATCGAAGCCGATATCGACGCGCTGTGCGCCGGGTGCGAGCCGATCGCCAAGGCCGTCAAAACCCTGGTCGCGATACAAGGCGTCGGTCAAAAAACCGCGGCAGCCCTCATCGCCCTCATGCCCGAGCTCGGCTCGCTCCCCCGACGCCAGGCTGCCGCCCTCGCCGGCCTTGCGCCCCATCCCAACCAAAGCGGCCAGACCGACGCCTATCGCCGAACCCGCGGCGGAAGACCCGAAGTCAAACGAGTTCCTCTTCATGGCCGCAATCTCCGCCGCAAGGCATAACCCCACCCTCAGCGCCTTCTACAAACGTCTCCTCAGCGCAGGCAAAAAGCCCCTCGTCGCCATCACCGCAATCATGCGAAAACTCGTCGTCATCGCAAACGCCAAACTCAAAACAACAAACGCCCTTCAACTGAGTTGATGACCACTGGGGTGCGACCCGATTGCACTGTGCTCTAAGCGGGGGCGCCGCGTTCAGCCAAACCCGCCTCGCGCGCCTTGTCCTTGAACCACACGCCCGACCAGATCGCGATGCCGACGATCGCGCCATAGACCGCGAGCGCCGCGCCGAGCATGGCGAACACCAGTGTCAGTGACCCGGTCGTCTTCAGCACCAGCCAGCCGCCGCCGACCGCGATGACAAGGCGCGCGAAGCCGGCGAACAGCGGCCACATGAGCTTGCCCGCGCCCTGCGAAGCGAAGTAGAGCGCCAGCCCCAGGCCGAAAAATCCGTACATCGGGCCGACGAAGCGCAGATAGTCCGTGCCCGTCGCAACCATCGTCGGATCGTCGCCGAACAGGTTCAGCCACGCTGACGGCCAGATCGCCGCCGCGACCCCGATCGCCTCGGTCGCGGCGAAGGCGAGCGCGCCCCCGGTCATGGCGATACGCAACGCGCGCCGGTTTTGCCCGGCGCCGATATTGGCGCCGACCATCGCCACGAGCGGCGCGCCGACGCCGAACACCAGCGGAATGAGCAGATATTCGAGCCGCGAGCCCGTCCCATAGCCGGCGACCGCCTGCGGACCGGCCGCGGCGCCGACGAGGCCAGTGGTCAGCGCGACGGTCAACGTCGTCTGGAGCGTGCTGAGCGAGCCGACGGCGCCGACCCGAAGGATGTCGGCGAAGAATGCCCATCTCAGCCGCGCGGCCCGAAAACGCACGGTCGAGTCGCCGCGCAGGATGTACCAGGCGAGGATCGCCGCCATCAGCGCGGTCGTCGCCACGACCGCGACCCCGCCGCCGGCGATCCCTAAGGCCGGCATCGGTCCGAAGCCGAAAATGAACAACGGCGACAGCGGGATCAGGAGCGAGACGCCGACGCAGATCACCATCGACGGGAATAGCATGTTGCCGGTTCCGCGGACCACGCTGGCGAGCCCGTTCATGAGCCACACCAGGATGTTGCCGGCGAATACGACGTTCGAATATTGCATCGCCGCGTCGAGCGAAGGCCCACGGCCGCCCATCGCGGCGTAAAGCTGCCGGCCGAAGGCGAGGAACAGGACCGAAGTCGCGAGCCCGAGCGCGAGGTTAATCAGCAGCGCATGGGCGACGAGCGCGTCGGCGTCCGCCCTCCGCCCCGCCCCGAGCGCGCGGGCGACCGCCGACGAAATGCCGCCGCCGACCGCGCCCGCCGACAGCATCGCCATCATCATGAAGCCGGGAAAGACCAGCGCCATGCCGGTCAGCGCGTCGGTTCCCAGATGCGACACCCACCAGGTCTCGATCAGGCCGGTCGACGCCTGCGCCAGCATCACCAGCACGTTCGGCCACGCAAGGGAGAGCAGCGTTGGCGCAATCGGGCCGGTCAGCAGCATCAGCGTGCGCGCATTCATCGGCGCCGCCGCGGCGGACGTTCCGGCGCCGAGGCGCGCGGCGTTCAAAACTGTCGCGTTCATGGCTCGGTCTCCGCCGGGGACATCAATTCAGACGCTGCTCTTCAACAGCCGCGCGGCCCGCTTGGCCATTCTGGCTTTCATCGCTTCGCTCGCCGCCGGGCCGGCGACGAGCTCGAACTCGGAGGAGACGATCGGCCGGCCGCTCGGGCGATCGACCAGGATCGGCTCGGCCGGCAAGCCGGAGACGGCGTCGACGATGGCGACGCTCGCCCCTTCGGGCGCGAAGTGGCGATTGCCGAAGGCGATGAGCGCGATCAGGACCGGGCGGAAGTCCCGTCCTCGCTCGGTCACGACATATTCGTGCCGCGGCGGATGCTCGCTATAGCGCCGCCGCTGCAGAAATCCCGCGTCCACCAGTGCGTTCAGCCGCCGGGTCAGCATGTTTGGCGCGATAGCGAGGCTCTTCTGGAATTCCTCGAACCGGGTCATGCCGCCGAGCGCGTCGCGCAGGATGAGGATGCTCCACCACTCGCCGACCCGATCGAGGCTGCGGGCGATCGGGCAGTCCATGGCGGTGAAGCGGGTCCGTTGCATGATGGGCATATAACCGAGTCACTTTCATTATGCAAGTGACTTTGTTTGGGAAGGCCCCCTTCCCCTTCCACCATGCGGCGCGATCCTCCCGCTCAAGGCGGGGGAGGGGGAGGGCGGCCACCCTCATGGGCCTCGCGCATCCGATGCGCTCGCCTCGGGCGTCGGCGTCCAGTATGGTCCGCCGGCAGCAAGGGAGCGTCGGAGCGATGGCGAACGCAATGCCCTCCGTCCTGATCGTCGGAAGCGGCCCTGCCGGCCTTTTTGCCGCCTGCGAACTGGCGCGTCATGGCGTCAAGCCGCGCATCGTCGAGCAGAGGCTCGCGCCGCATCATGAGACTCGCGGGACCGCGCTCCAGCCGGCCGTGCTCGACATCGTCGACCGGGCCGGTCTGATAGAGCCGTTCCTCACCGCCGGCGTGCACGTCAAGCACACCCAGGTCATGGGTCCGGGCATGCGGCCGATCGCAACCGCGGATTTTGGCGGTCTCGGCTGCCGATACGAGTTCCAATGCAGCCAGCCGCAATGGCAAACCGAGCAGATCCTGCGCGATCATCTGGCGGCGTGCGGCGTCAAGGTCGAATATGGCGCCGAGGTCACCGCCATCGGCCCTGGCCCCGAGACGCTCCGGGTCAAGCTCGACGTCGGCGGTCGAACGGAAGTCGTCGAGCCGCACTATCTGTTGGGCGCCGGCGGCGCCCATGGCATTACCCGCCATTCCATGAACGAGCACCTTGTCGGGGAGACGTACGAGGGACGGTACGTGGTCGCCGACGTCAAAATCGGCCTCGCCATTCCGCCCGAGACCGCCCGCATCGTGGTCACCGCCGGAGGCTTTGTCCTGTTCGCGCCGCTGCCGGAGGATCGCCGGCTCCTTTTTGTCAGCCGCGACCCAGCCGATACGCGCGAAGTTCCGCCGACCGCGGCCGAGCTTGGCGCAATGGTCAATGCGCTGGTCAGCGCCGACGTCGGCTTGAGCGACTTGCGCTGGGTCTCCTATTTCAAAATGCATCGGCGCGAGGCCGAGAGTCTTGGCGACGGACGGCGGTTCCTGCTCGGCGACGCCGGTCACATGTCGAGTCCGCTCGGCGGCGAGGGGATCAACGCCGCATTCATGGACGCGGCCGACATCGCCTGGAAACTCGCTCTCGTCGTGCGCGGCGCGGCAAAGCCGTCGCTGCTCGCGAGCTACGCAATCGAACGCGGCATGGCCGACCGCCACGCGCTCGAAGTGTCGAACGACATTCACGGTCATATCACCGCGCTGGTCGCCGCCTATCGCGGCCAAGGCTCGCCGCCGAAATCGCCCCCGGCGACCGCGGATGAAATCATTTCGGTTGCGCGCAGACGCTCGATGCTCGACGTTTCCTATGCCGGAAGCCCGCTTGTCGGGCAGGCGGGAGCGACCGTCGCCTCGCCAGAACCGGGCCTTCGCTTTCCCGATGCCCACCGGATCAGCGGCGAGCGCCATCAACTGATCGTATTCGGTGAGGCGCCGGGTTTGGAGAAGATGCGCGCGCGCTGGGACGGGCTCGTCACGATCGTGGACGGGTCGGCCGAAGGGTTCGACGCGGCGAAGGCTGGCGCGCCCGGCGGCGGCGCCGTCCTCGTCCGGCCCGACGGTTTCATCGGCTTCCGCGCAGCCCCCGCCGACGCGACGACGATGGCCGCACTGGACGCGCATCTCGCGAGCTATCTCATTCCCGCCGGTGCATGAAAAAACGGATCGGCCTCGCGCTCGCTGCGGTCCTGTTCGTCGCCGATGCGGCGCTGGCGCTCGAGCGGCCCGCGCCGCCGCAAGTCGAGTTCGGCGATCTCTTCGCCGACGTCGAGCTTCGGCGCATCTTTCCCGACAGCAAAGAGTTCGCTGACGCGACGGCGAAATCGCCGCCCGACGAAATTCTCGCGCTCTATCGACGCCGAGAGGCCGGCGACGCCTGAAGCGCTCAAACGCTTCGTCGTTGCGCATTTTGTCTTGCCGGCCGAGCCCGCGGCCTCGGTCGTCGCCTCCGAGCCCAAGCCGATCCGCCAGCATATCGACGAACTCTGGCCAATCCTTACCCGCGAAACCCCGACCGTCCCGCCCCATTCGTCGCTTTTGCCGCTGCCGCGCGCTTATGTCGTTCCCGGCGGCCGATTCCGCGAGCTCTACTATTGGGACTCCTATTTCACCATGCTGGGCCTCGCCGAAAGCGGGCGGCAGGATCTGCTCGACGACATGGCGCAGAATTTCGCCGCCCTCATCGACGCCTACGGCCACATTCCGAATGGGACCCGTTCCTACTACCTCACCCGCTCGCAGCCGCCGTTTTTCTTCGCCATGGTCGGGCTTCTCGCTCCGGGCGACCCGGCGGCGGCCTACGCGCGCTATCTGCCGCAACTCAAGACGGAGTACGGGTTCTGGATGGAGGGCGCAGACGAGCTGGCGCCGGGCGCCGCGCATCGCCGTGTGGTGAAACTCGGCGATGGCTCGATCCTCAACCGCTATTGGGACGACAGCGACGCGCCCCGCGATGAATCTTATGCCGAGGACGTCGCCTTGGCGCGTTCGACGCCGCGCCCGCCGCAAACGACCTGGCGCGAGATTCGCGCCGCCGCCGAGAGCGGGTGGGACTTCAGCTCGCGCTGGTTCGCCGACGGGCGAACGCTGGGCTCGATCGACACCACCGAGATCGTTCCGGTCGATCTTAACGCGCTCATGTTCGGCCTCGAGAATGCGATCCGCGCCGGCTGCGAGCGGTCGGGCGACCCCGACTGCGCCGCCGATTTCGCCCGCCGCGCCGAGGCCCGCCGCGCCGCGATCGACCGCATCCTCTGGGACCCGTCGCGCGGCGTCTATCTCGACTATCGCCGGACCCAAAATGGGCGCATCGACCGGATCAGCGCCGCGACCCTCTATCCGCTGTTCACGCGCGCCGCGAGCGACGAGCAGGCGGCCTCCGTCGCGAGAGCGGTCGAGCGAGAGTTGCTGGAGCCCGGCGGGATCGTCGCGACGCCGGTCGACACCGGGCAGCAGTGGGACGCGCCCAACGGCTGGGCGCCGCTGCAATGGATCGCAGTTTCAGGCTTGAGGAGCTTCGGCCGCGACCGGTTCGCCGAGGCGATCGCCTGCCGCTTCATGGTCAATGTCGAGCGCGTCTATCGCGAGACCGGCAAGCTCGTCGAAAAATACGACGTGATCGCGACCAGCCGGGCGGGCGGAGGCGGCGAATATCCGACCCAGGACGGCTTCGGCTGGACCAACGGCGTGATGCTGAAGCTGATGGCGCTCTATCCCGCCGACGCCGATCTGACGAGCGTCGACCGCTGCCCTGCGCCGAGCGGGTGAATGACGGGAGCCTGCCCCCTCCACCGTCCTCCGGACGGTCCCCCTCCCCCGCCGCTTCGCGGCATGGGAGGATCGAAAGTGCCGACCGTCGCGACTAGCCTATCCTCCCACGCGAAGCGGGGGAGGGGGACCACGCGGAGCGTGGTGGAGGGGGCGCGGCGCGGCGCGGCGCGACGGGGACGCGGCCTTGCCTGCTCTCCGCCGGCGCCATAGGCATGCGCCGGCAACCAAACAAGGGGAGGGCGGCGATGAGCCAGGATGTCACCAAAAAGGTCCGGCTTGGCCGCACCGATCTCATGGTCACGCCGATCTGCTGGGGCACGTCGGGGATCGGCGACATGCCCGACACCTACGGCTATGGCGTCGACGAGAAGCGCGCGCGGGCCACGCTCAACGCCATGTTCGACGGCCCGGTCAACTTCATCGACAGCGCGCGCAACTACGGGATCGGCCGCAGCGAGGAGCGGGTCGGCGCCGCCCTTCGCGAGCGCGGCGGCCTCCCCAAAGGCTTTGTTGTCTCGACCAAGCTCGACCGCGATTTCAAGACCAACGCCTTTGACGCCGCGCGCGCCCGCCGCTCGCTGGAAGAGAGCCTGAAAGCGCTCGGGCTCGACAGCGTTGATCTCCTCCATCTGCACGATCCGGAGCACGCCCGCTCGTTCAGGGAAGCGACCGGGCGCGACGGCGCTCTCGGCCAGCTTTTCCGGATGAAGGAAGAGGGGCTCGCGAAAGCGGTCGGCCTCGCGGCCGGCGTCGTGACCCAGATGGCGGCGCTCCTGAACGACTGGGACTTTGACGCGCTCATCACCCACAACCGCTTCACCCTCGCCAATCGTAACGCCGACGCGCTGCTCAACCTGGCTCAGGCGAAGGGCGTCGCCGTCATCAACGCCGCGCCCTATGCGAGCGGCGTTCTCGCCAAGGGGTCGGCTGAATATCCCCGATACGCCTATCAGGAAGCCTCCGAGACGATGCTCGATCCGATCCGCAGGATCGAAGCCGTCTGCGCGCGCCACGGCGTCCCGCCCGGAGCGGCGGCGCTCCAGTTCTCGCTGCGCGACCCGCGCATCGCCTCGACGATCTGCGGCGTCACCAAGCCCGAACGGGTCCAACAGACGCTCGACTGGGCGAACTTCCCGATTCCCGACGCGGCGTGGGAAGAGCTGATGGCGCTGCCCTTCGCGACCGACGACCCCGAGGCGACGCGCGAGTACAAGCTGGGCTAGGGCCAAAACTCGATTGGCATGCGTCGACTCGGCCTCCCCCAACGGCGCCCCGGAGCCCTCGACCTGGGCGATGTTGCGGGTCGACTTCGCCGGGCTCGGTTTCGCTGGGCGCCGCGCCCGGAAACGGCGGCCGCTCGCCGCTCGTGCGCGCCCGCGAGTCCCTCCGCCCTACAGCGCAAAGCCCCCGTCGACCATATGGATATGGCCGGTGGTGAAGGCGCTCTCGTCGGAGGCAAGATAGACCGCGAGCGCCGCCACTTCCTCCGGCTTGCCGAGCCGGCCCATCGGCTGGCGGTCGACGAACTCCTGGCGCACCTTCGCCACCGGCTCGCCCCTCGCGCGGCTCTGCGTTTCGATCCGCCCGTCGAGCGACGGGCTCTCGATCGTGCCCGGACAGATGGCGTTGCAGCGTACGCCGCGGCGGATGAAGTCGGCCGCCACCGCCTTGGTGAGGCCGATTACCGCCGCCTTCGAAGCGCCGTAGACATAGCGGTTGGGGATGCCGCGCACCGAGGACGCGCCGGAGGCGATGTTGACGATCGAGCCTCCGCCCTTCGCCAGCATGCCCGGCAGAAAGGCGCGGATCGTCCGGTGCATCGACTTGACGTTGAGGTCGAACGAAAAGTCCCAGTCGGCGTCCGAGCAGTCGAGCGCGGTCCCGTGGTGGACGAAGCCGGCGCAGTTGAAGAGGACGTCGATCGGGCCGATCTCGCGCGCCAGCGCTTCGACCGCCTCGCTCGAGCGCACGTCGAGCTTGCGCGTCTCTGCTTCGAGTTCGGCGAGGCCGGCGACGTCGATGTCGGTCGCGATGACCTTTGCCCCCTCACGCACGAACGCTTCCGCCGTCGCACGGCCGATGCCTGCCGCGGCCGCCGTCATCAGCGCCGTCTTCCCCGCCAATCGTCCCGCCATCCGAGCCGGTCCTTCCCGCTTGATCCGGCGGCCGTTCCGGCGCCGCCCGGCCGAGCTTTTAGGCGACATCGCGCCGCCTTCCTAGCCGGGCGCCGTTCCTGGGCCCGTGGCCGACGCGGATATTGCCAAGACGGTCGGAACTGGCCTATTGAGCAACTCCGTTCGAGGCGCGCCGCTGGCGCGAGCCAATTTCGAATCGGGCCGCAATAGCTCAGCTGGTAGAGCACGTCATTCGTAATGATGGGGTCGGGAGTTCGAATCTCTCTTGCGGCACCAATATTTTCAATAGGCTGTTGGGCGAACGCAGGCTTTGATACGCGACAGAGTTTGTTGGCGAACGCTCGGCAAGACCCGCCCGCGCAAGGAGCCTCGTCCTCACTGAGCGTGGTGATGGAAGAGATGGCCGTATCCGCCGGCGCGGCGCACATGCTCTGCGCCAGCTCGCGCCCGGTCCTTGCTCTCGTTCGCTCGGTTCCACGACCGATCGAACGTCGACGTGGACGGAGCGCCGGGTTTGACGCCGTAACCCGTCTGCGCCTGGGCCGATAGAGATAGACAGCAGAGAGCTGCGCTAAGACCGATCGTTAGTGTCCTGAGCATGTTTCTCTTCCTTCTCACAGGCAGTCCCGAACGGGCGGCCACTCGTTGATTCCTAAAGAGGCGATTCCATCGACAGACGCTCCGCATTGAGCGCCACGCGCCGCCGGTAGCCAACGAGGACAGCCTCAGCGGTCCCGCCGGCCATTAGCGTCGTTTGGGCTTCAACAGCCGCTTCCGCCTTCTCCTGAACCATCAAGATCGCTTCACGGACGGCCGCGACGCCACCACGAGCAATCTTCATCAAGCGCAGTCCGATCACGCCATTCGCTTCGAACGCCAACATCGCCGCTTGGTACCCAAGAAAATTCATGTCGCTGCCTCAACGCAGCGCAGCGCTGCATTGATAGAAGTCGTCGGCCCGCCAAAAGTTCCAACGGGATCGCCGGGCCGCCGGACTACGCGCTGAGGGTCGTGGAGAAGCGCGAGAAAGATGGGCGCCCGTCGTTGTTTTGGTGGGCTTCGCCGGAACAACGCGATCGGACGCCCGTTTATTCACATGATCGCGATCACAATCAGTGTCGAGGCCTTCGAGGCCATTGAGGCGCAACCGCTCGGCCAGTCTATGGTGGCGCCCCCGCTCGGCGCCGATGGCATGATCCGGGTCTGGCTCGATGGCAAATTCGTCGACGGGCTAGGCCGGCTCCGAGACCCGGGCGAGAGCTATTCGGACGTCATTCTGCGGATGGCGAAGGCGACCCGGTAGCGGGCTGCGGTTGAGCGCCGTTGGGCCTGTGAGCGGCAATGCGCCTGCCGGACCCGTCAGGTGTTCTGCAATTCCAACACAGGCTTTACCGCGGCCTTCCAGGACGATCGCGCTTCAAGGCGGTCGATCCAGGCTGAAACGTGCGGCACATGTTCAAGGGATATGTTCGAACCTTTCCGAAAGACGAAGGTGGTCGCAATGGCGAAGTCGGCAAGGCTCAGCTCACCCGCCACCCATTCCTTGTCGGACAGGTTTTCATTGAGAACCGCCAGGAATTGCGCGATGTCCTTGAGC
The DNA here is from genome assembly GCA_963767245.1 of uncultured Alphaproteobacteria bacterium. Lineage (GTDB taxonomy): Bacteria > Pseudomonadota > Alphaproteobacteria > Rhizobiales > Beijerinckiaceae > Roseiarcus. The sequence goes on from CAVYDG010000021.1 coordinate 109,469, forward strand.
GGACCCTCCAGCGCCTTTTCGTCCGGCTCGCCCATACCGAACTTGGATTTGAGAAGCCGCTCGAACGCAACGCGCTGCATCGCCGGACCAAGATGGATAGCCTGCCAGTAAGACCATTGGTCCACAATGGCGCGCTTTCTCTTATCCTCCGGATAAAGCCCCCGTTCCGGTTTCAGGCCTGCAAGATAGGCGTTGATCGCCCGGCTCTCCCAAAGCACAAAATCGCCATCGACCAGAACCGGCACCTTGCCGTTGGGGTTCAATTTCAGAAACGCTTCGAACCTGTTTTCGCCTTTTCTCAGATCAATCTCCACGATTTCCAGCGCTATGCCTAGCTCGTGGGCAACCGCGCGAACCCGCAATGCGTTAGGCGAAAGATTGGCATTATAGAGGAGCATTGACGCATTCCTTTGGCCGCATATTGATCAAAATCGAGTTGTTCTGCCGTCTCCGGCGCAGCGTGTTGAGCCAAGAGGTCCGAGGTGTTTTCGATGCACCCGATAACAACGAAACCAGCATCAGCAGTAGCTCCGGCGCAAGCGAAATACCATGCTCCCTGCCATTTCTAAATCGCTTCCAACGTCCCCCTTAGCTGCCCTGTTGGGCTTTGCGGGCTATCGCCAGCGGCGCAAGCCCGTCGACGGAGCGAACGCCTAAGCTCCGCATCGCCTCCGCCGTGGCGTTCTTGCGCTTCGCGCCGATGCGAGCGAGGCGGGTTTAAATTTGGTTTTGACCACCGCCGGAAGCATCGGAAAGACCAGGAAACGTCAGGCCCGAAAATTCGTAACGCTGGGGTCGGGAGTTCGAATCTCTCTTGCGGCGCCACTTAAATACCTGATAAGTCTAACATTAGTCGCCGCGCCGGCCCCAATGGCGCAGAGATCGTTGACGGCCGCCAGGTCGAGGCTAAAGATTTTTCCCTCGACCTTGGAACAAAATCGCGGGCCGGCAGTTGCGCTTTGCTGTGTACTCGATTTTCCCGATGATCGTCGCGCCAAGAGCTTCAAGCCCATGACCGGCATTTTCTGGATGTGCCCCTGCCGGATTTCTTGCCGGGCAAATTCGGGCGCGATCACGCGTGACCCGAATTCGTGAACCATTTTGACCGTCCGATGGATGAGGAGGACCGACATGTCGATCTCAGACGCCGTTGCGCCACACATATCCTTCCTGCGCCGGTTTGCTCGCGCGCTGAGCGGAACGCAGGCCAGCGGCGACGCCTATGTCGCGGCCACGCTCGAGGCGATTCTGGCCGATCCTGATTGTTTGGACACTGAGCTCGATCCGAAAATCGCGCTCTACAAATTGTTCCTGCGCGGCTGGCGCACCGTGCCCGCGAACGGTCACGTCGACCGTCCGATGTTCGGCGATGAGGCTTCGGCCAGCAGAAATCTGGCGGCAATCTCGCTTGAGCCGCGCATCGCTTTCTTGCTGAGCGCGGTCGAGTTTTTCACTCCACACGAGATCGCCCAGACGCTCGATTGCTCAGAAGCCGAGGCGGTCGACCTTATCGACCGCGCCGGACACGAGATTTCCGAACAAATCCGTACGAACGTGCTGATCATCGAGGACGAACCTCTCATCGCCCTGGACATCCAGACGCTGATCGAGGCGCTCGGGCACGACGTCACAACGATCGCCCGGACCCACACCGAGGCGGTGCGCTCGGCGCTCAAACACCGTCCGGGTCTCATTCTCGCCGACATTCAACTGGCGGACGGCAGCTCGGGGCTCGACGCCGTCAACGAGATCCTGGGATTGCACGAAGTCCCGGTGATTTTCATCACAGCGTTTCCCGAGCGGTTTCTGACCGGGCAGGCGCCCGAGCCGGCGTTCCTGATCACCAAGCCGTTCAGCGCGGATTTGGTCAAGGCCGTGGTCAGCCAGGCTCTGTTCTTCGATCGCAGGTCGCAAAGAACCGTAGCGAAAGCGGCGGCGGCGGGGTGAGCGAAGCCCGACGGTCAGCTGCCTCCTCTTCAAGACCGATCTATGGGGCTTTCCGCGCGAGTTTGCGTACTGGGTGGGCGCGATGGTCAAGTCGCGTTCGCTGAGCTGGCGCCTGGGCGTGCTGACGCTGATCATCGTCCTGCCGCTGGTCGTATTCGCCCTGATGATGGTGGGATGGATCGCGCATTCCGATCGTGAGGCGACTCGGAAGGCGCTGATCGACAACGCTTACGACCTGGCCGACGACGTGTCGCGTGAAATCGATGCCGAATTCACGCTGTCGGCGGCGCTCTCGCGCTCAAGCCTCCTCCAGCGCGGCGATTTGACTGGGTTCGCGCAGCAGGCTCGAGAGACTCTGGCCGAAGCGCCCGGCGTGACGCTCATCGTTTCGACCAGAGACGGCGATCCCGTCTTGAGCATTCCTCCGGCGTCTTCGGATTCGGCTCTCTTGCGCGGCCGCGCGGCGCTGGTCAGCCGGGCGCTCGCGTCGGGCTCCGCTTTTCTCTCCGATGTGAGCGCGGACGGCGCTTCGCACGAGGCGCACGCTTCGATCGAAACTCCGGTCCTCTCCGATGGCAAACCGGTCTACGAAATCGCCATGATTTTGTCGCTGGAGAAATTCCGCCGCCTGCTTCAGGAGCAGAACCTGCCGGCGAAATGGCTGTCGGGCATTGTCGACCGCCAGGGCGTTTTTGTCGCACGCCTGCCGAGCGGGCCTGTGGGCGCCGGGGCGCTGGCCAGCGAGGAGTTTCGCGCCGCCACGCGGCGACTGCCCGATTCGCCCGTCACCCACACTTCCGTCAGCGGGCAGAAGATCGTCTCCGCCTATGCGCCCGCGTCAGGCGGCTGGACCGTCGGCGTCGCCGCGGATGCGAGCGAGATCGCCCTGGGACCGAGCGCCTTTCTCCTTACGTCGATCCTGGCGACGCTGGCGATCATGGGCAGCCTCGTCTTGTCCTATCTCAACAGCCGCGCGCTGGCGAGAAAGGTGCGACAATTGGAATCCCTGACCGAAAAGGTCTTCACCGGCGCGCCGATCGCTGCGGAGCCGACCGGCATTCGTGAGTTCGACAGCCTCGGCGAGGCCTTGGCCAGAGCGTCCAATCTTTTGTCCCTGCGGGCGGAGAAACAGCATCGCGCCGAGCAGGAACTGCGAACGAGCGAAGAACATTTCCGCCTTCTGGCCGACAGCCTGCCTCAATTGGTCTGGACGGCGCGCCCCGATGGCCGCATCGACTACACCAGCGCCCGCCGCGAAAAGTATGGGGCGATAGGCCGGACGGATTGGGAAGGAATCATCCATCCCGACGACCGACGCGCGACGGCGGAGGCATGGCTTCGCGCCAGCGAAACCGGCGTCCCCTATGAAATGGAGCACCGCCTTTTTGCGATCGGAAAAGGATATGCGTGGCACCTGAGCCGCGCGTCGCCGCTCATCGACGAACGGGGAGCTGTCGTCAGGTGGTATGGCACGACCACCGACATTGATGAGCAAAAGCAGCGCGAGGGAAATATCAGAGACCTCATGGCCGAGGTCAATCATCGCTCGCGCAACCTGCTCGCGGTCGCGCAGGCGATCGCGCGCTGCGGCGTCTCCACGGCGACGGTCCGCGAGTTTGAGCAGCGGTATTCCGACCGGTTGCTTGGACTGGCGGCGAGTCAGGATTTGCTGACCGATCGGAATTGGCGCGGCGTGCCGCTCGAGGCGTTGGTGCAGGCGCAAGTCGTGCTTCCGGCGGACGGGCGGGAAAAGCGGTTTGCGAGCGAGGGACCGTCGATCCTGTTGAGCCCCAATGCGACCCAGACCCTCGGCCTCGCGTTGCACGAGCTTTGCGACAACGCGCTCAAGCATGGCGCGCTCTCGCGCGATTGCGGCGATGTCTCGCTCGTCTGGCGCATCGACGACAGCGGCGCCGAGCCCATTTTCGAGATCGCCTGGCGCGAACGCGACGGGCCGAAAGTGAATCCGGTCCCGGTCTTTGGATTTGGCGGCGTCGTGCTCGAACGTCTGACGGCCGCCGGTCTCAACGCGTCGTCTACCCTGAGCTTTGACGTCGAAGGGGTGAGGTGGCGGCTGATCGCGCCGTTGCATGAGATCGTGAAGACCGGAACCGGCGAGACCCGTTCCCTGGTGCTGTCCCGATGAGTAGCCGCGTCCAAAGCGGGGCGGGGCCGATCCACCGTAGATCGTTCGCTCGTCTGGCGGCGGTTTCTTGTGTCGGATGGGGCGAGCGTTGTTATTGTGCGGCCTGCCGGCGGCGGCGACACGAGGCCGAGCGGAGTGTCGCGAATGCCTGAGAAGACTTCGGGAATACCGCGGAAGAAGGCGGCGAAGGCTGCCGCCTCGGCAGGCGCTCCCGCCGCAGTCGATCGATATATCGCCGGTCGGTTGAAAGCCATCTACGACGAGGCGGTTGCCGAGCCCGTTCCCGACCGGCTTCTGCAGCTGCTCGACCGTCTCGACCGCAGCGAGAAAGGCTGAGAGCTCTACGGAGCCAGGGGCGCGGTGAGGATAAACTCGGCGCCGGGACTGTGCGGTACAACGGTCAACGAAGCATTCAACTGGTCCGCGAGCGAGCGGATCATGCGTGAACCCAGTCCTCCCCCCCGCCGATTTCGAAGTCTTCGGGAAGGCCCCCGCCTTCGTCGCGAACGGAAATCGAAAGATTGTCGTCGCCCGGCGCCCTCACGTCGACATAGATCCGGCCCGCGCGGTCGCCAAGGTAGGCGTGCTTTGCGGCGTTCGAAACCAGTTCGTTCACGATCAGCGCCGATGAAATCGCCCGATCCGTCGATATGACGATTCCAGGCTGCGCCTGAACGACGATCTCGCATTGCGAGAAGCTTGCCTGCAGGTCCTTGCAAATGGCTTCGATGTATCTGCCGACGTCGAATCGCTCGATGTCCGTCGATTGATACAATTGCTCGTGCACCCTGGCGATGGCCCCGACGCGGAGCGTCGCGTCCTCGAGATATTGGGCGAATTCCGGTTCGCCGTTCTGGCGCGACTGGAGGCGTAGCATGCTGACGACCAGCGCCAGGCTGTTCTTCACTCGATGGTTCATCTCCTTGATGAGAAACTGATGGCGCTCGAGCGCCGCCTTCAGGTTGCGCCCGTGCCGCTCGCGCTCGATCGCCATCCCCAGGATGTTGGCTGCGCCCTGGAGGAACGCGAGATCATGCTCGACAAACTGGTCGCCCGAGCGGCTGTCGACCTCGAGGACGCCGAACGGCCTTCCATCTCCCTGCAATATGACGTTCATCGCCCGATGAATGCCATGCCTGGCGAGAATCTCGGACGTTCTGAACCGCTCCTCGGTTTCGAGATGGTTGGAGATGACCGGCCGGCCGGTTTTCAGCGCAAATCCGGCCGGTGAGGCGAGATCCGCGCCGATACTGGCGACGCCGACAATGCCCGGGTCCCAGCCGACCCCGGCCCTGACCAGAAAGCGGTTTTCGGCGGGAATATATTCAAGCACCTTGCAAAACTCGGTGCGCAGCCCCTCGGCGGTCAAGCGCGCCGTATCGTCCAGAAGTTGATCGAACCCCGCTCCATGCAAGGCGCCAACCCCGAGCTCGGCCAGAATTTCCTGCTGCCGGATGCGCTGGTGCAGAGCGCGCACGGTCAGGTCTGGCGTTTCGCTCGTAGATTGCTCTTCCACGACTGGCAGAACTGGCTTATCGGCGGACGGCATCGGATCGGCTATGCGGCATACGCCTCCGGGGGATCCCTGGTGCGCGCCAATCTACGTCGCCGCAGTCGAGTGCGCCAGCAGTCCGGCATCGGCCGCGGCGCGCGCGCAGATACCAAGCCAGGCGGTCCCGCCAGGACCCGGAAACCCCGATCACATGCAAACGCCCGGCGCGTTCTCAGCCCTGCTGCGGAGTCAGGTCATGCAGCGCGATGATCGGAATGGGAACTCCGATTGGCCGAAGAAGCCTGCACCGGGTCGCCCGGCGGCTCGCCCTCGGTCTGCTTTCGTTCGGACTCATCGGACGCAAGGAAGGCTTCGGCGGCCGACCAGTGGCGCTCGGCCCGGCCCTCGGGGCAGCCTTCCTCGAGCCAAAGGAAATAGGCAATCTCGCGAATGCGATCGTCGCGATCAGTCATGGTCGCCCCCGGTCACGTCGCGGAGCGCGAGCTGTTGCGCTTGCGCGTAACGGCGGCCTTTTTGGCCGCTGCCGATCGGCTCGCCGGCGATCGCGCAGCCGAGGCCGCGCCGCCGATCCGCCCGCCCTTGTGCGCGGCGGGATGGCCGGTCGACTTGCCTCGGCCAGACCCGCCGGCGCGTTTTCCGCCGCCGTCGTCCTTGTTGACCGTCGCCCAGGCGCGATGTTCAGCTTCTTTCTCCGGAACCCCGCGGCTTTCGTAGCTCTCTTCGATATGTTCCGCTTTCCGTTCCTGCTTGTCGGTATATTTCGACTTGTCGCCGCGCGGCATTGAGGTTCTCCCTGGTCTGCGCGACGAACGCGCGACTCCGGGCGAAAGTTCCGTGCTGCCGGCTGATCGCGATCGGCCAAAGCGGCAAGGTCACGACGCCCGCGACCCATCGGGGACGATATTGCGATGAGCGCGATTTGCGCCTGCGGAACAAGCGGGCACGGCAGGTGTTGGGTTCAAGGAAGGGCTCCGGCGGCCGACGCGAACAAACGCGGACGCCGTCTGCAGCCGAAAGGTGGGTGATGGTCCAGTCGACGAACGATCAGCACCAATTGCACGGCGTCAGAGTGCTCGTCGTCGAAGACGATTCGCTGCTGGCCATGGATGTGGAGGCGACCCTGGTCGAGGCGGGCGCGGTGGTCGTCGACCTCTGCCTGACCCTGGACGAGGCGATGCTGCGTGCGGACGCCGCCGATTTCGCAGTGGCGGTTCTCGACTTCGGCCTTGGGTCCGAAACGGTGTCGCCGGTCGCCCGCCGGCTGGTCGACCGAGGCGTCCCGTTCGTTCTTCATACTGGAATATCGCGCCACGAACCGAGCCTGGCCGAATGGAGGGATTGTTCGATCGTCGAGAAACCTGCGTCGCCGCGCGCGCTGGTGTCCGCCGTGAGAGCCGCTTTGTCGCGTTCAGGCTGATCGACCGGCAAGGTTGTTGTCCCCTGCGTTGGAAGGAGAGCCGAGAGTTGCGGCGCTATCCGGCGGCGCGCCGGACCTTGCGCTCGAGCGGCAGGGCGGCCGCTTCTTCCAGGCCCAAGAGCTCAACCAGCTTCGAGCGCGCGCGGCTGAGCCGGCTCTTGATCGTGCCGATCTCCACCTTGCAGATCGCCGCCGCCTCCTCGTAGGAGAGGCCGCTGGCGCCGATCAGCGTCAGCACTTCGCGCTGCTCCGCTGGCAGCTTCGTCATGGCTTTGCGGAAATCTTCGAGATCGAGATGGCTCTCCTGGTCGCCGGGGACGGTGAGGCGGCGCGCATAGACACCATCGCTGTCCTGGACCTCGCGGACACGTTTCCGATAATTGGAATAATAGATGTTGCGCAGGATGGTGAACAGCCATGCCCTCAGGCTGGTTCCAGGCGTAAACCGCTCCGCATTGCTCCACGCGCGCAGCAGCGCTTCCTGGACCAGATCGTCGGCGACGGAAATGGACCCGGAGAGAGAAATCGCGAACGCGCGCAAATTCTTGATCTCCGCCAAAAGCTCGTCTTTGAACCTAGCCGATGGCATCGCTGTTCCCCTTCGGCGCGGGTCTCTGGTCTTCAACCTCGAACCGCGCCAAGAGCTCCACGAATTTGTCCGGCAGCGGCGCGTGAACGAGCTCGGCGTAGTGAGCCTTTAGCGCCCGTCCGATGGCCTCGACGGCCTTCGGATCGGGCGCCGCGATGCTTGGCGCCTTGATTTTGCCTGTCTGGGTCACGGTCATCCCCACTCCCGGGGACACAACGCGCCGCGCGCCGCTTGGTTCCACGGTCAGCAAGCAATCTTTATTGAGGCCGAATTTCGGCGTTTCCCCAACGAGAGCGGGGCGCCGGCGGCGATCCGATTCTAAGGTACGCCACGTGCGCTGATCCCGAGCACGCCCGAAATGAGGAACGCGATCAAGGCGATGACGAAAACGATTTTTGCCGCGGCGAACGCGGTTCCGGCCACCACGCCGAAGCCGAGCAAGCCCGCGATCAGGGCAATGACAAGAAAGGTAATCGCCCAGCCAAACATGATGTCCTCCTGACGCTCCGCCGGTTTCTCCCCGGCTGAACGCAGAACTTCGCGACAGGTTCCAACCGAGGTCACGAGGAACGATTGCGGCGGCCGCCGCGTTGAGCAGCATCGCAATGCGATCAAAGGAGGACGATATGGCGAGAGACGCCCACAACAAAGCAGCCCAGCATCACGAGACCGCCGCGAAGAGCCACAAGATGGCTGCCGAACATCATGGCAAGGGCGAGCACGCCAAGGGTCGCGAGGAATTGGCAAAGGCCCACGGCCACTCGAAAACGGCCCAAGAACATTCGGAGATGGCGCACAGCGAGAGCCAGATGCAGAAGTGATGCGTTGCCGGCGGGGCCGCCCCGCGGCCTCGCCGGACTCGCGTGTATCCTCGTCAGCGAGCGCCGGATGACAGACAGTCTCTGCTCCGGGCCCGATGTTCCAGACCACATCGACGCGGCGGTCCGGTCGGTTGCGCAACTGCATTCCGACCACCACGGCAGGACGACATCGCCGCAACGCGCGGTGAACCGCGCCACCGCCTTGATGGCGAGGCCTGTCTTTATCGTGCTCCTGGGGGTGGGGATCGTTGGGTGGATCGGCGCAAATCTGATCGCGAGCGCGCTTGGCCTGCAAGCGATCGATGCGCCAGCTTTCCCATGGCTGCAGGGCGCTGCAAGTCTGTTCTCCTTGTTTGTCGTGATGCTCGTGCTCGTCGCTCAGAAGCATGAGGATGAACTCAATGCGCATCGCGATACCTTGACGCTGGAGCTCGCAATCCTGAGCGAGCACAAGATCGCCAAGGTGATCCAGCTTCTGGAAGAACTGCGTCGCGACAGCCCGCAGGTCCAAGACCGCGTCGATCTCCAGGCGGATCAAATGGCGAAGCCCGCGGACGCCGGATCAGTTCTTGCGGCGACGCGCACAAGCGAGTTTGAACCGCCCCGCGCCGAGGGATAGCGCCCGGGAACAAAGGCCTGAATTCATCCGTTTCGCCGCTACGGCTGTTCGAGCGCCGGCTTGGGTTTGGAGACAATGCCATATGCAGATTCGCTACGGTTTCGATATTGCGCTCGAGCTTGCACAGCCGTCGACAATTCTCACCATGATGGATGTCCACTCCGATTGTCGGCGGCGCATCGCCGAAGAGACCGAGTTCGAACTGTCCCCAGCCATCGCAGCCGATCGCTTTGTCGATGGCCGCGGAAACATCGTGAGGCGCCTGTCCGCGCCCGCTGGCCGCGTGTCGCTGCGCCTCGACGGCGTCTTTCGCAGCGACGGCCGGCAAGACGAGGCCGACTTGGCCGCCAAACTCGTCAGGCCGTCCGATTTGCCGCCCGAGGCGCTGCCTTTTCTTTTGCCCAGCCGGTATTGCGAGTTTGATCTTCTGTCCGATTTCGCGTGGGCGAACTTCGGCGCGATCGGGGGCGGGTGGGCCCGCGTCCAGGCCATTTGCGATTTCGTTCACGAGCGTCTCAGATTCAGCTATCCCGAGGCGCGCCCGACCCGGACGGCGAGCGAGGCTTTGGCGGAAGGCGTCGGCGTGTGCCGCGACTTTACCCATCTCGCCGTCGCCCTCTGCCGCTGCCTCAATATTCCGGCGCGCTACTGCAACGGCTATCTTGGCGACATCGGCGTCCCGCCCGATCCCGCGCCGATGGATTTCAACGCCTGGTTCGAAGCCTTCGTCGGCGATCGCTGGTTTACCTTCGACCCGCGGCACAATCGGCCCCGCATCGGCCGTATCTTGATCTCGCGCGGGCGTGACGCGGCGGATATTCCGATGATCACGACGTTCGGTTCGCACCGGCTCACTCGTTTCGCGATTCTTACCGAAGAGGTGAGGGAACGCGAAGCCGCGGCTGCTTGAGAAGCATAGCCTGGCGGATTTTGAAGTCCTTAAAACGCTCCGCGAGTGAACCACGTCAGGCTAAGCCCGGAACTTTTCGAAGCGCGCTCGCGTTTCAGGAAACAAGGCAAGTCTCAAGGAGAACAGTCATGCGCAAATTTCTACTCGCAGCGGTAGCGGTCGCAGCCCTCTCGGGGGCGGGCGCCGTGGCGCAGAAAGCTTCGACGACGAAGGGCGCCGCGTCGATGGGCGCCAACCCCAACCCCGTCAACCCCGCCGATGCGCCGAAGAGTGCGACCGAGGCAATGCCGCAGAACGGACCGAGTTTCATCGCCGTGCAGAACACCGACATGCTGAGTTCGAATGTTGTCGGCCTCGATGTTTACAACGGTCAGAACAATAGCGTCGGCAAAATCCAGGACATCGCTTTCAACGCGTCGAAACAGGTGACAGGCTATATCCTGTCGGTCGGAGGCTTCCTCGGCATGGGCACTCACTATGTCGCGGTCGATCCGAACGCGGTGATGGTCCAATACGATGCGGCCAATAAGACCTGGCGCGCCACCATGAACGCGACCAAGGATCAGCTGAAGTCGGCGCCGGAATTCAAGTATGGCGGTCAGTGGACCGCGAGCAGGAGCTGATTGCTGCAGGCCGGCGGAACGGGCGGAGCCCGCTTGTTCCGCCGAGATACTTGAAAGGAACGATGCGTGTCTGACTTGGCTGACGTTGACCGCGTTTGGACTCTGCTCAAGGACATCCCGGTCGGGATGGTGGTCACGCACGAGGGGGAAGGTGGGAACGTCCGCGCTCGGCCGATGGCGCCACGCCCGGCGCAGGAGGACGGCGTCATTTATTTTCTGACCGACGTCGACTCGCCCAAAGCCGAGGAAATCCTGCGCAACGACACGATTTGCCTCGCCCTTGCTGATCACGGGCGCCGAAAATACCTGTCGATTTCCGGTCACGCCGAGGTCATCGACGACCGGGATCGGATAAAGCAAATCTGGTCGGTCTACGACAAGGCGTTCTGGCCAGACAAGAACGATCCGCGGATAAGGATTCTTCGCGTGACCCCCGAAAGCGCGGAGTTTTGGGAGGGGGAAGGGACGGTCGTCACCGCAGTCAAACTGGTCGCGGCGACCGTCTCCGGCGCGCGAATGAATCTCGGCGTGAACCAGAAGGTTGAATTCGACGCCTCGTAGCGGGCGAGCCGCCCCGCGTTACCCTTCTCCCTCCGGGAGAAGCCGGCGACGGCAGGGTCAAGGACGCTCTTGCGGCCAAACCGCCTCCGGCGACGGCGCAGCGCGCCGGTGGCGCTTCTGAATAATTACGGCCCGGAAAAGCGTTGGACTTGGCGCCCGCCATGCCCGTATCATGACGGCCTAAAACGTATCGGCGCGGTCGCCAAAGGGAGGATGCACGCGATGGCGTTTCTGATTGTGAACGCGCAGGTCTGGGATGGCGAGAATGACGAGCGCTATCCGGCAGAGGTGCTGATCGAACACAACCGCATCACCGCGGTCGCGCGGGACAAGGGACAGGTTCGCCGCGACGGCGCCGAGGTCATCGACGGCGGCGGCATGACCCTGATGCCGGGCATGGTCGAGGGACATTGTCATCTCTCCTTCGTCGGCCCGGCCCGCAACCAGGATCTCGGCGAGATCCCGCCCGAGGAGCACCTTCTTAAAACCTGCCGCAACGCCACCTTGATCCTCAACCACGGCTTCACGTCCTGTTATTCCGCGGCGTCCGCCAAGATGCGGCTCGACGTCGTGGTTCGGCAGGAAATCGAAGACGGGTATCTCGCCGGCCCCCGCTACAAGGCGGCCGGCCCCGAGATCACCTCGACTGGCGGCCTCGGCGACGAGCGCAAGCAGCACATGCACGCCGAAAGCTTCGGCATGATCGCCGACGGGCCCGACGAGGTCCGGCGCGCGGTCAGGTTATGCTGCCGGGAGGGCGTGGATAACATCAAGCTCAACATCTCGGGCGACGACTTCGTCACCAACGCCGGGGCGGAAATAACCTCGATGAGCGAGATCGAGGTCGCAACCGCGGTCGAGGTCGCCCACGAGTGGAACAAGCGCGTCGCTTGCCATTCGCGTGCGGCGGCCTCGGTCAAGCGCGCGGTGCGCAACGGCGTCGATTGCATCTATCACTGCGACTTCGCCGACGAGGAGGCTCTCGACATGCTTGAGGCGGCGAAGCATCGCGTCATCATCGGCCCCGCTTTCGGGCTCATCCACAATGCGGTTTTCGAAGGCGACGCGGCCGGCGTGCCGCGCGAGTTCGTCGAGCGCATGGGCCTCAAGCACAAGCTCGAGCTGACCTGCCGCACCTACGAGCAGATGCGCAAGCGCGGCATGAAGGTGGTCGTCGGCGGCGACTACGGCTTCAAGATTACGCCGATGGGCCAGAACGCGCGCGACATTGGCCATTTCGTCAAGTTCTTCGGCTATTCGCCGGCGGAAGCGCTGCGTTGCGCAACCGCGGTCGGCGGCGAATTGATGGGCCATAAGGGTGAACTTGGCGTGATCAAGCCCGGAGCCCTGGCGGACATGCTGCTTGTCGACGGCAATCCGCTCGTCGATCAGTCGGTGCTGGTCGGTCCCGATCGGTTGGCGATGATCATGAAGGACGGCAAGCTGCACCGCGATCCGCGCCACCGGCGTGCGGAGCGGGAGCGCATCGCGGCGGAGTAGAGAGCATCTGAGGCCGTCTGGCGCGGGAGGAATACTTTTGGAGCAGGCGGCGCTCGCGCTCGAAATGCTCGACATCAGCAAGACGTTTCCAGGCGTTCAGGCGCTTGACGCGGTCAGCTTGGGCTGCGGGCGCGGCGAGGTTCACGCGCTCTGCGGCGAGAACGGCGCGGGAAAATCGACCCTGATCAAGATCCTCGGCGGCGTCTATCGGCCCGACGGCGGATCGATCCGGCTCGATGGGCGGGAGGTCGCGTTCTCGCATCCGAACGCGGCGCGTCGCGCGGGGGTCAGCATCATCCATCAGGAGCTGAGCCTGTTGCCGCACCGCTCGGTGGCGGAGAACGTCTTTCTCGGGGTCGAGCCCACCCGGTTCGGCATCCTCGACCGGCGGACCATGCACGACGAGGCGCGCGGTCTGTTGCGGCGGCTCGGCTCGTCGATCGCTCCCGATTCGCTTGCCGGCGACCTTTCGATCGCCCATCAGCAGATTGTCGAGATCGCCAAGGCGCTGGCGATCAACGCCCGCATACTGGTCATGGACGAGCCGACCGCGGCTCTCGACCGGGTCGATGCGGGCCGTCTGCTTGATCTCGTGCGCAAGGTCAGCGCCGAGGGGGTGACGATCGTGTATATCTCGCATCGAATGGTCGAGATTCAGGCGGTCGCCGACCGCGTCACCGTCCTCAAGGACGGGCGCACGGTCATGACCGCTCCGCTCGCGGAGGCGCCCACCAGCCGCCTCGTCCGCGCGATGGTCGGCCGCGACCTCGCCGACTTCTATCCGCCGCGTTCGTCGCAACCTCCGGGTCCGCCGGCGCTCACCGTTCGCGCGGGAGCCAACGGACAGTTGCACGGGATCAGCTTCGAGCTCCGGGCGGGAGAGATCGTCGGCGTCGCCGGCCTCGAAGGCTCGGGCAAGGACGCGCTCGGTCGCGCCCTCATCGGCGACGAGCCGTTCGAGGTCGAGGCAATGGAGATCGGCGGCCGGACAGCGAAGCCGAGGCATCCGCGCGCGGCGATCGCGGCCGGCCTCGGGCGCCTGTCCGACGACCGCAAGCGCGAGGGGCTCTTGATGCAGCAATCGGTCCGCGACAACGCCACGCTGATCGAGCGGGCGTTCGCGTCCGGGTTTCGCTCTCCAACCGCCGAGCCGATGTCGCCGCAATCGACCGACAAGCGGCTCGTCCAGCTCGACGTCAGGGCGGCGAGCTTCGACCAGGAGGCGCAGTTTCTGTCGGGCGGCAACCAGCAGAAGGCGATCATCGCGCGCTGGCTGGCGCGCGATCCCGAAATCCTCATCTTCTGCGAACCGACCCGCGGGGTCGACGTCGCGGCCAAGGCCGCGATCTACAAGATCATGCGCGACCTCGCCAGGCGCGGACGCGCCATCCTGATGATCTCGTCCGACCTGCCTGAAGTCATCGGCGTCAGCGACCGGATCCTCATCATGCGCGAAGGAACGCTCGTCGGCGAGCTGCCCGGCGGGGCCACGGAGGAAGAGGTGATGGCGATCGCCGTGGCGCACGATCGCGAGCCGCAGGCGATGGCCTCATGAGCGAGCAGGGGGCCCTCGTCCCGGCGCCGGGCTGGCGGAGTCGCTCTACCGCGCCGCCGCTGCTTCTCGCCGGCTCGATCCTGCTTTATGTCGGCGTTGCGCTATGGACGGGCCAAACCAGGATGCTCGAGACCGACGGCGTGATCGGGCTGCTTCAGCGCATGGTCGGGCTCGGCATTGTCGCGCTCGGGCAGACCTTCGCCATCATCGCCGGATCGATCGACCTCTCGGTCGCCAACCTGATCAGCGTTGCCGCGGTCCTCGCCTCATTCATCATGCAGGGCCGGGCGGACATGATGCTCACCGCGGTTCTGATCGTGCTCGCGCTGTCGGCTGTGGTCGGCGCGGTCAACGGCGCCATCATTTCGCGCCTCCAGGTCAATCCATTCATCGCCACCCTGGGCGTCGGGCTCATTCTTCAGGGCATGTTGTCGGCGAGATTCAACGATTTCGCCGGATCGGTGCCGAAAGAATTTCAGTTCGTCGCCTATAGCGCGTTCGGCGTCGTGCCCTATTCGGTCGCCGCCCTGTTCGCGCTTGCCGCCGTCGCTTCGTTCGTCCTCTGGGCGACCCGCTTCGGCGCCCATCTCTATGCCGTCGGCGGCAACGTGGAAGGGGCGCGGCTGGCCGGGATCAGAACCGACCTCGTCACCATCGGCGCCCACGTTGTCTGCAGCGTTTCGGCCGGCCTGACCGGCCTTTACCTTGCCAGCCGTCTGCGCTCCGGCGCGCCCTGGGTCGGGCGCGACGGCGTCTACGACCTCGAATCGATCGCGGTGGTGGTGATAGGCGGCACGCTGCTCGCCGGCGGACGCGGCGGGGTCTGGGGTACGCTCGCAGGCGTGCTTCTGTTCGCGACCCTCGACGCCGCGTTCAACATGCTCGGGGTATCCGCCTATCCCAAGCTGGTGCTTCGCGGCGCGATTGTCGTTCTCGCGGTCGCCGTCTACACCTTCCGCTCCCGGGGACATGTCGCATGACCGTTGCGATCCACGGGAGCGGGGAGCGGACGCGGGCCGTTGCGTTGGTGCGACGGGTCAATTTCGCCCTCGTCGTGTTTCTCGCGCTCTATGTCGCCGTCGGCCTGCTGCAGCCGAACTATCTCGAGCCGGCGGGGGCGATGAATTTTCTCCGCCGCGCCGCGCCCCTCGCCATCCTGGCTTCGGGCCAGCTGTTCGTGCTCATCAGCGGCGGGTTCGATCTCTCGGTCGGTTCGCTCGTCACCCTGACGGTGATCGGCGGGTCGATGCTGACCGCGAACGATCCATCGAAAACCTGGTCGACCATCGCCATCCTCTACGGCATCGGCCTTCTCGTCGGGGTCATCAACGGCGCGGTCGTCGCTTATCTCAAAACCCCGTCGATCATCGCCACCCTCGGCACGCTGCTCTCGGTCAACGGCGCGGCGATGATGTGGTCGGGCGGCTCGCCGCGCGGCTATCTGCCCGATAATTTTCGCGCCTTCGGGCGGTTCGTGTTCCACGACGTGCCGGTGATCGGCATATTTCCGCTCGCTGTCGCCGTTCTCGCTGTGGTTTGCGCGCTGGCGCAATGGGGACTGCACGGAACCGTGTTCGGCCGCCGCGTGCTGGCGGTCGGCGACAATCCTCGCGCAGCCGAGCTCGCCGGCGTCCGGGTCGATTTCGTGCGTCTCGGCGTGTTCGTCATTTCGGCGCTGTCCGCGGTCACCGCCGGGGTGATGCTGGGCGGCTTCGGCGGCGTATCGGTCGATGTCGGGCGTGGTCTCGAATTGCAGGCGATTGCGGCGTGCGTGGTCGGGGGCGCGCAATTGCTGGGCGGGCGCGGCACGGTCGTCGGCGCGGTCGCCGGGGCGCTGACCCTCACCGCCCTGTTCGCGCTGCTCACTCTGCTTGGCTTGCCGCAGCCGATCAAGGAGACGGCGCAGGGGCTTATTCTGATCGCCGCGGTCGCTATCGGCGCATGGCGCCGGCGGCGCGCGGTCTAGCGGGAGCAAGGGAAAGCCCGCGCAACGCCGAGCAACGGCAAGAGGAAGGAAAGAGGAACATGTCCAAGGCAATTCTAGGGTTGGTCGCGGGCGCGGGGCTGGCGGCCTTCGCCAGCGGCGCGCTGGCGCAGAACTTTGATGATCCGAAGGAGTTCCAGGCCGCCAAGGATCTGCTGGCGATGACGCCGGAAGGCCCCGCCGACAAGCCGTGGGAGCAGCATCTCGGCGGCAAGGAGGTCGACACTTCGAAGTACAAGAAGCCCGGCCCCTATAACATCTGCTTCTCCAACGCCGGCGTCGACAATCCCTGGCGCGTGGTCGGCTGGACCACGATGCAGGCTCAGGTCGAAGTGCTGAAATCGGACATCAAGTCGTTCACCGTCGCCGACGCGCAGGGCAAGGACGACAAGCAGATCTCCGACATCAACGCGTTCGTCTCGAGCGGCAACTGCGACGCCCTCATCGTTTCGCCCAACACCACGGCGGCGCTGACGCCCGCGATCGAGGCCGCCTGCAAGAAGCTGCCGGTGGTGGTGTTCGACCGCGGCGTCCTGACCGATTGCCCGGTGACGTTCGTCAATCCCATCGGCGGCTACGGCTGGGGCATCCAGACCGCGAACTTCATCGTCTCGAAGCTGCCGAAGGGCGGAAAGGTGCTGGCGCTGCGCATTCTTCCGGGCGTCGATGTCCTCGAGACCCGATGGTCGGCCGCCAATCGCATCTTCAAGGAGAATGGGGTCAATGTCGTCGGGGCGGAATTCGCCAACGGCGACAACGCCAAGACCAAGGCGATCGTCGACGATTACATCAACCGCTTCGGCAACATCGACGCGATCTGGATGGACGCCGGCGCCAACTCGGTCGCCGCGCTCGAGGCGTTCGAGGACGCCGGCAAGCCCTATCCGATCATCACCGGCGAGGATCAGGAGGACTTCCTCAAGAAGTGGAAGGAGAAGGGCCTGACGGCGTTGGGGCCGACCTATCCGACCTATCAGTGGCGCTCGCCGGTGATCGCCGCGGTCAAGATTTTGAAGGGCGAGCCGGTGATCGGACCGACCTGGAAGCTGCCGCAGCCCGTCATCACGCAGGCGGACCTCGACAAGTATGTCGATGACAAAATGCCCCCGCTGCACTATGCCTTGTGCGGCTGCAAGGACCTTCCCGGCTATCCGCAAGCCTGGGGTGGAAAGTAGGTCGCCTCCCGACCGCGACGGAGGGGCTCCGGCCCCTCCGTGTGCGTCTTCGTCATCGAGAGTGAGCCGAAGCCATCGAGGGAAGGTGGGGCGCCTTCGACCCGAGCGCGGAGTTCTCTATCTCCCAAACACCGCGCGCAGGTTCTTGAGTCCGTCCGTCGCCAGGGCGTCCTGGCTCCGCGCCAGCGGACGCCAGATCGACACCGCTTTGGCGATCTCGCGGATTTCCGGCGTGAACGCCTCGATCACGATCGGGCCGTCGTAATTGGCCGCTTTGAGCGCCGCAACAATCTGCGGCCAGGGCTGATGATCCTCGCCCGGAGTTCCGCGATCGTTCGAACAGGCATGAAACTCGACGATGCGGCCCGCGGCGCGGCCGATCGCCGCGGGAAGGTCTTTTTCCTCGATGTTCATATGAAACGTGTCGATCAGCAGCCCGACATTGGGCGCCGCGATGTCGTCAACGAGCCTCAGGCCCTGATCGACGGTGTTGACGAGGTCGGTCTCGAAGCGGTTGGTTGACCAATCCGGCCCGTTTCGGCGAAGTCCCTCGAAAGCGGATCGATTTGGGAGATCATGACATGGTCGAGAGGCTGCGGGTCGCGTTGCTATTCGGCGGCCGCTCGGCCGAGCACGATGTGTCCGTCATGTCCGCCGGCAATGTGTTCCGCGCCCTCGATCCGGCGCGCTACGACGTGCTGCCGATTGGCGTCACCCGGTCCGGGACCTGGCTCCTGTGCTCCACCGAGGGCGGCAAGTTCCCGACCGTCGTTCCCGCCAGCGGGCCGCGCGTCGCGCTCATTCCGGGCGGCTCGGGGCGGCTCGCGATTCTGCCTGAGAGGGACGGCGCGGCGCCCGATTTGTCGCGCGCGGTCGACGTCGTCTTCCCCGTTCTGCACGGCCCCTTCGGCGAGGACGGGACGGTCCAGGGCTTGGCCGAGATCGCCGGAGTGGCCTATGTCGGCTCCGGCGTGCTCGGCTCGGCCGCGGCGATGGACAAGGATGTCGCCAAGCGGCTGATGCGCGACGGCGGCCTGCCGATCGCGCGTTTCTTCAGCTTCACCCATGGCGAAGCGCCGGACTATGAAGCGGTCGTGGCCGAACTCGGCCGTCCGGTGTTCGTGAAGCCTGCGCGGCTCGGCTCGTCGGTCGGCATCAGCAAGGCCGGGACGCGGGAGGAGTTCGCCGAAGCGATCGCCGAGGCGTTCCGGCACGACCGCAAGATTCTGGTCGAGGAATTTGTTCGCGGCCGCGAGATCGAGTGCGGCGTGCTCGAGGGCGAGGACGGCTCGCTGACTGCATCAATGCCTGGTGAAATCGTGCCCAGCAACCGCCACGGCTTTTACACCTACGAAGCCAAATACCTCGACGAGCAGGGGGCGGCGGTTAAGGTTCCCGCTGACCTCAACCGCGACGCAAGCGACAAGGTGCGCAAGCTGGCGATCGAAGCCTTTCGCGCGCTCGGCTGCGAGGGCTTGGCGCGGGTCGATTTCTTCCTGCGCGAGGACGGCAGGCTCGTCGTCAACGAGATCAACACCCTGCCGGGCTTCACCAACATCAGCATGTATCCGAAGGTGTTCGAGGCGATGGGCGTGAGCTATTCCGAGCTGGTCGACCGCCTGATCCGCCACGCGCTCGCCCGCGCCGGCGCAGGGCCCAAAGACGCCGCGCCCTAAGCCGAGCGCACCGCGCGGCGGGCGGCGCCGGAACTCGCCATCACCACCACCATCAGGAAGACGCCGCGCACCACCGACTGCCAATAGGCGCTGAGGCTGATCCAGCCGAGGCCTTCTCGAAATTGAGCACGTTGAAGATGAGGCCGAGCAGCAGCACGCCGGCGAGCGTCGTCGCCACCGAGCCGACCCCGCCGGTGAGCAGCGTTCCGCCGACCACGACGGCGGCGATCGAGAACAATTCCCAGCCCACCCCTTCGGCCGGCTGGCCGGCGCCGAACTGCGCCGCCAGGATCACCCCGGCGAGGCCTCCGAACACGCCCGACTGCACGTCTCAAGCCCCGCTTCGGCGAGAGCTCGGAGACAATGCGCGCGCGGCACACGAACCTGGAGTGAGCAGAGGCGCCGTGGGCAGCACGGCTCAATCCGCCTCGTTCCACGCCTGCACGAACGCCCGCGCGGCGCGGGCGACCTCATCGACGCTCGCGCCCGGCCTAAAGAGCGCCGAGCCGATGCCGAAGCCGTTGGCGCCGGCGCGCCGGTAAGGGCCGATGCGCTCGGGCGTGACGCCGCCGACAGGAAATAACTGCGTCTCCTTCGGCAACACCGAGCGCCAGGCCCGCACGACTACGGGTGGAACGGCTTCGCCGGGGAAGAGCTTCAGCCCCGACGCGCCCGCTTTCAGCGCTTCAAACGCCTCGGTCATCGTGGCGACGCCCGGCAGCATGACCAGCCGAAGCTTCGCCGCCCGCTCGATCACCGCGCGATCGGCGTTGGGCGCGACCACCAGCCTCGCGCCCGCTTCGGCAACGTCGTCGACCTCGCGCCGCTCGAGCACGGTGCCGGCGCCGACGAGAATCCGCTCCCCGAAGCGAAGCGCGATTTTGGCGATGCTGGCGAGCGGCTCGGGCGAGTTGAGCGGAACCTCGATCCCGCCAAAGCCGGCCTCCACGATCGCCTCGGCGACCGCCTCGGCTTCGTCGGGCCTGACGCCGCGCAGGATCGCGATGAGCGGCGTCGGCGCGAGCTTGAGCGTCATAGCAGGCCTCCGTCGCGGGCGATGCGATAAAGCCCGCGCGCCGCGGCGCGCGGCGGCGCGGCATGGGCGGCGACCCCCAAGACTTCGAACGCCTTAAGATAGCGCGCAACCAGCGCCTCGACCCCCGCGATATGCGGCCCTTCGCCCGGATAAAGCCGCCCGGCCTCGCCGATCTCCGCCCCGATCAGAAGGCCGGAGAGATATTCGCCGGCATCGTCCGGATCCAGCTTGCCCATGAGCGGCAGCGCGCGCGCGCCGAACAGGAGCCCGAGGGGCCCGGATTTGGTTTTGTCGCCCGCCGCCGCGGCCCCGCGCTCAACGCCGAGCGCGAAAGTGGGGCCGGGTTCCTTCGCCGGCGCCGTTCTGGCGAACGCGCCGGCGATCGTGTGATCGCGCAATGCTGCGTACAATTCGCCGGTGATGAAGGTTTTGAACGCGACCACGCGCTCGCCCTCGACGCTTGCCCATTTCGAATGCGAGCCCGGCAGCACGATGAGCCTCGCGCCGGAATTGGCGACGCCGAAGATTTCCGTCTCCTCGCCCCGCATTACATCCGCGCCGGCCTCATCCGCGTAGGACAGGCCCGGCGCGAGAACGACGCGCCGGCCGTCCGCCTCGACTGTCGTCAGGCGCCCGGCGACGTCGCGCGGGCCGGCAGGGCAGGGCGCATAGGGCGCCTCGCGCCAGCCGTGCCTGCTGCCGACCATGCCCGACGCGATCACCGGGAGCGTCGGGTTCGCGTCGAGCCAGCGCCCAACGAGGCGCCTCAGCGTCGCCGGATAGTCCCCCGCCTTGACGCTCGCGATCCCGTCGCCCGACGCAACGTCTTCGAGGACCTCGCCCTTGGCCGACATGAGATAGGCGCGAAAGCTCGACGATCCCCAGTCAATGGCGATGAGCGCAGGCGGCATAGGGCCGATTGAGGCACGGGCGCCGGGGCGGGGTCAATGCGCGACCCTTCTCCCCTTGCGGGAGAAGGTGTCGTTGCGGAGCAACGACGGATGAGGGGGATCGCGCGCAGCGGGAAGGTTTTGGGACCACCGCTCAGTTCGTCAAAGCGGCTCGTATCCGCGCCAGCGCCAGTTCAGTCGATGCGATCACAAGCTCGTTCGGCAACCGGATGACGCGGAAACGCTGCTCTCGCAACCAGGCGTCACGCTTTTCGTCAGTAAGGCGCCGCTCCAGGCCTTCATGGCTCGGGCCATCAATCTCGACGACAAGGCGTCGTTCGAAGCACACAAAATCAAGGATGTAGTCGCCCTTCGGAACCTGCCTGCGAAACTTCGCTCCGTTGCAGCGCCGGTCGCGAACCGCGCGCCAAACCAGGGTCTCGGCCTGAACGGCTTGCGCGCGCTGTTCGCGCGCGAATCGGCGAAGTATGGACCGGGGGACTTTTTCTGCCATGGGATCAGCTACGCAGCGTTCCTGGCGTGTCTACACAGCCATCGCGCTTCGCGCGATCCCCCTCATCCGACCGCGCGTTCCGCGCGTCCACCTTCTCCCCTCGAGGGGAGAAGGGGCAACGAAATCGGTACGAGCGGCCACCACAATTATTGACAATCGGCGGCGTCCGCTTCTATTCGCGGGCGAAGATAAGCCGACCAGGGCTGGCTGGGGACAACAACAGATGAACCGCCGTCAGTTCGGTCGCGTCGCCGCTCTGGCCTTCGTGTCGCCGCTTAACCCCGCGCTTGCCCAGCAGGTCGACAAGTTTGCCGAGCAGCTGCAGAACGGCGAGTTCAACTGGTTTCCCGAGCGCTCGCCGGGCGGCCCGATTTTCATCATCGTCTCGATCCCCGACCAGCTCGTTTACGTCTATCGCAATGGCGTGCGCATCGCCGCCTCGACCTGCTCGACCGGCAAGCTCGGCCACCGCACCCCGACCGGGGTGTTCAAGATCCTGCAGAAGGACAAGAACCACCGTTCCTCGACCTATAACAACGCGCCAATGCCCAACATGAACCGGCTCACCTGGTCGGGCATCGCGCTGCACGCCGGGCAATTGCCGGGCTACCCCGCTTCGCATGGATGCGTCCGGCTGCCGAAGGAATTCTCGGAGCTCCTGTTCGGCGTCACCAAGCTCGGCATGACGGTGGTCATCGCCGACGACAAATCGCAGCCGGAAGAGGTGACCCATCCCGGCATGGTGCTGGGCGAATATGCCGCGCGCGAATTCAACGCCGTCGACGCAGCGATCAAGACGGCAGAATATTCGGAAGGGCACGAGTCCGCGCCGAACTCACCCAGCGCCGTCATCAGCAGCGCCGACAAGTCGATCCGTGTCTTCGACAATGGCGCGATGGTCGCCTCCGGCAAGGTCGAAATCGAGAATCCCGAGAAGCCGCTCGGCGAACGGGTCTTCTCACCCTCACCGGCGCCGACGATCAGTCCGGCACAATGGCCTGGCAGGCCGCCGGAGTTGGACAAGCGGCGAAGGCAACCGGCGAAGACAATGGCGCGGCCCTGCGCCGGATCAAGGCCGACCCGGCGGCGCGCGAGGCCGTCCGCAAGCGGCTCAAATTCGGCATGACCCTCGTCACCACCGACCAGCCGGCCGACGCCAGGACCCGGTCGCGCGACGGGTTCGTCGTCCTCGATTCGACTGGTTAAGGCCAAGCAGACCGAGACGTGACAAACATCGGTCCCAATGAGGCTTGGTTCAGCGGCTCCCCCCGCCCGCCTCCCGCTCGCGCAAGCGGAAGCGCTGGATCTTGCCGGTCGCGGTCTTGGGCAGTTCGTCGATGAAAGCGATGGCGCGGGGGTACTTGTAGGGGGCGAGCCGGTCCTTGACGAAGCGCTGCAGCTCGCCCTCGTCGGCCGAGGCGCCGGACTTCAGCACCACATAGGCCTTGGTCTTGATGAGGCCGTCGGCGTCGGGCGCCCCGATCACCGCCGCTTCGAGGACGGAAGGATGCTGCACCAGCGTCGCCTCGACCTCGAACGGGCTCACCCAGATGCCGCCGACCTTCAGCATGTCGTCCGAGCGGCCGGCGTAGGTGAACGAGCCGTCGGCGTTGCGGATATATTTGTCGCCGCTCCTGGTCCAGCGGCCCTCGAAAGTTTCGCGCGTCTTGGCGCGGGCGCCCCAGTACATCAGCGCCGCGGACGGCCCGTGGATATAGAGGTCGCCGGGCTCGCCGTCCGGCGTCGCCCGCCCGTCCTCGCCCCTGAGTTCGATGTCGTAGCCCGGAACCGGCCAGCCGGTCGCGCCGTAGCGCACCTTGTCGGGACGGTTGGAGATGAAAATGTGCAGCATCTCGGTCGAGCCGATGCCGTCGACGATGTCAACGCCGAAATGGCGCTTGAACCGCTCGCCGATTTCGGCCGGCAGCGCTTCGCCCGCGGACGACGCGAGCCTGAGCGCCACGTCCTCGCGACCGGGCAGAGTGTTGGATGCGAGCATGCCGGCGTAGCCGGTCGGGGCGCCATAGAAGACCGTCGGCTTGACCCCGCCGACGCCGCCGCTCAAACGCCTGAACACCGCCTCCGGCGTCGGCCGCTCGGCCATGAGCAGCGCCGTCGCGCCGACGCTCATGGGAAAGGTCAGCGCGTTGCCGAGCCCATAGGCGAAGAAGAGCTTGGCGGCCGAGAAGCAGACGTCGCTCTCCTGCAACTTGAGGATCGCCTTACCGTAGAGCTCGGTCGTCCAATAGGGGTTGGCGTGCGAATGCACTGTCCCCTTCGGCCGGCCGGTCGAGCCGGACGAATAGAGCCAGAAGGCGGGATCGTCGGCGTGAGTGCGGGGGGGCGTGGCGAGCGGCGCCGCCCCGGCGAGAAAATCCGCGAACGCGACCTCGCCGAAGTCGAGCGGCTGGGAAGGGCGCGACACCACGATTGTGTGGACCTCGTGATCCGACTTGGCGAGCGCGGCTTTCAGCGCCGGCTTTACCGCGCCGCTCACGAACGCGCCTTGAGCGCGCGCATGCTCGAGCATGTAGGCGAGATCGTCGGCGGTGAGCAGCGTATTGACCGCGACCGGCACGACGCCCGCCAGCATCGCGCCCAGGAAGGCGACCGGCCAGTCGACGCCGTCCTGCATGAACAGGAGCACGCGCTCCTCGCGCCGGATGCCCCGCTCCTTCAAGGCCGCGGCGAACCTTCGGGCGCGGTCGTCGAGCTCCCCATAAGTCATCGCCCCGGCGTCGTCGATGAACGCCGTCTTGCCCGGCCGCCCGGAATTGGCGCCGAGCAGGTGAGCCGCGAAGTTGAATGCCTCCGGCGGCGGCTCAACGGCGCTCGTGCTCATCGGCGTCTCCTGAATGCGCTCGGTGCCCCGGGCCGCTGGGCGCGCCAAGGCTTGCTTGCCTCGGCTTGATGCAATATTGTGCTTCATGTCGTCTTAGGGGCGCGCAAGAATCTTGTCAAACAACCTCGCGCTATCGCCGGCCGAAGCCGCAGCCGCCGCGACGCCGCAGCCAATCGAGGCGGCCGAAGGAGGGAGGGAGCCGTTTCTCGCCGCCCTTGGCGAACGTGTCCGGGCGCTAAGAGCGCGCCGCGGCCTCACCCGCAAGGCGCTGGCGCGCGCCACGGGCGTGTCCGAGCGTCATTTGGCCAATCTCGAATATGGCGTCGGCAATGCCTCGATCCTCATTCTCCTCAACGTGACCCAGGCGTTGCAATGCTCGCTGGCCGAGGTTCTCGGCGACGTCACCACCAGCTCGCCGGAATGGCTGATGCTGCGCGAGATGCTCGCCGACCGCGACGAGGCGACGCTGCGCCGGGTGCGCCTCGCGGCCTCCGAGCTCGTCGGAGCCCAGCCGCCGCGTAGCGACGAGGCGCCCGTCCGCTCCCGCCGAATCGCGCTCATCGGCTTGCGCGGCGCAGGCAAATCGACGCTTGGGCGGATGCTGGCGGAAGACCTCGACTTTCCGTTTGTCGAGCTCAGCCGCGAGATCGAGAAGCTCGCGGGCTGCAGCATCAGCGAGATTCTCGGGCTCTACGGCCAGAACGCCTACCGCCGCTACGAGCGGCGAGCGCTCGAGGAAGCCATCGACGCCTATCCCGAGGCGGTCATCGCCACCGCGGGCGGCCTCGTCTCCGACCTCGGCAGCTTCAACCTCCTCATGCGCCGCTGCATCAGCGTCTGGCTCAAGGCCGATCCCGAGGACCACATGAGCCGCGTCGCCGCCCAGGGGGACTTAAGGCCGATGGCGGCAAGCCGCGAGGCGATGGAGGATCTCCGATCCATCCTCGCTGGCCGGGCGGCGTTCTATTCGAAGGCGGACATGCACATCGACACCAGCGCCCAGCCGCTCATAGAGACGTTCCAGATCCTCCGGACGCAGGTGCGCGAAGCGATCGGCCTGTCGGTCGCCTGAGACGCTTGCCTGTCGGCAGTCAATGCATTATGGTGCATTGACTGCATTAAAATGCCTACGATCGGGAGCGCAATGGACCGGGTCGATTATCAAACCGCGCCGTCGCGCTACAAGCACTGGAAGCTCAAGTTCGACGGGCCGGTGGCGACGCTTCTCGCCGATTTCGACGAGAACGCCGGCTTGCGCCCCGGCTATAAACTCAAGCTCAACAGCTACGATCTCGGCGTCGACATCGAGCTCGCCGACGCCGTCAACCGCATCCGCTTCGAGCATCCGCACGTGCGCGCCGTGGTCGTTTCGAGCGCGCGTGAGCGGGTGTTCTGCTCCGGCGCCAACATTTTCATGCTCGGCGTGTCGAGCCATTCCTGGAAGGTCAACTTCTGCAAGTTCACCAACGAGACCCGCAACGGCTTCGAAGATTCCTCGAAACATGAGGGGCTGAAGTTCCTCGCCGCCGTCAACGGCTCCTGCGCCGGCGGCGGCTATGAACTGGCGCTGGCCTGCGACGAGATTTTGCTCATCGACGACCGCTCGAGCGCGGTCAGCCTCCCCGAAGTGCCGCTGCTCGGCGTCTTGCCCGGCACGGGCGGCCTGACCCGCCTGACCGACAAGCGCCATGTCCGCCATGACCTCGCGGATGTCTTCTGCACCACCAGCGAAGGCGTGCGCGGCGAGAAGGCGCTGGCCTGGCGGCTGGTCGATACGATCGCCAAGCCGGCTGGGTTCGCCGCCGCGGTTCGCGAGCAGGCGCTCAGACTCGCCGCGACCAGCGACCGCCCGCTCTCCGCCAAGGGCGTCGCGCTGACGCCGATCGCGCGGACCATCGAAGCCGATTCTTTGCGCTATTCGCATGTGACTGTGGCGATCGATCGCGGCGCGCGCGCCGCCACGTTCACGGTCAAGGGCCCGGGCGGCGGCGAGCCGCGGGACATCGCCGCGATCGAGGCCCAAGGCGCGGCCTGGTATCCGCTGGCGCTCGCCCGCGAGCTCGAGGACGCCATCCTCTCCATGCGCACCAACGAGCTCGATATCGGGGTGTGGCTGATCAAGACCGAGGGCGATGTCGAGGCCGCGCTGGCGATGGACGCGACGCTCGGCGCGCTGAAAGAGCATTGGCTGGTGCGCGAAACCATCGGTTATCTGCGCCGCACCTTCAGCCGGCTCGACGTCACCTCGCGCAGCCTGTTCGCGCTCGTCGAGGAGGGCTCGTGCTTCGCCGGCACGCTCATCGAGCTGGCGCTGGCTTGCGACCGCATCTACCACTTGGCCCTGCCCGGCGGGAAAAACCGCGCGCCTGCGGTCGCGCTCAGCGCGGCGAATTTCAGCGACTACCCGATGGCCAGCGGCCAGAGCCGCCTCGGCCGCCGCTTCTACGACGAAGAGCCAGCGCTCGCGGCGCTTCGAGCCGAGATCGGCCGGCCGCTCGACGCCGAGGCGGCGTTCGCGCTTGGCCTCGCCACCAGCATTCCCGACGACATCGACTGGGCGGACGAAATCCGCATCGCGGTTGAGGAACGCGCCTCGCTCAGCCCCGACGCCTTGACCGCGATGGAGGCGAACCTGCGCTTCGACGGGCCGGAGACTTTGGCGACACGTGTCTTCGGCCGCCTCACCGCCTGGCAGAACTGGATCTTCCAGCGCCCCAATGCGGTCGGCGACAAGGGCGCGCTCAAGGTCTACGGCAAAGGCGAGAAAGCCGCGTTCGACTGGAACCGGGTGTGATGGGAGCCGCCGCGGACAATTGGAACGTCATTGCGAGGAGCGTGAGCGACGAAGCAATCCATCCTCCGCCCTTTGTCCTTGAGGCGCGACGCAGACTCTTGTTCCGACCTCGGGGGATGGATTGCTTCCCCCCGGACTTGATCCGGGGGTCGCTCGCAATGACAGGTCTCACGTCCACGGCGGGAGTGGGGATGTGATGGAAGCCGCCGCATCCGGGCTCATCAGGCAGCATCTGATCGACCCTGAAATCTGCATCCGCTGCAACACCTGCAAATCGACCTGCCCGGTCGGCGCGATCTCGCATGATGCGCGCAATTATGTGGTCGACGTGGAAATCTGCAACGCCTGCATGGCCTGCGTTCCGCCCTGTCCGACCGGCAGCATCGACAACTGGCGGGAAATGCCGCCCGCGCGCGCCCATGGCGTCGAGGCGCAGTTGGGCTGGGACGTCCTGCCGGCGGAATTGAGCGCCGACGAACTCGCTCTGGCCGGGGGCGCGGCGGATGCTTCCCTTGCGGATGCGCCGGCGCCGCCGGCTCCGCCCGACACCGCGAGCAAAGCCGCGTTCGACGTCAGCGCCTGCGCCGCCGTCATCCCGCCGTGGTCGGCCGAACGCGCGATCGCCAATCTCTACGGACCGAAAGCGGCGGCGCGGTCGGTTCCGGGCACGGTCGTCGGCAACGTGCGGGTGACGGAGGTCGGCAAGGACTACGACACCCACCACATCGTGCTCGATTTCGGCTCCGTCACGTTCCCGGTGCTGGAGGGGCAGTCGATCGGCATCGTCCCGCCGGGAACCGACGCCGACGGGCGGGCGCACTTCCCACGCCAGTACTCGGTCGCGAGCCCGCGCAACGGCGAGCGTCCGGGCTACAACAATCTCTCGCTCACCGTGAAGCGGGTCCTGGAGGATCATCAGGGCCGCCCCGTCCGCGGCGTCGCCAGCAATTATCTTTGCGATCTTAAGATCGGCGACCAGGTCGAGGCGACCGGACCGTTCGGCTTGAGCTTTCTCATGCCCAACCATCCGAAAAGCGCGATCGTGATGATCTGCACCGGCACCGGCAGCGCGCCGATGCGGGCGATGACCGAATGGCGGCGCCGCTTGCGCAAGTCAGGCAAGTTCGACGGCGGCAAGCTGATGCTGTTCTTCGGCGCCCGCACCAGGGAGGAATTGCCGTATTTCGGGCCCCTCGGCAATCTGCCGAACGACTTCATCGACATCAACTTCGCCTTCAGCCGCGCGCATGGGCAGGCCAAGCGCTACGTGCAGGACGCGATGCGCGAGCGGGCGGACGATCTCGCCCCCCTCATCGCCGACCCGGACGCCTATTTCTACGTCTGCGGCTTGAAAGCGATGGAGGAAGGCGTCGTTGCGGCGCTGCGCGACATCGCAACCGGGGCCGGTCTCGATTGGGAGAGCCATGGGCCCGCGCTCAAGCGCGACGGGCGGCTGCATCTGGAAACCTATTGACCCCGACGACCGATGAGGAGACACGCATGAGCGCCGACGACATTCTCAGCGACGCGGCCGGATCGATGGCCGCTGACCGCTTCGTCGAGATCAGCTACGACGACGTCATTCCCAACAACGTCGCCCTTGGGTCCGATAAGCAGCTCCAGCGCGCGCTCGAAGGGTGGCGGCCGAAATATCTCGACTGGTGGACGGGCATGGGCCCGGTCGGCTTCCAGCAGTCGGAGGTCTATTTGCGCACCGCGGTCGGCGTCGACCCCGCCGGTTGGGCCAAGTTCGGCTATGTGAAGATGCCGACCTACCGCTGGGGCATCCTGCTCGCGCCCAAGGTCGAGTGCCGCACGATTCCCTTCGGCCGCCACAAAGGCGAGCCCGCCTGGCAGGAGGTGCCGGGCGAGCACCGCTCGCTGCTGCGCCGGCTCATCGTCGTGCAGGGTGACACCGAGCCGGCCTCGGTCGAGCAGCAGCGCTTCCTCGGCCAGACCGCGCCGAGCCTCTACGACATGCGCAACCTGTTCCAGGTCAATGTCGAGGAAGGGCGCCATCTGTGGGCGATGGTCTATCTCCTGGTCAAATATTTCGGCAAGGACGGGCGCGAGGAGGCGCAGGCTTTGCTCGAGCGACAGAGCGGGCAATTGGACAATCCGCGCATCCTCGGCGCCTTCAACGAGCGCACGCCCGACTGGCTGAGCTTCTTCATGTTCACCTTCTTCACCGACCGCGACGGCAAGATGCAGCTCGCGGCGCTGGCCGAGAGCGGCTTCGATCCGCTGTCGCGCACCTGCCGGTTCATGCTGACGGAAGAGGCCCATCACATGTTCGTCGGCGAGACCGGCGTCCAGCGGACGATCGAGGCGACCTGCGCGGCAATGGTCAAGGTTGGGATCAAGGATCCGCAGGACGTCGAGGCGGTGCGCAAGCTCGGCGTCGTCGACCTGCCGCTGCTGCAGCGCAAGCTGAACTTCCACGCGTCGGTGACCCGCGACCTGTTCGGCAGCGAAATCTCCTCAAACGCCGCCGAGGCGTTCTCTTCCGGCATCAAGGGCCGCTTCAACGAGATGAACCTCAAGGGCGACGATCACCTGTTGCAGGACGCGACCTACCCGGTGACCCGCGTGGTCGACGGCAAGCTCGTCGTTGAGGAGGCGCCGGCGCTCCGCGCCATCAATTCGCGACTGCTCGACGACTTCATCGCCGACTGCCAGGGCGGTATCGACCGCTGGAACAAGTCGGTCGAGAAGGCGGGCATCGTCTTCAAGTTCGTGCAACCGCACAAGGGCTTCAACCGCCGGATCGGCGAATTCGCCGGCAAACGCATCAGCCCGGCCGGCGAGCTCCTGACCGAAGGCGAGTGGAGCGCGAAGAGCGGCGACTGGCTGCCCAACGAAGACGACATGGCCTTCATCGTGTCGCTGATGAAGCCGTGTCACGAGCCGGGCAAATACGCGAGCTGGATCGCCCCGCCGCGCGTCGGCGTCAACAACCAGCCCGGCGACTTCGAATATGTGAAGATCGCGTGACGGAGCGCATTCCCCTATCCCGTTCGGGAGAGGGGCAGGGGTGAGGGCGGCGCCGGTCGCGAGCTCGCGCGGCCCGGGCCCGGTCCGGCCCGGCGATGACGGATGCGCAGCGCTTCACAGCCTCGCGATCATGCCTCGCCGCTCGAGCTCCGCCATGACCCGGTCGCCCAGCGCCTCTGGCGTTTCCTCAGCGGAGTTGAGAACAAGCTCCGGCGCTTCCGGCCGCTCGTAGGGCTGGTCGACGCCGGTGAAGTTCTTGATCTCGCCGGCCAGAGCCCGCTTGTAGAGGCCCTTGGGATCGCGGGCGATCGCGGTCTCGAGCGGCGCATCGACAAAGATCTCGATGAACTCGCCTGTCCCCGCGGTGTCGCGGACCAGCCGCCGCTCGGCTCGGAACGGCGAGATGAACGAGCACAGCACGATGAGCCCGGCGTCGGTCATCAGCCTCGCCACCTCGCCGACGCGGCGGATGTTCTCGACCCGGTCGGCGGCAGTGAAGCCCAGGTCCTTGTTGAGGCCATGGCGGACGTTGTCGCCGTCGAGCATCGCGGTGTGCACGCCGCGCGCATGAAGCTTGACCTCGACCAGGTTGGCGATGGTCGATTTTCCCGCCCCCGACAACCCGGTGAACCACAGGATCGCCGGCTTCTGGTGCTTGAGCGCGGCATGCGCCTCGCGGCCGACCGCGAGCCCGTGGCGGTGGACGTTGGTCGCGCGCCTGAGCCCATGGGCGATCATCCCCGCCGCCGCGGTCGCGTTGGTGGCGCGATCGATCAGGATGAAGGCGCCAGTGTCGCGATTGTCGTCATAAGCGTCGAAGGCGACCGGCATCGTGGTCGCGACATTGCAGAAGCCGACTTCGTTGAGATCGAGCTGTTTTGCCGCCAACTTGTCGAAATTGTTGACGTCGAGGCGGTGCTTGAGCTCGGTCACCTGGGCCGGCACGGTGCGCGCGCCGATCTTCATCAGATACGAGCGGCCGGGCAGCATGGCGTCGGCGCTCATCCAGATCAGATGCGCGGTGAACTGGTCGGCGACCTCCGGCCGGCTCGTCGGGTGTGCGAGTACGTCGCCCCGCGCGATGTCGACCTCGTCTTCGACGGTCAGCGTCACCGCGTCGCCCGCTTCGGCGCTTTCCTTCTCCTGGTCGGCGACCAGGATGGACTTCACCCTCGTCTCTTTCCCCGATCCGGCGATGACGATCGGCTCGCCGCGCGCGACGCGCCCGCTCGGGATCGTGCCGGCGAAGCCGCGGAAATCGAGATGCGGCCGGTTGATCCATTGCACCGGCAGGCGGAACGGGGCGCCGCGGCGATCCTCCTCGACCTCGATGGTTTCGAGCCGCTGCAACAAATGCCCACCCTGATACCAGGGCGTCCTCCGGCTGACCGAGGAGACATTGTCGCCGAAGCGGGCCGAGATCGGAACCGCGAACAGCGAGCGGAAGCTTAAGGGCTCGGCGAACTTGCGATAGGCGATCACGATGTCGCGGAAGGCGCGCTCGTCGTAGTCGACGAGATCGATCTTGTTGACCGCGAGCACGACATGGCGCACGCCGAGCAGCGAGACGATGATCGAATGGCGATGGGTCTGGGTGAGCAGACCTTTCCGCGCGTCGACGAGCACGATCGCGAGGTCGGCGTTGGACGCGCCGGTCGCCATGTTGCGGGTATATTGCTCATGGCCGGGCGTGTCGGCGACGATGAACGAGCGCCGGGCAGTGGCGAAATAGCGATAGGCGACGTCGATGGTGATGCCCTGCTCGCGCTCGGCTTCGAGCCCGTCGACGAGCAGCGCGTAGTCGACATCGTCCCCGGTTGTGCCGAATTTCTTCGAATTGCGTTCGAGCGCCGAGAGCTGGTCGTCGAAGATCAGTTTCTTCTCGTACAGCAATCGCCCGATCAGCGTCGACTTGCCGTCGTCGACCGACCCGCAGGTGAGGAGCCGCAAGGTCGGGAGGGGCGCCGGATCAACCGGGACATTCATCGCCGCGCCTCCCTCATCCTGAGGAGCGATGCAAGGCATCGCGTCTCGAAGGATGATCCAGAGCGTGCAAGCTGGAGCGTCCTTCGAGATGCGCCGCCCCCGGCGCCGCTCCTCAGGACGAGGGGGCTGGAAGCACGATCCGCCATCAGAAGTAGCCCTCGCGCTTTTTCTTTTCCATCGACGAGGCTTCGTCGGCATCGACGAGGCGCCCTTGCCGCTCGGAGGTGGTGGCCTTGCGCATTTCGGCGACGATGTCGCGGAGGGTGTCGGCCTCGGACTCGATCGCGCCGGTCAGCGGATAGCAGCCGAGGGTGCGGAAGCGCACCTTGCGCATCTGCGGTCGTTCGCCCGGCTCGAGCGGCAGCCGGTCGTCGTCGACCATGATGAGGGCGCCCGAGCGCTCGACCACCGGGCGGAGTTTCGAGAAATAGAGCGGCACCACCGGAATGCCCTCGGCGAGCACATATTCCCAGACGTCGAGCTCGGTCCAGTTCGACAGCGGGAAGACGCGCATCGATTCGCCCTCGCGCAGGCGAGTGTTGAACAGGCGCCAAAGTTCGGGGCGCTGGTTGCGCGGGTCCCACGCATGCGCGGCCGACCGATGGGAGAAGATGCGCTCTTTCGCGCGGCTCTTCTCCTCGTCCCGCCGCGCGCCGCCGAACGCGGCGTCGAACCGCCCGCGATCGAGCGCCTGTCTCAGCGCCTCGGTCTTCATCACCTGGGTGTGGAGCGCCGAGCCCGAGGCGATCGGCGAAATGCCGCGCCGGACCCCGTCCTCGTTGGTGTGGACAATGAGATCGAGGCCAAGCCTGCGCGCCGTCTCGTCGCGGAAGGCGATCATCTCGCGAAACTTCCAGGTCGTGTCGACATGGAGCAGCGGGAACGGCGGCTTGGCGGGATGGAACGCCTTCATCGCCACATGCAGCATGACGCTCGAAGTCCTTGCCGATCGAATAGAGCATCACGGGGTTGCGCATCTCGGCGACGACTTCCCGCATGATGTGAATCGACTCGGCCTCCAGCCGCCGGAGATGCGCCGGCAATTCGCTCGCCATCGACAATTCCCTTGAGAAGGCGCGTTCCATAGGCGGCTTCTTGGGCGAAGGCAAGAATTTAAACTATAGGGTGAAGTTGTTAGTTTTTAATAGCTGTACTTCTTCGTTGAACTGATGACGACGACGTTTTGCGCGCGCCCCCGCTTTGCACACAAGAAGCGGTCCTTGCCGCGCCGTCGGGCGAAGCGGTCCAATCGAGGTGAAAAACGGACTTCGATGGGCTAACCTGCAGGCGAATGATCCTCTTGGCGATCTTGGCGCAACTCGCCGTGACTCCTCCGGCAAAGGAGGAAATCGCGTCAGCGCGCGACTGCGCAATCCTGGTAGAGATTGGCAAGTCGGAAGTTGGATGGGGCGCGGCGGGCCCGACCGAGCCGTTTGTCGATGTCGGTCCTCTGCGCGATGGCGCTGTCTATCGGCAGGCTTGCGATTGGAAAGCGCTGGGCGTGGGCGCTCCGACAATAGTTGACCCCGGCCAGGCCGGAGCGCGCTTCGCCGTGGAGAAACCGGTCTATGCGGCCGACGGGCAGACGGCTGAGGCCGACCTCAACTTCGTCTTCACCGCGGGCCCGGGTTCTCGGCTTTTCATCTCCGTGCGCCATTGCGCCTTGCGAAGAGTGGAGGACCGCTGGCGGTTGATTTAATGCACAGCGGGCCCAATTACTTGACGCTCGCCGCGGTCTGCCGGATCTGCGTCGCGCTGACCTCGATACGTTGACTTGGTCGCATAGCCGGCCATCATAGGCTGACAGCAAGGAGAGGCCGCGTGCCCAGTCCAGTGATCATGGCGCCGTCGATTCTGTCGGCGGATTTCGCCAAGCTCGGCGAGGAAGTCCGCGCGGTCGCCGCGGCAGGCGCCGATTGGATCCATCTCGACGTGATGGACGGCCATTTCGTCCCCAACATCACCTTCGGCCCGGCGGTTGTTGCGGCGTTGCGGCCGCATACGAACAAGCCGTTCGACTGCCACCTGATGATCGAACCCTGCGATCCCTATCTCGAAGCCTTCGCCAAGGCCGGCGCCGATCACCTCACCATCCATGCGGAAGCGACCAAGCATCTCGACCGCTCGCTTCAGGAGATCCGCAGGCTCGGCAAAAAGGCCGGCGTCGCCATCAATCCCGCGACGCCGGAGAGCGCCATCGAATATGTGCTCGAATGGCTCGATGTGATCTTGGTCATGACCGTCAATCCGGGCTTTGGCGGCCAGGCCTTCATTCCCGCGATGCTCGACAAGATCGCGCGGGTGAAGCGGATGATCGGCGATCGCAAGATCATGATCGAGGTCGATGGCGGCGTGGCGACGGAGACCGCGCCCCTTTTGGCGCGCGCGGGCGCAAATGTGTTTGTCGCCGGCTCGGCTGTGTTCGAAGGCGACGCGAAGCAGTACGGGCGCAACATCGCCGCCATTCGCGAGGCGGCCTAACCCCCCCCTTCTCCGCAAAGCGAAGCGGGGAAGGTCTCGGCCAAAGGCCGACGGATGGGGTGAGGAAAGCAGGGCGGGCGCTCTACAAGCTCGCGTGAAGCTCTTGCTATCCGGCCGGCGTCGCGCCCCCTCCACCATGCTTCGAACGGTCCCCCTCCCCCGCCATGCAGGGCCATGCAGGGGAGGAGTTCGCGACGGGTCCCCGGTATCCTCCCTTGCCGCGGAGCGCCGGGGAGGGGGACCGCGCGTCAGCGCGGTGGAGGGGGCGCTTCCGTCTAAAGGCGACACGCCTTGGCCAGCCGCTAAAGCCGCAAGGGGGCACGACAAAAACTTGCCAAAGTCAGAAATCATGGCTATTGTTTTGTTTTAGCAGAAACAATGAGCGAACCCATGGACGAGCGGAGACAACCGAAACGGCGTACGCAATTCGGCCGGGCGGCGCGGGCCAAGCGCATTCTCGAGCGGCTGCGCGAAGGCTGGGCCTATGACGAGGTCGCCCGCGAGGAGGGGCTGACCGAGCGGCGAGTCCGCCAGATCGTCGCGGAATATCTGGAGGATCGCGACGCGGTCGAAGGCGTGACCCATGCGCATATGCAGATCGACCGGCTCGGCTGGGCGTTGCGGGTCGCGGCGGAGAAGATGGCCGAGGGCGATATCCGGGCGATCGGGCCGTTCATCAAGGCGATCGACCGGCTCGACCGCTATCAGGCGCTGGCGCGCCGGACCGGGACCCGGGACAAACACTTCCGAAGGAGACCGCCTGGTCATCCAGGAGCTCGTCAGGCGGATTCAAGGCACGAGCGCGTCCGGCAACGGGCTCTCGGCGAAAGCGCCTGACGCCGGCGCGGACGGCGCCGGGTCGGCCACCGGCGCAAGCGGCGATTCCGCCGCCGGCGAGGCGCCTGCCGAGACCGGGGCAGCCCCGGCGTTTTTCGGCTCCCCCTCCCCGTAAGCCATTGATAGTCAACGATTCCGGGAAGCGGATTGAAACCTATTGAAACCCCCGGGAAGAGTTTTGAAGGCCATTGACGCGAACCGCGCGCCTTTTCCGAAGCGCCCGGAAGGAAAGCGCAACTCCGCGTAGCGCTTGCCTTGCATGTCGCCCCGACCTAACTGATGGGCCTTCGCGCGAACAGCGCGCTTGAGGCGCCATGCTGCAAACTCTTCTCGCCGAAGGCCGGCCGCTCCTCGCCGACGGCGCCACCGGCACCAATCTCTTCGATATGGGCCTGACCTCGGGCGACAGCCCGGAGCTGTGGAACGCCGACCATCCTGACCGGACCCAGAGCCTGCATCGGGCTTTCGTCGACGCCGGCGCCGACATCATTCTGACCAACAGCTTCGGCGCCAATCGCCGCCGCCTGATGCTGCACGGGCTCGAGGCCCGGGCGCGCGAGCTCAACCGCCTCGCCGCCCAGAATGCGCGCAAGATCGCCGATCACGCCGGACGGCCGGTCATAGTCGCCGGATCGGTCGGACCAACGGGCGACCTCATCGCCCCGCTCGGACCCTTGAGCGAAGACGAGGCGGTCGACGTCTTCGTCGAGCAGATCGAAGGACTGCGTGAAGGCGGCGCCGACTTCGCCTGGATCGAAACCATGTCCGCAGCCGAAGAGATCCGCGCCGCGGCTTTGGCCGCGGCGAAATGCGGCGTGCCGTTCATGATCACCGCCAGCTTCGACACCGCCGGCCGCACGATGATGGGCCTCGCTCCCGCCGCGTTCGGCGCCCTGGTCGAAGCCTTCGATCCCAAGCCGGTCGCCTACGGCGCCAATTGCGGCGTCGGCGCCTCCGATCTTCTGGCTGCGATCCTCGGCATGAGCGCGGCCAGACCGGGCGCGCCGCTCATCGCCAAGGCCAATGCCGGCGTGCCGCAATGGCGTGGAGCGCATATCCATTATTCCGGCTCCCCCGAACTGATGGCGACCTACGCCGCGCTCGCTGTCGATTGCGGCGCGCGCATCATTGGAGGCTGTTGCGGCAATACGCCGGCCCATGTGGCGGCGATGCGGCGCGGTCTCGACGCCCACGAAGCTGGCGCACGCCCCGACGTCGAGGCGATCGTCGCCGCGCTCGGGGCGCTGGTGGCGCCGCCCGCGGCGGAGGCCACGGTGCGGACGCGCCGGCGCGTCCGGGCATGAACTCGAAGGCCAAACGCCGCGCCTGGAGCGGCGCCGGCGAGCCCGAACCCGTCGCTGCGCTCGAACCCACCCGCCCGCTCTTGACGGCCCCGTCAGGGCCGCAGGTCTTCGATGTCGATGCCGCCGGCGCCGGCGAGCGGCTCGACCGTTTCCTCGGCGGCGCTGCCGCCGCGCGCCGAATCGCGCTGTCGCGAACCCGGCTCAAGGCGCTGATCGAGGCGGGCGAAGTGAGCGTCGACGGCGCCGTCGCGCGCGACCCGGCGACGCGCCTCGCCGCGGGCGCCCTGATCGCCTTCGAGGCGCCGCCGGCGCTGGATTCGCCGCTCGCCGGCGAGGACCTGCCGCTTGCCGTCGTTTACGAGGACGAGCATCTGATCGTCATCGACAAGCCGGCCGGGCTCGTCGTCCACCCGGCGCCGGGCCATGCCTCGGGCACGCTGGTCAACGCTCTGATCCGCCATTGCGGCGCGAGCCTCTCAGGCATAGGCGGAGTCAGGCGGCCGGGAATCGTGCATCGGCTCGACAAGGACACTTCAGGGCTTCTGGTCGTCGCCAAGACCGACGCCGCGCATCGTGGCTTGGCCGAGCTGTTCGCCGATCATGGCCGAACCGGCTCGCTCGAGCGCGAATATCTCGCAATCGTCTGGGGCGGCTTCGACGCGACAGCGGGCAAAGTCGCGGCGCCGATCGGCAGGGATCCGGGCCATCGACAACGAATGGCGATCGCGGCGGAGGAGCGCGGCCGTCATGCCGCCACCCATTGGCGCCTCGAGGAAGCCCTGGGACCGGCGAGCCTCGTCGCCTGCCGGCTGGAGACCGGGCGGACCCACCAGATCCGGGTCCACATGGCCTCGATCGGTCATCCGCTCCTGGGCGATTCGGTCTATGGCGCGGGGTTCAAGACCAAGGCCGCGCTTCTCGACGAGGCCGCAAGGTCGGCGCTTGCGCGCCTCGGCCGCCAGGCTTTGCACGCGGCAGTGCTGGGTTTCGAGCATCCGGCCACCGGCGAGCCGCTTCGCTTCGAGAGCCCGTCTCCGGTCGATTTCTCTCATCTGCTCAGCGCATTACGAGCCAAACCGGCGGCCTGAGTCCCTGTTGGGCTAGGGCGCCGCTGAAACAATTTCATGCCGGCGGCGAATAGCTTGTCAGGCGCGGCCCTTATTCGGCCACGCTTGCTCGACCACAATATGCCCAACTGGCCACAGCGCCGACGGAGACGGGCTGGAACCGGGCTCCCAATCAGAGGAAAACATGGCCGCGTCGCTTCCCATCATTGCGGGCGAATCGGGACTTGCCCGCTATCTGCAAGAGATCAAGCGGTTCCCGATGCTGGAGCCGCAAGACGAATACATGCTCGCCAAGCGCTGGCGCGAGCACGGCGATCGAGAAGCCGCGCACAAGCTCGTCACCTCGCATTTGCGGCTGGTGGCCAAGATCGCCATGGGCTATCGCGGCTACGGCCTGCCGATCGGCGAGGTGATTTCCGAGGGCAACGTCGGCCTCATGCAGGCGGTCAAGCGCTTCGAGCCCGACAAGGGCTTCAAGCTCGCGACCTACGCCATGTGGTGGATCCGCGCGTCGATCCAGGAATACATCCTGCGCTCGTGGTCGCTGGTGAAAATGGGCACCACGGCGAGCCAGAAGAAGCTGTTCTTCAATCTGCGCAAGGCCAAGAGCCGGATTTCGGCGCTCGACGACGGCGACCTGCGCGACGATCAGGTCGAATCGATCTCGAAGCGGCTCGGCGTCGGCAAGCAGGACGTCATCGACATGAACCGGCGTCTCGGCGGCGACGCCTCGCTCAATGCGCCGTTGCGGGACGGCGGCGAGGGCGAGTGGCAGGACTGGCTCGTCGATGACAGCGCGGATCAGGAAACGCTACTCGCCGACCGCGAGGAATCGGACGCCCGCATGGGCGCGCTGCGCAGCGCGCTGACCGTCCTCAACCCGCGCGAGCGACGCATATTCGAGGCCCGCCGGCTTGCCGATGAGCCGATCACGCTCGAGGAGCTGTCGGCTGAATTTGGCGTCTCGCGCGAGCGGGTGCGGCAAATCGAGGTGCGCGCGTTCGAAAAGGTGCGGGAGGCGGTCAAGGCCGGCGTCGCCAAGGCGCAAGCGCCGCGAAGCCGTTCGCCGGCCGCGTTGTCGGCTCGTTGAAAAGCAAGCTCACGCTCCGCCGTCGAACAAGGCCGGGGACGGAATTTGTCGCGCGGCGGCGGAAAATCTGACGTAGGCTCGCGCGAACTCGGATTGTCCTCGCCGAACGAACAGGCCGCCCGATGCCATTCATCCGATTCCGCCCGAGCCGATCGCGTCGGCGTTTCGCGCTCGCGTCATTGGCCGCGGCGGCGCTTTGCGCGTCTTCCGCGCTTGCCGCCGACCGGCCAGCCACGCCCGAGGGCGCGGACGCGCTCAGAGCCCTGATCGCCAAATTTTTGCCTGCGGCGCAGGCCGGGGCGTCTCCGCTCGTCACGGTGACGCCGGAGGGCGCCGGCTATCTCATTTCGGCCGACCTCAGCGCGCTGAACGAGCTCATCAAGGAGACAGGCGCGTCGTATGACCCGGCGAAGATCGTCTACACAGCGGTCGAACAGGATGACGGGAATTGGCGGCTCGTGATGGACTCGCTTCCTCGCATCGTCTTTCATTCCGAGGAGGCGAACGGCAGCGTCGAACTGACGAATTTCCGCTCGACGGCGCTGATCAGTCCGGCCATCGCTTGGCTTCTCGGCGGCTCGGCGAGCGCGGACAAGGGGTCTGTTCAAATTCGGACGCCGAAGCGCGACGACGCCGCGGAATTTCGGCGCCGTCCAGGAGAACGTCACCACCAATGTCGCGAGCGACGGCTCGGTTTCGACGCTGGTGAAGGAGGACATTTCCGACATCGGTTTCAAGGCGATCGGGGCTGGGGAGGAACGACGCTCCGGTCAATATCAGCGGGCGGACGGACAAGGCCCTAATCGATCTCGGCGTCGACGGGTTCAAAAGTCGCAAAGCGTTCGACCTATGGGGCCTGTTGGCCGCCCACCCGTCGCGCCCTGATCTTGCCGCCCACGAGGCGGAGCTTAAGGGAATGCTCAAAGAGCTGGCCGCCCCCGGCCTTAAGCTGGTCGAAGGGCTTGAGGCGCAGAAAACCTTCGTTGCCTCGTCGATCGGCGCGATTACCTTGACCGACGCCAAATATCGGCTGAGCGCGGCCAACGCCGGGCCGCAGAGCTCGATCAGCCTGGGCGTTTCGGCTGAGGGTCTGAGCTTGCCGGTCGGGCTAATGCCACCTGGAGCAGACGACCTGACGCCGTCGAAGATCGACCTCGCGGCGACACTCAATGGCATCGACCTGACTGCGGCGGCGAATACGTGGATCGACGCCCTCACCCTGAAAGGCGACGGCGCCGTCATCACCGATGAGGACGCGGACAAGGTCGAAGCGGCGCTCTTGAGCGCCGGTCCGATCCGGATCGAAGTCGCGCCGTCGCATGTCGTGGCCCCCGCGATCGACGCCGACTTTACCGGCGTCGTCCGGTTCGATCACGGCAAGCCCGCCGCCGCCTCGCTCAACGTCCACATGCGGGGTTTCGACAAGACGATGGCGGCGGTCAAGGCGCTGGGCCCCGACCTCGCCGGCAAGGCCATGCCGGCCCTGGCGCTCGCCAAGGGGCTTGGCAAGAGCGAAAGCGACGGCAGCCTCAGCTGGCTGGTCGAACTGGACCCTGACCGGTCGATGAAGGTCAACGGCATCCCGTTCGGCAAGGCGCCGGACTGAGCCGCGTCGATCGGGCGCGGCGCCTCGAGCCGGCTAAAGCCGCGCGGCAAACGCCGCATAGACGGCGAGCGCGGCGCTGGCGAGAACGTTCCAGCCGGCGAGGGAGAGGCCGGCGATGCGCAATTGCACCTCGTCGCAGCGCACGACCTTGACCGAATTGAGCGCCTTCATGAGGTCGTTGGCGTCGATCGATCCGGTCATGCCGCCGGTGCAGGCGGTCGGTCCCGCCCACCAGTGGTATTCGACCCCGACGTGGTAGGCGCCAAGCGCGGCGTTGGCGAGGAAAATGAGCGCCAGCAGCGCGAGCCCCGCGCGCGCGAGGCCACGCGAGCGGCTGGCGAAGGCGGCGGTCAAGGCGGCGAGCGGCGCCGCGGCGTAGAAAGCATAGCGCTGGGTCAGGCAGAGCTCGCAGGGCGCATAGCCCAGCGCCTGAAAGATCCAGACCGCGGCGAGGATGGCGACCGACGCCGCGGAAATGATGAGCGCCCTCGGCGCTTGCGAGGGTGGCAGGACGGTTTCGGCGAGCGTCATTCAGAAGACCTTGATCGCAACCACGAAGCCGACGACGACCAGCGCCGCGAATCCGCCGAGAACCGCGGCGAAATTGCGTTCCATCGCTGTGCGCAACGGTTCGCCAAACCAGCGGAGGGCGCCCGCGACCATGAAGAACCGCGTCCCGCGCGTCAGCACCGACAGGGCGACGAACAGCGGAAAATTATAGCCGAGCAGGCCGCTCA
Source organism: uncultured Alphaproteobacteria bacterium (assembly GCA_963767245.1). Lineage (GTDB taxonomy): Bacteria > Pseudomonadota > Alphaproteobacteria > Rhizobiales > Beijerinckiaceae > Roseiarcus. Next base: position 150,683 of record CAVYDG010000021.1, read on the forward strand.
CGATCGTCACCAGCTTGTAGGGGATCGGCGTCAGGCCTTTGATGAGGATCACCAGCCATCCCCATTGGGCATAGGTCTGTTTCAGGGCCTCCATCTTCGCGCCATAGCCATAGAGGTTGATGAGCCACTGACCGACCGTGTCGTAGAGCATGGCTCCGATGGCGTAGCCGAGCATCCCGCCAACGACCGAGGCGACCGTCGCGATGAGCGCATAGCGCCAGGCGCGTCCGGGCTTGGCGAGCGCCATCGGGGCGAGCAGCACGTCAGGCGGAATGGGAAAGAACGAACTCTCGGCAAAGGCGACCGCGGCGAGGGCGGCTTCCGCGCGCGGACCCTCGGCAAGCGCTTTGAGTCGAGGGTAAAGGGAATCGAACATTGCGGACGCCCGGTTGTGCGGCGCAACACATAGGCGAGCGCGATGACGGCGTCCATGCGTCAGGCGGTTTCGATTCCATCGCCGGCCTCGCGGCCTCGGGCCGCGCCAATGCGCCATCGGCCCGCATTGACCCTCAGCGGGCTCGCGTTCTATATCCCGCCGTCCGCATCGGCGCGGGCCCCTATGGCGGAACTGGTAGACGCGTCCGACTCAAAATCGGATTCCGCAAGGAGTGCTGGTTCGATTCCGGCTAGGGGCACCAAGCCAAGTCAACAGGCGCGAATGCGGAGGCGCCCTGGGCGCTCGTGGTCACGGCGCGGCGATCGAAGTCTGGCGTTCGCCGGCAAATTCGCCCCGACTTAGGTATTTGGCTCATGATGGCGTTGAGACGAATAGCTCAAAAAATCCAGACGCTTAGCGTGCCGCTCGGCGGCGCTCGGCATGCGCCGGAGACACGGCATTCCACCTCTTTCACAGTGCTGTGATTGGACGGTTTCTCTGCTTCATGTTCGGAAAATAACGGGCCGCGCCGGGGTCCCCCTCGGTTGCCGCACAGCAACGCGGCCCACAGGCCCAGACTTTGGGGGTGCGCTTCGCGCGTCTGGGCCTGCCTCGCGGCTTTCGGGGCGACGCGGCTTGCGAGAAAGGCGTCGCGCCGCGCGCAGGCGGCGTAGCCGGGTTTCAGACCTTGCCGAAGGTCTCGTCGAAGGCGTAGCCGGTGCCGCGAACGGTGCGGATCGGATCGCGTTCCCTGCCGCGCGAGAGCGCCTTGCGCAGCCGCCCGACGTGAACGTCGACGGTGCGCTCGTCGATCTCCGCCGCCTGCCCCCAAACCGCATCGAGCAATTGGGCGCGTGAGAACACCCGCCCCGGCTTTTCGAGCAGGTATTCGAGCAGCCGGAACTCGGTCGGGCCGAGGTGAATGTCGCGCGCGCCGCGTCGAACGCGACGGGTCTCCCGATCGAGGTCGAGGTCGCCGGCATAGAGGCGTTCCGCTATCCGCTCTGGCCGGCTGCGCCTGAGCAGCGCCCGCACCCGCGCCATTAGCTCGGGCACCGAGAAGGGCTTGACGACATAGTCATCGGCGCCGACGGAGAGACCGCGCACCCGCTCGGCTTCCTCGCCGCGCGCGGTCAACATGATAACCGGAAGCGTGCGGGTCGCCTCCCGCGCCCGCAGCCGGCGGCAGATTTCGAGCCCCGAGACGCCCGGCAACATCCAGTCAAGGATGACGAGGTCGGGCGCGTTTTCGGCTAGCCTGAGCTCGGCCTCGTCGCCGCGCGCCGCGTTCTCGACCACATAGCCTTCCGACTCCAGGTTATAGCCCAGGAGCAACGCCAGATCGGATTCGTCCTCGACGATGAGAATGCGTGGCGCGGAAGCAGCCCCTGGGCGGACGGTCTCCCTGCGCGCCTGGTTCATCATGATGTCTCTCCGGCATCAGCCTCGATGTCCAGTTCGTGACGGTTTCGCGGCCGGTCGGTCGGCAGGTTTGAACCGGTCACGACATAGAACACGGTTTCGGCGATGTTGGTGGCGTGGTCGCCGATCCGCTCGATATTCTTCGAGCAGAACAGAAGATGGGCGCAGAAGGTGATGTTGCGCGGATCCTCCATCATATGGGTCAGCAGATCGCGGAAGACCGAATCTTCGAGCGCGTCGAGATCGGCGTCCCGCTCCCAGACGTCGAGCGCCCGCTCGACGTCGCGCTGGGCGTAAGCGTCGAGCACATCCTTCATCAGCTCCATGGCGAAGTCATTCATGTGCTTGAGGCCAATGATGGCGCGAGGAACCCGGGATTCGACGCCGATCTTGACCGAGCGCTTGGCGATGTTCTTGGCCAGATCGCCGACCCGCTCGAGATCGCCGGCGACCCGAATGGCGCCGATGATCTCGCGCAAGTCGATCGCGACCGGCTGGCGGCGCGCGATCGTCAGGACCGCCTGCTCCTCGACCTCGCGCTGGAGCGCGTCCAGCCGCGGGTCCGTCGCGACGACCTGATGGGCGAGCGCCGCGTCGGCGGCGGCGAGCGCATCCATGGCGTCGATCACCATTTTCTCGGCGATCCCGCCCATCTCCGCGATGCGCCGCTCGAGCAGGTCGAGGTCCTTGTCGTAGGCTCTGACGGTATGCTGGTCCACCACGGCGATGCCTCCCGTTAGCCGAAGCGGCCGGTGACGTAATCCTGGGTGCGCTTGTCGCGCGGCGAGGTGAAAACCGCGTTGGTCTCCGCGAATTCGACCATCTCGCCCAGATACATGAAGGCGGTATAGTGCGAGACGCGCGCGGCCTGCTGCATGTTGTGAGTCACGATCGCGATCGTGTAGTCGCCGGACAATTCGTCGATCAGTTCTTCGATTTTCGCCGTCGAGATCGGGTCGAGAGCTGACGCCGGCTCGTCGAACAGGATCACTTCAGGGCTGATCGCCACTGTGCGGGCGATACACAGGCGCTGCTGCTGGCCGCCTGAGAGGCTGAGGCCGCTGGCGTTCAATTTGTCCTTGACCTCGGTCCACAGCGCGGCGCGGCGCAGCGCCGATTCGACCCGCGCGTCCATTTCCGACTTCGGCAGTTTCTCATAGAGGCGAACGCCAAAGGCGATGTTCTCATAGATCGTCATCGGAAACGGGGTCGGCTTCTGGAACACCATGCCGACGCGCGAGCGCAGAAGATTGAGGTCGAGGCCGGGGGAGAGGATGTTCTCCCCGTCAAGCATGACCTCGCCCTCGGCGCGCTGGCCGGGATAGAGGTCGTACATTCGGTTGAGCACCCTGAGCAGCGTCGATTTGCCGCAGCCCGACGGACCGATGAACGCCGTGACCTGCCCCTCGTAGAGCGAAAGATCGACGCCCTTCAGCGCATGCGTCTTGCCGTAATAAAAATTGAGGCCGCGCATGACCACCTTTTCCTTGGTCGGCGCGGCGCCCTTAAGGGGCGCCTGGGCAGAGACCTCGTTGCTCATGCGCATGACCCTTCTTACCCCTACTTCTGTTTGATCGAGGCGGAGAGAACACGCGCCATGATGCTCAGCCCCAGGACAGCGAAAGTCAGAATGAGCGCGCCAGTCCAGGCGAGCTTCTGCTGCTCGGCGTAAGGGCTACGCGCGAATTCGTAGATGATGAGCGGCAGCGCCGACATCGGCCCGCGCGGATCGACCGAGAACAGCGAATTTCCGAGCGCGGTGAAGATCAGCGGCGCAGTCTCGCCGGTCATTCGAGCGATCGCAAGCAGAATGCCGGTGATGATGCCCGAGGCGACCGCCCGGTAGGCGACATTCCGGATCACGAGCGACCGCGGCATGCCGAGCGCCGAAGCGGCTTCACGCAAGGAGTTGGGCACCAGATTGAGCATGTCCTCCGTTGTCCGCACCATGATCGGCGCGCCGAGGACCGCAAGTGAGACGCCGCCCGCGAGGGCGGAGAAATGCCCGACCGTCACCACCAGCAATTCATAGATGAACAAGCCGACGATGATCGACGGCGCGCTGAGCAGAATGTCGTTGATGAAGCGCACGACCGTCGCGAGTCGCGAGTTCGCGCCGTACTCCGCGAGATAAGTGCCCGCCAGGATGCCAAGCGGCGCGCCAATCGCCAGACCGATCGCCGTCATGATGATGCTGCCGACAATCGAGTTGAGTAGACCTCCGACAACTCCAGGCGGGGCGGTGTTCTTGGTGAAGACATCCAATGACAATCCGCCAACGCCGTTCCACAACAGGGTAGCCAGGATGATGGTCAGCATCGCCAGGCCGAGCGCGGTCGCGGCATAAGCGAGGACGGTCCAGACAGCGTTGCGCGCCCGGCGCCGCGGATAGAGGCCGGCTGCGGCTGTCACGCCTTCAACTCCATTCGCGAGAGCATGAAACGCGCGGCGGCGAGAACCAGGAACGTGATCACGAACAGGATGAAGCCGAGCGCGAGCAGGGACGAGGTGAACAGTCCCGGATCTGCGTCGGCGAACTGGTTGGCGATCATCGCCGAAATGGTCGTCCCCTGGGCGAGGATCGAAGCCTGGATCTTGGTGGCGTTGCCGACGACGAAGGTGACCGCCATCGTCTCGCCGAGCGCGCGGCCGAGCGCAAGCATGACCCCGCCGATGACGCCCACACGGGTATAGGGAATCACGATATTGCCGACCACCTCGAATGTCGTCGCGCCAACGCCGTAGGCGGCCTCCTTCAGCACCGGCGGCACGGTCTCGAAGACGTCCCGCGACACTGCCGTGATGAACGGCAAAATCATCAGCGCGAGCACGAGCCCCGCGGTCAGCACGCCATAGCCGAGCGGCGGCCCCTGAAACAGGTAGCCGATGATCGGCACATTGCCGAGCGTGCTGATAAGGAAAGGCTGGATATAGCCCTGCATCACCGGGCGGAAATAATAGACGCCCCAGATGCCGTAGATGATCGAGGGAATTCCGGCGAGGAGCTCGATCGCGACGCCGATAGGCCGCCGCAGCGGCAACCAGCAAAGCTCGGTCAGGAAGACCGCGATTCCAAGGCCGACCGGAACCGCGATCAGCATCGCGATCAGCGATGTCACCAGAGTGCCGTAGATCGCCGTCGCCGCGCCGAAGTTCTCCTTCGGCGGACTCCATGCGTCGGAGAACAGAAACCCGACGCCGAATTCGCGGAACGCTGGCAACGCCCCGAGGAACAGGGAGATCATCACCCCGAGCAGGAGCACAAGAACCAGGACCGCCGCGCCGAGCGCCAACAGACGGAAACCGTTGTCGGAGAATCTCAGCCGCGCGAGCGCGCGGGCGCGATCCATCGGCGAGCTGCGGGTGGCGCTAGGAGTTTGGAGTGTTGTTGCGGTCATCGTTGGTTTCAACTTTGAGGATTTCCCGGAGACGGCGCGGCCGGGCCGCCGCGCCGCTCATCGGCCATCATTTCTGCTGGACGTCCTTATCCCACATCGCCTGCACCAACTTGACGACAGTCTCGGGCATCGGGATGTAGTCGAGGTCTTGCGCCATCTTGTTGCCCTTCTCGTACGCCCATTTGAAGAACTGCAGAGCGTCGTTCGAGGCGGCGACGTTGGCCGGCTTCTTGTACATCAGGATGAAGGTCGCGGCGGTCATCGGCCACGACGCGTCGCCGGGCTGGTTGGCCAGGATTTGATAGAAGCCCGGCACGCTCCAGTCGGCATTGGCGGCGGCGGCCTGGAATGCGTCCATCGTCGGGGCGACCGTCTTGCCCGCCTTGTTGACCATGCTGGTGAAAGTCAGCTTATTTTGCTCGGCGTAGGCGAACTCGACATAGCCGATTGCGCCCGGGGTGGTGGCGACATTGTTGGCGATGCCGTCGTTGCCCTTGGCCCCGATGCCCGACGGCCATTCGACGGTCGTCGCCGTCCCGATGCCCGATTGCCACTCGGGCGAGACCTGGGACAGATAGTAGGTGAAGTTGAAGGTGGTGCCCGAGCCGTCGGCGCGGTGGATATTTGCGATGGCGAGATCGGGGAGCTTGATGTTCGGATTGAGCTTGATGACCGCCGGATCGTTCCACCTGGTGATCTTGCCCATATAGATCAGGGCGACGGTCGGACCGTCGAGCACGAGCTCGCCGGGCTTCACGCCCGGGATGTTGACGACCATGACGATGCCGCCCATCACCATCGGCCACTGGGCGAGGCCGTCCTTGTCGAGGTCTTCGGCCTTCAGCGGCGCGTCGGTAGCGCCGAAGGTCACTGTCTTGGCGCGAATCTGTTTGATCCCGGCGCCCGAGCCGATCGACTGATAATTGAGACCGTTGCCGGTTTCCTTCTTATAAGCGTCCGCCCATTTGGCGTAGATCGGAAACGGAAAGGTCGCCCCCGCTCCGGAAATATCCGCCGCGCAGGCGACGGAGACAACGCCGATCATCGCGGCAGCCGCGATTATGGATTTGAAGAACATTGAGGCCTCTCTGGCGGAATTGAATGTGCACTGCGGACGTCAAGCCGCGCGTGGGCGGCTTCCCGGGGCCGCGCGAGATTCATAACCCGCCATGGGCTGGCTTATATGACGCGGGGACGAACGTTTTGTGACGCTATAAGTGAAAGAAATCTCAGGGAAATCCGACATTGTTCGCAATTCTGCTGCCATGATCCGCGCCCCTACCGCGGGAGACAATTGAGCAATTCAGAGCTTTCGCGAACCTTAGCTTCGACCCCGGCGGCGAGGCGCCGGTGGAGGGCTGTGGGATGGGCGGGATTGCGCTGAATCGGGTTTGGCAGCGCGGTCGCCAGCAGCGAGGCCTCGTGCGTATTCAGCTCGCTCGCGCTCTTATGGAAGTAGCGGCGCGCCGCGGCCTCAATTCCGTAGAGGCCGTCGCCCCATTCGGCAATGTTGAGATAAATCTCGAGCGTACGGGCTTTGGACCAGGCCTTGCCGAGCACGAGCGCCATGCCGATCTCGGCGCCCTTGCGGATGGCGGATCGGGCCGGCCACAGGAACAGGTTCTTCGCGGTCTGCATGGTGATGGTCGAGGCGCCGCGGCTCGGACCGTACTTGCCGGCTCTGCCGAGGACCGCATGCAATGCGCCCCAGTCGACGCCATCATTGGAGCAGAAGCTGGCATCTTCGGATGCGATCACGGCGGCGACGGCCCCGGGCGATATGTTCCCGAGCGGCGCGATATCGCGATCGTAGGTCTTGCCCGCGATCGTCCGCGCGAGCATCAGCGTCGACACCGGCGGGACGACCGAATAGAGGGCGACAAGCCCAACGAAAACAATGAGAAGCGCGATCCCGGCCCAACCGACGCCGCGGGCCAGGATGGCGAGGAATGAACGCCTCGGGAGCACGGCTCGACCCTTGGCGGAAGTCGCCGCGCCGGGCAAGCCATCGGGACGGGCGAACGGACGGATCGCTGCCCGCTCGCCTTTTGTGCTAGGGGGTCCCGGCATGAAGCCCTTTGCCCTTTCCGCCCTCACCGTGTGCGGTCTTGACGAGCTCGACCGCCACAGCGCTCGCGGCGTCACTCACGTTCTCTCAATTCTCGACCCCGAATGGCCGGAGCCGGAGGCGTTCCGGGATTTCGATCCGCACTTTCGCGTCACATTGCGGTTTCACGACGCGATCGACCCGGACCCTCGCGTCGTGTTGCCGCAGAAGTCCGACGTCGACGCGATCCTGGCGTTCGGCCACGACGCGGGCGATGTGCGTCACCTCCTGATCCACTGCCACGCCGGCCTCTCGCGTTCGACCGCGGCGATGCTGATGATCCTGGCGCAGGCTCATCCGCACGAAACGGAGGAGGCCGTCGTCGGCCGGCTGCTGCAGATCCGCCCGCAGGCGTGGCCGAACTCCCGGATGATCGGGTTTGCCGACGACCGTCTCGACCGCGACGGCCGGCTTAGCGCAGCGATCGCCCGCATCTACGCCAGGCGCCTTGAGATCGAGCCCGATCTCGCGCAGACGATGCGCCGGCTCAACCGGGCGAGAGAAGTCGAACTCGGTCTTGGCCGGATGACGTGAGCGCCCGCTGGCAGGGTCGGGTCTATTCCGGCAGGCCCGCTTTCAGAATTCCCTCCCGCAGGTGCTCGGCGTCGTCGAGCTGGCGATAGTGGAGGGTGTCGAGAAACGTCCTGGCGCTGAAGGCGGGCTCCCGCTCGATGACCTCGCGGGCATGGGCGCCCGCCGCGACACGGTTGCCGACCTGCGCCAGCGCGGCGGCGAGGAAGGCGTGGTGGCTGTAGTCCGGCGCGGTCAGTTTGCTGAAGGACGCGATCGCGTCGCCATAGGCGCGGGCGCCATATTGGGCGCGGCCGAGATGGCTCCAGAACCGCTCGGGATGATAGGGATTGAGCCGCATCGCGCGGCCGATCCACTCGATCCCTTCTTCAGGGCGGCCGAGCCAGGTCAGGAGCTCCCCCTGCTGGACGACGATGAGGTCGCTGTTCGGATTGAGGCTCAGCGCGCGCTCCTGATGATAGGCCGCCTTGTCGTGTTCGTTGGAAATGAGTTTGATCGCCGCGAGGATGCGGTGCACGTCGGCGTCATTGTCGTCGAGCGCCAGGGCGGTTTGGAGTTCCTCGACAATGGTTCGCTCGTTTTCTGACCGGTCCTCGCACCAATTGTGCACCCAGGCCTGTCCGAGAACGCAGGCCTTCCACGCGTGGGCGTGGGCGTAGTTGGGATCAAGCTCGATGGCGCGGCTCAGACTGCGCAGCGCGTCGGCGTTGGATTCGCGCTTCGAGGCGTGATGCAGGACCTTGCCGGCGAGCAGATATTCGTAAGCCGCCATATTCCCGGTGATCTTGCGCTGGGCGCGGCCCAGCCGCGCCGCCTCGACCCGGCCGAACAGCGTCGATGCGATCGACGAGGTGACCTCGTCCTGGATGGCAAAAATATCTTCGAGCTTTCGGTCGTAGCGCTCGGCCCAGACGTGGGCTTCGGTCTCGCCGTCGATCAGCTGCACGGTCACTCGGACCCGGTCCATCGCCTTGCGCACGCTTCCCTCGACGATGTAGTCGACCCCGAATTCGCGGGCGATTTGCTGCGCCTTGACCGGCTTTCCCTTATGGACGAACACGGCGTTGCGCGAGATCACCAGAAGCTGACGGAAACGCGACAGCTCGGTGATGATGTCCTCGGTGAGTCCGTCGGCGAAGAACTCCTGTTCCGGATCGCCGCTCATGTTCACGAATGGCAGGATCGCGATCGACGGTTTTTTTGCGCTCTCCATGGGCGCGGCGGCTGCACTCTCCGCGGCGTGGTCCGTACCTGGTTTCTGGGCGCCGATGACGACCTTATAGACGCGGATCGGCCGGTTGATGTTCTTGACCTGTTGGTCGCCTAGATCTTCGTAGACGAGCTCTAGCCGGTCGCCCACCTGCTCGCGCACCGCCGACGATATGCAGACGCCGCCGGGCTCGGCGATCGAACTCGAGGCGGGCGGCGACGTTGACGCCGTCGCCGAAGATATCGTCCTCATCGACGATGACGTCGCCGAGATTGACGCCCATGCGATAGACTAGGGAGCGCGAGGCCGGCATGTCGCGGTTGCGCCGCGCCATGCGCTCCTGGAAATCGACGGCGCACCGCAACGCCTCGGTGACGCTCTGGAATTCGACCAGCATGCCGTCGCCGGTCGTCTTGATAATGCGCCCTTTGCATCTCGCAATCGCCGGATCGATGAGCTCGAGCCGCACGGTCTTCAGCCGGGCAAGCGTCCCCGCTTCATCCGTTTCCATGAGACGGCTGTAGCCGACCACGTCGGCTGCTACGATCGCGGCGAGCCGGCGATCGGGTTTATGCGCTTCCATCCTGCCTTCGATCCGGTTGACGACATGGTTCCGGGATCGTTGCTCTGCGCGGGCGGGCCGTCTTGCCTGCCCGCTCCGGAACCCGGCTTTGCGACCACCGTACAATCCTCAGCGAGGCCTCACAACACTATCACAACGGCTGCCGCCGTCCAGCAATGCCGGGGCCGCGGCGGCCCGGACGCGCCATATTCTTGCTTGCCGCCGCCCGGCTTGCAGCGCGGCGTCGACGCCGGAGCCGTCCGAACGCCTGGTTGATCTTTCTGCGGATCATCGTCTCCGGGCCCCGTTCCCGATCGCCCCGATCTCGTGCTAGCGTCAGCCCCGCCCGTGGAGCGCTGCAAGCGCAACACGGAGATGTTTTCGGAGAGGGAACGCATGCGGCGACGCGATGTCCTCGGACTCCTCGCCGGCGCAGGCTTGCCCTGGCCTCGGCCCGCGCGGGCAAGCCAGGCCATGCTCGACGAATCGGTCGGCTTCACCGGCCAGATCCTGTTCCTGAGGATCAAGACCCCGGCCCTCGTCCTTGGCGTCGTCCGCGGCGGGCAGACGTCGGTTCAGGGCTTCGGGAGCCGCGGAGACAATTCGAACGAGGCCCCAGGCGCGGATACGCTGTTTCGCATCGGCTCGATCACCAAGGCGTTCACCGGCCAGGCGCTGGCGAGCCTCGCCGCGGACGGCGTAGTCAGCCTCACCGATCCACTGACCAAGTACGCGCCGGAGTTCATCGCGCCGATGTCCGAGGGCGGGCGGCCGATCCGGCTCATCGATCTCGCGACCCATTCAGCCGGGTTACCGCGCGAGGTCCCCCATGCGCCGGGCCCGCCGGACGATCCGTTCGCCAACATCACCCCCGGCGCCTTCGCCGCCTGGCTCAAAGCCAATCCGCTCATGTTCACGCCCGGGACATCGGTCTCCTATTCCAACTTCGGTTTCGACCTTTTGGCCGCGGCTCTCGCCCGCGCCGCGCATGAGCCCTATCCGGATCTCCTCGAGGCGCGCATCCTCCGGCCCCTTGGGCTCGGCGACACCACCTTCGCTCCCTCCGCCGTCCAGGCTCCGCGCATCATGCAGGGCCATAATTTCGACGGTTCCCCAATGCCGAACGCGAAAACCGGCGATGTCATCGTCGGCTCCGGCGGCCTCTATTCGAGTCCCCGCGATTTGCTCGCCTGGCTGCAATGGCACCTCGACCGGTTCGGAAACGAGCGCGCCGCCGAACGGCTCATCGACCACGCCGCCTATCTGTGGCGCGACGGACTCAACGCCGTGTTCGGGATGGACGAATCCGGGCGCATGGACGCGATGGGGCTCGGCTGGGTGATCATGGCGCCTGAGGGCGACCGGCCGCTCATCCTGCAGAAGGCGGGCGGTCTTCAGGGCGTATTCAGCTACGTCGCATTTGCGCCTGCGCGCGGCATTGGTGTCTGCGCCGCGATCAACGCGTTCGACGTCGCCGCCGCGTTGGCGATGGCCAGGACTGCGAACGATCTCATCATGGAGCTTGCGCCGCGATAGGCGTCGTCAGACGATCATTCCTCGGGGATTCCCGCCTTGCGCAGTCCTTCGGCGATGCGTTCGCGCTGGCGGAGAAAGACCGAATTGTCGCCTTCGGCGGCTTTCCGGAAGCTGGCGAGCGAATAGTTCGGGGCCAGCATGAGCGCGGACTTCGTCTCGGCGTGCGCCTCGTCCAGGCGCCCGACCAGGGCCAGCGCCGCGGCGCCGTACAACTGGCTTAGCGGGTAGTTCCGATTTATATCGATCGAGCGACGGAACAGCGCCACGGCTTCTTCATCCGCTCCGAGATGAAGTTTGGCGACCCCCAGAAGGTGCCACCACATGAAGCCGAAGGACTCCGCGGGCGCCAGCCGAAAGGCCTCTTTGATATGCGCCTCCGCCTCCTCGGCGCGGCCCAGGACGATCTTCGCGAGCCCGATCCAGGCGTGCGCGGCGCCGAGGTTGCGATTCAGCGCCGCCGCCTGCTCGAGTTCGCCGATCCCGCGCTGCGCCCGGTTGGTATAAATGAGCACGAAGCCCAACCACAGATGGGCCCAGAAGTTCCGCGGCGCGATCGAGATGCCCTTGATAAGAAGCGTCTCGGCTTCCGCGAGCGCACTGGCGCGGTCGTCCGCGCCGTAGATCGCTCCGACGATGACGCCGGCGCGCGCCGCGCCGACAAGCGCATCGACGTTTTTGGGGTCAAGAGCGACGGCACGTTCGAACAGGTCGCGAGCGCGTCTGATGTTGTCGAACTCCTCCTTGGCCGAAAACCTGCAGGCCGAGGAAATAGAGATCGACCGAATTGGGATTCTCCTCCTGCTCGGCGCGCCGGGCCTCGGCGGCCATCAGCTCCGGGCGCAATTGGTTGGCGAGGCGCGAGACGATCTCATCCTGGGTGTCGAAGGGATCCGCCATCGGCTTGTCGAAGCGATCCGCCCAAAGATGAGCGCCGGTCGTCGCGTCGATGAGCTGGGCATTGACACGCAGGCGGCTTCCGCTGCGCTGGATGCTGCCCTCGAGGAGGTAGCGAACCTTGAGCTCGCGTCCGAGCTGCTTGGCGTCGGCGGGCTTTCCCTTATACGCAAACGCAGTGTTGCGGGCGACGACAAAAGCATTTGTGATCTGCGAAAGGTCGGTCGTCAGGCTTTCTGTGACCCCGTCGACGAAGTGCTCGTGCTCGGCGCCGCCGCCCAAGCTGGCAAACGGCAGGACCACGATCGAAAGTCGCGGAGGAGCAAGCTCGATCGCCGCCGGCGCGCTTGGCGGAGCGCTGACCTGGCCGCTCGCGCCGACTTCGAGCGAATAGACCCTGATCGGGTCGGCGATGTTCTTGAGCTCGGTCTGGCCGAGGTCGCTGACGGTGAGATCGAGCCGCCCCTTGACCTGCCGGTAGGCGTCCTCCGACAGGCAGATCGCGCCCGGCTTGGCGATGCCTTCGAGGCGCGCGGCGATATTGACGCCGTCGCCCATCAGGTCGCCGTCGCTCTCCTCGACCACGTCGCCGAGGTGGATGCCGATGCGAAAGTCGATACGGCGCTCGGGCGGGAGGCCGGCATTGCGCTCGACGAGGCCCTGCTGCATCTCGATGGCGCAACGCACCGCGTCAACGACGCTGCGGAACTCGACAATGCTGCCGTCGCCCGTGCGCTTCACCACCCGGCCGCGATTGACGGAGATGGTCGGATCGATGAGGTCGCTCCTGAGCGTGCGCATCCGCGCCAGCATCCGGTCTTCATCGGCGCCCGTTAGGCGCGAGAACCCGACAATGTCGCTCACCAGAATTGCCGCGAGTTTGCGCGCCTCGGTCATGGGGTTGGACTCTCCGCCGGCTCCGGAGTCTATATAGGGCCGAAGCGGCGACTATCCAGATTTGCCCGTTTGGGCGGGTGCGTTCGTTGTTTCAGCCACCCGTGATTTGACGGCTCCGGCTCCGCGGCTCAAGCTTCGCGCCGGATTTCCGCCAGCAAGAAGGCCCGCTCATGCCCGCTACCCGCGTCGCTATTCCCGATCTCGCCGGAAAGGCCGTTCTCATCACCGGCGGCTCGACCGGCATAGGGGCCGCTGTGGCGCGGGGTTTCGCCGGGCAGGGGGCGCGCGTCGCGATCGGCTACCATTCGAGCGCGGACCGAGCTCACGCGCTGACAAGCGAGATCAAGGCGGCGGGCGGCGAGGCGCTAGCGGTGAAGGGGGATGTCGCCGACGCGAAAGCCTGTGCGCAAATCGTCGCCGAAACGACCAGCCGGTTTGGCCGCCTCGATGGCCTCATCAACAATGCTGGTCTGATGCTCGGGCGGGTCAATTCGCTCGAGGCGAGCGACGAGCACCTCCAGGCGGTGATCAATCTGAACTCGAGCTCGGTGATCTGGGTGACCCGCGCCGCAGTTCCGTGGCTCGAGCGCGAGGGCGGATTCATCATCAACACGACCTCGATTGCGGCGCGTAACGGCGGCGCGGGAGGCGCGATGCTCTACGCTGCGGCCAAGGGGTTCGTCTCCACGATCACCCGCGGCCACGCCAAAGAGCTGATTGGCAAGAAGATTCGCGTCAACGCGGTTTCCCCCGGCGTGATCACGACGCCATTCCATGAGCGCTATTCGACTCCGGAGGGGCTCGAGGCGATCCGCAAGACCATTCCCGCCGCCCGGCTCGGGACCGCCGAGGACTGCGTCGGCGCCTATCTGTTCCTGGCCTCGGAGGCCTTGAGCAGCTACATCGTCGGCCAGATCATCGAGGTCAATGGCGGCCAGTTGATGCCGTGACCTGGCCGGTGCTTGCGGGCGGGCGCGATACCGGGTTGCCTTCGGCTGCATGACACATGCATTTTTAGTGGACATCGGCCGTCGTCTGATCTCTTATGCGCCCGCGGCGGGGGCGACGCGAAGCGAGATTTGCAGAGGTGATCGACCCCTCGCCCGAAAATCCGGCGCCGAATCCCGTCCGGAACGCCTGCCGATTGACGCTGGCCAGCCGCTTGTGGCGGTTTTTCCTGCCGATCTCGCTTGTTTTCGGCTTCTTCGGTCCTGCCGCCGCGCAGGCGTTTCGGCCGTCGACGACAGACTTCGCCCCCAATTCCGCCCCGTCCTGGCGCCATGGCTGGGCCTTCGCGTCGGGGACCGGCGATGGATCCGCCAGACTGTGGAATGTCGCTGACGCAGCCATCGCAGCCGGCGTGAGCTCCGCCCTGCGGTCGGGCGAGCCAGACCCGCCCCGGCTCGTTGCGCTGGTTATTGCCAATGGCGCCTATCCCGACGCCCCGCTTCAGAACCCCGTCATCGACGCCGGACTCGTCGGCGAGAGTCTCAAACGCATCGGCTTTGCGGTCACCCTCAAGACCAACGTCGACCTTGACGGCTTCGAACAGGCGTTGTCCGACTTTGCCGAGGCGAGTAAGGGCGCGGACGTCGCGCTCTTCTATTTTGCCGGTCACGGCTTCTCCGTCGCCGCGGACGGGATCCAGCAGAATCTCCTGATGACGACGTCCTCCAATTTTCAGGCGAAGTCGGAGATTGCCTTGAGGCAGGGCGGCGAACCGCTCGACCACGTCGAGGAGACGATCATTGGCCGCGCGCGCGCGACGCTGATCTTCATCGACGCCTGCCGCAACGTCCCGGCGCTCGCGCACCGTGGCATCAGCTCGCGCGGCTTCGCGCCGCTCAATCCGTCGTCGACCGAAGGGGCCTACGTCGTTTTGTCGACCCGTCAGGGCAAGACGGCCGAGGACGGCGAGGTGGGCCAAGGCAGTCCGTTCGCGCGCGCTTTCGCCGCCACTTTGCCGACAGCGGGATTGCGGATCGAAGACGCGGCCGCGCGCATCCGCAAGAAGGTGCGGGAAGAAACCTCAGACGCCCAGGATCCCGACGTCGTCCGCAGCGATCTTCCGGAAGGCGGCGTGGTGCTGATGCCGACCGGCGGTTCGCCATCGACGCCGGTCGCCGTGCTCGAGTTCGACCCAGCCAACGGATGCTCCGACGGGCGGTTCGGGGTCAAAGGCGATCGCCTCCCTGGAAGCGACTCAGCCGGCGGGGTCGAAATCCGGGCTGCCGCCGCCCGCGGCCGGACCGCCCGCTTCCGCGACGATTCCCGTCGGCCCCGCGCCAAAGATCGCAGCGAATGATCCGGGCGGCGAGGTCTTCAAGGAATGCGACGAATGTCCGGATATGGTCGTCGTCCCCGCCGGCAAGGCAATGCTCGGCTCGCCGCCCGGCGAAAGCGGACGCCAGACGTTCGAAGCGGCGCCGCACGGGGTCGAAATCGCCAAGCCCTTTGCTGTGGGGCGGTATGCGGTGACTTTCGCGCAATGGGACGCCTGCTACGCCGAGGGCGGCTGCGGTCATCGCCGGCTGGGGGATCTCGACTTCGGTCGCGGCAAGCACCCCGCGATCTTCGCGACCTGGAGCGAAGCACAGCTCTATGTGCAGTGGCTAAAGCGCAAGACCGGCAAGTTTTATCGCCTCCTGAGCGAAGCGGAATGGGAATACGCCGCGCGTGGCTGCAAAAGCCTGAAATGCAGCAACGGGCCGTTCTGGTTCGGCGCGATCAAGCCCGAGGTCGCCGTCTACGATTCAAGGCGTTCGTACGATGGCAGTCCGAAAGCCGACCCTCGACTGAAGACCGAGCCTGTCGACAGCGGACCGGCCAACCCGTTCGGGCTTTACAACATGCTTGGCAATGTGCGGCAGTGGACCCAGGACTGCTGGAACCCGGCCCCGTCAGCCGTGGCCTCGAATGGCGCGCCCGTTCTCTCGGGTGATTGCTCGGCTCGGGCGACCCGCGGCGGCTCATGGGCCGACGACCCGGCAAAACTTCGCGCGGCCGCACGCGACTACGAGAGCGTCGACGAGGGCTCCGAGAGAATCGGTTTCCGCGTCGCGAGGGACTTGGAGCCCTGAGCGGAACATAACCACCCAAGGCGAGACGAGATGAGGCATGGCATGAAACTAGCGTGGCGGAGAAGCGGAAGCGAATGGATCGTTCTCTTCGGGGTTGCGCTCGGCGCGCTCGGCTTTCTCGGCGTCGACGCCGCGAGCGCGCAAACACGGCGCGCTTTTCTCGTCGGCGAACAGCGCTACTCCGACCAGGATATTCCGAGTCTCACGCGATCCGACAACGACGCGAGCGATCTCGCCGCCGATCTCGAGCAGGTCGGTTTCGACAAGAAGAACATCACGTTGGCGACGGAGTTGCGCGGCAAGAGCGATTTCGACAAGCGCTTCCAGGCGTTCCTCGCCACGGTGAAGGAAGGCGACGTCGTTCTTTTCTTCTATTCCGGCCACGGCCTCGGGGTCGAGGCGAACAACACCGACTATCTTTTGCTTGGCGACATCAAGAGCCTCAGATCCTATACGCGCGACCAGGTGATCGAAGCGGATAAGCGCCGGGACGACATCATCTCGCTCAAGATGGCGTCGTTCGAAGGGGCCTATGAGACTGACGAGATCGCCAAGAATAGCGTTTCCGTCAACGATGTGA
Organism: uncultured Alphaproteobacteria bacterium; assembly: GCA_963767245.1. Classification (GTDB taxonomy): domain Bacteria; phylum Pseudomonadota; class Alphaproteobacteria; order Rhizobiales; family Beijerinckiaceae; genus Roseiarcus. The sequence goes on from CAVYDG010000021.1 coordinate 167,276, forward strand.
TGAACGCGATCGCCGACAAAAAGCCAAAGGTCGCGATTCTCCTTCTCGACGCTTGCCGTTCAATCATCCGCGCGACGACCGACGAGCGGGAAATCAAACGCGGCCTCACTTCCGGCAGTCGTCTGCTGCAGCCGAAGGATGTGCCGGCGGGCTCGATCGTCGTCTTCTCGGCTTCCTTTGGCGAGACCGCGATCGAAAGTTTCGGGCTTGGTGATCATCGACGCAACTCCCTCTTCACCGAAGTCGTCCGGTCGGAGCTGCAACGGCCGGGGCAAACCTTGATCGAACTCGGCCAGCGGATCACCCGCATGGTCCGGGCATTCGCTCTCAAGGGCGGGCGCCAGCAGGAGCCGGAGTATTTCGAGAATCTCGGCGTCAGCGACAATTTCGCGCTCGTCGACTCGATCGGAGCCGAACGCTTCCAGCTGACGCAGCAGGAATGTGCCGGCGCTGACGTCGATTGGGCAGAGATCAGCCAGCAACCCGAACGTGAGGCTTTGGAGAGGCATCGCCGACGGTTCCACGATTGTGCGACGGCCGAACTCGCGCGCCGCGCGCTCGTCAGCCTGATCGGCTCTTCCGGGGTCGTGGCCCCGACCGCGTCCACCACCTCCAAGGTGGTCGACGAATGCGACCAACTGGCGGCCTCGGAGAGCGACAAATCCCGCCCGCCTGAGGCGCCCGGGGTCGCGCTCGATCAGATCGATTTCGACAAGGCGATCGCCGCGTGCAAGACATCGATCGAGCACAATCCGCGCATTGTCAGATATCTCTTCAATCTCGGCCGTGCGAAATTCGCCGCGGCCAACGCGCTGCGGCTGGACGATCCCGCCCGCAAGGCCCTCATTGTCGACGCGCGCGCCGCCTACAACGACGCCGCCAACCGGGGCTACGTGGCCGCGCTCTTCAGTCTGGCGACGCTCTCCGCCTACACCGATGCGAGCGAAGAAGAACAGGCTCGCGACAACAACCTCCTGTTGAAGGCGGCCAATCAGGAGTTTGCGCCGGCGATGTATGAATTGGGCCGCCGTTACAGCAAAGGCTCGTTTGGTCTGCAGCGCGATCTCACCGAGGCGTATCGTTGGATGGCCAAGGCTGCGGAGGCCGGGTCAATCCCCGCGAAGGTGGAGACGGCCGACGCGCTTTTTTGGGGGTACGGCGTCGCGCCGAATCCGCGCCGCGCGGTCGAAATGGCCGAGCAGGCGGCATACTCGGGGTCTGATGTGGCGAAGTTTAATCTTGGTTGGTATTATTTGCAGGGCTACAAGATATACACCACCGGCGACCAGGTCGCTCCCAGCTCCGTGCTGCCCGACGATACCCAGGCCCTGCTCTGGTGGGGACGCGCGGCCTCCGACAACAATCCGGCGGCGCAATACATGATGGCGCAAATGATGGAGCATGGCTATGGCCTGCCCGCTCCTCAGCCGGAGATAGCGGAACGGTACTATCGGCTGGCCGCAAGCGGCGGCAACGAGAACGCCGAGATCGAACTGGCCCGGCGGCTCCTCGCGGGCCGCGTGCTGGTCAAGCCGGAGAACGGGGCGAACGAAGCAATCGACCTGCTGACGCGCGCTCTCAGCCACGGTTCGGCCCGAGCCGCAAACATGCTCGCAGAGATCTACCGCAATGGCGAGCTCGATCAGGCCAAGGACCCGCTGTTGGCGATGAAATATGCCTTTCTCGCGATGAAGCTTTCCGCTCAGGCTGACCCGACCGAGCCCGACGGCAATCCGTTCTACGAGATCGATGGAGGCATCCTGCTGGCGGAAATGGCCGTGAACGGCCAAGCCGTCGACATTAACGATCGCGCCCTGCTGACCCCCGACGAAGTCGACCGCCTGCAGCGCTACTACGGGACAGTCGATCCGGAGACGCGCAAGGTAAAGACGCGTCCCCTCAACGTTCCGCTCGACTGCGGCGGCTACACCTCCGACAAAGTGGTTTGGGTGTGGGACTGGGGCCGCGCCGAAGCGCCGACCGAGCCACAGTTCCGCAGCTTGGAGCGCGAAGCCCGTTGCTACAACAACGACGTTCTGCGTCGAACGCTGTCCGCTACGTTCCAGGCCGCGCGCAAGGATAAAGTGCCTTTCGCCGACCTGATCACTCAGCAAATCCTCTCGGCGCAAGCACAAGCAAACGGGCAGTCGACCCGCCAGCCCCGCCGTTGAAATCGTGAGAAAGCGGCTCTATAGTGCGAATTGGATAGTGTGAATTGGACTGAACCGCATCATCGGGAGAGTGCCATGGGCGTCAAGTCGGTCAAACACCCAGTGACTTCGGGCACGCTTTTGGCGGCGAGTGCGGCCGTCGCGCTCGCGACATTCGGCCAATCTCCCGCACATGCAGGCGACGCTTTTCTCCGAGGGTTTGTCGGAGGCATGGTGGGCGGCATGGTTGGCAACATGCTCATGGCGCCCCACGGCGGCTATGGTCATCGTCCTTCGCGCACGGCGCCCGCGTCTCATTCATACGGCGCGGCGCCCAGTGGTTCTCGCCCGGTGGGCAACGGGGCGCCGCCTTCGCCGGAGGAGTCTTCTCGCGCGCTTGCCTCCCTCGCGCCGCCGACCACACAGGAAGAACAGGTGATCCTGAAGTCGGTCAAACCCGGTCAATCACTCGGGGCCGTTGGCGCGACGGATGATCTCGATCAGATCGGTAAGGATTACAACGCCGACGCCAATCGCGACTACACCAGCCGGGTCGATGACGTGATCAAGCGCATCCAGGAAGCCCAAAGCGCCCAGCACTCGACCAAGGAGGGGGACGTCACCGAGCATGCGATTCTCGAAGCGCTGACTGCTTCCATAACCAACAAGGACGGCAAACTCTTCAGGTTCGAGACGTTTCTGGGTGAGAATTGGTCGCCCGAGCGTCTGCGCGTGATGATTTTCGATCAGGTCATGAATGAGATTGGGGGCCTGTTTGACGGCACCAACCGCGGCGCCGTGACGATGAACGACCTTAATACGATCATCGGAAAATCGGCGCGTAACGTCTATGCGCGGCTGTTCGAGACCTCGGAATTGCTTGCTGCAAATCGCAGCTCCACCCTGTTCCTGCAACGTCTCTATCAGACCCACGGGGATCTGGTGAACGGCGATGTCCGTGAGAGCGCGGAGCAATTGTTGGCGGACGCTTCCGTTGCCGGCGTAGCTCCGTTGGATTCTTCGCTGCGGCGCGACCCTAACGCCTTCGCCCTGCGATATCGGGCGGAGCGCATCATTTACGACTGCCTGACTGATAACGTCGAGACGATGACCTCGAATGAGTTCGGCATGGCGCCGTCAGGGGAGATCAGCAAGCGTGTGCTTGACGTCACCAACCAGCAATGCGCCAAGTGGGCGTCTGCGCAACTGATCGATCCCGACGGCAAGATCAAACCGCAGGACCCGATGCCGCTGCGCGTCGTTTGGACCGCCAAGGGACCGAATGACGACGACCCCTCGATGTACGGACGCGCGTCCGACCAGCCCTGAGGCCGATCGGTCTTCCCCGTCCTCGGCTCCCGGAGGTTCGCAATCTGGCGCCGGAACGCCGCCGGACTTGAGGGGGGTTGTCGACGTGGCCCCATCTGGCGGCGCTGGAGCGCGTTGCAACCAGGTGGAACCAAAGGCGTCGGCCGCGATCGAGCCTGGTTCTCGGATGAACGCGTGATCCCGGTTCGTCGTCGAAATGGCCCTGTTCGCCAAGAAGAGCTCGCTGTTCAGCGCAAAAAAGCTCCCTGTTAAGGGCGAAAAACCTCCCTGTTCGTTCCGCTCACGCGACGCGGTAAATCCGGGTCCGCGCCAGACAGAGCCGGCTTGCGGCGCTGGCTCTCAGCCCTTTTATTCGCTTTTGGAGGGGGCGGAGCGAGGGCGTCAATCCCATGTTTTCAAAGACTTGCTGGCAGACACAAGATACTCGCCTGTTTTTTCTTTTCCAGAAAGAAGACTCTGTGCTGGAGTCCATTCTTGGAGAGATTGGAGCAGGTTCGGGATCGACGGCGGCGAAAAAAGTCGAGCTTTCTGGTTTTCAGATTCTTCGGGTCGATATACAATTAAGGCCGCCAGATGGAGAGAGGTCCGGCGCCGCGCAGAAAAGCGGTCAAACCAACCGCAGCGTGCTCTCATGTCCAATCGATTCTCGAGACAGGAGGCCATTTTTGTGAAACCGGCTGCGTCCCTCGGCGTCCTCGCTCTTGGGATAGGGCTCAGTGGCAGCGCTGAGGCTGCGGACATCGGGATTCAGGCCGAGCCGTCTTCACCGGCCGTCGCCAACACCTGGAGCGGCCCCTACGTCGGGGTCAACCTGGGCGGAGCATGGCAATCGGCGCCCGGCTGGACGTACTTCAATCCGAACAACGGCGCTCGATTTTCGTTGACCGGTCCGGACAATGGGGGCGTGGTTGGCGGCGCCCAAGGCGGTTACAACTGGCAGACGGGGGCGCTGCTCGTGGGCGCTGAGGGCGATATCTCGCGGACGTCCCTCGGTCAAACGCGAACAGTGCCCACAATCGGCGTCGGAAGCTTCGCCCGGATGAGCGCTGATGACGATTGGCTGGCGAGCTTGCGCGGCCGTGTCGGGCTCACCGGCTGGACCAACGTGCTGTTCTATTTCACCGGCGGCCTGGCGTCGGCGAACATCGATGATAAGGCGCACATGACGCGCTTCATCGGTCCTGCCGAGTACGTTGCGGACGCCGCTTCGGCCACTGAGGGTGGGCTGGGTCGCGGGCGGGGGCGCCGAATGGATGGTCGCCCCTCATGTGACCGCAAGGCTGGAGTATCTCTACTACGACCTCGGCAACACCCCGAGCCTGACCGGGCCGATCTCCCCGGGGATCTTCATTCCGGTTAGGTTCACTTGGACGAATTACCGGGTCCAGGCTATCCGCGCCGGCCTCAACTATAAATTCTGAGAATCTGCGTGAACTGCTCCCCGGCGCTACAAGGACAATCGCGCCGTGCCTAAGTATTACGCGATATTTTTACTAGGTCGACCCGCCCACTCTATTGCCGATATTGCTGGATCCGGGTGGTGCGGAGTCCGGCCAGGCCGAACTGGTCGATCGAGACCTGCCAGCTCAGGAATTCGTCGACCGTGAGCGTGTAACGCGAGCACGCCTCTTCCAGCGAGAGCAGCCCGCCCCGGACCGCGGCGACCACCTCGGCCTTCCGGCGAATGACCCAGCGGCGGGTTGTGGGCGGCGGCAGATCGGCGATCGTCAGCGGGCTGCCGTCCGGGCCGATGACATATTTCACTCTCGGCCGCAGCGTTTCACTCATCTTGAACTCTCACTCGAACGCGTGTCACTGTTTAGGCGACGATAGGCGAAGCGATTTAAGATTTACCTAAGCGACGCTGGCGGAAAAGTCAGCGATACATGACTTCGGCGGGATGGGTCTTGCGTAAGCGCGCGACGAGCGCGATCAGCGCGGATAACCGGCCGGAAGCGTTGCCTTGGCCAAGGTTCGGCCCTGTTTCGCGACTAGCAGGATCCCGAATCGACCGTGATGATTGGAGCGCCGAAAATGCGAGGGTGTTTGGTGAGGTTGCTGCTCGCGATTGCGGCGGCGGCGGCGTTCAGCGCCGCGTCGGCGCGTGCCGCCGATTGCGGGGATAGTGCGGACGGCTTCAACGAATGGCTGGCTTCGTTCAAGCAGGTCGCGATTCGGGACGGCGTGTCCCCGCAAGTGGCGGATGCGGCCCTGAACGGGGTCGTGTACCAGCCCGCGGTCTCCGCCCACGACCGCAGCCAGGGATTCGGGCAGAGTTTTGCCACCTTCTCCGCCAGGCATGCCACGCCGGCCCTGATCAAGAAGGGCAAGACGATGATGCTTGCCTACGCCGAGCCGTTTCAGAAGATCGAGCAGCGTTACGGCGTCCCTGCCCCCGTTTTGGCGGCGATCTGGGGGCTCGAAACCGGCTATGGCGGCGACCTCGGCGCCTACCCCACATTCAGTGCGCTCGCGACGCTCGCCTACGACTGCCGCCGGGCGCAAATCTACCGCGCCGAGCTCATTGATGCGCTGATGATAGTCCAGAGAGGCCTGTTGCAGCCCGGACAAATGCGCGGCGCCTGGGCGGGCGAGATCGGCCAGACCCAGTTCATGCCGTCGGCCTATCTGAAATATGCCGTTAACGTCGAGGGCGGCGGCGGCGGCAACCTGATGACCCCCTCGGACGCGTTGGCCTCGACCGCAAATTTCCTCCGCGGCCACGGCTGGCAGCCGGGGGCGGGCTGGGACGAAGGCCAACCGAACTTTCCCGCCCTGCTCGAATGGAACTCGGCCCCAGTCTATGCCAAGACGATTGCATTGCTCGCCGACAAACTGGCGCAGCCATGACGGCCCCGGGGCCTTAACCTCGCTTGGCGGCGGGGGCCGAATTGGGCTATGGCCTTGCCTGATCGGGCGAGAAGCCCAACATAGTGCTTTTCACCGGCTTTCCGGCCGGGTCAGAGTGTCATGCTCGCACCGTCTCTCGCGCCACCCGCGCGCACCGCGCTCAACAGCTTGGGCCTGCGCAAGGCGCCGGCCGAAACCCGCGTCGTCGTGGCGATGTCGGGCGGGGTCGATTCGTCCGTCACGGCGGCGATGCTCGCCGCGGAAGGGTACGACGTCGTCGGCGTGACGATGCAACTCTATGACCACGGCGAGGCGACCCATCGCAAGGGCGCCTGCTGCGCCGGGCAGGATATCCACGATGCGCGCGACGTCGCCGCGCGGCTCGGCATTCCGCACTACGTGCTCGACTACGAGGAACGATTTCGCGAGAAGGTGATCGAGCCGTTCGCCCGCGCCTATCTTGTTGGCGAGACCCCGGTCCCGTGCATCGCCTGCAACCAGCATATGAAATTCGCCGATCTGTTTGGCGCCGCCAACGACCTCGGCGCCGACTTGCTGGCGACCGGCCACTATGTCGCCAGCCGCGACGACGGGCGCGGCGGGCGGGCGCTTTACCGGGCGGCCGACGCTGATCGCGACCAGAGCTATTTCTTGTTCGCCACCACCCGCGCCCAGCTTGCGCGCCTCCGGTTTCCGCTGGGAACGATGCCGAAGGCGCAGGTCCGCGAACTGGCGCGCGAATATGGCCTTGCGATCGCAGAGAAGGCGGACAGCCAGGACATTTGCTTCGTGCCCTCCGGCCACTACACCGACATGATCGAGCGGCTGATGCCCGGCGCCTCGGTTCCCGGCGAGATCGTTCATGCCGACGGCCGGGTGCTTGGACGGCACAATGGCGTGGTTCACTACACCATCGGCCAGCGGCGCGGCATTGGCGTCGCGGCGGCCGAGGCGCTCTATGTGGTGGCCCTCGACGCAGCCAAAGCGCGCGTCGTGGTCGGTCACCGCTCCTTGCTCGCGGTGGCGCGGCTGCAGGTTGCGCGACATCAATTGGATCGGTGAGGGCGAGATCGCCGATTTGCCACCCAACGGACTGCCGATTGCCGCGCGGGTGCGTTCGACGCGCCCGCCGGCGCCGGCCCTGCTCGGCCCTTCGGGCGAGATCGAGTTCGTCCAACCGGAGATCGGCGTGTCGACGGGCCAGGCTTGCGTTTTCTATGACTTCGTCGACCCGAACGCACGCGTGTTGGGGGGTGGATTCATCGCCGCCGGCTGATGCTGGAGACCGGGAGACCGCAATGGCCGGGTTCGAAGATGAAACCCCATTTGGCGATAGACGAAAGCCGCTGCGCGCCCACGAGATCGGGCAGAACCTCGACGACCTGTCGGCGCCGGAACTCAGGGAGCGGATCGGCCTCTTGCGCGCCGAGATCGAGCGGCTCGAGAGGGCGATTGATGCGCGTCAGGCGACCCGCGCGGCGGCCGACTCGGCATTCAAGTTCTGATGGGTCGAGAGCTTAACACGCGCCGACCGCGAACGGGGCGAAGCAACCGAGCCGCGCCCGCCGCCGTCTCTTGAGTTTCAGACCTCCGATGAAGGCGCTTTGAAAGCCGCCGTCGGGCGGTTTCCTTTTGTCCATTGCCAGGGCCGGCGCTTCCACGTTAACCTTGCTCAATGGTAAATGCGCGGAGCGGCCGGGCGGGAGTTATTGTCAGTTGCGTCCCTCAGATTTCGCGTCGGCGACTTTTTGTCGCCTCGTCGCGTCAATGAGATGGGAGTCACAGCGTATGGGTCGTCACCTCGAGGGGCCGAGGCGCAGTTTCGCCGCCGCCGCGTCGCCGCCGGACGCTATTCCTTTTATCCGCCGTCTTGCGGTATCTGGCGCGTTCAAGGATCTGTTTCGCGAAGGGATGGCGCTTGTCGAGGAAGCTGCGTCATATCTCGACGGTCCGGGCCGAGTGGAATCGCGTGGCCTTTCCCGCCCAGCTGCGGTTGCCTATTCCGCCGAAAGCATGCGCATGACCACCCGTCTCATGCAGGTCGCTTCGTGGCTCCTGCTCCAGCGCGCAGTCAACGAAGGCGAATTGACCTCGAGCCAAGCCCAGGCCGAACGCGTCCGCGTCAAGCTTTCCCGTCAGGAATATGGCTGCGCGCCTGACGTTTTTGAGCAATTGCCGCCGACCCTGCGCAGCCTGAGCACCCGGTCCCTCCGCATTCAGGAACGCGTCATTCATCTCGATCAGGGCCTTGTCGTCGCGTTTTCGCCCGAGTCGGCGATCACTCGATCGGAGGTCGCTACTCAGGTCGAGCGGCTTCGCGCGGCCTTTTCGAACTGACCGGCCGAGAGGGCCGTCGTTAGAGAACCTGCTGCTGAGCTTACGGAATTCAGCGGAGGAGCCCACCCGCCAGCCTTGCCTTGACCCCCAATTTGGCCGCATTGGTCGGCGACATCACGCTCTTCGGTCCGATACTTCGCCCATGCTGTTGACCCCCAGAAACTCCCCTGGTTGCTCGCTCTATCTCATCACTCCGCTCCTGTCGGCTGGTGGCGCCGACGCCTTCGCCAAGATTTTCGCCGAGGTCGTTCAAGCTGCGACGGTCGCTTGCACGCTCCTCCGTTTCGCGCCGGTGGCGCAAGCCGATGCGAAAGCCATCGTGGCGCCCGTCCTTCACGCCGCAGTGGCTGCCGACTGTGCGCTCCTGATCGAGAACGATGGCCGATTGGCGGCGCGACTTGGCGCGGATGGGGTTCATGTCGGCGGCGCTGGCGCGGATTTGATCGCGGCGGTCGAGAACCTGAAACCGGAACGGATTGTCGGCGCGGGATCTCTGCGCACACGCGATGAGGCGATGAGCGCGGGCGAGATTGGAGCGGATTACGTGATGTTCGGGGAGCCGCACCGCGACGCGCCAACGATGGACCTGCGGTCGATGGTCGAACGCGTGGGCTGGTGGGCCGAAATCTTTGAAACCCCGTGTGTCGCTTATGCCGACACGATCGCCGCCGCGGGCGTGCTGGCTGACGCCGGCGCCGATTTCGTCGCGCTTGGCGAGGCGATTTGGGGACGCCCGTCGCCGTCCGAGGCCGCACGCGAGGCTCAGGCCCTGCTCGCCGGCGTCGGATCGAAGGTCCCATGAACCGTTTTGGGCTCGCTATGGCGTTGGCCCTCAGCCCGGCCGGCGTGGCTTTGGCCCAGACGCCGGCCCCAAGCGTCGCTTCGCCGTTCGCCACCTCTGGTGGCCTTGCGTCGCGCCCCTCATTGCCGCCCGCCCTGCCGCCGCGGGCCGATGGAGTGCCGGCAGATTTGGCCTTCGGCGCCTATCAGCGCGGCAATTTCCTTTATGCTCTGCTTGAGGCTGAGCGGCGCCTTGACGCCAATCCCAAAGATGCGGCCGCGATGGCGCTTATTGGCGAAATCTACCACGACGGCGTGGCTGTGATTGGCGACGATCGCGAGGCCTCCCGATGGTATGGCCTTGCTAGCAATCTTGGCGATCCTCAAGCCGCCTACGAACTCGGTGTGCTGCTGCTTCAGGGCGCGAAGGGCGTCGCAAAGGATCCGGCCGCCGCCAAGGCCCAGTTCGAGCGCGCGGCAAGCAAGAACAATGCCGCCGCGCTCTACAATCTGGGGATCATGGAGCTCAATGGCGTGAACGGAAAGACGCCGGACTACGCCAAAGCGGCGCAATATTTTCTTCGTGCGGCGAACGCCGGCGACGACAACGCGGCCTATTCCTACGGCGTGATGCTGCGCGAGGGCAAAGGCGTGCGGCAAGACATCGTCGAGGCGGCGCACTGGCTCAAGCGCGCGGCCGACGGCGGCATCATCGCCGGCCAGGTCGAATATGCGATCATGCTGTTCAACGGCGAAGGCGCGACAAGGGACGAGGCCGGCGCCGCCAAGATCCTTCTTGTCGCCGCCGCCCGCGGCAACCCGATCGCCCAGAACCGCATCGCGCATCTTTATGCCAGCGGCCGGGCGCTGCCCCGCGACCTCGCCAAGGCTGCGGCGTGGAATAGCTTCGCCAAAGCTGCGGGGCTTCAGGATCAGGACCTCGACGTCGCCACTGCCGCTCTGACCCTCGACGAGCGCCGGCGTTTCACCAAAATGGTCCACGAACTCGGAGGCTTTTGACGTCGAGCGGGCCGGATCGGCGCCAGCAGCTTTTGTGCGCGCCTTTCTATTGGCCGTCTTTGCGCTAGAAGAGGGTTGATAGCCCACGCGGGCCAATCGAGGAGGCGATACGCGCATGACGACAAAGCTCAATGCACGCATCGGCGAGGTGACGGAACGCATCGTCAAGCGCAGCCGCCCGTCGCGCCAGCCGTACCTCGCGCGGATCGACTCCGACGTCGCCAACAAGCCGGCCCGCAAACGCCTCGGCTGCGCCAATTTCGCCCACGGCTTCGCCGCCTGCGCGGCGGGAGACAAGGAGGCGTTGCGGGAGGGGACGGGGCCGAATCTCGCGATCGTCACCGCCTACAATGACATGCTTTCCGCCCATCAGCCCTACGCCCGCTTTCCCGATCTCATCAAGGAGGCTGCGCGCGCCGTGGGCGGGACGGCGCAGGTCGCGGGGGGAGTTCCGGCGATGTGCGACGGCGTTACCCAGGGCGAGAAGGGGATGGAGCTTTCGCTGTTCTCCCGCGATGTCATTGCGCTCTCGACCGCGGTCGCCCTTTCGCATGAGATGTTCGATGCGGCGGTCTATCTCGGGATCTGCGACAAGATCGTGCCAGGCCTCCTGATCGGCGCCCTCTCGTTTGGTCATTTGCCGGCGGTGTTCCTGCCCGCCGGACCGATGCCCTCGGGCCTTCCCAACGATGAGAAATCAAAAATCCGCCAGCTGTTCGCCGAAGGCAAGGCGACCCGCGACGACCTGCTCAAGGCGGAGGCGGAGGCGTATCACGCGCCGGGCACCTGCACTTTCTATGGCACCGCCAACACCAATCAGATGCTGATGGAGATCATGGGCCTGCATTTGCCGGGGGCGTCCTTCATCAATCCCAACACGCCGCTGCGCGATGCGCTCACCATGGTCGGGGTCAAGCGGGCGCTGGCGATCACCGCACTGGGCAATCAGTTCACGCCGATCGGGCGCGTCATCGACGAACGCGCGATCGTCAATGGCGTCGTCGGGCTGCACGCCACCGGCGGCTCGACCAATCTCACCATCCACCTCGTGGCGATGGCGGCCGCCGCGGGCATTGCGCTGAGGTGGGAGGATTTCGCCGATCTCGCGGAAGTGACGCCGCTCCTGACGCGGATCTATCCCAACGGCAAGGCCGACGTTAATCATTTTCACGCCGCCGGCGGCATGGGCTTCATGATCCGCGAGCTCCTCGGAGCCGGCCTCCTGCATGGCGACGCGCAGACCGTCTGGGGCGACCTCGGCGATTATGCGGTCGAGCCGCATCTCGACGCCGAAGGCGCCGTCGCCTGGACGCCTGCGCCCGCCGAGTCCGGCGACCGCAGCGTGTTGCGCGGGGCGGGCGCTCCGTTCCAGCCGACCGGGGGATTGCGGGTGCTCGAAGGACCGCTGGGCAGGGCGGTCATCAAGACCTCGGCGGTCGCGCCGGAACGGCATACGATCGAGGCGCCGGCGCGGGTGTTCCACAGCCAGGAGGAACTGCACGCAGCCTTCCGCGCCGGCGAACTCAACCGCGACTTCATCGCGGTGGTGCGATTTCAGGGACCAAAAGCAATCGGCATGCCAGAACTGCACAAGCTGATGCCGCCGCTCGGCGTGCTGCAGGACCGCGGCCACCGGGTGGCGCTCGTCACCGATGGGCGCCTTTCGGGCGCCTCTGGCAAGGTGCCCTCGGCAATTCACGTGACGCCGGAGGCGGCGGCAGGCGGCGCGATCGGCAAGATCCGGAACGGCGACGTCATCCGCCTCGACGCGCCGGCGGGGCGGCTCGAGGTGATGGTCGCGGACGACGTGTGGGCCCGTAGGCCGCATGCCGAAGCCGACCTTTCGGCCTCCCATGTCGGCGTCGGGCGCGAATTGTTCTCCGTCTTTCGCGGCGCGGTCGCCTCGGCCGACGAAGGAGCGGCGATTTTCCCGACCGTCTGACGCGCCGTCAGTTGAGATTTCCTTCATCTTTGGCGGGCGAAATGACTCCCGATCTCCGGACGAGAGAGGGTTCACATGTCGTCGCGCCTTTGGCTCGCTGCCGCATTCGTTCTCGCCTTCGACGCCTCACCCGCGCGCGCCGGAACGGACCTGATTGCCGTCACGCTCGACCAGGCCAAGATCGCCAGGCTGCCGACCGGCGCGACCACCCTCATCATCGGCAACCCGATGATCGCGGACGTGACGATGCTCAAGAACAACAATTCGATGGTCATCACCGGCAAGGGTTTCGGGCAGACGAACCTGATCGCCATCGATGCGACGGGGTCGATCATCGAGGAAAAGCAGGTTCGGGTCCTGCCGGCGAAAACCGTACTGGTGCTGCAGAACGGGACCTCCCGGGTCTCGTACGCCTGCAATCCCGAATGCATGCCGACGGTGCAGCTGGGCGACGACGACAAGTCGTTCGCGGAGGCTGGCGGGCAGATCGCGACGCGCAATGGCTATGCCGCAGGCGGTTCCGCGCCGGCGAAGTAGGCTCCAGCCGCCCCAGGGTCAAAACCCAATCAGCCTGGCCGGTCTCGACGTTTAGCAGAGATAGCGGATCGGCTGTGGACGTCTCAATTGGGCGGGAAGCGCGCCTCAAGCTCTCCTCAGGAGTTTGCGCGATAGCGGGCGTTCCATTGCGAGCGCGAAATTGGCCTCGCCGCCCGAATCCCTGCCGCGAAGCGAGACCGCCTTTTGCCGAATTGCGACCGCTCACTCCTCCGGCATCCCTGCTTTGCGCAGGCCGTCGTACGTCCGTTCTTGAGTTTCAAGTACGCGCGCATCGCCGCCGAAACGCGCGTTGTACGCCTTCAACGCCGCGATTGTGCCGGCTCGCCCGTTGGAAGGCAGTGCAAGGTAATGCTGCAGCGCGTCCTGCGCCTCCGCTTCGTGACTGGTCAAAGCCAGCGCAGCGGCGAGAGCTTGATATGGCCCCGGGTTGCTGGGCCCAGCCGCGATCGCTTGGCGCGCCCAGTTGATCGCCTGATCGTACTGCTTCATGCCGAAATAGGCCCGCGATTTCCCGTGATACATATCCTTCAACTCTGGACTGCGCGGGCTGAGACGAATCGCCTCGTCAAATATTTCCAAGCTCTTTTCGTATCCACCGAGGCTGAGGTGATCCCAGCCCATGCTCATCATGGCATTTAGGTCGGCCGGGTCCAGGGCGAGCGTCCGTTCCCGCTCCGCGATGGCCTCCTCAAAGCGCCCTTGGTCGTGGAGAATCCAGGCCTTTGAGTTGTGAGCCGCGGCGTTGGCTGGATCGAGGGCGAGAGCCTGCGACACCAATTCGTCTGCCCGCTTCAGGTCGCCCTTAGGGTCGGCGCTCATGCCGAATAGGACCGGCAGGTGAAACTTCATGGACAAGACCCACAGGGCGCGGACATTGTTGGGATCGACTCGGAGCGCCTGCTCGCAGAGATCGTATCCCGCATCGGCTTCCTTGCCGACATATCCGCCCTTCACGACGGCCGCAAAACCCTGGAGCGCTATGTCTTCGGCGTCGGGATTTGTCGCGCGCGTCCTCTTTGCCCGAGCCGCCTCGGCCTGGGGGAGTTGAATTTCCATCGCGCGCGCCAGAACAGTGACGATTTCGTCCTGCGTCTGCAACAAATCGGCGCGTGGGGTGTCGAATTGTTCAGCCCAAAGGTGCGCGCCGCTGCCAGCGTCGATGAGCTGGGCGTTGACCCTGACCTGACTATCGCTTGGCTGCACCGAGCCTTCGAGGACTTAGCGCACACCGAGATCTTTCCCGATCGCCTTGGCGTCCATCGACTTACCCTTGTAGGTCATGGCCGTATTGCGCGCGATCACGAACACGCCGGAGATAGTGCCGGACATCCGCGCGAGGCTCGTGGTCAATTCATCAGTGAGCGCGTCGACGATATAATCCTGCGCCGGATCGCCGCTGAGGTTGACGAAGGGCATGACAACGATCGAAAGGCGCGCGGCCTCGGTCGTCTTTGAGCCTTTACCAGCGAAGACAAACCAACCGCTCGCCGCCGCCAGAAATAGAAAGGCGGCGATGGCTGGCCATAGGACGACCAGGCCGCCAAGCTTGGGCGCGAACGCTTTCCTGTGATCGATTGCTGCCCGGGAAGCCAGTTTGGCCTCGGCCTCCAGCAAATCCTGTTCCGCACGTCGCTCAGGGGGCGCATCGCTCAGCGCCTCCCCCGGGGGCGACTCGCCGTTCCCGGATGACGGAACGGTCATCGCGAGCCCTTGGCTGGATAACGGGCTCTTCGCCAGACCGTCGAAGCGATAGCCCTCGCCCGGCACAGTTACGATGAGCCGCGGCTGTTTCGAATCGGGCTCGATCTTGCGCCGCAGCTTTCCGACCATCACATCGACGCTGCGATCGAACGGCTCGAAGCGCCGGTTGGCTAAGGCGTCCAGCAAAGCGTCGCGGCTGAGGACTTTACCCGGCCTGGTGACGAAAACGCGCAAGAGCGCGAACTCACCCCGGGTCAGCGCGAGCACCTCTCCAGTTTCGCGCACAAGCGAACAGGCGTCGAGATCAAGGACGAAGCCCGCGAAGCGGAGAAGCGACGGCCCCTCCCGCGGCTGTTCCCATTAGCGAGATTCCGGAGCGTCGCGCATGGGCGTTCGTCCAAATCCAGGAGGTCTGTTTACACCGGGTGGGCCCGATTACAAGAACAGTTACCGGCCGAACATCTCCTGGTTACGCCCCTGGCGCAGCGTTGGCCGACCTTCGACGACTGTAAGCGCCGCTTACAAGGTTGCGGAGGAGACGGCCAAATTGCGGGCCCCATGAGGAAAATTGGCGGCCGTTATCGCGATCTCAAAGGCGCAAGGCCGCAAAGAGGGAGACGTTCTATGCAAAATTTCCTGCGTTTTAGCGGCTCAGCGGCCGCCGTCCTCGCATTCGCCGCCTTCGCGCCGACCGCCGTCGCGCAGAACGCTAGGGTTTTCATCTGCCAGAGTGTTGGCGGCGGGTCGATGGAGCCGCTAGGAGCCTGTCTGCTTAATCCTCGGCGAGATGGGATTTGAACCGCTCAAGCCAGTCGGAGAGCCGGATGCAGCAAATTCGCGCATCCGGTTTGATGTAAGGTTGGGTGGAAGCTTTGCGGCCATCGTTCGTTGCACCGTTTCCGAGGTGGCGAAGCTCAGCCGGTTGCGAGTGCGGCCAGGGACGGGGTCCGCCCCTGGGCGAGCTTCAAGATATTGTGGGCGAGGCAGACGAGGCCCCACTCGTTGGCGACCTTCTCGACGCCGCGCAAGAGAAACTGACGGAAGCCGCGCGCCTGCTTGATCTGTCCGAACACCGGCTCGGGCAGCTGCTTTCTTAAGCGGTAGGGGCTGGAGTGCCCGCCGGCCTTGATTCTTTCGCGCATGGCGGCGACGCGGGCGCCGCCGCCTTCTCCTTCCCCGGCGTGCTTGGCCCGCCCCGGCGCGATATAGGCGTCGATCTCGCGTTCCTCCATCGCCGCAAGGTTGGCGTCGGAGCAATAGCCCGCGTCCGCCGACAGTTGCGTCGGCTTCTTGCCCAGATTGGCTTCGATGGCGTCGGCGATCGGCGCCAATTGATGCTGATCGCTCTGCTTCGCGTCGAGGCCGTGGGCGACGATCACCTGCGCCGTCGCGTCGACCGCCGCCTGCGCATTGTAGCCCTGGATGAAGCCGTCCTTGGTTTTCATGATGCGGCTTTCGGGATCGGTGAAGTTCTTCTGCGCTTTGGGGTCAGGCTCTTCGGATGGCGGGGCGGCGGGCCTGCCCGGTTTCTTGCGGCCCTCGGCTTGTCGCCGCTCCTCGGCCTGCGCTTTGGCCTTGGCCGCCGCGGCCGCTTTCGCCTCGGCCTCCAATTCGGCCTTCGCCGCCCGGATCTTCTCGACGCGCTTCTTCTTGTCGGCGACCCATTTGGGCAGCTCCTCGCCGCTCTTGTCGCGGCCGAAGGCTCTGTCTTCCTCGGCGTCCGCAGCCTCGGCTGCGCTCAGCCACCGCTCGACCTCGGCCTCGAGCTCCGCCGCACGCTTCTCCATGCGCTCGTAGCTCATCGCCTTGTGCTTGGAGGCGTTCGCCTTGATCTTCGTCCCGTCGAGCGCGACATGGCCGAGCTTCACAAGTCCCGCCTGTTCGCACAGCTTGAGAACTTGCCCGAACAGTCCCGCAAGCACCTTCAAGTGCCGCTTGCGGAAGTCAGAGACGGTGCGAAAATCCGGCGGATCGAGCCCGACAATGCTCAGGAAGTCGACCCGTTCGCGCGCCGCCTTGGCGATCCGGCGCGACGAGTAGACGCCGTTGCAATAGCCGTACAGCAACAGCGCCGTCATCATCGCCGGGTCAAACGGCGGCTGCCCGCGCTCGCTCGCATACGCGGCTTCGATCTCACCAAGGTCGAGAGGCTCGAGCACAAGCGCCAAAATGAAGCGAGCCAGATGGTCCTCGCCGACAAAGTCCTGAACGCTCGGCGGCAACAACAGCGGCTGATCGATCGTCCAGGGCCGGAAGGTCTTGCTCATAAGCAAACAGAATCCAATTTGAGCAAACGCCGCCACCACAATCCGCTATTATCCAGACAGGCTCCTAGGAGATCGCGAAGGGCATATGATCGAGGTTGACCAAAGCAGTTGTAGTGTTGACGGCGCGTACGCCGGCGGCGTTGCGACCCTCACGACCATCTGGGAGTGGGACGGCCCGAAAGCCGTCACACGCTCTGCCATCGGCGTCGTCCGCAAACCGGGTTCTACCTTGGCTTGGCAAGGAAGCGAGGGAGAACTCACGCTGACGATGACGGACGGCAAAGTGACGGGCTGCACGGGCTCGGGACGAGGCGTCAACACGTTGGCGACCGGCGATTGGGCCAAATTGGCTGGAAAGGGTTACACTTGGACGGGAAGGTGCGGACCAGCGTCACAGTTGACGGCCGAAGCCAAGGACGAATAGCGCGGCGAACCGC
Organism: uncultured Alphaproteobacteria bacterium; assembly: GCA_963767245.1. Lineage (GTDB taxonomy): Bacteria > Pseudomonadota > Alphaproteobacteria > Rhizobiales > Beijerinckiaceae > Roseiarcus. Next base: position 184,647 of record CAVYDG010000021.1, read on the forward strand.
CGTCGCGCGCGGCGCTTGAGTCCTATCCCGCACGCAAACTGCTTGGAGAAAAGGGAGGATGGTAGAGGAGGATGAGAAAATGTGTTGTCGCCGCTGCTTTGGTATGTGGCGCGTTGCCGGTCGGCCCCATAGCCGAGAGTGCTCAGGCGGCATCGGTCGCAGACTTCTATGAATTGGCAAAGCCGACCGGCGAAGGCCCGTTCCCGGCAGTCGTTCTGGCTCCCGGATGCGGTGGCTTCCACGATGAATATTCGCCGCCTGTATTCGACCAATACCGCCAGCTTTTCGTTAATGACGGGTTTGCGGTGATCAATGTAGACTTTATACCAAGGCACACGGCATCCCGGGTTGCGCCAACGCCACTGGATTTCTCATTTCATCGGAGGATTACGCCAGAGATATCCTCACTGCAGTGACCAATCTCGCGAAGGACAGTTCGATCGACCCGAACCGCATCAATTTGATTGGTTGGTCCTTTGGCGGGGGCGCGTCGTTCTCTGCACTCGCGTTGGCCGAGCGTGAGTCCGTGAAGATCAGTTCCGTGGTCGCTTTTTTCCCGTTCTGTAAAGGCGCCTTGGCCTGGAAACAGCCCACGCCGGTGCTAACCTTCGTCGGTTTGGCCGACAACATCGCGCCATTCGCCCAGTGCAAAGACCTGGTTAAGGAGGCGCTGGACAACAAGTCGATGCGGGTTGTGGAGTACCCCGACGCGCTCCATTCCTTCGACCAGTTTACCGTCACCATTCCAATCACAGGACCATACGGCACATTTGGCTACAACGAGAAGGCTGCGACCCAATCGTGGTTGGAACTGGAGGCCTTCCTGAAGAAGTAATAACGACCGCTATTTGCGCCAAGCGGCCGCCGGCGAGAGCAGACTGAAAGCGGGCGTCTCGAAGGACGCGCAGGTTCGCGCTGAAGGGGCGGAGCCCGCTGAAGCATCCTTCGAGACGCAATGCTTGCGCATTGCTCCTCAGGATGAGGCCCTCCCCCGAATTTAGACGAGCCTGTAGCGGATCTTGCCGCGGTCCCCCGTCTCGGCGACGACGAGGCCGCGCTCGCCGAGGTCCTCGAGATGGGCAAGCGTCGATAGGCCCGCCGCGCGGGTCAGTGATGGGTTGATCCCGGCGTAGACCTTGGCGACGAGGGCGGGAATGGTCTGCGGGCCGTCGGTGAGCGCGGCCAGGATCGAGGCTTCCCGCTGACGCCGGTGAATGATCAGAGCGCGCAGATAGCTTTGCGGTTCGACGACGGGGCCGCCGTGCCCGGGCCAATAGATCGCCTCAGTGCGCCCGCGCAACTTGTCGAGCGACGCCATATAGGCGCGCATCGAGCCGTCGGGCGGCGCGACGACCGAGGTCGACCACGCCATTACGTGATCGCCGGAGAACAGCGCGTTTTCCTCGACCAGCGCGAGGGAAAGGTGATTGGAGCAATGGCCCGGCGTGGCGACGGCTTCGATCGAGAAGCCGGCGCCTCGAAGCCGCTCGCCGTCGGCGAGGATCGCGTCGGGCGAATAGTCGCGGTCGTGGGCGGAATCGAGACCCTCCGCGCCATCGCCGGCGGCTACGAACGGCGCAGCGCCGACCACCCGCGCGCCTGTCGCCGCGGCGAGCCGCTTTGCGCCGGGGCTGTGATCGCGATGGGTATGGGTGATGAGGATCGTCTCGACCTTCTCGTCCGCGACCGCGGCGAGCAGCGCCGAGAAATGGGACTCGTCCTCCGGGCCCGGATCGACGATCGCCACCGCGCCATTGCCGACGATATAGCTGCAGGTGCCATTGAAGGTGAACGGCGAGGCGTTCGGCGCGACGAGCCGGCGCACCAGCGGCGAAAGCCTGGTCAGCTCGCGCGGCGGCGGCTCGCGCGCGGCGGCGATGGGGTTGGGCTCGCTGTCGTCGTTGGCCATCGCGCGCCGTCCCTCCGACGCTCCGCGGCAGGGGCCGCGGGTCGCCTTGTCATGATAGCCTCGCCCGGGCTAAGAGGCGAAACCGGCTGCGACCCCGCGAGCATGCCCGCCGCCTCGATCCGCGTCGCCGGGCGCGGCTCACGAAGACTTGACGGGAGGGGCATGAATGGCGGCCGATCCCGATCGCCAAGGGCCGCCGTCCCGCGAGGCTTTCGCACGATTCGTCGCGCTGGCGACGCGCTGGAGCGATAACGACGCCTACGGCCATCTCAACAACGTCGTCTATTACGCCCTGTTCGATTCGGCCGTGAACGCGATCCTGATCGAGGCCGGCCTGCTCGATCCGGCGTCGAGCCCGATCATCGGCCTCGTCGTCGAGAGCAACTGCCGGTTCTATTCGAGCCTCACCTACCCCGAGCCGGCCGAAGTCGGCGTCGCGGTCGACCATCTCGGCTGCTCGTCGGTGCGCTACCATCTCGCCGTGTTCAAAGCCGGCGCGGCGACCGCGGCGGCCGCCGGACGATACACCCATGTCTACGTCGAGCGGGCGACGAACCGCCCGTCTCCGATTCCCGATGGGCATCGCCGGCTGATGGAAGGGCTCAGGGCGCCTGAGCGCAGCGCAATCTAAGCCGTGGATCCGGCCAGCGGCTCGCCGCGGCAGTTTCCAAAATCCCGCACAACGATTTCCAAATCCGGTGCAACGAAATCCAAGGCAGGCGCAACGAAATCCAAATCCGGCGCAACGAAATCCAAATCGCGCGATCGGCCTCAGATCGAGCCTTTTCAGAGGGTTGCGATCGGAATCGAACTGAAATCCCTCGAATTCCTCGCTCGCTCCACCGCCCCAGGAGAGCTCTCCGCCCGCGCCGGAGTCGACAAGTTCTGATTTTCGCAAAGAAAGGTGTCGAAAGTGCGGCGAGTGAAGAATTCCGCTCCGCGGTCAACGGTTCCGGATCGCGATCATGGCGTCGCGCAGCACATTGACCTCGTCGCGCGCCTCCTGCTGGCGCCAGACCATGACGTCGCGGATCGACAGCATGCCGACGAGCTTGCCGGCATCCATGACCGGCAGATGGCGAACCCGGATCTTGTGCATGAGCTTCTCCGCCTCCACCATCGGCGTTTCCAGCCCGCAGGTGGTGACGTCGCGCGTCATCAGATCGCGGACATGCATGTCGGCGAGCCGTGCCCCGTCCTTGGCGAAGGCGCGGACGATGTCACGCTCGGAGATGATGCCGATGAGCGTCCCATGGGGGTCGCAGACCGGAAAGGCGCCGATGTTGAGGGCGCTGAGCCGGGTGCAGATCGAGGCGATCGATTCTTCAGCAATGCAGGTCTGAAGCGTTTGCCGGTTCAATTGCAGGACGTCGGACACCTTCATCGAAAAAGCCTCCTCCGCGCACGTTTCGATCCTTGCCCTGAAGCGCGCCCGGCAATCTGCCGCCCGACTTGGCCCGAATGAAGGCTGCAGGCGGCGCAGCGCTCTTGATCGCCAAGGCGGTTTGAGGCATAGAGCGCCCTCCTTTTATCCGCCGTGGGCCGATCCCTGCGCGGGAAGAACCCTTGGTGACGAACGTGAAAGTCCGTAATTCGCTGAAATCCTTGCGCAACCGCCATCGCGACAACCGCCTCGTGCGTCGCAAGGGCCGCGTCTATATCATCAACAAGACGCAGAAGCGCTACAAGGCCCGGCAGGGATAGGATAGCCGCGCGGTCAGACCGCCGAGTCTTTTTGACGACCGTTCGCCGCCGCGCTACGCTTGCGGCATGAGACTTCGCACGATGTCTTCTTTCGCCGGCGCGGCGATAGCGGCCCTGCTTGCCTTGACGATCGTTTCTGTGGACGAACCGTCGGCTGCGCCTCAAGGCATTCCGCCCGGAAAGGCGCCGCGAGCCAACTCAGAAATACAAGGAGCGCAGGCCGAACCGGAGGCGCAACCTCCGCTGGCCAAAGAGGAAACGCCGCCCCCGCAAACCCCCGAGCAGGCGCGCGCCGATCTCTATGCGCGCCTCGCGGCCGCCAAGGATGCGGACGAGACAGCCGGGATTATCACCCTGCTTCTGCGCGCTTATGCCGAATCCGGGTCGGATACCGGCGATCTCCTGCTGCAGAGGGCCCGGAAGGCGATCGGCGCGGAGGAATATCCCGACGCGATGAAAATCCTCGATGCGACGATCGCGCTCCTGCCCGACTGGGCGGAAGGGTGGAACGCGCGCGCGACCGCGCGGTATCTCGACGACGACTACAACGGCTCGATGGCCGACATTGCGCAAACGCTCAAGCGCGAGCCGCGGCATCTGGGCGCGCTCATGGGCATGGCGGCCATCCTCGAAGCGCGCGGCAAGAAAGAGGACGCACTCAAGGTCTACGAGCAGGCGCTTGCGATCGCGCCGCACTGGCGCAACGCCCAGCAGGCGGCCGACAAGCTAAAGGCCGCGCTGGCCGGCGACGAGCTTTGACTGCCGCTGCGCTTCGCCCTGCGGCGCCCGGCGAGAGCCAATCCGGCGAACCCTAAGAGCATCGATACCCAGGTCGACGGTTCCGGCACCACGGAATATGCGAACGTCGTCACACCGCCGTTGGGGTCGGTCATGGAAATGAGGTCACCAAAAGCGTCATAGGCGAGTTTGGTCACATTGTCGGCCGGATCACTTACCGAAATGAGATTGCCCGCCGGGTCATAGGTATAGGCCGTGATGTCCGTGACGCTGCCCATCGTCTCGGTTTCCTGGATGAGGCGATTCAGGGCGTCATAAGTATAGGTCGTCTCGATCCCGTCGCTTTCGGTGACGGTGGCGACATCTCCGTCAGGGTCGTAGGTGATGGTGGTGGTCAGGCCGCCGCTCGGGGGGGTGATCGTCTCCGAGATCAGGCGGTCCATGCCGTCGTACATGTAGGTGGTCGTGTCGCCATGGTTGTCGGAGACCTCAATCAAATTGCCGCCCGGGTCGTAGGTATAGGTCGTCGTATCGCCTGACGGCGCTACGGACTGCCCGGCGAGACGGCCCGAGGAATCATAGCTGTTCGTCGTCGTATCGCCGCCCACGTCGACCGAGGTGGTCATCCTGTTCTGCGAATCGTAGCCATAGGATGTCGTGCCGCCCAGTGGATCGGTCACCGTCGTGACCCGCTCCGACGGATCGTAGGTGTAGCTCGTGGTGCTCGCCATCGGGGCGATCACCTGCACGACCGATCCGGCCGGGTCGTAAGTGAAGGAGGTGGCGTGGCCGAGCGGATCGGTCAGTGTCGACAGCACGCCGTGCTCGGGACCGAGAATGGTGGTCTCGCCCAGCGAATTGGTGACCCCCACCAGCTGGCCCACCTGATCGTAGATCGTCGTGGTCGAGGTGTAAGCGTCGGCCGCGTAGCCGGTCACCCGGCCGGCGAAATTCGCCGTGCCGTCATAGAACGCAGCCGTGCAATTGAGGGGCATGCCGGACGGCGCGGGAATCATGTTGGCGCTGGGGGCGATCGAGACTTGCCCGGGGCAGGCGGATGCCTGCGCCGACGCCGCCTGGACGCTGAAAACCATCAGCCCGGCAACGGATGCGGCCAATCCAATCCTGGCGAACAAGGCAGAAGTCATCGGGAGAACCTGATCCGGATAGTCCGGGACTGCGCCGCGACACGAGGCAATGATCTGCCCCCTGCCGAGAGCACTCCCTACCGATGGGGCAAGGCTGCGCCCGCCGTGCGGGTTTGACAAGACTGAAATGTCGTTGAGACGCAGGCGTGGCCTGTGGAAATAGCTCGAGGCTCGGTTGCGGGCTCCCGGCCGGCGGGATAGTGTTGTCTGAGACAACACTCGAGGCCTCTCCATGACGCCGACCGACGAGGTGCGTGGTTTCAACCGGTTTTACACCCGCGAAATCGGCCTCCTGAACCGGCGCCTGCCGGCGACCGATCTCTCGTTGCCGGAGGCGCGCGTTCTCTATGAACTGGCGCAGGCGCCGGCGGAGGGTCGGACCGCAGCGGAGATCAGCCGCGCGCTCGGCATGGACAAGGCGCATTTGAGCCGCATCGTCACCCGTTTCGGCGCGAAGCGGCTGATGCAGAGCCGCGTCAGCCCCGATCACGGCAAGCATCGGCTGCTGACGCTGACCAGGGCCGGCCGGAAAGCCTTCGCCGCAGCTGAAACCGCCGCCCGGGCGCAGGTCGATGCCCTCCTCGAGCCGATCGGCGAGGGCGGGCGGGAACGGCTGATCGAGGCCATGCGTGACATCCGGGCGGCGCTGAGGGACTGCGAAACTGAGGACGCGGATTTAAGCCTGCGACGGCCTCGGCCCGGCGACGTCGGCTGGATCATCCATCGTCAGGCCGTCCTCTATCATCAGGAATATTGCTGGGACTGGACCTACGAGGGTCTGGCGAGCCGGGTTCTCGGCGCGTTCGTCGCCGAATTCGATCCCGCCCGCGAGGACGGCTGGGTCGCCCAGCGCCGCGGCGCGATCGCCGGCTCGGTCTTTCTGATGAAGAGCGACGATCCCAAAGTCGCCAAGCTCAGGCTGCTCTATGTCGAGCCGAGCGCGCGAGGAGTTGGCTTGGGGCGCACGCTGGTCGCCACATGCATCGCCCGCGCGCGCGAGCTCGGCTACGGCCAGCTGACGTTATGGACCAACGACGTGCTGATCTCGGCGCGGCGTATCTATCAGGCGGCGGGGTTCCGCCTCGTCGGCGAGGCGCCACATCATTCGTTCGGCCATGACCTCGTCGGGCAGACATGGACGCTCGACTTGGCTTGACGGGACGCCGAAGCGGCGCTTCCCGGCCGCCGCCCCTATCGCCGAGGGTTTGTGCTAGGCTGAATGGCGCAAGAGGGGCGCGCCATGAGCGAGACCCGAAAGATTGCGGCGATCCTGGTCGCGGACGCAGTCGGCTACAGCCGGCTCGCCGGGGCCGACGAGGACCGTACGCTGTCGCGGCTCCGGGGCCTGCGCAGCGACCTGATCGATCCCGCCATCGCCGCCCATCATGGGCGCATCGTCAAGCGCACCGGCGACGGCGTTCTCATCGAGTTTCGCAGCGTGGTCGACGCGGTGCGCTGCGCCATCGAAGTGCAGAACGGCCTCATCGAGCGCAACGCCGGAGTCCCGCCCGACAAGCGCATCGAGTTCCGGGTCGGCATTCATCTCGGCGACGTCGTCGAGGAGAGCGACGGCGATCTGATGGGCGACGGCGTCAATATCGCCGCGCGGCTCGAAGGGATCGCGGCGCCTGGCGCGATCTGCCTCTCTGAGGACGCCTATCGCCAGGTCAAAGGGCGGCTCGATCTGGCGGTCAGCGACCTTGGCCAGACCCAACTCAAGAACATCGCCGACCCGATCAGGGTCTATTCGGTGCAGGTGGGCGTCCCGGCGCAGGCGAAGCCCGCCGTTCAGAAAAAGCGTTCATCGTTCGGCCCGCTCGCCGCCGCGATTGCGGCGCTGCTCATCGTGGTCGCTGGCGGCGGGTGGTGGCTCGTCAACGCGAATCGTCCTGCGGCCATCTCGATGAAGCCGCCAGCGGAGGCGGCAGCCGGCGTGGCGACGCCGATCGAAGCCAAACGTTTGTCAATCGTTGTGCTGCCGTTCGCCAATCTCTCGAACGACCCTGCCCAGGACTATTTCGCCGACGGGGTAACTGAGAGTCTCACCACCGACCTCTCGCGCCTTCGCGGCTCGTTTGTGATCGCCCGCAACACCGCCTTCAGCTTCAAGGGCAAGAATGTCGACGCCCGGGAAATCGGCAAGGAGCTTGGCGTCCGCTACGTGCTCGAAGGCTCTGTCCAGCGCGACGCGGGTCGCATGCGGGTCAATGTCCAGCTCATCGATGCGGAGACCGGCGACCACCTTTGGGCTGACCGGTTCGACAAGCCTATCGCCGATCTCTTCGAAATGCAGGACGAGATCGTCGCCCGCCTCGCTAACCAGTTGGGGGCGGAGCTCGTCGCCGCCGAGGCGCGGCGCGCGCAGCAAGCGCCAAATCCGGATTCGATGGACCTCTATTTTCAGGGATTGGCGGCGCTCAACCGGGGTGGCGTCAATCCCGAGAACATGGCGAAAGCGCGCGGCTTTTTCGAGCGCGCCCTGGCGCTAGATCCCAACAACCTCGACGCTCTACTAGAGATCGGACGGGTCGACTATTCGGTGGGCGGGGCCTATCTGTCGGACGATCGAGACGCCCGGCTCGCTGCGGCCGAAGCGACGATAGCCAAGGTGCTGTCTCTAAGGCCGAACGATGCGCTGGCGCACGAGATCATGGGCGACATCCTCAGCCAGACCAACCGTTCGGACCAGGGCATCGCCGAACTTGAGCGGGCTCTGGCGTTGGATCCGAACCTCGCGACTGCTCAGGGAGACCTTGGTCTCGCCAAGCTTTTGGCAGGCCGCTTCGACGAAACCGAAGCTCATGAAAAAGAGGCCATGCGCCTCTCTCCGCGCGACAGTTTCGCCTGGCTCTGGCTGCAACTCGCCGGCGGCGCCAAGATGGCTCTCGGCGCCAACGACGAGGCGGTCGCGCTGTTTCGCCACTCAATCGAGAACAACCGGAATAACCCGCTAGCGTATTTCCTGCTCGCGGCGACGCTGGCGAATCTTGGAAGATTGGAAGAGGCGCAGTCCGAAACCAAATCTGGCCTCGCGCTCGACCCGGGCTTCTCGATCCGGCGCTTTCGCAAGGGGAACGAGAACGCGGGGCCGCTCCTCGACGCCATGCGCAAGGCCGGGGTGCCAGAGGAGTGAGTGCGTAGCGAGCCCGTGGCGGCGTCGGCGGCTTGACAGGCGCGCGGGCGCCCGCACACAACGCGCGGCGCGAACCCATTGGTCTTCCAGGTCATGCTGACGCCCGACGAACTTGCCGCGATCCCGCTCTTTTCCACCCTGTCGCCGGTCGCGCTGGCCGATGTTGCGCGCGCAGCCGCGGATATTCATCTCAACACGGGAGAGTACGCGGCTTATGAGGGCGAGCCGCCGGCCCTTTTTGTGGTGCTCGAAGGAACGTTCGAGGTCATCAAACTCGTCGATGGAGTGGAGCGCAAACTGGGCCAGCGGACGCAGGGCAAGCTGTTCGGCGAAATTCCGCTCGTATTCGGCACGCAGTTCCAAGCCGGTTTTCGGGCCGGCGAACCATCCCGGGTGTTGAAGGTCGACGCCCAGCCCTACTACGCCGTCGCGGCTGCGTCGCCAGAGCTGGCGAAAACGATGGACGAACTCGCCCGCGAGCGGATCGGGGGCCTGCAGAAGCTGGCGGCGGAGCCGCGCAGCGCCCAGGTCACGCTTCTCGGAAACCGTTGGGACATCGCCTGCCTCGAGCTGCGCCGGTTTCTGGAGCGTAACCAGATTTCGTTCGACTGGCTGGCTCCGGACGATCCTAACCTCGCCGACCATTGGCCGGGCCAGCCGCCAGCGCTGAGCGATTGCCCGATGCTGCGACTTGCCGATGGCGCGATACTGGTGAGGCCGCGGCCAAGAGAGTTCGCGGCGCGCCTCGGCCTGCAGACCACGCCGCAGTTCAAGGAATACGACACTGTCATCATCGGCGGCGGGCCGGCGGGCCTCGCCGCCGCCGTCTATGGGGCCTCTGAGGGACTGCGCACGATCGTCGTCGAACAGGAAGCGCCGGGAGGCCAGGCGGAGACGTCCTCGAGGATTGAGAACTACCTCGGCTTTCCCAGCGGGATCTCCGGCTCTGAGCTCGCCAGCCGGGCGCACCGTCAGGCCAAGCGGCTGGGAGCGGAAATTCTCGTTGCCCGTAAGATCGTCCGCATCGATCCGCATGCCCGCCGCATCGTCCTCGACAACGAGGAGGAGCTCAATGCGCGCACCGTCATTGTCGCTTCCGGAGTCAGCTGGCGGCGCCTGGCGGCGGACGGGTTCGACCGGCTGCTTGGCAAAGGCATCTTCTACGGGGCGGCGCGGAGCGAAGCGAGCATCGCTCAGGGGCTCGACGTGCATCTCATCGGGGCCGGAAATTCGGCAGGTCAGGCCGCGATGTTTTTCGCCAATCATGCGCGAACGGTCACCCTGATCGTGCGCGCCGAGACGCTCGAAAAAAGCATGTCCCAATATCTGATCGAGCAGGTTCGAACCAAAGCCAATATCCGTGTGGCGCTGCAGTCTGAAGTCAAGGCCGTTCACGGCGACACTCACCTCTCGGCGATCGACGTTCTTAATCGCCGCAGCAACACAGTCCAGCGGGTGGACTTCGAGCGGGCTCTTCGTGTTCATCGGCGCGGACGCCGAGACCGCCTGGCTGCCGCCCGAAATCGCGCGCGACCCGCGAGGCTATATCCTCACCGGAGCCGACGTCGTCAAAGCGGGTCGCTGGAAGGAAAGCCGCGATCCCTACCTCGTCGAGACCAGCGTTCCGGGGGTGTTTGCGTGTGGGGATGTCCGGTTCAGCCCGGTGAAGCGCGTCGCCTCGGCAGTCGGTGAAGGCAGCATCGCGATCGCCTTTATCCATCAATATCTGGCGGAGCGGGCCAAGGCGGGTTGAGCGCGGTAGAGCGGCCGACGAATCGCAACGGAGGGAAGCATGGACGTCGGTTTTATCGGCCTTGGCCAGATGGGCCAGGCGATGGCGCGGAACCTTCTCAAAGCCGGCCATCGCGTAACCGTCTATAACCGCACCCGCGACAAGGCGGACGTCTTGGCCTCCGACGGCGCGAAGGTTGCCGGCAATCCGGCCGAGGCATGGCGTAACCCCGTCGTCATCACCATGCTCGCTGAGGACGCGGCGGTTGAAGCGGTCACGTTCGGCAAGGGGTCCGGGCTCTCGACGCTCGGCGAAGGCGCGGTCCACATCTCGATGAGCACGATCAGCGTCGCGCTCTCCGATCGTCTGGCGGAGGCGCATCGCGACGCTCACCAGGTCTATGTCGCCGCCCCGGTATTCGGCCGGCCGGAAGCCGCCGCGGCGGCCAAGCTCTTCATCGTCGCGGGCGGCGCGGCAATCCGCGGTCGCCCAGTGCCAGCCGCTGTTCGATGCCATCGGGCAACGAACCTTCGTCGTTGGCGACAAGCCGTCGTCAGCCAATCTGGTCAAGCTCAGCGGCAACTTCCTCCTCGCGACGGTGATCGAGTGTCTGGGCGAAGCCTTCGCGCTCATCCGCAAGGGCGGAGTTGATCCGCATGCCTATCTCGAAATCCTCACCAGCACGCTGTTCTCGGCCCCGGCGTACAAGACCTACGGAGGGCTGATCGCCAATGAGCAATACGAACCGGCGGGATTCAAGATGTCGCTCGGCCTCAAGGACCTCCGCCTCGCGCTCGCGGCCGCCGATGCGCTCGCCGCGCCGATGCCGGCCGCGAGCCTGGTTCACGATCACTTCCTCGCCGGGGTCGCGCAGGGGGAGGGCGATTCGGACTGGTCGGCACTGGCGCGGCTCAGCGCCAGAAACGCCGGTCTTTGAGCCGTGCGTGGAGCGCAGTCGCTCGCGCGAACGGCTACGCCGCTTCGGGCTTGTCAGAAACCAGAACTTCGGGCACGCTTTCTCCGGCCCCGCGGTCATCGCCGAAGGTCGGTCGAGAGGCCAAGCTGGCGCGCGATTTGGCGGCGATCCGGAGAATGCGCGATGTCGACGATGAAGCGTTTTGCGGCGCTGGCCATCCTGTGCATATGCTGCGTCCTTGCCGCTTCCGGCTCAGGAGCAAAAGCCGGAGACCTCGCAAGAACGCCCGCTATCGTGCCGCGGCTGAACACCTTGATGATGGTGACGCAACTCGGGCATTTCAAATTGTGGTACGCGGGCGCGGTGCAGAACTGGCCGCTTGCCAACTATGAGTTGGCCCAGATCCGGGCCAATATCGTCGACGCCAAGCAAGCTCTATCCAAACAATTCGAAATCGGACATGTCGGTGATGAAGCCGCCGGCCGATGACCTCGATGACGCGATCAAGGCGAAGGACAGCGCCAAATTCGTAAGCGCCTTTTCCAGGCTGACGGCCGCATGCAACTCTTGCCATGAGGCGGCCGGCGTCGGCTTCATCAAGATTCGCGATCCGCGATTGTCGCCGATCGAGACCTCGCCGTTCAGCGACGAGTCGTTCTCGGGCAAGTGATTGCGCCGGGACGCGCGACCGTTTCGGCCACGGACGCACTCACGCGGTCGCGAAAACGAAGGCGGGCGACGCGATGACTATCAACGTGTTCGACACCCAAATATTCGAGAAGCGCGGCAGCGCGTGGCTGGTGGTGTCGAACATCGCCCTTCCGGTTCCGCAGTAGTCCGCCCTCTCCTTTGCCGGAGCGCCCGGCGAGGGCATGCGCGTCCCTTCACGCCGGCAGTTCGAACAGCCTGCCGGAGGCTGGCAGCGCTTCGCTGACGCCCGCGAGCCGCAGGCAATGCCAAGCCATCGCGTGGTTACTGGAGGTGACCGGAACGCCGGCGAGCCGCTCGAGCTTCGCCGCCGCCTCGGCGACGCGCAGGCTGGTGCAGGAGACGAACACCGTCTCGACGCCGGGGGCCGCGGCGAGCCGCTGAATCGCCGCCTCGATCGAGGTGACCGAAATGCGCGCGGCGTCGCGGTCGTCGCGACGGTCGAAGGTGGCGGCGGCGGCAACGTCAATTCCGCGGGCGCGGAAAGAGGCGATCAGCGAAGCGTTGATCTCGGGCGAATAGGGGGTCAGAAGCCCGATCGACTTCGCGCCAAAGGCGCGGAAGGCTGCGAGCGCGGCGGTGACCGGGGTCGTGCAGGCGACGTGCGGGCGGCTTTTATGGATCTCGGCGAACACCGCCGCTTCGCCGAGCGTCATGGTCGCCGAGGTGCAGCCGAACGCGACCACGTCGAGCTTGAGGCCGGGCAGAATGAGCGCCACGCTCGGCGCGATCCTCGGCCCGATGGCGCGCAACGTGTCGGGCCGGATCTCGGCGTCGTTGAAGACCCGCGACTCGTAGAACGCGACGCCAGGCAGGTCGACGAGGGTGCGGAACTCGTGCTCCATCGTCTGGTCGGTCGCCAGGACGACGAGCCCGATCGCCGCGCGCGAGGCGAGCCCTCCGTCGAGCTCGGAGGGAAGCACGCCGAGATCGATCGTCGCTGGGGCCGGCGCTGGCAACGTCGAGAGACATGGCTAGCCTCGCTTCTTTCAGGCGGCCATGAGGCCGTCCAGGGGAATGGCCGGCGCGCGGCCGGCGATGAGGTCGGCGGCAATGCGCGCCGAGCCGTGGGACATCGTCCAGCCGATATGGCCGTGGCCGCAATTGAGGATGAGGTTCTTGAACCGCCGGTGGCCGATGAGGGGAAGATTGGTCGGCGTCATCGGCCGCAACCCTGCCCACATTTCCGCCCGATCGTACTCGGCGCCGTCGGGAAAGAGCTCCTGCGTCACCCGTTTCATGAAGGCGAAGTCGGACGGTTTGTGGCTGGCGTCGTAGCCGGCGAATTCGGCGGTCGCGGTGATGCGCAGGCGGTCGCGAAAACGCGAAATGGCGACGAGATTGTGCTCGTCGAGACAGGCGATCGCCGGCGGCGACTTCGCCGCGCCGACCGGAATGGTCAGTGAATAGCCCTTGATCGGATAGATGGGCAGGCGAAGACCGAGCCCGCGGGCGAGAATGGGACTTTCGGCGCCGAGCGCCAGCACGTAGGCGTCGCCGGCGAACGGACCGCGGTCGGTCATGGCTTGCGTCACCTTGTCGCCATCGGTCGCAAGCCCGCTTACGGTCGCGCGGGAGACAATCGCGCCGCCGCGTTCGACGATCCGGGCGGCGAGGGCGCGGGTGAATTTGGCGCAATCGCCGGTCTCGTCGGTTGGACAAAGGATGGCCCCGGCGATCCTCTCTCTGGCGTGGGCGAGGCCGGGCTCGAGCGAGATCACCTGGTCGCGGGTGAGCGCCTTGATCGCCTGGCCATCCGATTCCAATAGCTTCATGTGCTCGACGCCCCCGTCAAGCGCCTTCTGGCTGCGGTAGAAATAGAGAATGCCGCGGGTGTTGCGGTCGTAGTCGATCGCCTCCTCGGCGACGACGCTGTCGAGGACAGTCTGCGAATAGGCGGCGAGCCGGTGCTTGAGCAGCGTGTTGCGGCGCGCCTTGGCGGCCGTGCACTCCTTGATGAACCCCCAGGTCCAGGCGTAGAGCCGCGGATCGGCCGAGAGCCTGAAGCGCAAAGCCTGGTCCTTCAGCATGAGCGATTTCGCCAGAATGATCGGCGCGCGCGGCGAGGACCAGACGAAGGAGTGGCCCGGCGCGATCATGCCGGCGTTGCCGAAGCTGGCGCCGGAAGCGACTTCGGGGTTGCGTTCGATGACCACGACCTCGTGGCCGTCCCGCTGCAGCTGATAGGCGGTCGTGACGCCGACCACGCCGCCGCCGAGCACGACTATGCGCATGAGCGTCAGTCAACCATGGCGCGGTGAAATGTGCAAAGGGATGGATCCTTCCCCAGCTTGGCTGGGGAAGGTGGCGCGTAGCGCCGGATGGGGTGTGGAAAGCAGGGATGGCTCGATTAAGGTTCACGATGACGTTTGTGCAACTCGGCCTGCCTTCGCGGCGGCGGGTCGCACCCCATCCGGCCCTTTGGGCCACCTTCCCCGCTGCGCTGCGCGGAGAAGGGCATGCTGCCTCACCCGAGCTTGGCGCGGAACGCCTCGAACTCGGCCTCGGTCGCGTATGACTTCTGCGCTCCGCGTTTCGTCACCGACAAGGCGGAGTAGCGGGTCGCCTCAGCGAGCGCGGCGTGGAGGGAAAGGCCGGCGGCGAGGTAGCGGCCGAAGCTGCCGATGAAGGCGTCGCCGGCGCCGGTGGTGTCGATCGCCTCGACCTTGACCGGCGCGATCCGCCGCGCGCCCTCTCCCGTCGCCAGAAGCGAGCCGCGGGCGCCGAGGGTGACGATGACCGCTTCGATCCCCCGTCGGACCAGGGTCTGGGCCGCGGCGGCGACTTCGTCGTCGGACTCGACGGGGAGCCCGGTGAGGATGGCGAGCTCGGTTTCGTTCGGCATGAGAAAGCTCGCCTCGCGGGCGCGCTCCATGTCGAGATCGCGGACCGCTGGCGCCGGATTGAGCACGGTCTTGACGCCATGGCGCTTGCCGAAGGCGAGCGTCGCGTAAACGGTCTCCAGCGGCACCTCGAGTTGGGTCAGGATGAGATCGCAGGTCTTGAGATCGTCGCCGGCGCGCTCGACGTCCTCCGGAGTCAGGTCGCCATTCGCACCCTTGACAATGAGAATGCAATTGTCGCCCGATTTGTTGTCAACCAGGATGGTGGCCGTGCCGGTCGACTGGCCGGCGACGCGCTCGACATGCCGCGCCCCGACGTTGACCTGCTCGAAATTCTGCAGCACGCCTTGGCCCAGCGCATCGTCGCCAACCTTCGACACCATGACCAGCTCCGCGCCCAGCTTGGCCGCCGCGACCGCCTGGTTGGCCCCCTTGCCGCCATGATTCATCTCGAAGCGGGGCGCGGAGATGGTCTCGCCCCAGACCGGCATGCGGTCGACGTAGGTGACGAGATCGACGTTGCTCGAGCCGACGACGCCGATGCGCGGGCGCTTTTGTGTCAATGTTGTCCTCCCTGCTATGCCGTCTTTGCGAGAAGCGTAGCGACGGAGCAATGCAGATGAAAGGGCGCCGCCTTGCGGCCTTTGGATTGCTTCGCTTCGTTCGCAATGGCCGCGAGAGTCGCGGTGGGGGTCATCGGCTGATGTTCCAGCGGCTGTCCCCTCACCCCTAGCCCTCTCCCGACGGAAGAGGGTTCTAATCGCCGAGCTCGGCGGACTGCCGCCAGAGGTTGACGCCGCCCTCGACCGCGTAGCGGTCGATCTCGCTCAATTCCTGCGCGGTGAATGAAAGGTTGTCGAGCGCCTTGACGCTGTCGGTCACCTGCTCGGGGCTGCTTGCGCCGATCAGCGCGGACGTCACTCGCTTGTCCCTCAGTGTCCACGCGAGCGCCATCTGGGCGAGCGTCTGGCCGCGCCGCCTGGCGATTGCGTCGAGCTGCCGCGCCCGCTCGATATTTCTGGGCGCGAGCATCGCCTTGTTGAAGAAATGGCTGGCGGTCGCCCGGCTGCCCTCGGGCACGCCGTTCAGGTACTTGTCGGTCAGGAGGCCCTGCGCCAGCGGCGAAAACACGATCGCGCCGACGCCCTCCGCTTCCAGCGTGTCGAGCAGACCATCGTCCTCGATCCACCGGTTGATCATCGAATAGCTTGGCTGGTGGATGAGGCACGTGGTCCCGAGCCGCCTGAGTATCGCCACCGCCTCCTTGGTGCGGCGGGAATTGTAAGAGGAAATGCCGACGTAGAGCGCCTTGCCCTGGCGAACGGCGTGATCGAGCGCGCCCATCGTCTCCTCGAGCGGCGTCTCAGGGTCAAAGCGGTGGGAATAAAAGATGTCGACATAGTCGAGCCCCATGCGCTTGAGGCTCTGGTCGAGACTGGCGAGCAGGGATTTGCGTCCGCCCCATTCGCCGTAAGGCCCGGGCCACATCAGGTAGCCGGCCTTGGTCGAGACGACGAGCTCGTCGCGATGGCGGCGAAAGTCGGCGCGCACGATATCACCGAAGGCGGTCTCGGCCGCGCCGGGCGGCGGCCCGTAATTGTTGGCGAGATCGAAATGAGTGACGCCGAGGTCGAACGCCCGGCGGCAGATCGCGCTCTTTGAATTCAGGGGACTTGTCGAAGCCGAAATTGTGCCACAACCCCAACGAAATCGCCGGCAATTTGAGCCCGCTCCTGCCGCAGCGGTTGAAAAGGATCTTCTCGTAGCGGGTAGGCGACGGCGTATAGGGCATGGGCGGCCTTTAGGGGAACTCGGCGGCGCGATGTCTGGTACGTTCTGCGTTAGCGGGCAAGCTCGAAAATCGGCTTGAGAAATCCGGCGACCTCCTGCGGCGCCCTCTCCCGCGCTTCTGGGTCGCCGCCGACGGTGACGCCGCGCTCGGTGCATTGCTTGAGCGCGGCTTCGGCCGCTTTGCCCGTGGTTTCCTGGCCCCCGGTACGGACTGTGAATAGGATGGTGTCCAAATCAATCTCACCCTGACAATTGTGCAGGGTCGTCGGCCGCGGATTGAAATGCGGCGGCGCTTTGGAGTCGAAGGCGTGATTGGCGTTGGGGTAAACCACAACCGTTACTGGCGGTCCCCGCGCACGCAGTTCGTCGGCATAGGCGAGGCAGTTCGAAGCTGGGGTGTAGTCGTCCTTACCGCCGAGCAGCATCAGGATCGGCGAGCCGTCGAGATGCGCGGAGAGGTATGGGACGCCGCATCCCGGATAGAGCGCGACATGAGCTGCGAAACGCAGGTCGTCATCGATGACCGCACGCCGAATCGGTTCCAGCGCCGTATTGATGGCCGCGGATCCCCCGCGCGAGAAGCCGATCACTCCGATCCGCTTCGGGTCGATTGAGGATGGGTGGCGAGCAGGCGCAGCGCCGCGAGCGCTCCAGCCGCGTCGGCCGCAGGAGACAGCCGCGACTGGTCGGTCGCCGTCTCGACGACGCCACGGCCGCTGAAGTTGTCGATGACGAATGTCGCGACGCCCAGGTCGTTCAGACGTTTCGCCCAATCCCAGCCGTTTTGCAGGACGCCGCTGCTACCATGAACCACAACCATGGCAGGAACTCTGGCCCTCGGCGCGTCAGGAGCGCCCGCGGATTCCGGCAAGGTCAGCACACCTGCGATCACCGATTTTTCGGTAGCCTTTCCGCGGACAAAATCGCGTGAACTTTTGGGCGTCAGCGCTTCGAAGGCGATCGTTCCGGTCCGCCCGTCTTCGAGCGTCGCAACGGGAGGATCGGTGGTTGTGATCGAGCCAGCTTGGGCCGCGCAAGCGGCGGAGAGGGCGAGCAAGAGAAAGAGGGCGTGCGGATAGAGCGGCCGGGGAGCGACGGTCATTATGCTTGGCTGGCGCTGCGACGCAATCTCACGACTTCCCGTTAATTCACCCGCGTCATTCCGTCCGCGCTCCAGTCTTCGCTGCCGACGCCGTGGTGGAGGAAGAAGAGGCCGCCAGGGTCGTATTTGTCCTTGATCGCGCGAAGCCGCGGGTAATTCTCGCCCCAGAAGGCGTCCTGCCAGTTCGGCTGGAAGAAGTCGGTCTCCCAGACATAGGAGCCGACGCGGGGCAGGAGCTTGCGGATCTCGTTCATCGATTTGTCCACGGTCTCAGCCTCGCTCCGCGCGGCTGCTGCGTCGGGCTCATGTCTGGGAACGCCGGGATAGGCGGGCTGTCCGAGCGCGCCGCTGATCGCCAGCGCGAAGGCGTCGACGACCGCTGGGTTCATCGAAGTTTCCCTGGCCGCGGCGATCGCCTCTGGCGTCGCGCCCGCAAGGCCCTTGTTGAAATGCAGCGTCACGCGATGCTGAGCGGCGGCGACAAGCGCGTCGACAAGGTGTTCGCGCTGGTCCGACGCGAGGAGGGATGCGGGCAGCCAAGCGGACTGGTAGGCGTGCCAGACGGCGCCCGTTTCCTCCAGGTTTCCCGCCCAGAATATAGCGTCCGCCGGCGCGCCCTCGCGATCGTCGGCGAGGACGAGTCCCGGGAGCGACTTGAGTACCAACGGGTCCCAGAAATGCTGGGCCGGGAACGCGCCGATCCGCGGCGCCGACACGAGGGCGAAATCCTGAGGCGAAGCGGCGACCCAATCGAAAAACGGACGCCAGACATCCGCGGCTTGTTGGCTCGTTAGCCCCTGGAACACCATTGAAATCGCAACCAGGCCGCCTGGCCCGAAGCCGATCTGCTCGCCCCAATGCGGATTGAAGAGCGCCTGCGCGTAGAATTCGACTGTTTTGGCGACAAGGCGGCGATAGGCGTCGTCGGAGGCCGCCCTGACGGTCGCGAAAGCACCGCCAAAGAAGTCAGGCAGCGGGTGCGTGCGCAGCGTGACGCGGGTGACGACGCCGAACCCGCCGCCGCCCCCTTTGAGCGCCCAGAAGAGATCGGAATTCGAACAGGCGTTGGCGATTCTGACCTCGCCGTCGGCGGTCACGATCTCGGCCTCGACGAGACTCGCCGCAGCCATGCCATAGGCTTTGGAGAAGCTGCCGAAGCCGCCGCCGAGCACCAGACCGGCGACGCCAACCGTCATGCAGCCGCCGCCCTGCACGTAGCGCCCGCCCTTGGTGGTGACCGCGTCGTAGGCCTGTCGCCAATATGCGCCAGCCTCTATCGACACCGCCGGCTGCGGCTCGGCCTGCCCCTCGCAGCTCGCGCCGACGAAGGCATCGTGCATGACAATCGCATTCATGTGGCGGGTCCAGATCAGCAAGGAGTCGGCCGCGTTCGATGTCCCCTGGTAACTGTGCCCGCCGCCCTTCACCACCAGCCGCAGATTGTTTGTCCGCGCGAAATTGACTGCCGCAACGACGTCGGCTGTCGTCTTGGCGGCGATTGCGTAAATGCTCGGCTGCGACGTCCAGGCGCGGACCCAGCCAAGCGACTGGGTCAGTCCGACCTCGTCGCCGAGGTAGTAGGGATTCTTGAGTTCCTTGAACACTTGCGCGCAAGCGGCATCCGACGGTGCGCCGACACAGGCGGCGAGCGGCGAGCGCACCTTGATGAGGCGTCCCTCGACCTGACGATTGAGCTCGTCCCAGGCCGTGTCCGACGGCCACGTCGGGTCGCCGGGACGGACGCGCGACTTCGGCTGGGCCTGAGCCGCCGCGCCGCCCACGAGGCCGCTGATGAACGGAAGTCCGGCGAGGACCTCAAGCACTCGCCGCCGGCTCATTCGTTTCGCCATCCGCCGCTCCTTGGCCGCCCGACCTTTGACTCTCTAGCCGTTCGGCCGGAGCGTTTTCAAGACGTCCCGAAACGCTCGATCTCGGCGACGAGCACGTCCGGCAGTTCGATATCGGCCGGGGCCGCTCGCCGCCCGGGAATGTGCACGCCAAGCCCGGCGAGCCGTTCGAGCTGGAGCCGGAGGCGGGCCGAAAAGTCCGGGGCCATAAGGCTGGGCGCGATGGCGATGACAAGGAGCCCGGCGCCGGGCGAGCGGTCTCCCGAGGTGAACGAGGGTGCGTCGAGCGCCCAGTTCGCGCCCGCGAGCCCCGCAGCCATCACCTCGACCATCAGCGCAATATTGGCGCCGCGCGCGCCGCCGAACGCCAACAGCGCCCCGCGTAGCGCGGCGCCCGGATCGGTGGTCGGCTGTCCATCGGCGTCGACAGCCCAGCCGGGCGGCAGGACCTTGCCCCGTTCCGCGTAGCGCCTAAGCTCGACGAACGCGGTTGCGCTCGACGCCTGGTCGATGAGCAGCGGCGGCCCGTCATCGAGCGGCGCGGCGAAAGCGATCGGGTTGGTGCAATAGACGCGCGTCCTGGCGCCGGGGACGGTCATCAATGCCGGCCCGCTTGTCGCGGCGAAGGCGACGAGGCCCGCTTCTGCCAGACGGCGCGGATAGTAGCCAAGTTCGCCTGTCGTGTAGCTGCCGTTCTGGACGAACAGCGCGATGCCGAAGGTTTCGGCGCGGCGGCGAAGGTCGTCGAAGGCAAGGTCGAAGCCGAACTGGGCAATCCCGCCTCTCGCGTCGCAGTGAATTGCGGCCGGCGCGGGAGAGGCTATGAGCGGCTCAGCGTCGCCGACGATCCGTCCCGCCCGCAAGGCGGTCAGATAGTCCATGAGATGCGAAAAGCCGCTCGAGCCTTTTCCATGCGCATTGGCGGAGACCGTTGCACGCGCCAGCGAGCTCGCTGCATCCTCCGAGGCGCCCGCCGCCCGGCATGCGCGTTCAGCGAGGCCGGTCGCCTCGGCGAGGCTCAGGCGACGCGTCATGCTAGGATCAACAATGTCGCGAACTCCACCTCGTCGAGCGGCTAGTCATGCGAATGCCGGAGTGGCCCGAGCAACGCGACAACTTCGCGGTGCGCCGCCGCAGCCAACTTTTGATCCAGCGTCGCAAGCGGTAGGCCGCGTTCCCGCGCAAGCGCCAGATAAGCCGCGTCATAGGCTGTGAGCCCATGCGCCATCGCAAGGGCGAGAACCGCGCCATCCGAGCCCGATCCAGCATCCTCGAGCGGCAGCCGGCGCAACCTCCCCATTGCGGCAGCGGCCTCGCCGGCTAGGAGGCGTCCGCGCCGCTCGGCCATGATGAGAATATTGCGCGCCTCATGCCAGAAGAGCGACGGGACAGGCGGTCGCCCCGAGAGCCCCGCGATGAGCGCCTCCGCCGCATCGCTGTCCCTCTCGGGGAGGAGCCAGGCGGCCGCGACCGAGGCGTCGAGGACAACGGTCACTCGCCCCGCGCCCCCTCCCGCCTCCACGCCAAGACCTCTTCTCGGGTCACGGACTTCGCCCGAGCCCGCGCGGCCCGCGCTTCAGCAAGGACTGCGGCAATATCATTCGCCTTCTCGATCCGCGTCAGCTTGGCGATGGGCACATCGCCGCGCGCGATTATGATTTCCTCCCCCGCCTCCACCCTTGCGAGGAGATCGGAAAGATGTGTCTTCGCCTCGCCGACCTTAACAATGTCGGTCATTGATTGTGGCCTCCAAGTCGACAAAACGGCGTCCGAGCGCGCGCCAATTCACGCCGCGGAGTTTGTCGCGCCCGACCGTCTTGGTCAAGCGCTTGGCCAAGGCGGTCATGCGAACACCGGCTCCATGCGCTCGAGCGTCTCGGCCGGCAGATGGCACTTGATGAGGTGGCCCTCGGCGACGGTCCGGGTCGGCGGCATTTCGCGTTCGCACAAATCGTCGGGAACCTCGCGCTTGTGCCCGCACCGGGTCTGGAACGGACAGCCCTTCGGCGGCGACAGCGCCGAGGGGATCTCGCCCTCGAGCACCACATGACGCTTCTTCACGCGCGCGTCGGCGATCGGAATCGCCGACAACAGCGCTTCGGTATAGGGGTGGAACGGAGGGGTGAAGATCTGCTCGGTCGCGCCCATTTCGACGATATGGCCGAGATACATGACGGCGACGCGGTCGGCGAGATAGCGCACCACCGACAAGTCGTGGCTGATGAACACCATCGTCGTCTTCGATTCGCGCTGCAGGCTCATCAGGAGCTCGCTGATCGCGGCCTGCACCGAAACGTCGAGCGCCGACATCGGCTCATCGGCGATGATGACGCGCGGCCGCCCGGCGAAAGCGCGCGCAACCCCGATGCGCTGCTTCTGGCCGCCCGACAATTGCCGTGGGCTACGGGAGGCGAAGGCGCGCGGCAGCTTCACGAGGTCGAGGAGGCCGAGCATCATGTCGCGCCGCTCGGCGTTGTTGGCGCCGATGCGGAACCGCTCGAGCGTTCGGACAATTTGAGACCCGACCGAATAGCTCGGATTGAGGGTGTCGAACGGGTTCTGGAAGATCATCTGGATCGCGGAAATGGTCTTGACCGCGCGGCTTTCGACCGGCTGGTTCTGGATCGCCTCACTATCGAAGACCACCAGACCCTCGCTCGCCGTCTCGAGCCCGAGCAGCACCTTGGCGAGGGTCGACTTGCCGCAACCCGACTTGCCGACGATCGCCAGCACTTCGGCCTCGCGGGCGGCGAACGAGATGTCCTCGACCGCCTTGACAGCGCGGCTTTCCCGCTTGCGGAACAGGGCGCTCGCGGAGACACGGTAATGCTTCTTCAGCCGCTCGACGTCGAGGATTGTCGGGCCAATGGCCACCGGCTCCAGCCGCGCCGCGGACCGCACCGACGCGGCCCAGTCGATCGCCTCGACCCTCAGACATCGGCTGTGATGGCCGCTCGCGCCTGTGACCTCGCGCATCGGCACGCCGGTCTGATTGCACAGGCCCTCGACGAAATATCCGCATCGCGGGCCGAAATTGCAGCCGTTCGGCCGCTGGTGGGGCAGCGGCAATTGGCCGGGAATGGGGACAAGCGGATTGTCGTTCTTGTTTGTTCCAGGCATCGGCATCGAGCGGAAGAGACCTTGCGTATAGGGGTGCCTCACGGCGCCGAACACGTCCCTCACCGCGCCGGTCTCGACCGCTTCGCCCGAGTACATCACCGTCACTTCGTCGCAGGTCTCGAGTATGAGCCCGAGATTGTGGGAGATGAATAGCGACGAAGCGCCGGTGCGGGCGGTGAGGTCCTTGACCAGCGCGACGATGCCCGCTTCCACGGTGACGTCGAGCGCGGTGGTCGGCTCGTCGAGGATGAGCAGCTTCGGATTGGAAAGCAGCGCCATCGCGATGACCACGCGCTGCTGCTGGCCGCCGCTGAGCCGGTGCGGGTAGGCGCGCATGACCCGCTCGGGGTCCGGCAGGCGTACCGCCTTGACCATGTCGACGGCGCGGGCGCGGGCCTCGTCGCTCGAGACCTTGTCATGGATCAGCGGCACTTCCATCAATTGCTGGCCGACCAGCATGGTCGGGTTAAGCGAGGCCATAGGTTCCTGATAGACCATCGCGATCTTCGAGCCCCGGATGGCGCGCAGCTCCGGTTCGGTGAGGCTCGCCATGTCGCGGCCCTCGAACCGGATCGCGCCATTGGTGATCCGCCCGACGCCGGGGAGGTCGCGCATGATGGCGAGCGCGACTGTCGACTTGCCGCAGCCCGATTCGCCGACCAGTCCCATCGCCCGGCCGGGCATGACCCGACAGGAGAAGTCCATGACAGCCGGAATCTCTCCAGCGCGGGTGAAGAATGAAATGCCGAGACGGTCGATCTCGAGAATTGGATCGGCCATGCGCTTCTCCATCAATCGCGCAGCGACTGCTCGCGGATCGCGTCGGCGAGCAGATTGAGGCCGAGCACGAAGGACATCATCGCCAGCGCCGGCGGCAGGGCGGGATGCACGTAGATGCGCATGAAGCGGCTCAATTCCTTGATCATCGTGCCCCAGTCAGGGCTCTCGGGCGCCATGCCGAGGCCGAAATACCCGAGCGCGCCGAGCAGGATCGTGGTGTAGCCGATGCGCAGGCAAGCGTCGACGATGAGCGGCCCGCGGGCGTTAGGCAGGATTTCCCACAGCATCACGTACCAGGGGCTCTCGCCACGGGTCTGGGCGGCGAACACATATTCGCGCGTCTTGATGTCCATCGTCAGGCTGCGCACAATGCGAAAGATGCCTGGCCCCGACGCGAGCGCAACGGCGATGAAGATGTTGAGGGTGGTGGGGCTGACCTCGATCAGCCTGAACGGGTCGGCGTTGAAGACGAAGGTCGCAAACAGCCATCCGCCTGCGAGCACGGTCAACGCCAGCCTGAGCAGGAGCGCGCCGGGCCGGGCGCGGTAGCCGGCGACAAAGAATACGCCGCACAGCAGAATCGGAAAGGCGAAGAAGATCGCGGCCAGGGCATAAGGGATCGGCGTCTCAAGTATGCCGGGGGACACCAGGAGGTAGAACAGGAGGATGATCGGGAAGGACAGCACCAGATTGGCCACAAACGACAGCACGGCGTCAATGCGGCCGCCGAAATATCCGGCTGGCAGGCCGAGGCCGATGCCGATCGAGAGCGCCAGCAAAGTCGCGAGCGGGGCGATGACAAGCACGATCCGCGCGCCGGCGATGACCCGGCCGAATACGTCGCGCGCGAGCTTGTCGCCGCCGAACAGGTAGGGCAGGCCGGAGTGCGGGTCGATTGCGCCTGGGGCCGCGTCCTTCAGTTCCGCGATCTGCGCGAGCGGATCGAAGAGGGCAATCTGATTGGCGAAAATCGCTGCGAACAGCCAGAAGCCGACGAGAATGAACCCGGCGAGGCCGGTCCCGCTCGCGACGACATGGCCATAGAGACCAAGCCGGCGGCGAAACACGAAGCTCAGCGTGAGGACGAGCGCGAGGCTTGCCCAGACGGGAATGAGCTGCACCAGGGTCTTGAGCACGATTTCGCCGGGGCTCAGGAACTGCAAGCATGCCCCTCTAGTGCACGCGGATGCGAGGATTGAGCCAGGCGTAGCCGATGTCGGAGATGAGTTGGGTGATGAGCACCAGGATCACCGAGACGAGCGAGCAGGCAAGCAGAAGATCTATGTCGTTATTGCCAGCGGCGTCGACCAGGGCCTGGCCGAAGCCCTGATAGCGGAACATCACCTCGACGATGACGACACCGGTCAGGAGCCACGGGAAGAGGAGCATGATGACGGTGAACGGCGCGATCAGCGCGTTGCGCAAAGCGTGCTTGAGCACAACGGCGGTGAAACTGAGGCCCTTGAGGCGTGCGGTACGAATATATTGCGCGTTCATCACCTCGATCATCGAGGCGCGGGTCATGCGCGCGACATAGCCCATGCCGTAGATCGCAACCGTCGCGACCGGCAGGGCGAAGTTATAGAAGCTC
Source organism: uncultured Alphaproteobacteria bacterium (assembly GCA_963767245.1). GTDB lineage: Bacteria > Pseudomonadota > Alphaproteobacteria > Rhizobiales > Beijerinckiaceae > Roseiarcus. The sequence goes on from CAVYDG010000021.1 coordinate 209,709, forward strand.
AAGCGACCCTCGGTCGCCGCCGCGGCCGAACCGTTGAGCCAGCCGAGCCAGGTGGCGAAGATGATGGTGAGAACGACCCCGGACACGTATTCGGGCGTCGAGGTTGTCGCGATCGACAGGATCGAAAGCGAGCGGTCGGCGCGTGAGCCTTCGCGCATGCCCGATACGACTCCGATGACCAGCGCGACCGGGATCATGACCGCCATGACCCAGAACATGAGGATGCCGGTCGCCCGCAGCGCCGGCCAGAGCTTGTCGACGACTTTGACCCTGAACTTGGTCGAGCAGCCGAAATCGCCCTGTAGCACCCCAGAGAACGTGGGCGTCGCGGATTCGTCGCAAAACGAAAACCGCGGTGTGGCGGCGCCGGTCGCCGGGTCGATGTTGGGCTGTTTCGGCCATGCCCCGAGCCACATGGCGTAGCGTTCGATGAACGGGCGGCGGTAGCCGTTCTTGACCAGCCAGCTCTCGAGCTCGTCTGAGGAGGCGTGCATCTCGGTCTGGCTGATCGCGAGCTTCTTCAGATTGGGCCCGAGATTGACGAGATAGAAAACGATCAGCGTCAGGCACAGCATTGTCAGCAGCATGACGCCGAGCCGACGCGCCAGAAAGAGCAGCATCGCTTACCCCGCAGCGACGACGCCCCAGAAAGGCGGCCGGACCTTGGCGGACCGGCCAGCGATGCTTTTCAGACGGTCTCGCCTCACGTGTCGAGCCAGGTGTCTTCGAAATAGACCTCGTAGAGGGGATGCATCCCGAAGTTTTTCACCTGAGGCGTGCGATGATTTGACAGCGTCACCCAATACGGCTGGATGATGATCCCCGAATCCTGCAGGATCTGCTCAAGTTCCTTCATCATCGCCTTGCGGTCCTTCGGATCGGGGATCGCCAGCGCCTTCTCGAGCTTGGCGTCGAATTCCGGATTCGAATAGGCCGTCTCGTTCCAGGCTTCGCCAGTGCGATATGCGAGGGCCAGGACCTGAACGCCGAGTGGGCGCATGTTCCAGTCGGTGAGCGAATACGGGTATTTCGTCCAGTCGTTCCAGAAGGTCGCGCCGGGCAGGATGGTGCGCTTCACCTTGAAGCCGGCCTCGCGCAATTGCCCAGCGATCGCGTCGCCGGTGTTCTTGTACCATTCCTCGTCGCTGGTGATGATGTCGTGCTCGAAGTCGATCTGGCCGGCGTCGGTCATCAGCTTCTTCGCCGCTGCGATGTCGCGGGTTTTCTTCGGCAGCTCGTAATATTCCGGATGGATCGGCGCGACATGGTGGTTCTCGCCGAGCGTGCCGCGATTGTCGAAGCCGAGCTTGAGCACGGTCGCGTTGTCGACCGCCATCTGCAGCGCGTTGCGCACCCGCTGGTCATCGTAGGGCTTCTGCTTGACGTTGCAGCGGTTGACGATGGTCGCGGAGGTCTGGACGTCCGAGCGCACCAGGCCCGCCTTGTCCATGATTTCGACGTCGGGGCCGACGGTCTTGAAGGTGCAGTCGAGCTCCTTCGACTCGAAGGCGCTGACCCAGGCCGAAACGTCGGGCCCGTAGTCGATGAGCTCAACCCCGTCGAGATAGACGTCGCCGCCCCACCATTTGCCGTCGGTCCGCTTCTTGAAGGCGGCCTTCTTGCCGACCTCGTGCGACACGAGCTGGAATGGCCCGGTGCCGATCGGGTGCTTGACCAGGTCCTTGCCCGTCTCGTCGAAACTGTGATGCACGATAAGGCCGGGATAGTCAGAGACGCCGGGGATGATGGTGATGTCGGGCTTGAGCAGCGTGAGTTTGACGGTGTGGTCGTCGACCTTGGTTATCGCTCCGTCGCGCGCCTTCTTGGTGTCCGGGTTGATGAGCGCGCCCATGCGCGAGGCCATCGAATTGCCTTCGACGCTCTTGTCGCACCATCGGTTCAGATTGTAGACGACGTCGTCGGCGGTGAACGGATCGCCATTGTTCCAGGTCACGCCCTTGCGGACGTGAAGGACATATTCGGTCGCGTCGCCGTTGACGTCCCACCCCTCGAGCAGCATTGGTTTGAAAGTGAACTCGCGCGTATAGCGTACGAGGGGCTCCAGGAACTGGCGGGCGACGTTGCCCATCTCCGGCCAGTCGTAGGTGCGCGGGTCTTTCTGATCCTTGATGAACATGCCGCACTTTATGACGCCGCCCTTCTTCGGCGTATCGGCGAACGCCGGCGTCGGATCAGCGAGGCCGAGCATGCCGTAGGCGGCGGCGGTCGAAGCGCCGAAAATCGACGCGAGGGCGAGGAACTCGCGCCGGTCGATCGAGCCCTCCCTCGCTTCGGCGGCCCAAACTTTCAGGCTCTTGCGCGAAAACCGGTTCGCGAGCGTTTTCTTGATCATTGTTTTCTCCCTGTTCGTTTCAAACCGCCGCGCTTCTCGCGCGGGGATCTGTGTTCAAACTCGGCGCGGGCATGCGGGCCGAGGATTGTGAATGGCGATAAAGCCCAGAAAACCGCGGTAAGATGCTGCGCCGCAGATGAAGACGTTCTCGACGGCGCCCGCCTTCAGTCATGGCATTCTGACCGCATAACGAACACGCCTGTAGATGCTCCTGGAAACGGTATCTCGATTGCAGGAAGCGTGCAACGTCCGTGCGGGTCATTGATCATCCGCGTGTCTGACCTCCCACGGAGCGATCCAGTCCCCCTCGACGCGCAGCGAAACGCCTGCAGCGTCCTCGATCAGCTTGCAAACAGTCATTTCGCCGGCACCTTCGCCGTAGTGATCGCGCGCCTGGCTGAATCGCTCGTGGGTAGCGCGCGTCAACTCGCAGCGGACGCCGGTCTCCCTCATCAGCTCATCGATGAGGCCGAGATCCTTCAGGCATAGCGCCAGCGGAAACGAGGGGTCATAGTGGCCGGCGAAAATCGAGGGAACGTCGTGGCGCAAGACGAAACTGTCCGCTGCCCCGCCTTGCATAGCGCGCCACCACACGTCGGGCTCGAGACCGGCGAGTTTGGCCGCGACCATCGCTTCGCCGATTGCGGCGGCGTGGATCTTCCACAAGAGGTTGTTCGTAAGTTTGGCGACGTAGCCATTGGCGTAGGCGCCGACGCGCCGGACCTCGCCGATCCCTTCGAGTACGGGTCGCACAGCCTCGACATCGGCGTCCTCACCGCCGACGAACATCAGCATGTCGCCCCGGATCGCCGAATCGACCGAGCCAGTGACCGGAGCCGAAATGGCGCGCCCGCCCTGGGCGTGAAGTTGATCTGCCAGGCCGCGCATGAGCTTAGGGCTGCTGGTCGTCAGGTCGATCCAGAATTTGCCCCGACAGTCGGTCGAGAGAAGGCCGCTCGGCCCGCGCAACACCTGCTCAACCTCCTTCGGGCCGAACACCATTGTGATGACCAGATCGCATCGCTCGAGCACCCCGGCGGGATCGGCCGCGAGTTCGGCGCCTTGTTCCGCGAGCTGGACGCAGGCTTCGGGGCGGATGTCATGAACCGCTAACTCGAACCCGGCGCGGCGAATGTTTACCGCCACGTTCCGCCCCATGGCGCCAAGGCCGATCATCCCAACCTTCATGGCGAATGCTCCTTGGCGGTTGGGACCCGAAACTAGGCCTCGTGGATAGCGCCGCGGCGCTCGTAGGCGCCACGCATCGCCTTGCCCAGCGCCTCACCAAGGCTAAGCCCGCGGCGCTGGCGCAGATAGTTCTGAAAGTCGTAGATGGTCACGCCGGGGCAGACCTCGAATTCGAACAAGGTCGGGCGACCGTCGGCGTCGATACGGAAATCGATCGAGAAGATGTCGCGAAGGCCGATCAGCCGGGCAAGGCGGGCGCTGAAATCGAGGATCAGCGCTACCGCCCGCCGCGACCGTTCATCGTTCTCGCCGCGCAGATCGACCATGCGCGGGGTGAAGGCAGCCGGGCGCGAGGCGCCGAAGCCGCCGCGTCCGCCCGCGGTGTCGCGCGCGCCCGACAGGGTCTCGTTGTCCTTCATGGTCAGGAAGGCTCCTCCGGCCTCGCTCGCGGCGTTTTTGACTATCCGTTCGACGCCAAGCTGATCGGAGAATTCCCCGCCGAGATCGATGAAGCTGACGCGGACGTCGTCGCCCTCGACAAAGGGCTGGACCAGCGCCCGGTCACGATAGCGCTCCCAGATGCGCCGCGCCCGATCCTCGGCTTGCGATCGATCATGGCACAGGCTGTTGGCGAAAATCCCGATCTTGGCCCCGAGCGTATTAGGCTTGACGAACAACCGACCGGAAGCCTTTGTCCACTCGCCGAGCGCGGCGATTTCCCTGTCCCCTTCCATCAGCCTGGTCGGCGGGATGGGGACGCCAGCGGCGGAAGCGAGCGCGAGGCTCGCGAATTTGTCTTGGCACAGATGCGCCGCCGTCGCGGGGCTGCCGAACCGCGCGAAGCCTTCAAGACGGGCGAGGGCGGGGACCGACGAGCCGCGATAGAAGCGCACGCCGTCGGTGAACGCCCATACAACTGTTCGGTCCCTCTGCGGCGCCAATTCGCGCAACCGCTGCGACAACGCGTCGAGGGCGACAAACTCGGCCGCAATCCCTTCGCGCGCGAGCGCCTGCGCGATCTCGTCGATGAACAGTGGCAAATCGGTCGACTGGGCGAGATAGACGGCGATCTCGGCGGCGACATCGGGCGGGTAGCCGAACGCCGCGAGACGGCGCCGCGCCGATTCTTCGCTCTCAAACGCGACAACGGCCCGGGCAAGCGTCGCCTCGGCGGCTGGCGCTCCGGTCCGCGTCCTCGAGGTTCCGTCGTTCATGTCGCAGGATAGGGTCGGCGTTGAGCCGCGACAAAGTCGATTATTTAGGCGCCCGAACCTGAATTCCGCGGGTGTGCCGACTGTGATATTCCCGCCGCGCACGGCGCGCGGGTGGAAGCGAGACAGGAAAGAGGAGAACCCTGGGTGAAAGTCGACGGACGCTCGTATCGCACGATCTGGCTCAACGCCGACGGATGGGGCGTGGATATCATCGACCAGCGCTGGCTGCCGCATGAGTTTCGCATCGCGACCCTGCGCAGCGTCACCGACGCCGCGACGGCGATCCGCGACATGTGGGTGCGCGGCGCGCCGCTGATCGGCGCGACGGCGGCCTATGGGCTCGCGCTCGCCATGCGCGAAGACCCGGGCGATGCGGCGCTCGAAGCCGCGCGGGACAGGCTTGCGGCGACCCGGCCGACTGCGATCAACCTGCGCTGGGCGCTGGATGCGGTGCGCAAGCGTCTCGCGCCGCTTGCTCCCCATGCCCGCAGCGACGCCGCCTACGCCGAGGCCAGGCGTATCGCCGACGAGGATGTCGAGATCAACCATGGGATCGGCCGCAACGGCCTGAAGCTCCTCCAACGGCTGGCCGCAGGCAAGAAGCCGGGCGAACCGGTCAATATCCTCACCCATTGCAACGCCGGTTGGCTGGCGACGGTCGACTACGGCACCGCCACCGCGCCGATCTACCTCGCGATGGAGGAGGGCCTCAGCGTGCACGTCTATGTTGACGAGACGCGCCCCCGCAATCAGGGCGCGTCCCTCACTGCCTGGGAACTGGGCCAACATGGAGCGCCCCACACCTTGATCGTCGACAACGCCGGCGGGCATCTGATGCAGCATGGCCTCATCGATGCGGTGATCGTCGGCTCCGACCGCACCACCGCCAACGGCGACGTCTGCAACAAGATCGGCACTTATCTGAAAGCGCTCGCGGCGCGCGACAATGCGGTGCCATTCTATGTCGCGCTGCCGTCGCCGACCATCGACTGGACGGTTCGCGACGGGGTGAAAGAAATCCCGATCGAGGAGCGCGGCGCGGACGAAGTCAATTTCGTCCAAGGGTTGGGGGACGACGGCGCGATCAGGCGGGTCAGGATCGCGCCGGAAGGCGGCCGCGCCGCCAACCCGGCGTTCGACGTCACGCCGGCGCGGCTGGTGACCGGGCTCATCACGGAGCGCGGCGTCGCCGAGGCCTCGCCGCAGGGCCTCAAGGCGCTGTTCCCGGAGCGAGCCTAAGGCTTGGGCCCGTCTCTATCCTCGGGAGGGGCGGTCGAGGTAAGGAGCCGCGCATGGATTCGACGCCGGGGGCTCTGTCAATGATTCGTCCGCTTGCGGGCTTGAGCGTCGTCGAGTTCGAGGGCATCGGCCCCGGTCCGCTTGCTGGCCGCATGCTCGCCGATCTGGGCGCCGAGGTTGTCGCCGTCATCCGCCCGAACAAAGCGGCTATCGGCGATCGGGAACGTCCGCTCTCTGACCAGCCGCTCCGGCGCGGGAAACGGGTCGTCGCCCTCGATCTCAAGCGCCCAGACGCGGTCGAGCAGGCGCTAGATCTCGTCGAGACGGCCGACGCGTTGATCGAGGGCAATCGGCCGGGAGTTATGGAGCGCCTCGGCCTCGGCCCGGTAGACTGCGCGAGGCGAAATCCGCGGCTCGTCTACGGCCGCATGACCGGCTGGGGGCAGGACGGCCCGCTCGCCAAAGCCGCGGGCCACGATCTCAACTATCTGGCGCTGAGCGGCGCGCTGTCGCTCGCATTCCGCCCTGGCGCGGCGCCGATCCCGCCGCCGACGGTGATCGGCGACGGGGGCGGCGCGCTCGGCCTTGCGTTCGGCGTCATGAGCGCGATTTTCGCCGCCGGTCGGAGCGGCAAGGGTTGCGTGATCGACTGTTCCATCATCGACATCGTGGCTAGTCTGAGCGGCATCGCGCTCGCGGCGCGCGCCTCGGGAATGCTCGACGCCTCGGGCCCGAGCCCCTTTCACGACTCGCCCTTCTACGACGTTTACGCCTGTTCCGATGGCCGGTATGTGACCATCGGGGCGCTCGAGCCGCAGTTTTATGCGGCTCTGCTCGAGAAGCTCGGCCTTGCGGATGTCGATCCGAAAGGGCAATACGACCGGGCAGCCTGGCCGGCGCTGAAGGCGCGGTTCCGCTCGCTCTTCCTGGGCCATCCGAGCGCCCACTGGCGCGCGGCTCTGGAGGGCAGCGAGGCTTGCTTCGCCCCGGTGCTGAGCCTCACCGAGGCCGCCGCGCACCCGCATAACGCCGCGCGCGGCGTCTATCGGGCCGACGCGGGCGGCGAGCTCGACGCCGCCGGCGCGCCGCGCTTCTTCCCGCTCGGCTGAGCCGGGTCAAGAGCAACGCTCGAAGGACGAAACCGGACGATGTTGAACCGCACAATGCCCGAGACGATCGAGTTTCCGAACCCGGTTGCGCCGAAGCCCGGCGAAGCGATCGAGATTCGCCCGGGCGTGTTGTGGGCGCGATTCCCTCTTCCGTTCCGGCTCGACCACGTCAACGTCTACCTCGTCGAGGACGGCGGTGGGTTCGCTCTCATCGACGCGGGGATTGACGACCCGCCGTCGCGGGCCGCCTGGGAGGCGCTTCTGGCCGGGCCGCTTCGCGGGCGTCCGCTGACCCGGGTCATCGCCACCCACTTCCACCCTGACCATGTCGGCCTCGCCGGATGGCTCTGCGAGCGTTTCGGCCTCAAGCTGGCAATGAGCGAGACGGAGTATCTCCACGCGCTCAACATCCGTCTCGACCCGCAAGGGCTGAAATCGGAACCCTACCGGTCCTTCTACCGCTCGCACGGGCTGACCGAGGAGAGCACCGAGCTGCTGCTCGGCAACGGATTGCAATACTTGCGCATGGTCTCCGCGCCGCCGAGGACGTTTCTGCGCCTCCTCGCCGACGACCAGCTGAAGATCGGCCGGCGCGAGTTCCAGGTGATGACGGGGGCCGGCCATTCGCCCGAGCAGGTGATGCTCTATTCGGAAGCCGACAATCTCATCCTCTGCGGCGACCAGGTGCTGGCCAAGATCTCGCCCAATGTCAGCGTCGAGGCAATGGATCCGGAAGGCGACCCGCTCGGCGCCTATCTGCGCTCGCTCGAAACGCTGAAGCGCAGGCTGCCGGAAGACGTGTTGGCGCTGCCCGGGCACAACCTGCCATTCGTGGGCTTGAGGACCCGCGCTGACGAGCTCATCGCCCATCACGAGGCGCGCTGCATGGCCATCCTCGAGGTGTGCAAGCAGGGGCCGCAGACCGTCGCCGAGCTCGTGCCGGTCATTTTCGGCCGCAGGATCGAGGACCCCCACCAACTCGTGTTCGCCTTCAGCGAGGCGCTGGCGCACGTGAATATCCTCGTCCGCAGCGGCCGCCTGCGTATCGCCCAGGCCGCCGACGGGCTGGCGCTCGAGGCGGCGTAAGGGCCGCTCGAAGCGGCGGATTCGGCTTGTGGCAAACGCCCGGCTGGCGCAAATTGTGCGGCCGGCCAGCGGACCATCCGAACGGCGCGGAGGCCGCGCCGGACGCAAAGCGAAGAAATATCGGGTGCGAAAGGAGGCGGGAGGTGGCGACGTCTTTATCAGTTACGCCTCCGAGGATCGGGATCGGGCCCGCTCCCTCGCCAAGGTGCTGGAAACGGGGGGTCTGTCTGTCTGGTGGGATCGCAAGATCGTTCCCGGTCAGAGCTTCGACCAGACGATTGAGCGTGAGCTTGACGAGGCAAAGAGCGCAGTCGTTCTCTGGTCGACGGCTTCAATTTCTTCGGGATGGGTCAAAAGCGAAGCTTCCGCCGCCCGACAGCGCGGAATCCTCGTGCCAGCGATGATCGACGACGTCAAAATCCCTTTGGGGTTTCGAGATATCCAGTGCGCCAATCTGGTCGGATGGAGCGGCGACCCTGCCAACGAAGAGTATCAAAGCCTCCGGAGCGGTCTGCAAGCCGTCATGACGATTGCGGCTCCGGTCAAAGCAGCGGTAGCCTCGCAACCGAGCGCCGTGTTTGCGCAGCCGAGCCCTATCAGCGCCGATAAGAAGGCCGCTGCCGTGGCCGCCGCGCAGAGGATCATGACAAATCTTGCAAATCGACAATATTCGGAGCTGTGGGACGCTGAGGTAAGCGAGTGGACCAAGAAACAAATGCCGAGCAAAGAGTCGTTCCTGGCGAATATGTCGCTCAGCCGGGCCCCGCTCGGGATTCTCCAGCAGGCTGACATCATTGACGTCAACTACAGCAATCGGGATCCCGCCACAGGATATCAGGGCGATATCTTCGTGGTGAGATTTTCGACCATCTACAACAATTGCCGCATGTATGAGCAGGTCGTGGTCATTGACGAGGGTGACGAATGGAAGGCGTCGGGCTTCTTCTGGGCGCCGGCGCCCGGCTCGCAAATGCCGCTGCCGGGAGCGCCAGCCCCCGGGGCCCCCGTCGGCGCGGCGCCCGACGGCAAGGCGCACGCCGTCGCCGCGGCAAAGACGATGATCGAGGGCCTCGGCGCCAAGCAATATTCCGAGATCTGGGATGGTCAACTCAGTCAGTGGTACAAGGATCGCTGCGGCGGCAACAAACAATCCTTCCTGGCCAACGTGACCTTCTCGCGAGCCCAATTGGGGGTTTTCCAGGGCGCGGAGGTCATTGACGTCAACTACAGCAACATGGATCCGTCATCGGGGTATACCGGCGATATCTATATGGTGAGATTCTCGACTACCTATAGCAACGCAAAGACGTACGAACAGATCGTCGTGATCAAGGAGGGCGGGGAGTGGAGACTGTCTGGGTTCTACGTGACCCCCGCTCAATAGGTTCATTCACGCTCGTCGGACCAAACTTTGACGCCGTCTACCCGATCGTCATCAGGCTCGCGTTGCCGCCGGCTGCAGCGGTGTTGGTCGCGATCGCGACTTCCTCGACCAGTTCGGCGAGGTTGTAGTCCTCGCCGGCCGCGAGCCGCGCGGGGGTAAGCGCCTGGAGGCGGACGATGGGGCCGGGGCGGTTCGCGAGCTGGCGCAAGGCGGCGGCGAGGGCGTCGGCCTCGCCCTCAAACAGAACGCCGGCGATCAAAGGCGCGTCCAGCGGGTAGAAAGCCATCACGACACGATGCGTGAGTTCCGGCGGCAGCCGTTTCAGCGCCAGAGTTTCGCCGGCGTCGATCACCGCGTCGTTGCCGGTCGCCAGGATCGCGCCGATCTGGACCAGTGCTCCGCTCTGGCCTGCCGCGACCGCCGCGATCCGGCCGCGCGGCTTGAGCGTGTAGACATTGCGCTCCCCGACCGGCCCTCTGAGTTCGATCCGCGCGCCGAGCGGCGAGCGCGCCATGAGGCCGACGCAACGCTCGGCTTCGGCCTGGTGTCCAGCCGCCCGGAGCCAGTCGATATAGACGCGGACCGCCCAGTGCGCCGCGCCCGCGCCCTCGATGCCGTCGAGGGCGCCCTGCGCGGGCTCGGCGGCGAGGCGCGAGAGATAGAGCGGCCCCCCGGCCTTCGGGCCGGTCCCCGAGAGGCGGGAGCCGCCGAACGGCTGCACGCCGACCGTAGCGCCAATGACGTTGCGGTTGATATAGATGTTGCCGACTTCGATCCGTTCGGTCACGCGCGCGATCGTCTCGTCGATCCTGGTGTGGAGGCCGAAGGTGAGGCCGTAGCCGGCGGCGTTGATGTCGTCGATCAGCGCGTCGAGCGACTCGCGCCTGAAGCGCAGCATGTGCAGCACCGGCCCGAACACCTCGCGCTCGACATCGGCGATTCTACCGATTTCGATCAGGGTCGGCGCGACGAATGTCCCGCGCGCGGCCGCTTCGCCGAGCGGCGTTTGAGTCACTCTGTGTCCGCGGCGCGCCATCGCCTCGATGTGGGTCACGATCGTATGGCGCGCCTCCGGGGTGATGACCGGGCCGACGTCGACCGAGAGCTTGCGCGGATCGCCGACCTCGAGCTGCGCCATAGCGCCCTTCAGCATGTCGAGGATGCGGTCGGCTACGTCGTCCTGCAGGCAGAGGATGCGCAACGCCGAACAGCGCTGACCAGCGGAGTCGAAAGCCGAAGATATGACGTCGGCGACAACCTGCTCGGCGAGCGCCGAGGAATCGACCACCATCGCATTGAGGCCGCCGGTTTCGGCGATCAGCGCCAGGGGCGCGCCGCGGCGGGTCAGGCGCCCGGCGAGCTCCTTTTCGATCAGCCGCGCGACCGGGGTCGAACCGGTGAAGACGACCCCCTGGACGCGCGGATCGGCGACCAGCGCCGCGCCGACGTCGCCTGCCCCTGGCATCAGCTGAAGCCCGTCAGGCAGAACGCCGGCTTCGTGCAGCAGGCGCACGGCTTCGGCGGCGATGAGGGGCGTCTCTTCGGCGGGCTTGGCGATCACCGGATTTCCTGCGGCAAGCGCCGCGGCGATCTGGCCGGTGAAGATCGCCAGCGGGAAGTTCCACGGGCTGATGCAGACGACGAGGCCGAGCGGGGCAGGGGAGCCGGGAGAGAACGTGCGCGCCGCCTCGTAGGCGTAGTAGCGCAGGAAGTCGGCAGCTTCGCGCACTTCCGCGACCGCATTGGCGTAAGACTTGCCGGCCTCGCGCACGATGAGGCCGACGAGCAGATCGTTTCGCGCCTCGATGAGGTCGGCGGCGCGGCGCAGGATCGCCGCCCGAACCGAGGGTGGAATCGCAGCGAGAGAGGGCGCGGCGCGGTCGCCGACGCTGATCGCGCCGGCGATCTCGTCGGCGCGCCCGTGACGCGCGAAGCCGACGACGTCGCCCGGATCGGCGGGGTTCAGGATCGGCTCTCCCGGCTCGTCCTGCGCCGCGCCGGGAGGAAAAGCGCGCCACGTAATTTCGGCGCTCGCGGCGAGTCCGGCGGCGAGCTCGGCCAGGCGCTGCTCGTCGGAGAAGTCGAGTCCGCGCGAATTCAAGCGATCTGGCGCGTAGAGGTCGCGCGGCGCCGCGATCTTCTCGTGCGGCGCGCCGATCGGCTCGATCGCGCGGGCCTGAGCCACAGGGTCGGCGACGAGGTCGTCCATGGCGACGCTCGCGTCGGCGATCCGGTTGACGAACGAGGTGTTGGCGCCGTTCTCGAGCAGCCGGCGAACGAGATAGGCGAGCAGCGTTTCGTGCGAGCCGACCGGCGCATAGACCCGGCACGGACGGTCGAGCTTGTCGTGGCCGACCACCTCTTCGTAGAGCGGCTCGCCCATTCCGTGCAGGCATTGGAATTCGTACTGGCCGCGATAGAAATTGGGGCCGGCAAAGACGAGCACGGAAGCGAGCGTCTGGGCATTGTGGGTGGCGAATTGCGGAAAGACCGCATCCGGCGCCGCGAGCAATTTGCGCGCGCACCCAAGGAAGCTGACGTCGGTGTGGACCTTGCGGGTGAACACCGGAAAGCCGTCGAGCCCATCGACCTGGGCCCGCTTGATCTCCGAATCCCAGTAGGCGCCCTTGACGAGGCGGATCATCAGCCGGCGGCCTGAGCGGCGCGCGAGGTCGACCAGCCAGTCGATGACGGACGCGCAGCGTTTCCCATACGCCTGGATGACGAACCCGAGGCCGTTCCAGCGCGCGAGATCCGGATCGAAGCAAAGCGCCTCGAGGATATCGAGTGACAGATCGAGCCGGTCGGCCTCCTCGGCGTCGATGTTGAGGCCGATGTCGTACGATTTGGCCAGCGCCGCAAGCCCTTTGACCCGTGGCAGGAGTTCGTTCATCGCCCGGGCGCGCTTGATCCGCTGGTAGCGCGGGTGGAGCGCCGAAAGCTTGATCGAAATCCCCGGCCCCTCATAGATGCCGCGGCGATGCGAGGCTTTGCCGATGACGTGCACGGCGCGCTGGTACTCGTCGAGATAGCGCGCCGCATCTTTCGCGTTGGTCGCCGCTTCGCCCAGCATGTCGTACGAGAACGTGAAGCCTCGAGCCTCGCGCTCGCGGCTATTTCCGATCGCCTCCTCGATCGTCCGGCCGGTGACGAACTGTTCGCCCATCAGGCGCATGGCGACGTCGACGCCGCGACGGATGATCGGTTCGCCGCTGCGGGCGATGAGCCGCGTGAGCGCAGCCGACAGGCCTTGCTCGCTGGTGGTCGTCACCAGGCGGCCGGTCAGCACCAGGCCCCACGTAGCGGCGTTGACGAACACCGACGGGCTGTGGCCGAGATGCGCGCGCCAGTCGCCGGGCGCGAGCTTGTCGCGGATCAGGGCGTCGCGCGTCGCGGCGTCGGGAATGCGCAACAGCGCCTCGGCGAGACACATCAGCGCCACGCCCTCCTGGCTCGAAAGCGAATATTCGTGAATCAGGCCCTCGACGCCGCTCGAGCGCGTCTTCGCCTTCAGACGAGCGGCGAGGCCGCGGGCCAGCGCCTCGATGCGCGTGGCCTCGTCCGGATTCGCTTCCGCCATCGCGAGGAGAGGCGGCACACACTCGGGTTCCGGGCGGCGGTAGGCGGCGGTGATCGCGGCCCTGAGCGGCGTCTGCGAGAGAACCTCGGGGCGGAACGCGGCGAAAACGTCGGCGTCGGTCATGATGGCTCCCGGAGGCGATTCCTAAGGTCGTGTTCGGCGAGGTCGGGCGGCGACAGGGCAATCTATTATCGGGAAGGGCGTTTTGCCTATGCCGCGAAATCGGCGCCGGCGGCTCGCCTGACGCTTTCCCGTTCGCGTTTCCCGGGGCAGCACCCTACATGAGGCGGGGCGGACCGAAGGAGAGGCCAGGACCCATGCGCGCGATCGGCTTCGCCGGCTTCAGCGGAGCGGGCAAGACGACCCTGATCGTCCGGCTCATTCCCGAGCTGAACCGCCGCGGCTTGAGCGTATCGACGATCAAACACGCCCATCACGGCTTCGATCTCGACCTGCCGGGGAAGGATTCCTTTGCCCATCGGACCGCGGGCGCGCAAGAGGTGCTGGTCGCTTCCGCCAACCGGCTGGCGTTGATGCGGGAATTGCGCGGCGCGCCAGAGCCGTCGCTCGCCGAGCTTCTGCGCCTGCTCGCCCCGGTCGACCTCGTCCTGGTCGAGGGGTTCAAGCGCGATGCCCTGCCCAAGATCGAGGTCCATCGTGCGGCCAACGGCAAGCCGCCGATCCATCCGCAAGACGATTGCATCGTTGCCCTCATCAGCGATTGCATCGATCCGCCAGCGCACCTGCCGCATTCCCCGATCGACGACGTCGCCGCCGCCGCAGATCTCGTGCTCGCGCATGCGTCGCCGCTCGCAGCCGTCCTTGCGCGGCTCGAGCGGCCCTGAACGCTCGACTTCGCCCGCAGGCGACGCGTAAGGTCAACCGATGAGCGACGTGGCGAAACCCGCATTGAGCCGGCGAAAACTCTTTGAACTGGTCGGCGCGGCCGCCGGGGCTTCCGCAGCCTACCAGGCCATGGCCCGGCTTGGTTTTGCGTCAGAATCGCCTTATCGCGGACCGATCAAGCTCGATGGCGATCCCAAGGGCGCTTCGGTCATTGTCCTGGGCGCCGGCCTTGCCGGAATGACGGCGGCGATCGAACTCGGGCGCGCGGGCTATCGCGTCAGCGTCCTCGAATATAACTCCCGTCCTGGCGGACGGAATTGGACGATCAGGGGCGGAGACGTCTTTACCGAACTCGGCGGGGCGACGCAGACCTGCGAGTTCGACCCCGGCCTGTACATTAATCCGGGGCCGTGGCGCATTCCCTATCATCATCACGCGATACTGGACTATTGCCGCCGGTTCGGGGTCGCGCTCGAGCCTTTCATCCAGCTCAACCACAACGCGTACCTGCATTCCGCCAAAGCGTTCGATGGCAAGCCGCAGCGCATCCGGGACGTCAAGGCCGATTTCGACGGCGGCGTCTCCGAGCTCCTGGCCAAGGCGGCGCGAAAAGGCGCGCTCGACGACGAGGTGTCGGCGGAAGATCGCGAGATTCTGCTCGAGGCGCTCAGAGCCCTTGGCGCGCTCGACAAGGACTTCCGCTACAAGGCCGGCGACGATTCGGCCTATCACCGCGGTTACGCCAAGGATCCGGGCGGCGGCCTCGACGCCGAGCCCGTCGCGGGCGAGCCGATCGGGCTGCACGACATTTTGACCTCGCGCCTGTGGCGGGGCCTGCAGAGCTTCCTCTCTTATGACTTTCAGACCACGATGTTCCAGCCGGTCGGCGGCATGGGCAGGATCGGCGAGGCTTTCGCGCGGCAGCTCCCCGATCGCATTCGATACGGCGCGAAAGTCACCGCCATCCGGCAGAACGAGACCGGCGTAAGCGTCACATATGAGGACCTCGCCGCCGGCGGGGTCGCGCAGGAGGTCAGCGCCGACTGGTGCGTGTGCGCGCTGCCGCTCACCATTCTTAGCCAGCTCTCGATCAATGTGTCGCCGCCAATGAAGGCCGCGATCGACGCCGTTCCATACGCTTCGGCGGTCAAGTTCGGGCTGCAGTTCTCGCGCCGCTTCTGGGAAGAGGACGAGCACATTTTCGGCGGGATCAGCTACACCGACCTGCCGATCCGGCAGATTTCCTACCCAAGCACGAATTTCAACGCTGGCGGCAAGGGCGTGCTGCTCGGCGGCTACACCTTCGACGGACCAAACTCTTACGAGTTCACGGCGATGGCGCCGGCCGAGAGACTTAAGCGTGCGGTCGAGTTCGGCGCCCAGCTCCACCCGCAATATCGCGCCGAGTTCGAGAACGGAGTTTCGGTCGCCTGGCACCGGGTCCCGTTCACGCTTGGGTGCGCGGGCGACTGGTCGGATGAAGCGCGAAGCGCGCATTACGACGGACCTCTGTCAGATCGACGGCCGCATCGTTCTCGCGGGCGAACATGCTTCCTACATTCCCGCCTGGCAGGAGGGCGCGATTCTTTCGGCCCTGGACGCGATCCGCCGCCTCCACAAGCGCGTCGTCGCGTTGTGAGACGTCGTCGTGCTTCTTGGCCTTGCGCTCGCCGCTGACGGCTGCCGGCGGCGCGCCGGTCTTGGCCGACGACGCCCCGGTGAAAAGCGTTCCGATGAGCAGCGGTTGGGTATTCACCGAACAGGGCGGGGCCGATCTCTTCGGGAACGTTTGCGCCGCCTGCCACCAGCCGGACGCGAAAGGCGCGGCCGGCGCCGCAGCCTATCCGCCGCTCGCCGCCGACAAAAAGCTCGCTTCGGCGGACTTCATGCTGACGGTGCTGTTCAGGGGCTCAGGGGCATGCCGCCGGTCGGACGGATGATGAGCGACAAGCAAGTCGCCGACGTCGTCAACTACGTCCGCACTCATTTCGGCAACAGCTACGAAGCCGCTGTTTCAGCCGCGCAAGTTTCGGCGGCGAGGCGACGGACGGCGCCTGACCCTGAACGCGAGGTTCGCCGTCTCGCGAGATTCAAAGGCCGCTTATGATTCGCCCCGGTTTTTCGACCACCGCGGGCGAGACGAGTTGGACCGTGGCCTGAACGGCGGGGTGATTTTCGATTGGCTCGAGACGGGCTTCCATTGCTTCGCCATTTTGTTGGGCGTCGTGCGACGTCCCGGGGGCTATTCGGCGACCAGATCCTTTGACTGCCTCGCCGGCTCGAAGGCCGACGACACCGCATCGTCCACCCGTTCGAGCCACACGAACGTCAATTGCTGGCGCACCTCTTCTGGGATGTCTTCGAAGTCCCGCTTGTTGCGCGCCGGCAGCATGACGCGCCGGATCCCGGCTCGGTGCGCGGCGACGACCTTCTCCTTGATGCCGCCGACCGGCAGCACCAATCCTCTGAGGCTGATCTCCCCGGTCATCGCAGTGTCGCTGCTCACGGTGCGATCGGTGAGAAGCGAAACGAGCGCCATGAACATCGCCACCCCCGCGCTCGGGCCGTCCTTAGGCGTCGCGCCCGCCGGCACATGGATATGGATGTCCGTTTTCTCGAACCGGGAGGCGTCGATTCCATACGAGCCGGAGCGACTCTTGACGATGCTGAGCGCGGCTTGGGCGCTTTCCTTCATCACCTCGCCGAGCTGGCCGGTCAGGATCAGCCGGCCGTTTCCCGGAGTCGCGGTCGCCTCGATGAACAGAATATCGCCGCCGACCGGCGTCCAAGCGAGCCCGGTCGCCACGCCGGGAATGCTGGTGCGCATCGCCACCTCGTCCTCGAACGGCGGCGGGCCCAGAATGCCTAAGCTATCGTCGGCGGAGATTGCGATCGGCCCGCTCTCGCCCTCGGCGATCCGCATTGCAGCCTGACGCAGGACGCGCCCGATCTCGCGCTCAAGGTTCCGGACCCCAGCCTCCCGCGTATAGTGCTCGATGATGCCCTTGAGCGCGTCATCGGCGATCTCGACCTGGCCGGATTTCAGGCCATTGGCGTTCAGTTGGCGCGGCACAAGATAGCGGCGCGCGATCTGAAACTTCTCGCCGGCCGTGTAGCCGGCGAGACTGATGATCTCCATCCGGTCGCGAAGCGGGCCGGGGATGGTGTCGAGCAGGTTCGCGGTAGCGATGAACACGACGCGGCTCAAGTCGAACGGCACAGCGAGGTAGTTGTCGCGGAAACTGTTGTTTTGCTCGGGATCGAGCACCTCCAGCATTGCGGAGGCCGGGTCGCCCTGGATGCCGGCGCCGAGCTTGTCGATCTCGTCCAGCATCATGACGCAGTTGCGGGCGCCCGCCTTGCGGATGGCTTGAATGATGTTGCCGGGCAAAGCGCCGATATAGGTTCGCCGATGGCCGCGGATCTCCGCTTCGTCATGGACGCCGCCGAGGCTGACCCGGACGAACTTGCGGTTCATGGCGCGGGCGATCGACTGGCCGAGCGACGTCTTGCCGACGCCTGGAGGTCCGGCGAAGCACAGGATGGGGGCCTTGCTGTCCGGCGCCAGCTTGCGCACGGCGAGATATTCGATGATGCGGCGCTTGATCTTTTCCAGGCCGAAATGATCCTCGTCGAGGATGCGGCGCGCCGCCGCTATGTCGATCGGCGCCTCCTCGGGGAGGACCCATGGCAGGTCGACCAGCCAGTCGAGGTACGTCCGCACCATCCCATACTCGCCCGCCGCTTCGGGCATGCGCTGCAGTCGCCTGAGCTCCTTGCGCGCCTGGTCGTCGACCTCTTTTGGCATTTGCGCCTTGGCGATCGCCTTCTCGAGTTCGGCGATCTCGGCCGATTTTCCCTCATCGGCTTCGCCGAGCTGGCGCTGAATCGCCGCCATCTGCTCGCGCAGCAAAACCTCGCGGTTGCGGGAGTCGAGCGACGCTTTGGTTTCCCGGCCGATCTCCTGCGACAATCGGAGAACCTCGATCCGATGGGCGAGAAGTCGCGAGACCCGCTCCATTCGGGCGCCGAGATCCACCGTCTCGAGAATCTCTTGCTTCTCGTCCGGCGTCGCGTCCATGAAAGTCGCCACCAAATCGGCGAGCGCGCCCGGCGAATCGACGCCTTGGATGGTCGCCAGCAATTCATTGGGCGCCTGCGGCAGGAGCTGGATCGCCTCGATTGCCTGGCCTTTGAGGTGGACGAACCGGGCCTCGATCTCGTCCGACGACGGGGTGGGCTCGGGAATTCTCTCTGTCTTCGCGACGAAGAACGGCCAGCCGGTCAGATAGTCGAGGACCCGGAACCGCTGGTCGCCCTGGCAGATGAGATGATTGGTTCCATCCGGCGCGGTGATGTAGCGAACGATATTGGCGACCGTCCCAATCCGATGAAGGTCGACGGGAAGCGGATCTTCGACCGCGGCGCTCCGCTGCATGATGACGCCGATCGGCCTCTGCTCCTTGACCGCGCGTTGTGCCGCCAGCACCGAGCGGGGACGGTTCAGCGTCACCGGCAGCACAACACCGGGATAGAGCACCATGCCGCGGACCGGCACGATGATCAGGGCGTCAGGCGGCAGCGGCGGCGAAGGCGCCCCGCCGAGGTTATCTCCCGCTGCTGCGGCCGTTGTCTCAGCCATTGGCGGCCTCTGACTTTTCAAGCGTAACCAGCAGGCACCCGTTGGACGACGTCCGATGAACGGCGCTATACCGGCCCGCCGGGAGGCGAATGCGGCGTTCAAATCGGCCCTGCGGCAGCTCAAGACGATGGATGGTCGCGGTGCGCATCTCCGGCGGGTAGGTCCGCGATCCTGAAATCAGCAGTTCACCCTGACTGATGAGCGCTTTGACCTCGTTGAAGTCGACCCCGGGCAGTGCAACGAGCACGAGCACCGCGTGCTCGGTCTCGAGAACGTCGACTGGCGGCTCCCAGGCAACCGACGATGGGGACCCGGCGGGCTGGAAAAATTGGCGATGCATGCGTTCCGCGCGCGCCAGCACCTCGAACGCTTCCGACCACATCCAGTTACTCGGAAATTTTGTCTCCATCACCTCACCCGTCCGACGGCGCCGGATTCCGTCCCACGACGCCAAACCTCAATAGCTGATATTTGGCCGGAGTTCACCGCCATCATTCGCCATCTTACCGGCCAAGCTGAAACGCGCTACCCTTGCCACGACACCGCCGAAGGAGGCGCAGATTATGTCAGTGAGAAGCGGTTACGATCTGCTGCTGCGCAGCGGACGGGTCATCTGCCCGGCTTCGGGCATCGACGGAATCTTCGACGTCGCCGTTCGCGACGGCCGCATCGCCGCGGTCGAGCCTTCGATCCTTTCCAGCGCCGCGACGCAGACGGTCGACGTCTCCGGCAAGCTGGTGCTGCCGGGCCTCA
The DNA here is from genome assembly GCA_963767245.1 of uncultured Alphaproteobacteria bacterium. Lineage (GTDB taxonomy): Bacteria > Pseudomonadota > Alphaproteobacteria > Rhizobiales > Beijerinckiaceae > Roseiarcus. The sequence continues at coordinate 229,103 of CAVYDG010000021.1, forward strand.
TCGACACCCATGGTCATGTCTACCAATATGTGACCGGACGGTTCGGCCTCAACGCCGACATGGTCGGCGTGCGCTCGGGCGTGACCACCGTTGTCGACCAGGGCGGGCCGTCCTGCATGACTTTGCCGGGCTTCCGGCATTTCGTCGCCGAAACGGCCGAGACGCGGACTTATGCGTTCCTCTCCGCCTATCTGGTCGGCGGCCTCGAAGGCCATTTCTATCCCAACCTCTATAGCCCGGCCGGCGTCGATATCGACGCGACCGTCGCCTCGGCGAACGCCAACAAGGACATCGTCCGCGGCATCAAGGGGCACGCCGAGATCGGCGGCTTCGCCCGCTGGGGCATCCGGGTCATGGAGATGGCGGCGGAAATCGGCCGCCGGACCGATCTGCCGCTCTATGTCCATTTCGGCACGCTGTGGGGCCTGCCGGACAGCGGGGCCAACGGGGAGGACGCGGACACCATTCTCGAACGCGTCATTCCGCTCTTGAAGGCCGGCGACGTGCTGGCGCATCCCTTCACCCGCCACCCCGGCGGCTTCGTCAACCGGAAGGGCGAGGTCCATAAGGTCATCAAGGCGGCGCTCGACAAGGGATTGAAGGTTGACGTCGGCCATGGCAGCCATTTCTCCTATCGGCTGGCGCGCAAGGCGCTCGACGCCGGCGTGGTCCCGCATACGCTCGGCGCCGACATGCACGGCTACAACACCGAGGTCCCCGCGCCGCCCGGCACGCCGCGCGAGCACGCCGACGAGGAGAATCACCCGTTCAAAGGCCAGGCCCGCTTCAGCCTCACCCAGGCGATGAGCTCGATGATGGCGCTCGGCCTGCCGCTCGAGACGGTCGTGCCGATGGTGACGCGCAATGCCGCAGAGATGCTCGGCCTCGCCGACCGGATCGGCGCGCTTAAGCCGGGGTTTGAGGCCGACGTCACGGTGCTCAATGACGATCGCGGGCGCTTCCTCTTGCGTGACAACGAAGACACCAAGGTGGTCGCCGAGCGCCTGCTCCGTCCGGCCTTCTGCTTGCGCGCGGGCAAGCGCTTCGACGCCGATTCGCCCATTCTGCCGCAGGCCGTGGCGGCGTGAGCATCGTCGCCGAGGCGCCCGCGCCTCAAGCTATTTGGGCGTCGCTCGATCAGGCTCAACGCAATGCGGCCTACGACAACAACGCGGCGGTTGCGAACAGCTCGGCGCTGGTCGAGGCGCGCAACGCCGCCTCGACCGCCTACCGCAAAGCCCATCCGGGCGCGCTCGACATTCCGTACGCGCCCGGCGCGCGGACGGCGCTCGATCTCTACCCGGCGCCCGACCCAGGCGCGCCTTGCCTTGTTTTCATCCACGGCGGTTATTGGCTGCGGAACTCCCGCGAGCTCTTCGCCGCTTATGCCGAAGGATTGGCGCTCGCCGGCTGGTCGGTCGCGATGCCGGGATATACGCTCGCGCCGCAAGCGCGCCTGACGACAATCGTGCGGGAGATCGGCGCCGCGCTCGACTGGCTCGGCGACCAGGGACCGGCCCACGGCGTCGCAGGCCCCGTGGTTGTGTCTGGCTGGTCGGCCGGCGCGCAATTGGCGGCGCTGCATCTCGGGCATCGGCGGGTCGTGGCGGGGCTGGCTATTTCCGGCGTCTATGATCTTAAGCCGCTGCGCGACACCGCGCTCAACGATGCGCTGAAGCTCAGCGAGCAGGAGATCGCGACCCTGTCGCCCGTGCTGTCGCCGCCGACCTCGCCGAAGCCGCTCGCCATCGCCTACGGGACGCGCGAGCTTCCCGCGCTCGTCCGCGATTCGCGGAAGCTTCATGGGTTGCGCGCGGCGGCTCATACGCCGGGCCCATTGCTGCCGATCGCCGGCGCCAATCATTTCACCATTCTCGAAGAGCTTTGTCGCCCGAATGGCCAGCTCGTCCGGGCGGCGCGGCGCCTGATCGAGGACGTCTCGCATTGACCGACGCTGACGACCCCAAAACGTCCGAGGGCGTCGGCGCGCGGCTGCCGCGCAAAGAAGACGAGCGGCTAATGCGGGGTTTGGGCCAATACGTCGGCGATATCCGCTTGCCCGGCATGCAGGACGTCGCCTTCGTCCGCAGCCCGCTGGCGCATGCCCGCATTCGCGGCGTCGATATCCCGGAAGCCGTTCGCGACCGGGTTTTCACCGCCGCGGATCTCACCGGAGTGAAGGCGATCCGGGCGGCGTCGGGATTGCCGGGCTTCAAGGTCTCCGAGCAGCCGCCGCTGGCGACCGGCAAGGTCAGGCACGTCGGCGAACTCATCGCCATGTGCGTCGCCCCGACGCGCGCCGAAGCGGAAGACGTCGCCGCGAGCATAACCCTGGACCTCGACGAGCTTCCGGCGGTTTGCGACCTGCGCGTCGCGCGCCAGCCGGGTTCGAGCCTCGTGCACGAGCATTGGGGCGACAATGTCTTCCTCGAGACGTTCATCGACACCGGCATTGCAGCGGCCTTCGATGCGCCGATCAAGGTCTCGCGCACGATTTCGACCGCGCGCCAGTGCATGGCGCCGATCGAAGGACGCGGCTCGGTCGCCGTGCTCGACCATCGAGCCGACCAGCTCGTGCTGACGACCGCGAGCCAGATGCCGCATGTCATTCGCACCGGCCTCGCCGAATGCCTCGGCCTGGAAGAAGGCCGCGTGCGGATCGTCTCGCCCGACGTCGGGGGCGGCTTCGGTTACAAGGGCATCCTGCTCACCGAAGAAATCTGCCTCGGCTGGCTTGCGCTTCGCCGCCGCCACGCCGTCCGCTGGCTCGAGGATCGGCGTGAGCACCTGACCGCCAACGCCAATTGCCGCGAGCACCATTACGAGATCACCGTCTATGCCGAGCGCGACGGGCGCTTGCGCGGCGTCGACTGCGAGGGAAGCGTCAATTCCGGCGCCTACTCGGCCTATCCGTTCACCGCTTGCCTGGAAGCCGCGCAGCTCGCCAGCATCCTTCCCGGTCCTTACGATTTTCCGGCCTATCGTTGCCGCACCTGGTCGGTCGCGACCAACAAATGTCCGGTCCTGCCCTATCGCGGCGTCGCCAGGACGGGGGTGTGCTTCGCGCTCGAGCTGGCGCTTGACGCGGTCGCTTCCGCCGCGGGGTTGCCGCCCGAAACAGTGCGATTCAAGAATCTCGTCCGGCCCGAACAGATGCCGTTCGAGAACATCACCCGGAAGCATTTCGACAGCGGCGACTATCCGCAGGCGCTGAGGCGCGCACTCGAGACGATCGATGTCGATGCGGTACGAGCCCGACAAAGGAAGGGCGAGCCGGACGGGCGCCGTGTTGGGTTGGGCCTGGCGATCTATTGCGAGCAGTCGGCGCATGGCACGTCCGTCTATGCCGGCTGGGGCATCCCCATGGTGCCCGGCCGCGAGCAGGCGAGCGCGCGGCTGACGCCGGACGGCGGGCTCGAATTGCGCATCGGCCTTCATTCGCATGGGCAAGGCCTCGAGACGACGCTGGCCCAGGTCGCGCATGAAATCCTCGGCGTTCCGGTGGCGCGGATTCGGGTGGTGCTCGGCGATACGGCGATGACGCCTTATTCGACCGGGACCTGGGGCTCGCGCGCGATGGTGATGGCCGGCGGCGCGGTCGCTGCCGCGTGCCGCGAGCTTGCGGACAGGGCGACGCGCATCGGCGCCCATCTCATCCAGGCCCGCGTGGAAGACGCGCGATTCGAGAACGGACGGGTGCTCGGTCCGTCCGGCGAGGTTTCGCTGCCGACGATCGCGCGCACGTTTTACCGGCGCCCGCAGGATCTTCCCGCCGACGTCGACGCGAGCGGCCTCGAAGCCACGAGCGGCTATAGGCCCGCCCGCGATACTGGTGTTTTCAGCTACGCGGCCCATGCGGTGGCCGTCGCCGTCGACCCGGAGCTTGGCGAGGTCGAAATCCTCGACTATGTCGTCGTCGAGGACGGCGGCGTCCTCGTCAATCCGCTCGTTGTCGACGGCCAGATCTACGGCGGTCTCACCCAGGGCGTCGGCACGGCGCTCTATGAGGAAATGCTGTTCGACGCCGCCGGTCAGCCGCAAGCCTCGACTTTCGCCGATTACCTTCTGCCCGGCGCTCCGGAGGCGCCGGCTGCGCGGATCGTCCACATGGAGACCGCCTCGCCCTATACGGAGTTCGGCGCGAAGGGCGTCGGCGAAGGCGGCGCCATCGCGCCGCCCGCCGCGATCGCCAACGCCGTCAACGACGCGCTGAGGCCGCTCGGCGTCGAACTCCGCCATTCGCCGATAACGCCAAGGCGCATCGTTGAAGCCGTGCTCGCGGCGCGCTCGCTCGCGACGGAGCGGGAGACGGCCGCATGAAGCCGGCGCGCTTCGCCATGGAGAGGCCCCGCGACCTCGCTGTCGCGCTGTCGATGATCGCCGACGCCGACGGGACGACCAAGATCATGGCCGGCGGACAATCGCTCGGCCCGATGCTCAATCTCCGGCTGGTCGAGCCGGGCCGCATCGTTGATATTTCCGGCGTGCCGGAATTGCGGCGGATCGAGCGGGCGGACGGCTCGCTGGTCATCGGCACCTGTGTCACCCACGCGGATATCGAAGACGGCCGGGTCCCCGATGTTGCGAACGGCATGATGGCTCGCGTCGCCGCCGGCATCGCCTACCGGGCGGTGCGCAACCGCGGCACGATCGGCGGGAGCCTCGCCCATGCCGACCCGGCGGCGGACTGGGTTTCGGCGCTCTCGGCGCTGGCGGCCGAGGTCGAGATCGCCTCGCGGGCGCGGGGGAGCCGGCGCATCGCGATTGGCGAGTTCGTGGTCGGCGCGATGGACGTGGCGCTCGCCGCCGACGAGATCGTGACGGCGGTCCGCTTGCCGGCTCTGCCGGTCATCCGCGCGCTGGGGTTACGTCAAGCATTGCCGCAAGGTCGGGGAATTTGCCGAGGCGATCGGCGCGGTGGTGATCGATGCGGAGGCGGGACGCGGGCGCGCCGTGATCGGCGCCGTCGAGGCGGCGCCGGTGGTGATCGAGGACGCCCGCATGCTGTTCGGCGGCGCGATCGGCCCGTCGTTCGCCGCGCGCTTCGACGTCGTCCGCCGCCGATGCGTTGCTGGCCGCAGCCGGCATGAGCGACCCCGTCGACCGTCACGTCCATGTCACGGTGCTGCGGCGCGCGATTGCCCAGGCGAGCGGGCAGGTGCCGGCGGAGGTCCAGAACGCGGCATGAACGCGACCCAGGGCCAGACGATGCGCTTTGTCGCTCAACGTCAACGGCCTTGCGGTCTCGGCGGAGGTCGAACCTCGCCGGCATCTCGCCGACTTTCTGCGCGAGACTCTCAACCTCACCGGAACGCATCTGGGATGCGAGCATGGGGTTTGCGGGGCCTGCACGCTTCTCGTCGACGGCGAGCCGATCCGCTCGTGCATCACGTTCGCCGGCGCCTGCGGCGGCGCTGATGTCATCACCATCGAGGGCCTCGACGACGACGAGATCGCAGTCGAGCTGCGCGCCGCGTTCAACCGCGAGCACGCGTTGCAATGCGGATATTGCACGCCGGGAATGCTGGTCTCCGCTCGCGATCTGGTCCTTCGCCTGCGCGAGCCTGACGAGCGGCGCATCCGCCTCGGGCTCAGCGGCAACTTATGCCGTTGCACCGGCTATGTCGGGATCGTCCAGGCGGTCCGGAGCGTCATCGCCGAGCGGCGCGGGCGTGGGATTGCCGCCATCGTCGCTGATCCTCGCCGCGGCTTGGGCCCGATCGGGGCGCGGATCGGATCCGACCTGGCGGCGGCCGCGGGGCCCGCGCCAAAGACCGTGGCGCCGCGCATTCCCCCGCCAGCCGCGACGGTCGCCGCGGCCTTCACGCCGACAGGCAGTTTCGAACAGAGTTTCACCGTCGGCCTCCCCCCGGCGGAGGTGTTCGCCGCGTTCGGCCGCATCCGCGAGATCGCCGATTGCATTCCCGGAGCCGTCGTCGACGGCGAGCCGGCCCCGAACCGGGTCGAGGGCGGCATTCAGGTCAGATTTGGGCCGATCTCTCCCGTCTTCCGCGGCGGCGCCCTCATCGAGCGCGACGAGGAAAATCTTGCCGGACGAATCCTGGGAACAGGCGCCGACGCCAGCGAGCGCTCGACCATGCAAGGCGAAATTCGCTACCGCATCGTCGACGGCGAGGCGCCGGGGACCGCCCGGGTCGAGCTTGCGATCGGCTACGCCCTCAAAGGCGCGCTGGCCCAGTTTGGGCGGCCCAGCCTGGTGCGAAATCTCGCCGGGCGAATGATCGCCGAATTCTCGCACAATCTTGAAGCCCGTTTGACCGGCCAATCAAGCGAGGGCGCGCACAAGCCGATCAATCTTCCCCGCCTGGTCCTCAATTCGCTGGGCGGGCGGATTGCGAACTGGATAAAAAGACTGTTGGCTTTGTCGGACTGACAAGACCGTTCAAAGGAGAGGGAATGTCCAGCTCGCCCACAGAGAGTCTGACGACGCCGCGGCGGGACGATCTCGGGCTCGTGCAGATCGCCAACGGCGCGGGGGTCTCCGTCAGCGTCTTGCCAAGCGGCGCGATCTTCGCCATCGAGCATATCGCGCCGGAACGCCGGATCATGATCAACCAGGTGCTCAGCTCGCCTCTCGCCAGCGGCCTGGGGCGGGTTTTCCTGCGCGTCGGCGGGGGCAAGCCGGCAATCCTGCCGGTCATCGGACCCGAGGGTGGGCTTCGCGTCGGCGGCTCGAACGACCGCTTTGTCTGGGAGGGAGAAAAGGGCGGCGTCACCCATCGAGTCACGCTTTGGCTGCATCCCCGTCTGAGCGCGTGGTACTGGCGGGTGGATGTCGCAAACCGGCGCGACAGCGACCTCTCCTGCGACGCTGTCTTCATCCAGGATCTTGGGCTCGGCGATCAAGGCTTCTTGATGAACAACGAGGCCTACGTCAGTCAGTATCTCGATCACCACATCGCGCAGCATCCGCGCCTGAACCACGTGCTCATGACCCGGCAGAACCTTTCGCAAGGGGGGACGTTTCCCTGGGCCGCGCACGGTTGCCTTGAAGGCGCTGCCGGCTTCGCGACCGATTTTCGCGACTTGATGGGACCCGGCCACCGTGACGCCGATGAGTTCAGCGCCGGGTTCGGGACTGCCCTGCCTTCGAAGCGACTTCAGTTTGAGACCGGTTGCGCGGCTTTGCAGTCGAAGGCTGTCACGTTGACGCCTGGCGCCGCAACGTCGTGGACGTTTTTTGGCGTCTTTGCCCCCGATCATCCGGCGGCGTCGAACGACGGCGATCTGAGCCAGATCGAAATCGTCGAGCGCGCCGGCGCGGATTGGGCGCCGCGCGAGGGCGCCCTCACGGTCCCCGCACGCAGTCTGCTGCACGACGCGCCATCCGCGGTCGCCGGGACGCTCGACGAGAAGGCGATCCGGGCGCGCTACCGCAGGCGCACCCACGTTGAACGGGTCGACGGTCGACTTCTATCCTTCTTCACGCCGGGAAGAACGCACAGCCGCCATATCGTCCTGCGCGACAAGGAGCGCGTGGTGGCGCGCCGCCATGGCGCTCTGCCGCGCAGCGGCGAGAAGATGCTACCCGACGACGCATTCTTGTGCGCGACCGCGTGGATGCACGGCGTGTTCGGCGCGCAACTCACCATCGGCAACACGTCGTTCCACAAGCTCTTTTCCGTCTCGCGCGATCCCTACAACATTACCCGCGCCAGCGGGCTCAGGATGTTGATGGAAACCAAGGACGGGTGGCGGCTGCTGACCGTGCCCTCCGCCTTCGAAATGGGCTTGAACGATTGTCGCTGGCTTTACCAGCTCAGCGAGCGGACGATCACGGTCTCCGCGACTGTCGCCGGCGACGAGCCGGCCATGCAATGGCGGGTGATCGTCGAAGGCAAACCGTGCCGCTTCCTCGTTTTCGGCCAACTCGTCCTCGGCGAGCAGGAATTCGCCCATCACGGCCGCATCGAGATCGACGCCAGACGAAAGCGCTTCGCCTTCCGGCCGGATCCCGATCATCTCTGGGGTCAAAAATATCCAGACGCCGTCTATCACTTGGTCACAAGCACTCCCGGGCGCATCGAGGCGATCGGCGGCGACGAACTCCTCTACGCCGACGGAAAGCGTCGCACCGGCGCATATGCCGCCATCCGCACCCGCCCGACCAAAGAATTCGTGTTTGCGGTCGTCGGTTCGATGACCGACGCGAAGCACGCGAACGCCTTGGCCGCGAAATACACCAGAAATGTCGGCGAAGCTCAGATGCTCAAGCCCGGCGACCGCTTCTGGCGCAATCTCACCCGCGGCATTCGGGTGAAAAGCGCGAAGAATTCCGCCGACGCGCTTGCCGTCGACACGATCTTCCCCTGGCTCGCCCATGACGCCATAATCCATCTCACCGCGCCGCACGGTCTCGAGCAATATACCGGCGGCGCCTGGGGTACGCGCGACGTCTGCCAGGGCTCGGTCGAACTCCTGCTGACGCTCGAGCACGATCGGCCGGTCAAAGAGATTCTGCGCATTCTGTTCGCGCAGCAATACGAAGACAGCGGCGACTGGCCGCAGTGGTTCATGCTCGAGCCCTATTCCAATGTGCAGAGCAAGGAGTCGCATGGCGACATCATCGTCTGGCCGCTCAAGGCGCTCTGCGACTATATCGAAGCCACCGGCGATTTTGCATTCCTCGACGAGACGATCGCGTGGCGCCGCGAGGATAATTTCGACAAGACCGCGCGCGTCGATCCGGTGACCCGCCACATCGACAAGCTGATGGAGACGGTGGGCGCGCGCTTCATCCCCGGCGCCCACCTTATTCGCTATGGCAACGGCGACTGGAACGACTCTCTTCAGCCGGTCGATCCGACGAAACACGACTGGATGACGAGCGCCTGGACGGTGGTTCTGCTCTACGAGCAGCTTCGCCGCTACGCCGCCATCCTTCGCCGTGCGAAGCGCGATCCCAAGCGGGCCAGGGAGCTCGACGCGCTCGCCGCCACGATGCGCAAGGAGTTCAACGCGTTCCTTGTTCGCGACGGAGTTGTCGCCGGCTATGCCGTGTTCCGGCCCGAAGGCGGCGAGCCGCAGCTTTTGCTGCACCCAAGCGACAGGCAAACCGGGCTCGCCTTCTCGCTTCTGCCAATGACGCAAAGCATGATCGGCGGCTTGTTCACCCGGGTCCAGGCGCGTCGGCACCTGGGTCTCATCCGCAAACATCTCCTCTTTTCCGATGGCGCGCGCCTCATGGACAGGCCGATCGGCTATCACGGCGGCCCGGAGACGTTCTTTCGGCGGGCTGAATCGGCGTCGTTCTTCGGCCGCGAGATCGGGCTCATGTATACGCATTCGCATCTGCGCTATGGCGAGGCGATGAGCGACATCGGCGAATTCGCCGCGCTGTGGGAGGCGCTGTTGGTCGCCAACCCGATCGCTGTGACGGATCGGCTTGCGCACGCCTCGCTGAGGCAGCGCAACGCCTATTTCAGCAGCAGCGATGCGGCGTTTCTCGACCGGTATCAAGCGAGCGACGAATGGGCGCGGGTCGGGGCGGACAATATCGCTGTAGATGGCGGCTGGCGGATTTATTCGAGCGGCCCCGGCCTCTACGCGAATATGCTTATTCGCCAGGCCTTTGGGCTCAGACGCCAGTTCGGCAAGCGAATCGTGACGCCAGGCCTCAGACAGTTGCGCAAGGACCTTACCCTCGCATGGCCCGGCAGGCCCGGCGGCGGCGCGCGGCGGCGATGAAGGGCGCGGCGCGAACTCGCGGGTCTCGGCCCCCGCGGCGAACGGAGCTTGGGATGAAAGCGCCGCGCAAGGATCGGTGGAAGGCGACCGCCAGCAGCGGCGATCCGCGTCTCGCCATCGACGACCGCTACGCCACCGCGTGGAAGTCGAAGCCGGCGAAAAAGCCCTGGCTCAAAATCGACATGGGCAAAGCCGCCACCCTCGCCGGACTGGAGGTCTATTGGGGCCCGGATGCGCCGGTCGTCTACGGGTTCAAGTCCTCGCTCGACGGCAAGCGGTGGACCCATCTTTGTCACACGCGCCACGGCGAGGGCGGGCAGGACGTGTTTGCTTTTCCTCCAATCAAGGCGCGTTTCGTGCGCTGGACCTGCGACGACCATGAGGCGGAGCGAGGAAAGGAGATCGTCGAAATAAACCTGTACGGCGCCGACGACGCTGCGTCGGTGATGGAAGAGGGACGGGTTGCGGCGCTCGGCTTCGCTCCGGTGAAGCTTGCCAAGAGTGAGAGCATCACGGTCGACTTCGGCTATGTGCGCTCTCCGCTCGGGGCGTTCATCGAATGGGGCGCGGCTTACGGAACCGACTTCTCGGTCTATCTCTCCGACGACTGCAAGAGCTTTCGCGAGGTTGGCCGCATCCTGACCGGCAATGGCGGCAGCGACAGCTTCTGGTGGCGCTCGACCACGAGCCGCTATTTTCGCTTGACCGTCCACGAAACGAGCGCGCCGGAGGGCGCGATCGTCAACGAGCTCAAGCTGCGCATTCTGAACAAGGACCGCATGCCGATCGGTCAACTCGAGCGCGCGGCGGTAGCCGGGCGCGGCGACCTTTATCCGCAGTCGCTGCTCGGACGCCAGGTCTACTGGACCGTACTCGGCGAGTATGATCGGGCTGGCGAAGCGCTTTTCGACGAATACGGCAATCTCGAACCGCAGCGGGGCTCCCCCCAGATCACCCCGCTGATCCGCCTCGGCCGTAGGCTGTACGGGGCGCCGGCGAGCGCCTCGATCAGCCAATCCCTCGCCGGAGGCTCGCTGCCCATTCCGACCGTCGAGTGGGCGGCCGGCGACGTCGAAATCCGAAGCACCGCCTTCGCTCACGCCGGCCTCGCGGTGGTGGAGTATCGGGTAACCAACAGGAGCGCCGCGGCGCGGAAGGGCGCGCTGGCGCTCGCAGTGCGCCCCGTGCAGGTCGATCCCTACTGGCAACATGGCGGCCACGCGGCCATCAATTCGATCGCCGTTGACGGCGGAGAGGTCAGCGTCAACGACCGGCCATACGCGGCATTCTCGCGCGGGCCCGACTCGGTCGCCGTCGCCGACTTCGACGATGGCGATGTCGTGAGACTCATCGAGAAGGGACCCAGAAAGACCGCGACTGGCCTTCGCTCCGACTCTGGCCTGCTGAGCGCCGCCTGCGAATTCGCTTTCTCCCTCGCGCCGGGCGCGAGGTTCGCCGTCGTCGCGTCGTCGCCGATGCGCGATGGCGTCGAGCCGACGGCGGAGGCGACGTTCGACGTGTTGCGCGAGGCTATCGCGCAAAATTGGCGGGCGAAGATCGGTCCGCGAAAGATCACGGTCGGCGATAAGGAGGTGAGCGATACGGTCGAGGCGCAGACCGCGTTCATCCTCGCCAATTCGACTGAATTCGCCTTCAAGCCCGGTCCCCGCAACTACGACCGCACCTGGATTCGCGACGGCTCGGCCCAGGCCCTCGCGCTTCTGTGGGCCGGCCTCGTCGAAGAGGCCAAGGCCTATGTCGTCTGGTACGCGAAGCGGATCTACAAGAACGGGATGGTTCCGCCGATCCTCAATGTGGACGGCACGGTAAACCGGGGTTACGGCAGCGACATCGAGTTCGACGCGCAGGGCGAGTTCGTGGGCATTGCCGCCGACGTCTATCGCATCAGCCGCGACCGCGCCTTCCTCGCCGCGATTTTTGAGCCCGCTGTGCGTGCGACACGGTTCATCGAGGAGCTTTGCGCACGGAGGGACGCCGAGCACGGGCCTGGGACGCGCTTCCAGGGGCTTCTCGCGCCATCGATCAGCCACGAGGGCTACAGCAAGCCGTCTTACAGCTATTGGGACGATTATTTTGCTCTGAGCGCATGGCGCAACTGCGAATTTCTGGCGCGCGAAATCGGCGATAAGACCGTCGCGGCTCACGCCAAAGCGAAGGGCGGCGAGTTCGCCGCCAGCCTGACGCGCTCGATCCGAATGACCGCCGAGAAGATGAAGGTGGGTCTCGTCCCGGGCTCCGCCGACCGCGACGACATCGACCCGACGGCGACCTCGATCGCCTTCGAGCCCTGCCGGGTCGAGGACGCGCTGCCGCCCGAACTGGTCGCTGCCACGTACGATCGCGCCGCCGCCCGCGTCAGGGATATCTCTTCGCCTGGCTTCGCCGCCAACTACTCGCCCTATGACTTGCGTAACATCGACGCTTTCGTGTCCCTGGGCCGGTATGATGACGCCTTCCGCCTGCTTTCGGTCATGCTCGCGTGTCGAAGGCCGCGCGGCTGGCGCGGCTGGGCCGAGGTCGTGTGGGCCGATATGCGGGCGCCGGAATATATCGGCGACATGCCCCACACCTGGATCGGCGCCGAGTTCTCTTGCGCTGTCCGGCGCATGTTGCTGAGGGAAAACAGGGCTACGCTCGAACTCTTTCGCGCCGTCCCCCATGGCTGGTGGACTGGCGAGGGCATAACGCTCAATGACCTCCCGACCGCCTTCGGCATCGCCAATCTGAGAGCGCAGCGCGGGCGACGGCGCGCAACGGTCGACCTTTCTCTTACGGGTCCAGCGCCCGAGCGAATTCTCGTCCGCTATCCGGGGGTGAAGCACGCCCGGGCGGACGGCAGCCCGTGCGACATCCACGCAGACGTCATCACGACAAAGGTCTGGAGCCGGCTGGAAATCGACTTCTGATTGGGCTTCGCGCCGGAGCGTCCTCGACATGGAGCGAACCGAAACCGCGCCGTCCGACTATTTGGCGGGTTGCGGGGCCTCGGGCATTCTATCGTCGTGTTGCGGCTCGAACCTCAGCCCACTCTCATCCATGACCAGATGCAGTTTGCGAGGGTAGAAATCGCTCCCCGGCTGGTCATGGCCGATATTAATCAAACCGATGCCAGTCAATACGGTCGAGAACAGCGTTCTGATGCGCTGGCGCGAATTCGGATCGAGGACATCGAGCGCATCGTTGACCACCACCCAGCGCGGCTTTTGCAGAAACACCCGGGCAAAAGCGAGGCACTGCTTCTCATCGTCGGTCAAGTCGCGATCCCAGCGATTCACCGTCTCGAGGTGGGGCTCGAGGTGCGCGAGTCCGACGGCGGCGAGCGCCTCGGCGACGGCCGGAGGTTCGTAGGCATGGCCCGGGTGCGGGTAGGTGATGGCCTCGCGAAGGGAACCGGGTGGAATATAGGCGCGGACCGGCATGAACATGATCGTGCTGCGCGCCGGGTGAGTGATCTGGCCGCTCCCCCACGGCCAAAGCCCGCCGATGGCTCGAAACAGCAAGGCCTTTTCTTCGCCATTCTCGCCGGCGATCAGGACGCGCTCGTTGGCGTTCATATCCGTGTGGGATTCGCTCAGCATGACGCAGCCAATGGGCGAGGCGACGCGAAGGTCGTCGATCTTGATCGACGGGTCGTCCGCCTCCGCGAACTGGATGCGGCTCGTCTTCTGCCCGAGATCATCCATGCCCATGATCGCCTTTCGGAACCGCGCCACGCGCAACAGCGTCGCGCGCCAGTCCGCTAGGTTGGAGAAATTGTCGACGAACCATCGAAGCGCCGTCTGCACCTGATTGAAGGCGCCGACGATCACCATGAGCTCGCCGAAACTCATCTTGCTCTGGAAATAGGCCGGGGCGGCGACCAGAATCGGCGCTATGATCGTAAACCAGCCGTAGCCGGCGGTGACCCAGGTCAGCCGCGTCACCGAGTTGACGATCCGCCATGAAATGTCGAGCACGGCGCCGAACACCCCATTCAAGCGCTCCCTCTCATCGGATTCGCCGCCATAGAGCGTAATGCCGTCGACGTGCTCGTTTATCCGCACGATCGCGGATCGAAAGTCGGCCTCTCGTGCATAGCGCTCGGCATTGAGATCGATCAGCGGGCGCCCCACCCGCCAGCTGACGTACGACGCAGCGCCGGCGTAGAACAGTGCACACCAGACGAGATAGCCTGGCGGGGAGAAGTCGCGGCCTGCGAACGGCAGAAACTGGCCCCGCGAGAGCCCCCAAAGGACGCCAACAAACGTCAGCAGCAGGAGAGTCGATTGCAGCAGGCCAATCCCCAGTTCGGTGGAAAGATCGGTCAGATGCTGGGCGTCGGCCTGGAGCCGCTGGTCCGGATTGACGCCCAGCGGGCCCGAATTCGACAGGCGGAAGGCGCGCTTCGGCTTGAGCCACTCGCTCAGGAGATCGTTGACCAGGCCCTGGCGCATGACGACTTTGGAGCTCTGATTGAGCCACATCTGCGCTACGTTGAGGACAAGCAATATGCCCGCCAACTCGCCGAACACGCCAAGCTGGGTCAGGAAGCCGGGTATGTCCTTGTCTGTCAGCGCATTGTAGAATGGACGATTCCAGGAATTGAGCCTGATCTGCATGTACGCCGTCGCGCCGACAACCGCGATCAGCGCGCCGCCCAACATCGCGAGCTTGTTACGCTGCGGCGAAACCCAGAAACCTGACGCCATCCAAAGGAAATCGGAGATAAGACTGCTCAGCGTCGCCTTGTCTGAGTTCGCTGCGTCATTTGGTGGTTGAGTCGATTGTTCCGCCATCGAATTCGATCCGTTCCCCAAGACGCCCATTCCGTCCCAGGGGATGGCCGTTGTACTCAGGGGGCGCCGCTTGCCAAGCCCATTTCTGGTCTAAGAAAGATGTTGGGTCGAGACATCCGCTCGCGGGTAACGGCAAGGCAGGAGCATGGGACGCATCGATACGTTGCTCGCGACGATGACGATCGAGGAAAAGATCGGGCAATTGAACATGGTCGCCTCTACTCTGGCGGTCACCGGCCCCGGTCAGCTCGGCGACATTCGCGACGGGATTCGGGCAGGGCGGATCGGAAGCCTGCTTAATCATTGGGGCGCCGATGAAGTCCATGCCGTTCAGCGCCTTGCGGTCGAAGAATCCCGCCTCGGCGTCCCTCTCCTGCTCGGCCTCGACGTCATCCACGGCCACCGCACGATATTTCCCGTGCCGCTGGCGGAAGCCTGTCTTTTTGCCCCGGATCTGTGGGAGAAAACGGCCCGCGCGGCGGCGGAGGAGGCGACCCAGGATGGCGTCGCTCTGACCTTTGCGCCGATGCTCGACGTGGCGCGCGACCCGCGCTGGGGACGCATTGTCGAAGGCCCCGGCGAGGACGCGTGGGTGGCGTCGCAAATGGCCGCCGCGAAGACGCGCGGCTTTCAGGGTCAGGATCTTGCCGCCGCGGACAGCCTCGCCGCCACGGCCAAGCACTTTTGCGCCTATGGCGCCGTGACCGCTGGGCGCGAATATGCGTCGGTCGAGGTGTCCGAAAGAACGCTGCGCGAGGTCTACCTCCCGCCGTTTTCCACCGCCATAGCGGCGGGGACGGCGGCGGTCATGCCGGCCTTCGTTGATCTTGCGGGGGCTCCGATGACCGCCAACGCTCCGATGCTGCATGGCTGGCTGCGGGGCGAACTGGGTTTCGACGGCGTGCTGATCAGCGACTACAACGCCGTAGCGGAACTCATGAACCACGGCGTCGCGGCGGATGATGTCGAGGCCGCCGCTCTGGCGCTCAAAGCCGGCGTCGATATCGACATGACGAGCAACTGCTACGTTCGGGGTCTGCCGGAGGCGCTCAAGCGTGGTCTCGTAACAATGGCCGAGATCGACGCCAGCGTCAGGCGCGTGCTTGGTCTGAAGGAGCGACTGGGTCTTTTCGATGACCCCTATCGGCGCGGCTCGGCCTGGCCGCACGGCGTCCGGGACGCGGAGCGCCGCGAACTGGCGCGCGAGGTCGGCGAGCGGGCGATCGTGCTCTTGATCCACCGCGCGGCCGTATTGCCGCTCTCGCCAGAAATCCGGCGCATCGCACTGATTGGCCCCCTCGCGGCGGCGTCGCGCGAGATGCTGGGGCCGTGGGCGTCCGCGGGCCGCGCTCAGGACGCCGTGTCGATTGTGGAAGGCCTCCAAGCCGCTCTGCCGCAGTGTCGGATCGATCACGCGGCGGGCGTCGACATTGAAGGACAAAGTACGGATGGCATCTCGGCTGCGGTCGATCTCTGCACCTGGGCCGAAGTCATCGTGCTTTGCCTCGGGGAAGCGGCCGCAATGAGCGGAGAAGCGGCAAGTCGAGCCGATCTCGGCCTGCCGGGACGCCAGCGCGCGCTCGCTGAGGCAATCCTTCACCTCGGCAAGCCCGTTGTCGTCGTACTCTCGTCAGGCCGCCCGCTGACGCTGCCCTGGTTGTTCGAACGCGCACATGCCGTTCTTGCGACTTGGTTTCTGGGCCGCGAAGCCGGAAATGCGATCGCCAACGCGTTAACCGGGCGATTCAACCCGAGCGGAAGATTGCCGCTGAGCTGGCCGCGCGAGGTCGGGCAGGTCCCGATTTTCTACCGCCAGCGCCCGACCGGTCGGCCGACGAAAGTGGGCGAGCACTATTCGAGCTCCTATCTCGACGTCGTGGCGACGCCCCAATTTTTCTTTGGCCACGGGCTTTCGTACAGCCGCTTTGCGCTCCTCGACCTCGATTGCAGTCCGCCTTCGGTTAAGACCGGCGAATTCGATCGAGGTGTCCGTAACGGTCCAGAACGACAGCGAGGTTGACGGCGAAGCGACGCTGTTCCTGTTCGTACACGGCCTGGTCGCCAGCGTCGCCCGTCCGCTGTTGGAACTGAAGGGCGTGCGCAAGATCGTCCTCAGAGGACGAGAGCGCGGCCGGGTGGCGTGGCGGCTGCCCGTTGACGATCTCTCTTTCCTTGGCCCGAATCTCGATCGCGTCCTGGAGCCGGGACGGTTTCAGATCCATGTGGGACAAAGCGCCGATCCGGCCGGCTTTCTGACGGAAGTCATAGAGTTCGCGCGATAGCTGGCTCCTGCCGGGAACTGCCGCGATTGAGGCGTGGAGGATATCGGCCGATGCCATTGCTCGACGAAAGCGCGAACGGTGTGTTCATCATCGCCGCGACGCCCTTCACCGACAACGGCGCGCTGGATCTTGAGAGCGTCGATCGGATGGTCGATTTCTACCTCGATCGCGGCGCGAACGGCCTGACCATCCTCGGCGTGATGGGCGAAGCGCCGAAATTGACCGAGGAGGAGTCGCGCGCTTTCATCGGCCGCGCGATCGCCCGCGCCCGCGGCGCGCCGGCCATCGTCGGCGTGTCGGCGCCGGGACTTGCTTCGATGAGCACGCTCGCCGCGAGCGCAATGGATGCGGGCGCGGCGGGCGTCATGGTTGCTCCGCCCGGCCATTTGCGCACTGACGACCAGATCTTCAGCTATTTCGACAGCGTCGCCGAGACGCTGGGCGCAGCGCCGTTCGCATTGCAGGATTATCCGCTCGCGACCCAAGTGCAGATTGCGCCCAAGGTCATTCTCCGCATCGTCGACGCGCTGCCCACCTGCGTGATGCTCAAACACGAGGATTGGCCCGGCCTCGCCAAGATCGCGGCGTTGCGCGCGGCGAGCGACCGGGGCGCGCGCCGCATCTCGATCCTGAGCGGCAACGGCGGCCTGTTCCTGCCCGAGGAACTTCAGCGCGGGGCGGACGGCGCGATGACCGGCTTCGCCTTCCCTGAGATGATGGTCGGGGTGGTGAAGGCGTTTCGCGCCGGCGATCTCGACCGGGTGCGCGACCTGTTCGACGCCTATCTTCCGCTCGCGCGCTATGAACAGCAGCCGGGGATCGGACTTGCGGTGCGCAAGCATGTCCTCGCCCGACGCGGCGCCATCGCTTCGCCCACGCTGCGCAAGCCGGGCGCCGCGCTTTCTCCAGCCGACATCGCCGACGTCGAGAGCCTCATCGCGCGCCAGACGCGACGGCTGCGCGAGATCGGGTGAGCGTAGCTACGAGCGTGCTCGAGAAAGCTCGTCCCGACGCTTCGTCAGCAGATCGAGTTCCGCCTCCTGTTCGGCGATCCGCTGCGACACGAGGTCCTCGTCGGCGGCGCCGGAGCGGGAGGCCGATTGCTCAACCAATTCGCGGAGGTTTTCCCTCACAATGGCGATACGCTCGTCTATCTCGGCGATATTCAGAAAGGAATCGGGCATCGGTGGATCTCCTATGGTCTCCGCACTGGGCGCGAACATAGCGGGCCGGCGAACGCTCTTGACGCCGACCCACGGGGCGGGGGATCAAAAGTGAGGGGGAGGTGGGCATGGCGCGCATCGAGCGGATCGAGCTGCGGTTTATCGAGATCCCGCCAAAGGTCAAACGCACCGACGCAATCCAAAGCTTCTCGTCGCAGGAAACTCCGATCGTAACGGTGATTGACAGCGACGGCGCCGCCGGGACTGGCTACAGCTACACCATCGGCACAGGCGGCTCGTCGGTGATGCGCCTGCTGTCGGATCATCTTGCGCCGAGGCTGATCGGCAAGGACGCCGAGCGAGTTGAGGCGATCTGGCGCGAACTCGAGTTTGCGACCCATGCGACCACCATCGGCGCGATATCGTCGCTCGCGCTGGCTGCGATCGACATCGCGCTGTGGGACCTGCGCGCCAAGCGGCGGCAATTGCCGCTCTGGATCGTCGCCGGCGGCGCCGCAGACCGCCGGCCGCTCTACACAACCGAAGGCGGTTGGCTGCACATCGATGAAAGCGCGCTGGTCGAGGACGCGCTGGCCGCCCGCGAAAAAGGATTCACGGGCTCGAAGATCAAGATCGGCCGCCGGCATGTCTCCGAGGACTATCGGCGCCTCGCCGCCGTGCGGGCAGCCCTCGGAGCCGGTTACGAGATCATGACCGACGCCAACCAGGGTTTCGCGCTCGACGAGGCGATCCGCCGCGCCGGTCGCTTCGCCGACCTTGATCTCGCCTGGATCGAGGAGCCATTGTCGGCGGACGATCTCGAGGGCCATCGCCAGCTGATGCGCGCGACCACGACGCCGGTCGCAGTCGGCGAATCGATATATTCGATCCGGCATTTCCGCGACTATATGGCCAAGGGCGCCTGCTCCATCGCGCAGGTCGACGTGGCGCGGATCGGCGGCGTCACGCCGTGGCTCAAGGTCGCGCATATGGCCGAGGCGTTCAACATGCCCGTATGCCCACACTTCCTCATGGAGTTGCACGTCAGCCTTGCCTGTGCGGTTCCGAACGGAAAATACGTCGAGTACATCCCGCAGCTCGACGAACTCACGACCTCGTCGCTACGGATCGAGAATGGCATGGCGGTCGCGCCCATGACCCCGGGCATCGGCGTCGATTGGGATCTTGACGCGGTGAACGCCAAGACCATTCCCGAGTTCAGCCTCGCGTTCGGAAAGGGAGGAACGGCATGAAGCGCATGGGCATGGTGATTGGCATCAAGGTCGAGCATATCGCCGAATACAAGCGAACGCACGCCGCCGTCTGGCCTGAAGTCCTGGCCAGGATTTCCGGCAGCAATATCCGCAATTACACGATCTTCCTGCGCGAGCCGGAGAACCTGCTGTTCGCCTATTGGGAATATCACGGCGAAGACTGGGCCGCCGACGCAAGGAAGATGGCGGCTGACGCGCGTACTCGAGACTGGTGGGCGATCCACGATCCGATGCAGGCGCCGCTCGCCACTCGCAACGCGGGCGAATGGTGGGCGATGGCGGAAGAGGTATTTCATCATGACTGAGGCGAGCCCGCGTTTTGCCGCCGCGAGCTTTGTTGGCCTCCCGCGGTTTACACGCACCTTCTATCCTGCAGGTTCGCTCTTCAGTTTCTCGCACTCCCAACCTGGATGAGGAAAGGTGGCCGCAGCAATTCGGGCAGCGAGCCGATCCGCTTCAATCGCTCGATGTTGGGTTCGAGCGATCGGCGTATGTGGGCCTTGAGCGCCGCCACCGCTGCCCGCCTATCGCGCGCGAGCAAAAAATCGTACACCGCGCGGTGCTCGGCGAGCATCGTCTCGATCTCCTCGTTTTCCTGGATCAGGGCAAAGGTTGAGTGGGTTGCGAAGAGCGGCAGCGCGTTGCGGCGGATGGCGTCGCGCAACTGCCCATTCGCGCAGGAGAGCACCACCTCCCCGTGCAAGTCGACCTCGAGCCGCTCGAGCCAGGCAGGAGCATTGTGATGGTGCCGCGCCTTCTCCACTCGCCCGCGCTTCGTGCGGAGGTCGGCTGGAGACAGTGTCTCCATCGCCTGCCCGAGTGCTTCGGGCTCGAGCAGCCATCGCATTTCGAAATGCTCGCGCAGGCGGTCAACTGTAAGCGGACCTGCGTACCAGCGTTGGTTCGTATCCTTTTCGATCAGTCCAGTGCGCTCAAGTCGAGTCAGCACCTCATGGGCAACGGTTCGGCTGACAACGAAATGCTCAGCGAGTGCGCTCTCGTTGACAAGGAACCGACCGTACGACAGCAAGGCCGCAACGGCATGCTCGACGAGCGGATAGATGCGCGCCTGGTGATTGAGCGTCTTGAGGCTGCCCAACTCCGTCTCCGGCAACCGCAGGCCCGCATCGACGAGCTCTCGGCGCACTATCGTTGGCGGTTTCGTGTCCACGGCGAGATAGCCCCGCCCCTCGAATCTCTTGATCAGCCCTTCATCGCTCAGCCTCTGAAGGGCGGCGGCCGCCGGAATACGGCTCGACTTGAAGGCGCGAGCAACCCCGGCCTCGCCGAGCACCAGTCCGATCGGGAAGCTACCGTCAAGCAGATGTTCGCGCAGGACGGCGTAGATGATCTCGTAGAGCGGTCGAGAGTCGGTCGGCGGGGGCGAGGCGGGCATCACACCTCGGCAATGGCGGGCTCGACCGCGTGGATGAAGTTCATGACTGCGGCGCCGGTCCCTTCATACCTATGATCGTTCGCGACCTCGCCGACGATCTTGAAGTCGTGCAGCACGAGAATTCGATCGCCCAGAGTGACCATCTCGGCCATGTCGGAAGTGATCAGCAGCACCGAGACGCCGTCGCGCGCGATACCGGCCATAAGCTCATAAATCTCGACTTTGGTCTTGACGTCGATGCCGACCGTGGGCTCATCGACGATCAGGATGTCAGTCCGCGCGGCCAGCCATTTCGCGATCGAGACTTTCTGTTGATTTCCACCGGAAAGGGTCGAAACCGCCGCATCGATCGAAGGGGTCCGAATCGCAAGCCGTCCAACGAACGGGCCCGCGGCCCGGGCCTCGGCGCGGGGCGTGATGAGGCCAAGGACTCCAGCGATGCGGCCCCAGATGGTAATCGCGATATTGTCTCGGACTGGATAGGCAAGCAGCAGACCCTCGCCCTTGCGGTCCTCGCTCACGTAGCCGATGCGGTAGTTCTCAAGCGCCTCGTGCATCGAACGTATGTGCGCCGGCTTTCCGTTGACACGGATCTCTCCGGCGGTAATGCGGCCATAGCCAAGGATGCTGCGCGCAAGCTCCGTGCGGCCGGCGCCCACGAGGCCATAAAGGCCGAGGATCTCGCCTTTGCGAAGGCTCAGGTCGATATTGCGGTGTCCGAATGAAGTCGAGATCGAACTCGAGTTCGAGAACGGGCTGGCTTGTGCTGATGTTGCGGACCCCGATGTCGGCGACCCGCTCGTCGCGGCCGATCATCAACGACACCAGTCGTTGCCGGGTAACGCCGGCTATGGGCTCGTCGGCGGTCGCGATCTTTCCATCACGCAACACCGTCACCCGGTCGCAGAGAGACAGCACTTCCTCCAGTTTGTGACTGACGAAGACAATCGCAACGCCCTGCGCCCTGAGCCGGCGCAGCACATCGAAAAGCGCCGCCGCTTCGTGGCCGCTGATCGAAGCGGTCGGCTCGTCCAGCAGCAGGAGCTTCGCCTTCAGCGAGAGCGCCTTGGCGATCTCGATGAGCTGCATCTGCGCGACCGAGAGCGTCGCCACCTCGGCCCGCGTATCGATGGCGCGGTCGAGCAGGTCGAGGAAAGTGCGGGCCTGGCGGTGCACCTCGGCGTAGTCGACCATGGCGTTTTTGGTCGGCAAGTGCTCGAGCAGGATGTTCTCGCCCACCGAGAACCGCGGGATTAGATTGCGTTCCTGATGCACGGCGCCGATCGCTGCCGCAAGCGCATCCCGGGGGGAAGCGAATTCCACCGGCTGACCGTCAAGCAGCAGACGGCCAGAATCGGGCTTGTAGACGCCGGTCACGATCTTGATGAGCGTCGACTTTCCTGCGCCGTTCTCGCCCATCAGCGCATGGATCTCTCCGGCCCTCACATGAAACGTCACCTCGTCGAGCGCCCGGACGCTTGGGAAGTCCTTGGTGACGTACTCGATGGATAGATCCACTTCGCTACCACCCCAATCGTATCGGGCGCGCACGCCAGCGGTTGAGGGCGATGGTCGCGACGATCAGGGCGCCAAGCAGGAACTGCACCCAATACGGATCGACTTTGGCGAGCACTAACCCGTTCTGGATCAGCGCGATGACGAGGACGGCAAGGATGGCTCCGATGATCGAGACGTAGCCGCCGGAAAGCGCCGTGCCGCCGATGATCGGGGCGGCGAAAGAAAGCAGCAACCAGTCGCTGCCGATCAGGGGCTGCGCCGAGCCAAGCTGCGCGACCGCAAGGACCGCCGCGGTCGCGGCCAGAAACCCGGAAAGGCAGTGCGCAAGGACAATGGCGTTGGCGGGCGAAATACCCGAGAGCGCCGCCGCCTGGCTGTTGCCGCCGACAGCCAGAAGCCTCCGACCGATCGGCAGGCGGAACAGAAACAGAGCAAGCAGCGGGGAGACGACGAGCGGGGCGATCAGGAGGAACGGAAACGCCCCAATCCGGCCATTGCCGAAGTCCTGCAGAGCGCTCGGCATTTTGTAGAACGGCACCGATTTGGTGAGGCCGAGGTTGACGCCGGTGAAGGCGGATGCCGTTGCGAGCGTAACGATGAAGCCGTTGATGCCTGTGCGAGCCGCCAGGAGACCGTTGACGAGTCCGCCCAGAACGCCGATCCCAGTCGCGATCGGGACAGCGAGCCACAGCGGCGCGCCAAAGACCTCCATCATGCCGCCGAAGAGGATGGCGACCATGCCGCCGAGCGCGCCGACAGACAGGTTCATCTGGCCGACGCCAAGCATGACCATCTGCGCGAAGGCGACGAGGATGCTGACGCAGACGCTGCGCAGCAGGACATAGAAATTGAATTCCGACAGGAAATTCGGCGAGACAATGGCCAGCGCCAGCGCGCCCAGCACGATCGCCGCCAGCAGGCCGACCCATTCGGTATTCAGGATGCGGCGCACTGCTCAGGCGCCCCGCATCCAGGGGCGGAGCGACAAAGCGCCGCGATAGCGCTGGATCAGCACCGCCGCCAAAAGGAACAGCCCGAGGAACAGGTCGAGCCAGAAATTGCCGATGCCCATCACGAGCAGGCCGCTGCGGATCGTGGTGACGAGGGCCGCGCCCAGCATCGTTCCGCCGACCGAAACGAAACCGCCGTCCAGCGCGGCGCCGCCGAGCACCGGCCCTAGAAAGGACGGCAGCAGCCAGTCCTGGCCGCCGACCGCCGGCATCGCGGCGCCGACGCGCGCGACCGTCAGAAGTCCGGCGACCCCCGCGAGCACGCCTGAGAGTGCGTGCGCGGCGATGATCCGGCGTCCGACCGGCACGCCCGACATCTCGGCCGCGCGCTGATTGGCGCCGGTCGCAAGCGACTGCCGTCCAACGACCGAGTAGCGGTAGAAGACGATCAGGGCGACGCCGATAGCGACGGCGACGGCCAGCATCGGCGACAGCCAACCGCCGCCAATCCGCATCTGGCCGAAGGCCGCCACCGATCGCGGCAGCGCATTGAGCGGAGTGGCCTTGGTAAGGATCAACATGGCGCCTGAGAACAAGTTGGCGCTCGCCAGCGTCACAATGAAACTGTTGACGCCGCTCTTGGCGATGGTGAAACCATTGAGCCAGCCGAGTGCGCCGCCCACGACCAGCGCCAGCGCACAGGCGAGCGGGACCGGCAGGTCCACAACCTGCATCAGGTAGCCTCCCATCATGACGACGCAGACGCCGATCGAACCTACGGACAGGTTCATGCCGCCCGTCGCCAGCACCACCATTTGCGAGAATCCGATGACAATATCGATGGCGAGCGATCGGCCCAGAACGAAGAGATTGAAGCTCGAGAGGAACCCTGGCGACTTCGACGTGAACAGCGCGCCGAGCAGAACGAGGATGACGACCAGGGCTGCCTGCTGGCCCGGCACAAAGGGGCGGCGGAGCGGCGGTTCAAGGACGTGATCGGTCATAGCGGACGATGTTCCTTGAGGCCGTAGCGACGGAAGGCTGCATGAGAACACTAAGACGTTTTTGATCAGGCTGGAATTCGCGAGTTCATGTCGCGCCGAGCGAAACCTGCTGCGAAAATCCGCTGCTGCGGACGTGTCGGGGCGCGCGATCACAACCCGGGTGGCGCAGAACGCGGCCCCCCGCCGCGCGCCAGCTCTCTCGAGCATCCGGCCGAGGCCCCTTCGCCTCGGCGGGGGAGCGCCTACTTGCAGTCCATGTAGGTGGCCTTGAACTTGCTCTGGATGTCGGTCGTGAGTTTCTTGACGTCGTCCTTGTAAGTGCCCAGCTTGTCGGGCGTCACCTCGAGCACGCCAGAATCGATGAAGTGCGCGGTTTGGGGAGTCTTGATCCAGGGCGCATCGGCTTTCATCTTGCACGCGCCGCTCGCGATGAGATCGAGCGCGAACGCGCCGATATACGCCTGCCCGTAGGGGTTCTGGACGAAAGTCGCCTGCGCGAACCCGTCCTTGACCGCCGACAGAACGGCCGGGCTATCGTCGAAAGCGATGTATTTGATGCGCTTGTCCCCTATCGCACGCAGCGCCTTGGCCGCGACTTCCGAAGTGATGTGCGCAGTTCCGATGATGCCGTCGATCTGGTCCTTCTGAGCTGCGAGAAGGGCATTGATCTTCTGGTCGCCGGCCTCCTCGGCGTCGGTATCGGCTACCGTCTGGAGCAGCTTGACGGCGCCGTTGGTCTCGTCGACCGCCTTCTGCACCGCCTGCTCGCGCAGTGTTGTGTTGGTGTCGATCAATAGGCCGGTCAGGTGAACGAGGTTGCCTTTGCCCCCCATGGCCGCAATCAACGCCTTGGTCATCGTATAGGTGGTTTTGTAGGGGTCGGTCGCAAAGCAGAACACCGCGTCGGTTGGATCGACGGTGCAACCGCCGAGCGCAGCGACGGGGATGCCCGCTCCCTTAAGTTCGGTGATTGTCGAGTTCACTCCCACCGGATCGCCTGGGAAGATGCCGAAGCCCTTGAACCCCTGCGAGGCCAGGCTTTCCAATAGTTCGGTCTGGAGCTCGAGCTTCCAGTCGGTCGGCACTTTGTATTCGACGTCTGCGATCCCAAAATCCTTCTTTGCGTCGGCCGCCGCCTGCTCCCATGGCGCGAAATAGGGGTGTGGACCGCCTGGCGCGACCGCGATCTTGTTGTCTGACGCGAACGCCACGCCACCGAGCAGCGACAGTGACAACGCGGCGAGCGCCGCGCTCCGTACGGCGTTGGAAAGCAAATGCATCGAAGTCCTCCCTCGTACCCGTCGCCTTTGCGCCCGCCGATCGAGCTAGCGTATCGAGCGGCGCCATGCTACGCTAATCGCATATCGCATGCAATACCCATTAGGGTGGTTCGGGGGAACGCGGATGAGGATCACCGACATTCGATGCTATGTGGTCGAGGGCGAGCACCCACCCGTGCCGTTCCGTTGGCGCAAGGGCCTGCCGGGATCGGGAGACGGCACGCCGATCGACCAGCGGCCGAAGTTGGCCATCCTCCGCGTGGACACCGACGAAGGGATTACGGGCGCGACCAAGGTCGCTGACGGAGAGGCAGTCGCGAGTTTGACGCGACGGCGGTTGAAAAGCTTCATCGGCGACGATGCGCTGCTCACGGAGCGCCTGTGGAGCAAAATGTGGGAGATCGACCGAATTGAGGAGACCAATATGGCGCATTTCGGCCTGATCGATCTCCTTGCCTGGGACCTCAAATCGAAAAAGGCCGACCTGCCGGCTTACAAACTCATGGGGGGCAACGATCCGAAAATCCCTGCTTACGCGTCGACCGTGACATGGGACGAGATGGGAGAGTACGAACGACACATCAAGGAGTGCGCCGACGTGGGTTTTGTCGCCTTCAAGCTCCACGCCTGGGGCGACTGGAGGGAAGACGCAAAACTCTGCCGGAATCTTCGCAAGTGGACAGGCGACGCTGCGACGCTGATGTTTGACGGCTCGGCAGGCTGGGATCTGACGACCTCGCTGAAGTTTTATCGCGTGCTCGAGGAGTGCGGTTTCTATTGGTATGAAGAGCCGATGCGCGAATTCGACCTGACTTCGTACCGGAAGTTGGCGGATGGCCTCGATATTCCAGTGCTCGCGGCCGAAACCTCGGATGGCGCGCACTGGAACGCTGCAACCTGGATCGACATGGCGGCCCTCGACATGGTCCGCACGTCGAGCTTCTACAAGGGCGGTCTCACCGGCGCGCTGAAGATCGCTCACCTCGCCGAGGCCCACGGAATGAAGGCCGAGGTACATGGCATGGGCGTCGCCAACGCGCATCTCGGAGCCGCGATTCCCAACAACGATTTTTACGAGCAACTGGTGTTTTCGACCGAACACATCAAGAGGCTCAGAAAGCAGAACGAGTTGCCGATCGTTGACGGCTTCATCACGGCGCCGGAGACGCCCGGGCTGGGTCTCGATGTCGATTGGGCGGCGCTCGAAAAGACCGCGCTTGCCGTCGTCTGAGATACACCGTCGCTGATTGCACGCCGTTCTGCCCGTTCGCCACCGTCAGACCATTACCGCTTGAACAGCGGCGCCGGCCGGACTGGAATGTCCGAGGGCCAAAGTTGAAGCTAAGCTGCTGATATTATTGGTGCCGGTTGAGGGCACCAATCTATGTAATTTTTCGTTGTCTCATCTGTTAGTTAGTGGATTACGTTGTTGATAGTCCCACACTTGGTCCCACACATCGACAGACGCGCGCGCCGGCTGGTGGCTTGTCCGGCTCCTATGTCGAAATGCGGTTCCGGATTGAGGACTGGAACCGCCGACTATAATGAGAGCATATCGAGCGGTCTTCTCGGGCGGGAAGCTCATCAAGCCGGGCCTATAGCCGGCCTTCTGTGAGTTTTGGAGCGCGGCCGGCGTGAAGGGCGCTTTCCGCCGCCGACAAGTTGGGCGCGCGCGGGGCCTAGGCGGCATCGAAGCCGGATCGGAGCCGGCAACCTCGGTCGGCCACCAATCTCTCGCCACGAAGCACGCACACGCTATACCCCTCAGCCGATGAGTCGCCGATATTCGAACTCGGGGGTACCGTAAGCGTCGCTAGCGACGCGCGTCATTCCCTTGCGATCGTTGATGGTGATTTCCCCTCGCCGATACGAAATCAACTTGCGTTCCCGCAGCGTGTTCAACGCCACCGTCACGCCCGCCCGGCGCACGCCAAGCATGAGCGATAGAAATTCGTGGGTGAGCGGCAGCGTGTCGCCCTGGATTCGGTCCTGCGCCATGAGGAGCCAGCGGGCAAGTCGCACCTCAATTTTGGAATGTGCGTTGGAGATTGCGGTGTGCGCTGTTTGCACGCCGAATGCCTGAACGAACTTCAACAGGGAGTCTCGAAGGGACACGCTGGCCTGTATCGCGTGGCGCAAATCGATCGCGGTAATGCAGCGACCTTTTCCGGCCGCCTGGATATAGGTGGCATGGGGCGAGCGATGGTTACCGAGCACGATAGGCAGCCCGGTCATACCTTCCCGGCCAATCAATCCGACTTCGACTTCCTTGCCGCTGCGTTGAACGGCGACGACAGATGCGAAGCCTGTCTCAGGAAAATAGACCGCTTCGATCCTCTTGTTGGGCTTTTCGAGCATCTTCCGCAACCCGAGGGTCACAGGCTCGAGGTGCGGCGCGAGTAAATCGAAGTCGCTCGTCGAAAGGGAGGAAAGCAATATGTTGTTGCTGCTGGACATCGGGCGCTCCTCGCATTCAGGCGGGAGCATCGGACTCTCAGCCACCGACGCCTGCGGCGTAAGGCCTCAGTCGGTGATGATCCCTGTGTACGCTTTCGAACGCACGATTGCTAGGTGCGAGTTTGCGGGCGGCAACGTCAGTAGCACTGTCCTTTATCGGCAGAGCCGAACTTTGCCGGCTTCCGAAAACTCCGCTGGCGAAATTCCCCGCAATTCGCGACTGTACGATTTCGTACACTCATTCGGGAACGCTGGCGGCCCTCCTGCGTTTCATTATGTCGACGCCACAAGAGTAGGGTGGAGCGCGTGCCTTGCCGTCACCGTTCTCGTGGTCGAGGATGATTGGCTAATCCGCGAAGACATTGTGACCGACCTTCGCCAGGAAGGATGGGCCGTCTTGGAGGCGGCCACAGGAACCGGTGCGCTCAAAGCGCTTCATGACACCGAGAAAGTCGATCTCCTGATTACCGACATTCAACTGGCCGACGCGCTGACTGGCTGGGATGTCGCGGAAGCGGTCCGAACCTCGCACCCAGAGGTGCCGGTGATCTACGCATCCGGAAATCCCGCCAACGATCATCGCCGAGTTCCGGGGAGCCTCTTTCTCAGTAAACCCGTACCCGTTTCAGAACTCACCGCGATCTGCCGCAAGCTTCTGACCCGGCCGAACCATCCGTAAACCCCGGCGGCCCGCGATTAGTTCGGGCAGTGCACAGCGTTCACCAACTGGGTTCAGGTAGTCCGCGGACGAGACGCTTGTGTCGCTTAGGCCGAGATCATTACAAATCTAGTTTTGTACGCATCCGCACCGACTTAAGGCTGGACAGTAAGGCTAAACGGCGGAAACATCGACGTCAGCTGCAAGCTTTCTGCTTCAGGAAGAGTTGGTGAATGAGGGGAGGGACTTGTCGCCAACGCTTCCGTGCGTCGAAAGAACAACAATGAACATCATCCCGTTTTTGCGGCAGGAGATTTTCGGACCGAACGAAATCAAAGCGATGTCAACTGCCCTTGATGAAGTTTGCAGCAAGCTCGACCTGACCCGCGATAAGCAAGAAGAAAGAAAAGTCCTCGCGCAGCGCATCATCGCCCTGGCGCGCCATGGTGAACGCGATCCTGCGGTCCTCCGCGACGCCGTGCTGCGAGAGTTGGCCGTGAGAGCTTGGCGAGGCATGAGCTATTCCAACATCAGTCGCAGGCCTGACCGCCCCCTCTGCGCGCCCTGGGACAGACCATGACCATCATTCCATTTCCGCAGGAGCGAGTGTTAGCGCCGCCCGACATCCAGGCGATTTCAAAGGCAGTCGAAGCAAGCAACTGGGTCGGCGCGGCGGCGATGAACGGACAGGACGCCCAGGTGGAAGGCGGCGGGTCTCATTGGGCGCGACCAAGGAATTGCGGGAAGAATAGAAACCACGCGTGGGCAGGGGCGAGAGTGTCGTGGGCGAAGGAGGTCCCGATGACTTGGCCTGTGATTGTGAGCGGCTTGATTTGCGCGGCGATGCTGGCGTTGGGATTCAACTTGCTCCTTCCGTTGGGCAGCGGCATGGAGACTGTGTGCGTTTTAACCGGAGTCGCATCCGCTATGATCTTTTTCTGCCTTGTGGAAGGCGGATAGCGAAATCGCCGCCCGCTAGCGCTAGCCCGACCGTCCTAGCCCAAGCATGCCCGAGCGATCTTCCGACAATGCGCCGCGACGGCCCTCGGAGGCCGCGTGGGATGATCGCCCGGAAAGGTTGCTCGCGCGTGACCTCAGCGCAGAAGTATCGAGCCCGGACCGAAGTCGATCACCATTTCGCCCACATGAAGCACGTTAGGCGTACCGTGAGAGAGGACCTTGGAGAACAGCGTAAAGCTACCGGAATCAGGAGACGACGAGTTGGATACCCGACCATCACTGGGACCCGATGGACAGCGCTCGGCGACGCTCGGGGGTGTCGGCCTTGGGTGATCACGATGATGGGCGACCTCCTCTCCCGCCGCGGTTGTTCTAGGCCGGCCTAATCCCCTTGGGGGCTGACACCTCGCATTGAAACAGATGCATGAGGCGGGCCTCCTCGACTTCCGCTTGCCGGCCCGCGATTCGCAGACAGGTTCCGGTCCTCAAGCGCTACCTTTGTGCCCTCGTGAGAGTTCTCACGGCGAGCTCGGCTTCGGTAACCGCCTTAGGCAGAGCTTCGGGCGGGAGCTTATTGCACGGAGGGCGATAGCCGTTTGCCTTGTACTGCGCTGGGGAAATTGGAAGCCTCCGTGTGCCGTATTCGACAAGCACTTGGCCGTCGCGCAATAGGTACAAACCCTTCGCCACGCTGTTCCTCCTGTGTGCTCGCGCTCAACAGCGCTTCGCGGTCCAGTGATCTGGCTCGCCGGCGAGGTCCTCAATGCGAGCCGTTTGTGAAGCAGCGCGCGGCAAACGGGATGCGTCGCCCATCATATTGTTACGTACGTTAGCGTACAAAGCAAGACGATTAAACGGAATGCCCAAACTGACCGACACTGAGGGCCGTTCCGCAGGATTCCCCCGTGACCATCGCGAAGGGCACGCATCATCATAGCCTCGGCCCAGCGCGAGGGATCGGCAGATGAAGGCGAAGCGTCCGCGCCCGCCGCCAGCACGACACAAGTGGGTCCGGCCCTGGTTGACGGCGCACGGCGACTATCGGCGGGCGGATCCGCGATGAGGCGCCGAGCCTCGTTCCGTGAGCCGACCGCCAGCGCGCCGCTGAGGCGCCTGCACCCGGCCGGAAGTGGCGCGTCAGTTGGCCAGATTGATTGTTTTGTCCGCGCAGACCTCAAAATTGGATGCCTCCGCCGACTGACCGTCGGCGTATTTCCGCGCAGGTCCACGCGACAGTTGTTGCCCCACGAGGCGTCAAACTCAGCTGTCCGAACGGCGCGAAGCATCTGCGCAAATATGGCGGCGTCGCAGGCGTTATGGCAATCAAGGCGACCGCAGACAAGCGCGCGGCCGGACTCGCCGCATTGCCTCGATCAAAGCGGAAGGCGTTACGTCGGCCAGAGGCGTCGCCAAGGCGCTCAACGACCGCGGCCTCGTCATTGCACGCCGCGGCCAATGGTCGGCGAGCACCGTTATCGACGTGCTTGCTCGGCTCGCATAGGCGCCTGCAATCCGTTGCGTACGCCTGCTCTGCGGAACGGGCCTCGCGTGTGTGACGAGCCCCCGACCGGCGGTGAGGTGGATCAAACTGTCCGCCTGGCAAGTTCTATCTTCGCACATCTTGGGAGACGAAATCCCTCCTCCTAAAGGGCTAACGCTGGTGGGGCACAGCATGTTTGGCATCGACTGGCTCAAAGATGGAAGCGTCGTCGACCGCGAAATCAGCGTTCTGGAGACAGCGGATCAAGTGATTGCGAACGCTTACGCTCGTGCGCCTGAAGTGGCGGCGCGGTTGATAGGGCATGAGCCTGACGGGTTCCGTCTGAAGGACGCCTCTGGGAAAGACCTAGGCGGCGTACACTCTTTGGGCGCTATTCGCGGCCGATAGGTCCCCCGCACCGGCGTCAAACTAGCGGCGCCGGCAGCCTAGCCCGGCCCCGCGCTCGCAACAACTGGCCGCCGCAGCCGATGGCCTCCCTTGGGCTTCGTAGAGCCGCGCGAGGGCGGCGAGGCGTCCGCTGCACAACAAAATCGAATTGAGCCCGCCAGTAGATGTGGGAGGCGGAGCA
Organism: uncultured Alphaproteobacteria bacterium; assembly: GCA_963767245.1. Lineage (GTDB taxonomy): Bacteria > Pseudomonadota > Alphaproteobacteria > Rhizobiales > Beijerinckiaceae > Roseiarcus. Next base: position 260,618 of record CAVYDG010000021.1, read on the forward strand.
AATCTCTGCCCCGCCTCACGTCGCTCTCAGGCGCAGACGCGCACCCCGCCGCGCCACCAGCAACGACGGCCTTAAAATCCATAGCCGTACGGGCGGTAGCCATAGGCATATGGGCGATACCCGTAGGCATAGTAGCCGCCGTTTGGTCGGCACCCACCCCACGGTCCGCGATGAAAGCCGATGCCGCAGCCGCCTGCGGTGAGGGTGATGACGGACGGGACATCCGTGAGCGGAGCGACGGGCATCGCGGCCGCTGGAACTGCTGCAAGACCTAGAAACGCGACTGAAGAGATGAGCACATTTTTCATACTCTGTACCTCGTTTTGTCAGCCCGCGACCGCGCTACGCCGGCCTGCTTGAACCGCGGCTGAACGGCCTTTCGGTTCCCTTCCTCATCGGCGCCGATCTAACCAGCCCAAAAGTCGCCGGCGTGGCGCTCACCCCCGAAAAGGAAACACCATGTTTACGCTATTAGGCATGGCCGCGAAGCTTGCGGCTGTGGCCATAGAAACCGAGGCGGCGATTTAATTGGTCGTCGAAGACGCCGCCGGCTTAGTCCAGGAAACCGCCAGGAACGCGATGGGCACTTACGAGTTCGGTTGGACTCCCCTGAAAGAGGAAACCATCGCCGGTAAATCAACCCGCGACTTCTCCCTGCTCGAAACCGGCCAGCTTCGCGACTCCATCGAAAGAACGATCGGCCATCATGTCGCCTGGGTCGGCTCAAACGACGACAAAGCCGTCTGGCAAGAGTTCGGCACGTCGACGATCCCGCCGCGGTCTTTCATCGCAAGCGCCGGGATGGTGCGCGAGGGGCAGATTCACGAGAAGGCGCGAGAGACGGTCGGCGCCGCCTTAGCGGGACATTCAGCCGCCAGCGCGATCTATCACGCGGCGAAGGAGTTGGGGCGCCAAGCGCGCGAGGGGATGGACGATCTAACGCATGACAGCGAGGGAAAAGAACGATGAGCCAAGCGATGGACGACATCAAGAAATTCATCCTGAAACACGGCGGGGCGGAATTCGTTGACCGAACCGCCGCCGACCTGGCCGCCCGCCCGGACGCAGAAGCGCGCCTCCGGCTCGCGCAGGCGGCTGACCGGATCGAGATGGAGCTTCGCGGCGTCAGGCCGGTGATCGCCAACGGGCTCGCGACGGGCTTCGCCATGCTCGTCAGGGAGCGGCTGCGCTGGGCGACGGGTCGTCTTGCCAGAGGCTTCAGAATGCCGCGTTGATCGACACCGTGATTGCCTGAGTGTTCACCCTTCCGGAACTATGGGTCCGGACCCATAAAGTGGTTGGCATGATGCCCGGCTTGTGATTTACGGCTTCCGAAAGGAAGCGCTGATGAATCGGGACCATTTTTGGCTGACGGACGATCAGTTTTCGAAGATTGAGCCGCATTTGCCGACGGACACGCGAGGCAAGGCGCGGGTGGACGATCGTCGGGTGATCAGCGGGATCATCAATGTGTTGAGGTCCGGCGGTCGCTGGATTGACGCTCCGCCAGAATACGGGCCGAGGAAAACCCTCTACAACCGCTATGTCCGCTGGGCGGCAAAAGGCGTCTGGGTCGACTTGTTCCACGCGCTTGCGCAGGCCGGAGGGCCGCCCGAGCAAGTCTTGATCGACAGCTCCGCCGTGAAGGCCCATCGCTCGGCTTCGGGCGGAAAAGGGGGGAGAAAAACCAGGCGATCGGTCGCTCGCGCGGCGGACGGACGACCAAAATCCATGCGTTGACGGACGCAGAATGCCGTCCGCTCTCGTTCACACTCACAGGCGGCCAAGTCGCCGATTGCCGAGCGGGCGCGGAACTCTTGGCGCGGCTTCCGCCTTGCCAAATCCTGCACGCCGACAAGGGTTACGACTCGAACGCGATTCGCAGGCAAGTCGAGGGGCGCGGCGCGATCCCCAACATTCCGCCCAAAGCCAATCGCAAGTGGAAGAACTGCTTCTCGCCGTTCCTCTATCGAGCGCGCAACGCCATCGAGCGCATGTTCTGCCGCTTGAAAGACTTCAGGCGAGTGGCGACGCGCTATGACCGAAATGCCGCCAATTTCCTCGCCGCAGTCTGCATCGCAGCAACCGTCAGCTACTGGTTATAAGTCCGGACCCTAATCCCCTTGTTCGTTCCGGTGCGCGTGGCGCCGGTCAGCGTCATGTCGCTCCACGGGCCGCCCCAGTTGCTCGATTTGGTTCCTGTCATTGCGTAGCTGTAGTTCCCATCGAGGAACCAGGTGCGATCCAGAAAGTAGGTGGCACCCACCATCGCGATGCCGCCCCACAGCCACTGAGACGTTGAATAATTGGATCCCTGGCCTATTCCGGTCGGGCTTGTGGGAAAGGGAACGACGGCCTCAAATCCGGTGATACTGTCAATGGATGTCTTGGTTTGCACAACGGTCGGACCGGCTCCCAGATATAAATAGCTCCTGTCAAACGATCGGCCGAGGAAGGGAACGAACGAGACTTGCTGGTTAAGGGTCTGTCGATAAGATTGGACCAGGTAATTTCCGACAAAAGGAATGAACTTTCCGTCCTGCGTAAATCCGCCCGACTGTGGAATGAGAAGGCCACCCTTGGCAGAACCGATATCCAAGTAGCTGTAAGAAAATTTAGCGCCCCACATCCACGGAGTGCCGGAAAAATGCTGGAAATAGCCCGCTTGAACTGCCGGCGCGAGCGCCGTTTTAGTATCCAAGTCGAGGCCGGTTGATCCAGCGGCGGATCCGATCTGCGGCGTAATGTGACCGCCGGTTGGCGGAGTAAAGGATGTTCCCTGGCCAAAGACGTTCTGACTAGCGAAATTGACCAGTTCCAAGCCCCCACCCAAACCCAAGAAAAAGGCCGACTGCGGCACAAGCGAGTCGGGCGCTGGCGGGTTCATTGGTCGGGGGGCAAATCGGCCGCGAAAGCCGAGAGAGTGAAGATGCGACCGGTGATCAGAATGGTAGTCGCGGCGGCAAGAACATGTCGCACGTTTTGTGTCTCTCCGCCGTTAAGAAAACGACCCTCCCTTTATTCAATGACCGAAGCGTATATATATGCGGCAAAGTCTCAACGCCTCGTTGAACTGCGGGCGGGCGGCTTTCTTGCCGCTCTCGACCTCGGTGAACTCGGCGAACAGATCGCCGGATGCCGATTGAAGGAATTTGCCGACCGCCGCCTGTTGCGCTTCTAAGCCAAGCCCTGACCGGCCTTGCGCTCGGGTGGAAACGCGGTAGTAGGCAATGAAGCGGCCACGGGAAAGCCCTCGTTCCTTGACCCAAGCCTCGTTGCCGCGAGACTGCATTTCAGCGGTCATTCAACGTGTGCAAGGGAACGCGCGGGTCAAGCGGGCGGAGAGCGCGAAGCCATAGGTCTTGTCGGCGGCGGCGAGATTGTCGGACAGGAAGCGCTGAAGGATGCCCATAAGCTGGTTGCCCGTAAGCGGCGCGGTCGACGGCGGGCAGTAGACGGGGCGGCCTGCGATCGTGCCGGCCCAAGACATTCCGCTGGCGAAGGCGCTTGCTATGACTTCGGCGAGCATCTTCATCCCCGGGTCACCTTCTCGCCAGCTCGTGACCAGCCTTTGGGCCGATATGTCCGGCGGCTCGGCGCGTCCGGGAGTGCAGAGCGCCATTGCGAGAAGAACGCCCGCGCCGACGGCCGAAACCAAGCCACGGGTACTGACAACTCTCCGGCCAAACGATAGTCTCGCGGTGTACATGCTGGCGGGAGTCTCTCTCATGCGACCCATGATACGGTGGCTTCGCCGCTGGCGCGAGCGCGACGACCAGCACCTTTTCAAGTCGGCGACTAGGTTGCCTGACATCGATCCAATCGAGGAATTGGACCGCCTCATCAGCGAAGCTCAAAAGCGCGACGCCGCTGACGAAGGCCGTTTCGAACGCCTCTCACGCCCGACCCAAATTCGGGATCTTCGACCGAACCGCTAGCATCGGCACGTCACGGATGGGGCATGCAATACCAAATCCAATTCCTCGACGGTTCGGCGAATGTCATTTGCGAACTCGCCGCCGACGCCCGAAACGCTGTCGGCGCGATTGCGCTTGTCACGGACATTGACTGGCCGCCCCGCGCGGTCACCATCCGCGTGCTCGATACTGACGGGCGCGAGGTTCATTCCGCGATCAGGGGCGACCAACCGGGCGTGTTGTGACTGCGTTTTCTCGCCGCCCGCTCAAGCGAGCCCGTCCCTTTCTCGCCGCTAGTGACAATCCTCAATTCGTCGTCGTGCAACTGCCGCTGAAGCTCGAGCCGCGTTACGCGGGTCAGCCGCAAGCCAAAGGTCGACCTCCGCCGCAGTCGTCAGAATGACTGGCATGGCCTTCGGATGGATCGGCGCGAGGGTCGCGTTGGCCGCAGTCGTCAGAAGCAGAACAGCTCATGCTCGCCCTCGATCGGCGCGCTCTTGGGGCCTCGCACGCCGCGCCACGACGTCCATAGGGCGGCGAACGCGAATAGCGGCCGGTCAGCATCAAGCGCGAAACATTTCGGCGTCTTGCGCGGCTTCGTGTCGGCGTATTCGCAGAACGATGTCGCCGGGACGACGCAGCGGCTCGGGGGCGCGAGCCATCTGCGCCAGTGCGGGCTGCCGCCGTGGCTCGGGGGATGGCGTGGATCCTGCTGTTCAGGAAGATCCTTGCAACAGAGGGGAACGGGCTAAGGTGGTTTTATTTCAATGCCGAGAGGCCTTCCCCAGGATTTCAGCGAAAACAACAGGAGGGACGCCGAGACGACCGTCAAGCCAACAAAGAACATCCAACTGACGGCAAAATGCAGATCGCCGATCCACCACGATAAAGGGAGCGATATGAGAGCGGTGAGCGCGGGAATCAAAAGAAAGAACATCGTGACGAACCCGTTATCGTTAGCCGTGAAGGTGAGCGCGATTTGATAAGAAACGCGGCCAATGGATGCGGCTACGATCGTGCCTATGATCATTAGGATCACCGGAAATGCCTGTCCGAAATCCATACTGTGCTGCTGATACAAGATAATCCCGTAACCGGGATCAGGATTAAAGTTGAGACCAAAAAATTTGCAGCGATAGCCGCAAATTCATCGTACTTGGCGAACCATTTGCAGATGAGCGTTCCGCTCAATGCCGAGCAGATCGGCACCGGGATGGCATACAGCCAAGTGCCATGGAGGGCGCTATCGGCCAATAGGCTCAGGTCGGGCCGGTTGGCCTCCCCGACCTGGCTCCAGGCAATCGCCATCGCGCCAAGAAACGCGGCGATCAAGCAACCGAAAAAAATCGCCGGCGAGACCGGAATGGGCACGCGAGCTATGAGCACCGCGACTACGGCCGCCCAAAAGGGCTGCAGGTTGATGATCGCGGAGATGATTATGGGATGCGCGTTGCTCAGCCCGAGCTTGAACATCAACAAGCCGATCATCCCGACGCAGAGTAGAACTCCAAGCTTGCCATAATTGCCGGTGCTCGTCAGCAACAACATAAGGTCACGTCGACTGGTCGCACGTCCAATCAGCAGCGGAATCGACATCAGCAGAGCGACTTGCGTCAAGAATATAAACTGCGTGACACTGAGCCGCTTTGCGGCGAGAAAGGAAAATGGCTCTTGTGTCGACAGCAGGAGCGCGGTGACCACCGCATAGAAGATTCCAAATTTGTAATTTACTCGATGTCCCCGCTGCGGCAGCAATTGCACTTGCCTGGGCTCGGTCTCTTGCCGTCTCGGGATCGAGCTGCTTGTCGCGGAAATGGAAAAGCCGCCTTGGCAGGCTGCGGTGAAATCGGTTCCCGTCAGGAAGGAAACCACAGGTCTCGTAATTAGGTTCCCTTTCGAAGGGATGTAACCGCAATTCATCGGTTGTCGGAAACGGTTTCGTTGGCGTAAGTCGCTGCGCGCGAGATTCGCGCAGCCGCGTGCAGTTCTGGCTGGTCCGAGCCCATTGATCGACCTTCGGTCTTCATCCGTCGCGCGCGGCATCGCCTTCATCGGCATTCAGCGATCAACACCGCGACCAGATAGGCGAGCGCCACCCAGCTCACGCTTTCCAGGGTCGCGTCGAACACGGTTGGCAACGCAAGCTGCACGATGCTGGCGTCGACCTGGCCGATGAACCCGCCGACACAGCACACGCCGACGATCAGCCACGGATACGAGCGCCAGCCCGTGACGAGCGCAACCGGAGGTGGCGACGCCACGGACGTGCAACCGCCTCAGATTGACTACTGAGGCGGCAAGCCGGTTCGTAGCACCCGCGATCGAACCCGGCACCGCGCTACAGCGACGTGATCAAAAGGCTGGCGAAGGCACGCGGGTAGCGCGCCCGGGATCCCGACGGCCTCATCCGGGTACGGCCTCATCCGGGTCTGGCTAAATCGCGCGCTCGTCGAGGTCGTCAATCCGCGACTTAACGGCGCAAGAGATCAATGTCTTGCTCACCGCCGCCGGGAGAGCTGATGACCAACCGGTTATTGTCCCGGGTCTGGCATGCTGATTCCTGGCGAAGCCGCCCACCAAAACGAGATGATGTCGCCCGTCGTAACGGAATGATGCCGCCCACCAAAACGAGATGATGCCGCCCACCGGAACGGAATAATGCCGCCCGGGGTTTTTTGACGGCGACGAGCGCCTCCGCTGGCCTGTTTAGGGTCGCTCCTTTGGCAATCCAAGGGAGCGATCGATGCCAGCGGAAAGAGTTTCGATGCGCCAGGCGCGCGAGATCATTCGTCTGAAGTTTTCAACCAGCCTGCCGACGCGCGAGATCGCGCGGCGTCTTGGTCTCGCGCCTTCGACGGTTCGAGAGACGTTAAGTCGTTTGGAGAGCGCTGGGCTTTCTTGGCCGTTGCCGGAGGGGATCGGCGACGCCGAACTGGAGGCGGCGCTTTACGCCAATCGCAGAAGCAAACGGGGACACCGCCGCCATGCCGAGCCGGATTGGCCCGCGGTCCATCGAGAGTTGAAGCGCAAGCACGTCACTCTGCTGATCGTCTGGGACGAATATATCGCGGCCAACCCCGGCGGTTACAGCTATTCGCGGTTTTGCGAACTCTATCGCGGCTTTGAAGCGAAGCTGTCGCCGACGATGCGGCAGACGCACGCGGCGGGCGAACGGTTGTTCGTCGATTACGCGGGCGACGGGGTCCCGGTCGTCGTTGACCGGCTCACCGGGGAAATCCGCATGGCGCAGATCTTCGTCGCCGTGCTCGGCGCCTCGAGCTTCACCTTCGCGCACGCGAGCTGGACGCAGGCGCTCCCCGACTGGATCGACGCCCATGTGCGCGCGCTCGAGGCGATCGGCGGCGTCCCGCAATTGCTTGTGCCGGACAATACGAAGACCGCCGTCATCAAGGCCTGCCTTTACGATCCTCAGGTCAATCGGACCTATGCCGAAATGGCGGCGCATTACGGAGCCGCCATTTTGCCGGCGCGGCCGCGGCGGCCCCGGGACAAAGCCAAGGTTGAGCAGGCCGTGCTCATCGTCGAGCGATGGCTGCTCGGGCGGCTGCGTCACCGAACCTTTTACAGCCTGGCGGACGTCAACGCGGCGATCGCCGATCTCATGACGCATCTCAATGAACAGCGCCCGATCCGCCGGCTCGGCGTAACGCGCCGGCAATTGCTGGAGGACGGTCGATCGGCCATCGCTGAGGTCTCTGCCGGCCGAGCCGTACGAGTTCTCGGAATGGCGGACATGCCGCGTCGGCATCGACTATCACGTCGAGGTCGCCGCCCATTATTACAGCGTGCCCCATCGCTTCGCCCGCGCCGAGGTCGACGCGCGGCTGACGGTGCGGACCGTCGAGATTTTCCTCAAGGGCGAGCGGATCGCCGCGCATGTGCGCGCCAGCGGCAACCACAAGCACACCACCGTCTCCGAGCACATGCCGTCCAGCCATCGGCGCTATGCCGGCTGGACGATCGAGCGCATCCGCGCCGACGCGCGCCTGATCGGGCCGGCGACGGCGGCCCTGTGCGAACTGATCCTTGAGGCGCGACCGCATCCCGAGCAGGGCTTTCGCGCCTGCCTGGGCATCGTCCGGCTCGCGGGTCCCCATGGCGCCGAGCGTCTGGAAGCCGCCGCCGAACGCGCCATCGACATCGGCGCGCGGACCTACGGCTCGGTCAAATCCATCCTCGACAACAACCTTGACCGGCGTCCCGCGCGCCAGCGCGCCACGGACGGAACGCCGATCCTGCACGCCAACATCCGTGGGCCGCGCTACTACAATTAGGAGAGACGACTTGCTCAAACATCCCACCCTCGATCAACTCAACGCCCTTGGCCTGCATGGAATGGCCAAGGCCTTCGTCGAAATCGCCGCCAACGGGGAAGCCGACGGGCTCGGCCATCACGAATGGCTCGGGCTTCTGCTCGATCGCGAGGCGTCCTGGCGGCAGGACAAGCGCTTCGCGGCGCGGCTGCGCGTCGCCAAATTGCGCCAGCAGGCCAGCGTCGAGGATGTCGATTATCGAAGTCCCCGCGGTCTTGACCGCGCGCTGTTCCAAAAGCTGGTCGAGGGCGAGTGGATCAACGCCCACGACAATTTGGTTCTCGTCGGTCCGACGGGCGTCGGCAAAAGTTGGCTGGCCTCAGCGCTTGGCCACAAAGCCTGTCGCGACAATCGGTCGGTCATCTACCAGCGGGCGCCCCGTCTGTTCGAGGACCTCGCGCTGGCCCGCGGCGACGGACGCCATCCCCGCATCTTACGCAACCTCGGCCGAGCCGACCTTCTCATCCTCGATGATTGGGGGCTTGAGCCGCTCGACGCCGCCGCGCGCCATGATCTCCTGGAAATCCTCGAAGAGCGCTATGGACGCCGCTCCACGGTGATCACCTCCCAGCTTCCGATCGACCGTTGGCACGAAATCATCGGCGATCCGACCTACGCCGACGCCATCCTGGACCGTCTCATCCACAACGCTCATCGCATCGAACTCGCCGGCGAAAGCCTGCGTCGGACCCAAGCAAAGCAATCGAGGAAGGCTTGACCCAACACCACAGCCGGTGACAACAATCCATCGGCCAGCGAGGCTCGCGACCCGGGCGGCATCATTCCGTTACGGTGGGCGGCATCATTCAGGAATCCCGGGCGGCATTATCCCGTTACACCCGGGCGGCTTCGTCGGAATCGGCAGTCTGGCAGCCAATGGACCGGAGAGGCGTTTTCCCTGTCCTCGACGGAGACTGTTCGAAGCATCGAGTTTACTTGGCGACGGCCGCTTTCCCCGCAAGTGTCACCTTGGGATTTTACGATTTGGGCGGCTCTATCACGGTTGGCGCTCAGGTCGGGGCCAATTTTACGCTGTCCACGTCCTCCTACGTAACCACCATGCCGGCCAATATAGTCACCGCCCTGTTACCGGGGAGCGGTCGAACTCTGACTGCAGGGACGTACCTGCTTTTCATCACCAGCTCCAATTTGGCGCTTCCAGAATATCTTGGAAGTGGAAACGGGATCTTTGTCGATGATGGCGTTCTTGATCTGGCGCCCGGCCAGGCATACAAACCGCTCGGGAACAGCTACGACATTGGCGTCGCCCTCTCCAATAGCGTTCCCGAGCCCTCAACCTGGGCGATGCTGCTGCTCGGCTTCGCGGGGCTCGGCTTTTCCGGCTACCGGCGGCGCACGCGGTTAGCCTGAACGCAACTCGAGCCCTTGGCCCAGGGGCAAGCCCCGCGCCGGGGAGGACGGCGCGAGGTGAGAAGCGCGCCCGTGCCACCGTCAACTAACCCCCCGATGCGCGCGACTTGCAGCACTATGCGGCAAGGGCGTTGACGCGCCAACTCACAGAAGTGCGGAGGCGAGAGCAGACCCGGCGGTTGTGAACCGGCTCGCGGCCATGCGCGGCCCCGACGGGAGCTACCGCGAGGTCGTCCTGCGGCTGGCCAAGACAGGGTTATAGCTCGTCCGCCGGATTGGGATGCCTGATCACCAAACGGGCGCCGTCCCAAATCGATTTATTTCCGCTGACGCCAGCCTGAAACTTGCCTGTTCTCGCATCCCGAACAGGATGGCCCGGCTGATCATGGTCCTCTTCTTCGCTGTCGCTCCCGGCGACGCCCCGCTGTCAGGCCCAACCGTCGCCCTGGCGATATTTTCAGGCGAAACGTCGATCCCGCGTCGTGCAAATTCGTCGAAAGGTTCTTTGCCGCGAGCACAAGGACCGTCAGCCAAGAAAATCCGCTGCATGTCCACGCACAGGTGGACGCTGCGCTCGGTCAATGGGAGAGGCAATAGGGGGTCGCCCATGCCTCGCTCAGCCCTTTATAGCCATCGCCGCCGCGCCTGCCAGGCGAGCACCGCTACGACGAGCCACGAGGCCGAAGAGAGGACGAGGGCCCAGCCCGCGGACTGCGCGATCATCAACCAAATCACGAGGCCGAAAGCCGCCAGCCCGAAGCTTCCGAGCATCGCCCCGACGGCGTCGAGCGCGGCGGCTTCCCTGCCACGCCGCGCGCCCGGCAGACCCGCCCTCTCTTTCCGCTCCCGAACATGCTTTTCGATCAATGTCGCGCTCGCGGGAAAGATGGCCGGAAAGGCGAGGAATAGGCCGCCAATCAGAGGACCGAAGCGGCCAGCGATGACGCCCGCAACCACGGTCATCGTCCCTCCGAGAATGAACCTGATTAGGTACTCGTACCAGCGGGTCTGACGAAGGGCGAAAGCCTTGACCTGGATAATCATTGGGGTTGAAAGAGCGTCACTGCGACTGCAAACGCACCAGCGAACCAAACCACTAGCGCGGCCATTGTAGCGGTCCACGAGGATAGCGAGAATCTCTTGAGCAATATGCAGACCGTCCAACTATAGGCGGCGAGCGCGAAGGCTCCGACGATCATCGAGCGGCCTTCGATCGCCGCAAACTGAGGGCCCTTTTGCGATAGCGTGATGAGAAGCGTCGCGACGGCGATCGAGGGAGCAGCGCCAAATAGGCCCGCGAAGCTCTTAGGGCGCAGGGTGTCAGCGAGCGCCGCGAACGCGGAAACAGCGACCCCCCCAGCAACAAACCGCAACCCGTATTCAAACATCGTTGTTTTCTATGTAACCTCCATCATCGCCTGCTCGCTTCGATGAGCTTCATTGCCGTCTTAGGACCGCAGCGATTGAGAACTCGAAATTCCTTCCCCTGACTTTCATTGTAATTGCGGAAGAAAGCCTCCATCTCGTCGAGCAATTCGGGATTGAGTTCCTTCAAGCTTTTGGCGTTCGCATGCAGCTGGGCGTGGATCGCGACGGCGACCACTCGATCGTTGCGCGTCCACCGTCCGCCCTCACGCTGCTCCGCCTCGAGCGCGCCGATCGCCCTTATTCGGACGACGCACCCCATCGGGACGGAGTCGTCGAGTAGGAGCAAGACGTCCAACGGGTCTCCGTCGGCAGCCTTTGTTGAGGGAATGAAGCCGAAGTCAAAGGGAAAGATCATTCCGCGCGGCAACACTTTGCGCAGTTCGAACGCTCTGAGATCTTGATTGAAGGCGTACTTGTTTCGACTGCCCTTGGGCGTCTCGACAACGGCGAGCAACGCGCCATCCTCGTCCGCGTCGAATGTCGGAAGGACTGCGAAAGACGCCTGATTTTTCATCGGAGCAACCTGGACCGCGGATGAAGAAACACAACGCTGAGAGCGGACATGCGTTCCTGCCCGCCCACGTTGCCAACCTCTTGCCAGGCGCTAGAGGAAGGTCGCCGATCAACGCGCACGCGAACGAGGCCGGGAGGTCAGCCGGTTCATGGTTGACCCGCGCCTCCCGACGACCCATAGACCTGCCCAGTCGCATAGCTCGCGTCGCTGGCAGCGAGCTGAACGTAGATAGACGCTAATTCCGCCGGCTGGCCGGGACGGCCGAGCGGAGCCTGACTTCCAAACTTCTCGAGTTTTTCCATCGTCGCGCCGCCGCTCACCTGGAGCGGGGTCCAGATCGGTCCTGGAGCGACCGCATTCACACGGATGCCCTTTGAGGCGAGCTGCTTCGCGAGGGACTTCACATAGTTCATCGTCGCCGCCTTGGTTTGTGCGTAGTCATAAAGGTCGGGCGACGGATCGTACGCCTGTTCGGAGGCGGTTGCGACTATGGTCGAGCCTGGCTTCAGGTGGGGAAGCGCCGCCTTGATGATCCAGAACGGGGCATAGATATTGGTCTTCATCGTCGCGTCGAAATCTTCCGTCGACACATCAAGGATAGACGCGCGGGTCTGTTGATGACCTGCATTGCTGACGAGAATGTCGAGGCCACCGAGTCCTTGCACGGCTTCTTCGACCAGCCGCTTGCAAAACGCCTCGTCCCGGATGTCGCCTGGAATCGAGATTCCGGTTCGGCCTTCAGATTTGATGAGGTCGATGACCTCCTTCGCATCCGGCTCCTCCTCCGGGAGGTGGTTGATGGCGACATCGGCTCCCTCTCGCGCGAAGGCGATCGCCGCGGCGCGTCCCATGCCCGAGTCTCCACCGGTCACCAGGGCCTTGCGTCCGGCCAATCGGCCTGATCCGCGGTAAGAGTTCTCGCCATGATCTGGCCGAGGATCCATTCTGTTTGCCAGTCCCGGCCAGGGCTGCGATTGCCGCTTGAACGGGGGCTTTGGATAGGTCTCTTGCGGGTCGCGTAAATCCTCATTCTCTTCTTGCATAGATGAGGCGTGTGCGAACGCACTTTGGCTGGACGCGAGCGCTAGGCCCACCGTTCCCGCACTCGTGACGTCGCGGCGAGAAGGAGGATGGCGTTTGGCCGAGTTCATGAGGATCGTCTCCGGTTTGTTGACGCCCCCGCCAACCGAACCTCCAACGTACGAGAGAGCCGCTTTGTTTCGCGGTCTGCGGCATCTGTATGGTAAGATTGTCGCTTGCCTTCGACTTCGAGGCCGCAAAGGCCGAGCTCGACGCGATCCCCCAGCCTGATCCCCCTGCAACGGCTCTCGACGAGCCTTCGGGCCGCCCTTTTCGTTTGAGGGGAACAACCCCACGCCGGTCGTGTTGGGGCGTTTGGACAGCCGAGAGCTGCCGCGCAACGCAAGGAGGTTTTGATGAAAAGCTTTTTGATATCCGCCCTGTCGACGGCGGCGTTCTTCGCCTTAACAGCTGCTGCGCCCGCCTTCGCCCAGGCAACGGTCACGGGAGCTCCCAAGGGGACCGCGCCCGTGACAATCGAGGGTTACGGCCCTTCGTCGGCAATCGTCTGCAACGCTTCCGGAGAATGCTGGCACTCTGTCCAGCGCTACGATTATCCTCAGGGCGTGCAAGTTGAAGTTCATCCCTATGACTGGCAGTGGAGCGACGGCCAGAACTATACCTGGAGGGAACACCAGGGAAGGGGGTACTGGATGAATGGCGACTGGGTCGTCTTCTGAAGGAGAGCTATCTCAAAGACCGGCCGTCGGGGCGACCCGGCGGCCGTTTTGTTTCGCGACGGGCCTACCTTCGGGCCGCCCTTTTTCGGAAGGGATAAGGTGCAAGTTTCCGGCCTCCTGGCCCAGCTCATGGCAGGGATCGCTTTCGCTTGCTGCGCGTTGGCTCGGTAGACGAGACGTCGCCATTGGTCTCGGCATGCTCGCCGGAACTCGGTGCCTAGAAGCGGGTTAATTCGACGAGTGCCTTTTTCAAAGGAGATCGTCATGTCCTCATCGGGTACAACCTTCCTCGCTGCCGCCGTTGCGGTCGGCCTTTCGGCCCCGGCGTTGGCGCAGTCGAAGATGGACGCGGGAAGCGGGCCAATCAATGGCTCCGTGTCTACCAGCGACGCCGGCAGCGGGCAGACCTCGGGCGCAACGCCAAAGATGGGTTCGACCGCCGCCAGCAACTCCGATACCGCGACGCAGAACGACGAAAACAGCGCGGGTGTCACCCTGGGCCCGAAGTCGACCGGAGGCTCGCAACCAGTCACGCCGATAACGAAGAAGCAGTAAGCTTCGCTCCATGGAGCCGGGGAACAATCCGGCGCCGATCGCGTTTGTTTGGTCTGGCGCGCCTTTTATCGCCCCCCTGCACGGCGCGCCCCTTTGCCCCGCTGTGAAGCCGCCCGCCCCGGACGCTCCCGCGGGGCTTTTTTTGTGCGCTTGCTGCACGAGGGCCGAGGCCACCGCGGATGCTGCGCGGCGCCTGAAATTGAATTGGTAGACAATTAAAATTTTTGCTACCATGTCGTCCGTTGGACTGGAAGCCCAACACGTTCCGTCTTGAAGGAGGCGGGAGGTCTCCCGTCAGCGGTCATGCGGTCCTATTTTCTCAGAGCAGGGCGTCTCGCGGGCGTCGCAGTGTTGCCTGAGGGACTTTCGGACGATCAAGCCATCGCGCGCGCGCATGTGCTCGTGGCAAAACGCAAAGGTCCATTCGACAGCTTTGGGGTTTGGGAAGGGGCCCGCTTCGTGTTCAGGCAACCCCTGTATGATGCGGCGCCTGATGCCGACCAGCTGCGGCCGCCATCGCCCAATGGCGGCCCCTACGCAGCCCACTAGAGGCCCCGAGGATCAAGTCTTGGCTCTGTTGGGGTTCGTCTCCTGTGCTAGCCTGAGAATGACTCCGCTGTAATTCTCGCCGGGGCCTTTCATCCGCGCGAGTTCGTCGAAAAACGTCTGTTCGAGCCAAATGCGGATCATGCCGTCGGAGCCGGCTGGCGCATCCTCTGTCTCCGGTCGCATTACCTTGAGGGCCTTGTACGCGGCCTGCGTGGTCGTAGTCGCGATCATGGGTTGTAAACGGGCCAATGATTGCCGTGTTCCTGGGCGATGTGGGATCATCCCTTCGCGCATGGTGGGCGATCGCAGGCTTGTTCAGAAACAAGTGCCTGCGCCTGCCGAGGCCTCCCTTTAGGGAGGCCGGACTGCCGAGAAGAGTATCATCCCCTTGTCGCTGGGCTGTGAGCGCCGTCACTGTGTTGACGTTTTCCCGCGTTCTCCCAATGAGAGCCGCCCTGGTGACAGGCGCCGCCGCTGCGCTCGGACTCCTGGCCCTGACCAATTTATCGACTTCCGCGCCACCGACCGCTCGCGCGGATAAAGCGCTGTCAGTGCGCGCTCCCGTAGCGGCGTCCGTTCTGCGCGATCCTCTCGCCCTCGCGCGCTGAGCGGGCCGCCCGTCGGCGACCGTCTCCTGGGCTAACGTTTTACGACGTGCGCCCCCACGCCTGCGCATCGATCTTCCACTCTGGGCCGTGCTTCGAAAACGTATATGCAAGGGTGCCGGTCCGAACGACGCTCTGGCCTCTGCTGGTTACCGTGAGCGTCCCCGTTATAACGGCGTACGCATCGGGACCGTCAACGTTCCAAAACCCGAGCCAGATCCTGATCAGGCCGTCAGGCCCCTGGACGGCGGCGGGCCACCGCGGGGGCAACGCCGCCTCGAGCCAGATCACGCGGGGCCGTCGGTGGGAAGGTCATTCTCCCAGCCGCCTCCGGCGGCGGCGACCAGCCGCAAGATGACGTCGGAGTAGCTCTCGCCGGGCCCGAGAAGATGGCCGAACCGGTCGACCACGTTCGGCGCGAGCCAAACATGGCGCTCGGATGTCCTGGCCGCGTGCTCGACCGCCACCGTGCCCAGCGGGAGCGTGGCGGCTATGGCGTTGAAGGCGGCCTCGCTGATCGCGATCTTGATCATCGATCATGTTTCCGGCGGCAAATGTTGACCATGGGCGCATAAACGAACGGGCGAACGGACGCTAGACGACCTCGGCAAGCGTCTCGTCGAGCCAGTCAAGCGCGCGCTGGTTGAACCAGGCGCGCGCGCCGGATTCGCAATGTTCACCGGCCCCCTCGGCCGCCTTGAAGGCGAAAAATGTCTTGCTGCAGGCGAGCCGGTCGTAGAGGTCGCGCGCGGTGGCGCCGATCTCGTCGTTCTCGGCCGAGCAGATGAGGGTAGGGCAACGAATTGCCTCGGGCCGTTCCGTCACATATTCAGCGGTCAATCTCAGGTAGTCGATCGGCGTCTTGCGCCCATGCACGAGCAGGCCACGTCTCAGCGCCCAGCCCTGCGAGATATGGGGTTCGGTTCAAGCGAACGATGTTCCCGAACTGTCAACTTGGGCGATGTTGCTGTTTGGCTTTGCGGGGCTCGGCTACGCGGGCTTTCGCCAGCGCCACAAGCTCACCGGCGCCACGATCGTCTGAGGGCGTCCCAAACAGAGCCGGCCGCTCCGCGGGGGCCATTCATTCCGCCGAGGACGGCCGCGTGCGGCTTGGCGTTCCGGCGACGCTCGCGACTACCGGCAGCGAACGCGGCCCCAGCGATCACGCCAGCACCAGGTGCAGCGCATCCGGCCCCTGCGGTCGCGCCAGCAGCGCCGCCATCCGACGTCGATAAAGTCGCCGCTAAGATTGCTGACCACGCTTTTCGAGAGCGGAACAACCTGCATCGCCGTGGCGCCTGTGGACCCCACCGCGGCAAGAACGAACCCTGCCAGCACGATCGCGATCGAGGTTTTCGGCATTGTAGTGTCCTCCCCTTTGGTTGCGAGGGGACGATACCAGCGCGGCCCAAGCCTTCAATCGGGCCGATGCGTGAGGCTCTTAGCGACGTCAAGAACGGAACGCCCTTGCAACCGAGCACGGGCGCGGTACACAATTGCGACGCTGCAAGCCCCTCCACAACCTGGAGGCTCGAGCATTGCCATTGAAGCGGATGCTGCATGACAACCGAACCTTCGATCCGAAGGCGGTTGCGCTTCTCCTTGAGGTATTCGACGAGATCGTTGCCGATCTTAATTTGCGGATCGACGCCGATCGACAGAAAGCCGCAAAAATCGTCATGAGACTTGCCCACGGCCAGACGGAACTGGACGCAGCAAAGATCCGTGCCGAAGTCGTCAGGTTGATGCGAAAGGAAGGCCTCGGCAGGCGCAGGCGCCCGTTCTGAACAAGGCCGGCCGCTTACCGCGAACCGTCCAAAAAAAGCCCCGCGCGAGCAGAGGCCCGACGCGGGGCAGATTGGCGTGCTTGCGCTGGGGGGCGAGAATGAGCGCGCAAGCCAGTCAGGCACGCGGCGGCATGTTCCGCGGCCGCCGAGTTGCCCCGACGGCCGGTCCGTGCCGCCCACTTGGCCGAAGCATCGAGGGCGGCCGTTGCGCCCCACTAACTAAGAGACGCCTTGACGAGCCTTTTTGTTTACAGCGGGCCGCCTTCGTAGCCTTCTTCCCCGCCGGTCATTTGAGGACCCTCATAGCCCTCACAGCCTTCACCGCCACCGGTCATTTGAATTCTCGGTTTCCTTGAAAAGGCCCGCACCGAGCGAGAGCCGCGCGAATCGCCCGAATTCACTCTGCGTTAACCAAGCGGCGCGGGAAAGAGGTGGCCGAAAGAAGTCCTTTGACAAGCAAAAATCGGCCGACGCTGTGACCCCATTGCCACAAAAAAGCCCCGTGTCAATCGGCGTCGAGAGCAATTGCGATGCCCACCGCTCATACTTAGCTGGAATTGTCAGAAGATAACTATTGATCGCCGCTGCTCACCGTCGCGCCTCTGCGCCGTGACCGCGTAGGTGGAACTCCACCGGCAGTCTTGGGGTTAAAGCAATTGGCGAGGGGTCGGAACGGCTGCCAGCCCTTGTCGGGACTATCCTTCTCTCGAACTCGAACTGGTAGAGACCATGGCGGGAAGCGGAAGGCTTTCGACCTATCGGACGAAGCGGGACTTCGCCAAAACGGCTGAGCCAAGCGGCGAGGCTTTGATCCTTGGCGCAGGTCGGCGCCGTTTTGTCATTCAGAAGCACGCGGCGACTCGTCTGCACTACGACCTGCGGCTTGAACTGGATGGCGTGTTCAAGTCCTGGGCGGTGACCCGCGGCCCATCGTTGGATCCGGCAGACAAACGGCTCGCTGTCGAAGTCGAAGACCACCCCTTGGACTATGGCGACTTCGAAGGGACGATTCCGAAGGGCGAGTATGGCGGCGGCACTGTCCAACTCTGGGACCGCGGGTACTGGGAGCCGGAGGGGAACCGGTCGCCCGAAGAGGCTTTGGCCAGCGGCGATTTCAAGTTCGTGCTCGATGGCGAACGTCTGCGCGGGGGTTGGGTCTTAGTTCGCATGAAGTGGGACAGGAAAAGCGGTAAGCACACCAATTGGTTGCTCATCAAGCATCGAGACAAGTTCGCTCAGGACGGCAATGGTGAGGTCATGCTCACCGAAGACCGCTCAATTGCCTCGGGGCGGTCGATGGCGACGATCGCCGCTGGCAAGGGGCGTAGCCCGAAGCCGTTTATCTTGGCGGCAAAGAAGGGCGCCAAGCCGGACGCCGTCTGGGATAGCAGTAAAGGCTTGGCGGCGGATGCGCGCCGCCGGGTTCAACCGACATCCAATCCGATCAAGGGTCCCAAAAAGTCGCCCCGAAGGCGTTCGGCGCCGCTGCCTGATTTTATCGCGCCGCAACTGTGCCAATCGGTTTCGCGACCCCCGAATGGGACCGGCTGGCTTCATGAAATAAAATTCGACGGGTATCGAATTCAGCTGCGGATCCAGAGACGACAAAGTGAGCCTGAAGACCCGGAAGGGCCTCGACTGGACAGCGAAATTTCGCGCGATTGCCGAAGAGGCGGCCTCGCTGCCTGACGCAATTATCGATGGTGAGATCGTTGCGCTCGATGAACACGGTGCGCCTGACTTTGCCGCTTTGCAGGCGGCGCTATCTGAACAGAACACGAGTGATTTGGTCTTCTTCGGCTTCGACCTTCTGTTCGACGGCGCCGGCGACTTGCGTGCGCTGGCGGTCGCCGAGCGTAAGAGACGTTTGGAGATTTTGCTCTCGGCCAGGAAAGCCGGCGAAGACGTTCGCGTCCGGTACGTCGAGCATTTTGAGACGGGCGGCGACGCCGTGCTGCGGTCCGCCTGCCGGCTATCGCTTGAGGGTATTGTCTCGAAGCGGGCGGATGCCCCCTATCAGTCGGGCCGAACGGATAGCTGGAGGAAGGCGAAATGCAGGGCCGGACACGAAGTGGTGATTGGCGGCTGGAGCACGACGGAGGGTGCTTTTCGTTCGCTGCTGGTAGGGGTGCATCGGGGCGATCAATTTGTCTATATCGGCAGGGTTGGCACCGGCTATAGCGAGTCCAAGGTCAAGCAACTGCTTCCGCGACTGAAAGCCATGGAGGTCGCGACCTCTCCGTTCACAGGGATAGGCGCGCCCCGGAAAGAGGCGGGCGTCCATTGGCTCAAGCCAGAGCTCGTCGCCGAGATCGAATTCGCGGGCTGGACGGGCGACGGCATGGTGCGCCAGGCCGCCTTCAAAGGACTACGCGAGGACAAGCCAGCGGCCGAGGTCGAAACCGAGACGCCCGCGCCGGCCGAGACCGTCTCGCTCGCCAATCCAGCGTCGGCCCGAGCGCGGAAAGCCAGGCCGTCTGATGAAAAAAAACCGCTCGTCATGGGTGTCCTCATCTCCAAGCCCGAGAAGCCGCTGTGGCCTGACGCGGGCGATGGCGATCCGGTCACCAAGCTCGACCTCGCGCGCTACTTCGAGGCGGTGGGGCCGTGGATGATGCGCCATATCGAAGGACGTCCCTGCTCGATCATTAGGGTTCCCGATGGCATTGGTGGGGAGCAATTCTTCCAGCGCCATGCCATGTTGGGGATGTCGAATCTCCTCGACCTCGTCACCGTCTTCGGCGACCGCAAGCCCTATCTTCAAATTGACCGACTCGAGGGGCTGGCGGCGGTGGCTCAAGTCGCCGCGCTTGAGCTACACCCGTGGAACTGCCAGCCCACGCAGCCCGAAATCCCCGGTCGCCTCGTTTTTGACCTGGATCCCGGACCAGACGTGCCTTTCTCGGCTGTCGTCGTTGCGGCTAAGGAAATGCGGGAGCGGCTGGATGCACTTGGCCTTGTAAGCTTCTGTAAGACGACAGGCGGCAAAGGATTGCACGTCGTCACCCCCCTGGCACTCGCCAAGAAGAACGCGCTAACCTGGCCGGAGGCCAAGAGCTTCGCCCGTGAAGTCTGCCTGCAGCTGCAGCGGGAAAACCCCGATCGCTACATTCTCAACATGGCGAAGCGCTTGCGCGGCGGCCGAATCTTTCTTGACTATTTTCGCAATGACCGCATGGCGACCGCCGTCGCCCCCTTGTCACCCCGCGCCCGTCCGGGCGCGACCGTTTCGATGCCGTTGACCTGGGCGCAGCTGAAGCCGGACCTCGATCCAAAGCATTTCACCGTGCGTTCCGTGCCGGCCCTCCTCCGGAAGACCAAGGCTTGGGGGGACTACTGCGACGGCGAACGGGCGCTCGCGGATGCGATCAAGCGTCTGGGCAAGGGGAGCCGAGCAGCTTAGAAATGGATCACATCATGGTTCAGGCGCGCAAACGGATCGCCGGACCGACAACGACCGTCCGGGTTAACGCGGCGCCGAAAGCCTGAAGTAGGAGCCGCGTCATGGTCGCTCGCCGGCCAACCCAGGACCACGAGAAAGCTCCTTCCCGCAAACCTGCGACGAAGACGAAGCAAGAAGGAGAGTTCCCGCTTCCGCTCGAGACGGCGCCGATGGAGGCGAAGTCTGCAGAGCGGCTCCCGCAAGGGGCGGACGCCTGGCAGTACGAACCTAAATGGGATGGCTTTCGGTGTCTCGCCTTCAAGGCGGGAAGGGCCGTAGATTTGCGCGCCAAATCGGGCAAGCCACTCGGTCGATATTTTCCAGAAGTGGTGACAATGCTGGCCGCGCTTACCTCGGAGCGATTCGTCCTCGACGGCGAGTTGGTCATCGAGGTCGACGGGCGGCTTGCTTTCGATGCTTTGCAGATGCGGTTGCATCCCGCCGAGAGTCGCATCCGAAGGCTTTCCGCGGACATTCCTGCACGACTTGTCGTCTTTGACATTTTGGCGGCGCCGGATGGCTCTGTCACCATTAACCGGCCCCTCAAGCAACGTCGTCATTTGTTGGAAGCCCTCATGGCTTATGAGGAGATCCCAAAAAGGTTCATCATCTCTCCCGCCACCACCGATTTGGCCATTGCGGAAACATGGCTGCGTGATGCGGGCCACGGCGCAATGGATGGCGTGATTGCAAAGGAACTGGCGTGCGCCTACGAGCCTGGCCAACGGACGATGATTAAGGTGAAGCACCTTAGGACGGCTGACTGCGTTGTCGGCGGCTTCCGCTATGAAAACGGCGGCCGGGAAGTCGGATCCCTGCTCCTCGGGCTCTACGACGCCCAAGGCAAGCTCGATCATGTCGGCTTCACCGCCACCATCACAGACAAGGAACGACCAAGCTTGACCAAGCGGGTCGAGGCGCTCCGCAGGGGACCCGGCTTCACCGGAAAAGCGCCGGGCGGTCCGAGCCGCTGGAGCACCGAGCGAAGCGGGGAATGGGAGCCGTTGCGACCGGAGCTCGTCGTTGAGGTGCGGTTCGACCATGTCACCGGCAATCGATTTCGCCACGGAACGAAGTTGGTGCGCTGGCGCCCGGACAAGGCGCCGCATCAATGCACGTTCGAGCAAATCAGGGCTCCCAACGCGGATCCAGTGGGCGTTCCCAAGACACTTGGATAGTCATTTGGCGGCCGCTTTGTCCGCCCCGTTTGACGAACATCTTTCATGCTTGATTCTCCGGGCGCGCTTTCTCGTGAGCCCGAGTTCGAGCGCGCCATCGGATTCGCGCCCGCTCCAGTCCTTGGGCGCACGATACACCCAATCCACTGCCGGATCGGAGACTCGCAGCGTCACCCCGCAATCGGCAGATCGTCTCTGACGCGCCCGCCGACGGTCGCCATGAAGCTTGCGGAAAACGCGCCAATCAGCAGCGATATGAACGCCCACAGGGCCACGTAGACGGCGGTTTTACGGGCGGCGTCGGCTGCGGCTTTCGCCGTGTCGATCGCCTTATCCTTTGCGTTCTTCGCCTGCTCGACCACCTCGGACACCCGCTTATCCGCGTCCGCTTGGCTCAAGCCAGTACGGGCCGCTACGACCTTTGCAACGTAGGCCTTGTCTGCAGCCTGCATCTCGCCGGATAGGGCGTCGGTGGCGAGAATTCGTCCCACCTCTGCCCGCGCCCCGGCTGGATCGCCCGAGGTATCGGGATGATCAGTGCGAAATAGCATGTCGGCAAAATATGCTGTCGAGCCCTCGCTCGAGGCCGCCTGACCGGCAGCTTGAGCAATCGGTGCGCCGACCGCAGTTCCGGCGGCCTCCATGGCGGAGCCGCCAGCGTGCGCGGCGCCGCTCACTACAGACGTTGCGCCGGACGTCAACAGCCACGCGGTTATGACCGCGCCAACGCCCCAGACGATAAGGCCGTGGGCGGTGTCGCGAAAATAGACCTCATCTGTGTGGACGCTGACCCAACGAGTGCGCAGCCGACCCGCGAGGTACCCGCCGACACCCGATGCGAACAGTTGAACAGCGATGAACCAGGCTGCCGCGAGGATACCGAACGTCGTAACCGAAACGTTGTTGTTGGACCACGGAGAGACTGATACGAGACCAATGCCGGCGCCGAGCATTAGCAACGCAAGAGATAGAGCCGATGCGACAACCGCGCCCGCAATTATCGCACCCCATGACACCGCCGAAACTCCGCTTTCAGGAATTGCGGGTTCTTCTCGCGTGTTCAAGATGGCATCGGAACGGGCATTCAAAGCCGCGTTTGACATAAAAGCTCCTTGGAAATCGAGAGTGAAGGCCAGCGAACGGCCGAGTGTCAGTGGTAGAAAAGAGCGATAATTATGATGATGGGGATTGGCACGCCAATAAGCCAAAGCAGTATCGAGCGGCCCATGTGCGCCTCCTTTTTGTTTCAGGTTTGGAATCGTGGCGCCTATTAAACGGGCAAGCTCTCGGTTTCGTTCCGCGATAATTCTCACCAAGCCTCGAACGCTCGCTTAACCTTCTCCACGAAGGCCGTCCGGTTCTCAGCGGTGGAATGATCCATATCGTAATAGGCGAGGTAGTCGCAGCGCACGGCGTGGCCTGGCATTGAACGCACGAGGCGCTTCACCACGCGCTTGGGTGGATCTCCAAGCAAGAACGTAATCGAGCGACTAGCGCCATAGGTGCATACAGCAGCGAGCTTTCGCAGCTTCTGCAAGTTTGGGACCGGCGCTCCGTCGAGGCCGATCGTAAAGCTCACTCCCGGAATGAAGACGCGGTCGAAGAAGCCTTTCAGGATCGCAGGAAATCCCTCGTTCCAAACCGGATAGATGAGAACCAGCGCTTCTGCGGCCAACAGCCGGTCGGCATAGGCGGCGATCGGCGCTCGGTTGGCCTTGGTGTCATGGTATTGGACCCGCTCCTGCTCGCTCATTACTGGATCGAAGGATTCGGCATAGAGGTCGCAATCGTCGATCTCATGCCCGCGCGAACGCAGCGTCGTGACGACTTGCCTATGCAGAGCCGCCCCGAAGCTCGCGGCGACGGGATTTGCGTATAAAATAAGAACGCGCAGCGCCATGCTTCCTCTCTCGTCTCGGTGGCGAGCGATCTCTCGCTTCTGCGCCAGCGGCTTCCAGAACTTCACCCGTCCGCTGTGACAACAATCCATTCGATCGTCTGCGGTTCCCGCAAGGGACCCAATGCACGCTTCCATAAGCGTTCCGAAACAAAACATGGAGCCTAGGAACTTCATCGTGGCTGCTCGGTTCTATTCGCTCACGCCAAGCGGGCGCAATTTCCAACGCTGGGACCCTTGATGTTAGACGATCCGTTCCGCGCAGGGGTTCGGCCTTGCCCTTTGCCCGTGTCCGGTCTCGTCTCGCCCATCCGACCCGGCTTTGTTGTCGCGATACCTGTCAGAGATGAAGAGGAGCGCCTCCCGGCGTGCTTGCGGGCGCTTGCTCAACAGCGCAATCGGTTGGGGCAGTCGATTCCGCCAATGCTGGTTCGCGTTGTCGTGTTCGCCAACAATTGCGCCGATCAGAGCGCAGAACTCGCTCGAAAGTTCGGCGGGTGTCTGTCGCTTGACGTCCGCGTCGTCGAGGCTTCCTTGCCTCCTTCATCCGCTCACGCCGGTGCGGCTCGTCGCGCGGTGATGGACCTTGCCGAGGCTTGGCTTGAGGAAGGAGGCGAAAGGGACGGCGTGATCCTGACCAGTGACGCCGACAGCCAAGTAGCGCCGAATTGGATTGCGGAGAACCTTGCCGCCTTCGAGGATGGCGCTGACGCGGTCCTCGGACGCATTGATCTTGATGGCGAAGGCAAGTTCTTACCAGAGGCGCTTCATCGGCGCGGCGAGCTTGAGGACGCGTACGAGCGATTGCTCACGGAGCTGTCGTGGCTGCTTGACCCCCTTGAGCACAATCCTTGGCCGCACCACGCCACCATATCAGGTGCGAGCCTTGGGGTGTCTCGTACGGCCTATTGCCGCGTCGGGCGGCTGCCCCGAGTCCCCTTAGGTGAGGATAAAGCGCTGATTGCCTTGCTGTCGCGCCAGGACGCCAGAATTCGCTATTGTCCGACTGCGCACGTGATCACGTCTGGCCGAACAAAGGGGCGCGCGCCGGGAGGTGTTGCGGACACCCTTGCGATCCGGAGCCGAGAGCCGGACGCTTTCTGTGACGATGCCCTGGAGCCATTCCGCACAGCGTTCGCCCGCGCCTCATGGCGAGGGCAGTTGCGACGCCTGCATGACACGGGACGCCTTGCTCTGGATCAAGACTGGGCGGCGAAGCTTGGACTCTCGGCCAGCCACGTCAATGAGATCGTGAAAGAGTGCGCTTTCGGCGCTGCATGGAACGTCATCGAGGAGCGAAGCCCACTGTTCGCCCGGCGATTGCTGAGACCGGCCGAATTGCCGGAACAGATAAAAATCGCGAGCCGTTCGCTCGCCTGCCTCCGCAACGACGGCTCAAGTGCGCGACAACACGTCGAGACGAAATCGAGGATATCGATCCGCCCGCTCGATCACACAAGCCGCTCCCATCTCTTCGATGAAGAGGGCGACAGCCTCGTCGCCACTTAGGGGATAGTCAGTTGGGCCCGTCCAATGGACCAGAAGCACCGAACCTCCCGCGGGCAAGGAGCGTGTCACCCTGGCCGCGAGGCGGACCACGTCCTCGCGGCTCAAGTAATAGGCAACCTCCGAGAGGAGGATGAGTTCAAACACGCCCTCCGGCCAGTGCTCCGGCACGAACACTTGCTCAAACCGCACGCCCGGCAGAGCGGCGCATCTGCGCCTCGCCTCGACGAGGGGTGCTCGAGCGGCGTCTATCGCGACAACGGCGTCGCAGCGCGCAGCAAGCGAGCGGGTCAAAACACCGATCGAGCATCCCACCTCGAGCGCCGATCGATATCGGGGTTTCGGCATCGCGTTCAGCGTGAGGGCATATTTGGCTTGCTCGTAGGGACTATTCGCGAAATTCCAGGGGTCGGGATCAGCCGCGTAGACCGCGTCAAAATACTCGGGCTTTAGCGTTGCGCGCAGTTCGCTCATGCGTCGCTCTCAAAAAAGAACTCATAAGGAATATCGAAACGACCCAACTCGCTCTGGGTGAATCGAAATCCGGCCGGATCGTGGTTAATGAAATCGCTTGTCTGCGAGCGGTGCGAGGCAATCGCGCGACGCTTTTTTTCGAGGGCCGCGTGATCGAGGCGGATCCTGAACCCACCGAGCGTGTCAACCTCGGTCGCGGGTGGAAGCGTCGGTCCCCAAACCACATACTCGAACAGCCTGAGTTCGCCCTCTCGACGCTGAACCCCACGGGCGATCTGATAGGACGCCTGGTGATCGCAGTGCGGATCGTGCCGCCAGCTGACAAATAGGGATCTGCGCCGATTTTCCTCACGCACTG
The DNA here is from genome assembly GCA_963767245.1 of uncultured Alphaproteobacteria bacterium. GTDB lineage: Bacteria > Pseudomonadota > Alphaproteobacteria > Rhizobiales > Beijerinckiaceae > Roseiarcus. The sequence continues at coordinate 286,293 of CAVYDG010000021.1, forward strand.
AACGATGGCGTCAATCGCGCGCTCGGCCTCTTCGCCTTGACAAGGGACAAATCGATCGGGGAGGCCGAGGAAGAGAATCTCCGCCGCCGTCCAAGCTCCGCTCCCGCTCGCCGAGCCTCTCCCTCGCGGAGAGACCTCAGTCGGTCGGCCGGATAGGCTCTCCTGTTCGGATGCGAGCCGACGCCGTCGCTGACAATGACGACCCTTCTTCGCAACCCCTGCCGGCAGGCGTCGGCGATCAGGCCTCCGCAAGCCAAGCTCTCGTCGTCGGGATGCGGCGCGACGACGACAAATGGCCGATCTTCCGGCGGCTCGCGCAAGAGGCGGAACTGAAACGAATGCGCCGAGTCCAGGAGTTCGCCGGCCGTCATCGCCACAGATCCTGCGCGCCCAAGGGCCTCGCGAGTATCCACGCCGCCGCGTCCGCCAGCGCGCGATCCGGGCCTGGCTGGCGAAGATAGGTGGCGAGGTCTCGCGATATGCGTTCGATCGGATTCGGCCGCAGGAAAGCCTGAAGCCCGACCGAGCTATGGACAAGCTGCATGAGATCGAGAGCCGCAGCCTCTACCGCAAGGCGCGCAAGATTGACGTAGGCGACGAGCTGCTCCGGCGCTGTTGATCCCAATGGGGCTTCCGCTATCGATGCGGCCTCGGTGACCCAGAGCCTCGCCGTTTCGAGGGCCATTGTGGCTCTTCCGAGACGCGCCGCCTGGTGCGGATCGTTTCCGCGGTTGGTCTCCTGCAAATGCCGGCGAAGGAGATCGAACAGCCTTTCCATGCCGCCGAGGTGCACCGCCGCGAACCGCCAGGCTCCCCCGGAAAACCAGGGTTGTCGCTCATAGTCTCCCTCGCGCCCGACGATCTCGATCGGCTTGATTTCGACGCCGGTGAAATCGACGGCCCCGGTCGCGGAAGCGCGCATGCCCTGCGCCTTCCAACGCGAAAGATCAGCGCGATCAGGAGCGTCCAGCTTGGGCAGGACCATCAATCGACGCCCGGTTTCATCGGTCGCCGTCACCAGTGGGCGTTCGATGTGGCCAGCCCCAGAAGCCAGGACCTTTCGGCCCTCCAGCCAGGAGCGCCCATGTCCGCGGACCAGCCGCAGCCCGGTCGCGTCGTCGGTGTTCCAGACGCCGAACAGCTTGCCAGCCCGCGCTTCCACCCCGACCAGCGTCACCTGTTGAAGGTTTCCATACCGCCGCACCAGCTCCAGCGCGTTGACATGCCCCTCAAACAGCCGGCCCAACGGCAGGCTGCCTGAACCGATCGTGCGGAGGATCTCGCTGAGAGGCAAACCGGTTAGGCCCATCCCTCCCCATTCGGCCGGCAAAGCGGCCGTCAGCAGGCCCGAGTTCGTTTAGCGCAGCGATGTCCGCGCTTGGATACGCCCCATCCTCGTCATAGTTGCCGGCGCGAGCGAATGCCGTTTCGGCGACCTCTCGAGCAGACCGATGCAACTGCCGCCTACCGATCGATGCGCGTTCATCTGCCAGGGACCTAACCTCGGCGGACACCAGAGACACGCTGGACTTCGTCATGCGTCGCTTTCCGGGGGGCGAGTCTGTCTATCCCACGCGCCGACGCCTTGCGGCTTCGACGTGCACAAGGGGCGTCGGAACTCGCTTTCCATCGCCAACTCTGTGCATAGCGACTGCTCGTCGCGTTCAATGCTCGCCACGGCGAGATCGTGACCTGCGCAGCGGAAACGGACGAGGCCGTCTCTATGCACAAGATCCCCTTCAACGAGGATCTCGTCCCATTTCTCCGCGTGGCCGACGTAGCGGATCGAGAGGTCGAAGTGTTTCGTCCAAAAGAATGGAACCATCGCAAATGCCTCGTCGCGGCCTAACATATTTGCCGCAGCGACCTGGCCCTGCCGTTCAGCCACGACCCAATGTTCCACGCGAATGCTTTCGCCGGTATGCGGATTGGGCCAGCGAGCAATGTCACCCGCAGCGAAAATATCGGGATCGCTGGTCTGCAGACGCGAATTGACCAGGACGCCGCGATCAAGGGTCAGCCCAGCCAACTCGGCGAGCGCAAGCCGCGGCTCGACACCGATACCCACGACCACAACATCAGCACGGAGTCGCTCTCCCCCCTGCAGGTGGACGTGCTCGCCATCAATCTGAACGACCTTCGCGCCGAGGTGCAGGCGAACGCCTTTGTCCGCGTGAGTTGCAAGAACGAGGTCGGATAATTCTCGTCCAAACACCTTTTCGAGCGGATGCTCCTCCGTCGCGATCACGTCGACGGAAAGGCCGCGGCCGCACAGGGACGCCGCCGTTTCCATCGCGATGAAACTACCGCCCACCACAACAATATGAACGCCGGGGATTGCCTTGGCGAGAATGCGTCGGCAATCCCCAACCGACCTCAAAACCCTTACATGCGGCAGGTCTCCTCCCGGCAAGTCCAGTTGTCGTGGAGCCGCACCAGTGGCGAGGAGCAACTTGCTATAGGTGCGCACCTCCCCGTTCGCGAGTCGCAGTTGATTATTTTTGGGGTCGATCTGTTGGACGCTCGCGCCGCCCTCGAAGTCCACACTAAGATCAGCCAAAGAATGACGGGCGATTGATAACTGGTCGTCCCCGAAGCCGCCCTCTAGGTAGTCCTTCGTAAGAAGCGTGCGATCATATGGCTGCTCAGTTTCCTCCGAGAATACACACACCCTACCGCGCCAGCCGAGCTTGCGAATTGCATCAGCCGCCGCAAACCCGGCCGCGCCGCCGCCCACGATCGCCATTGTTCCAGGCGAGCCCTCGCCTCGTCCGATGCGTGGAGGTGTCGGCGCGCCGCGCGGCTTCACCGCGAAGCGGTTTTTGCTGACCGTAAGGGGAAATTCCAGCAGTGCGTCGAAAGCGGGAGCTGTAGTCGCTTTGCCGCTCGCAAGGTCGAAGGAGGCATGATGCCACGGACACCGAAGCGTCTCGCCATGAACAATACCCTTGTTCAGTGGGGCGCCGAGGTGGGGACAGCTCGCGTGGTACGCCTTGAGGCGATTTCCCTTCCTCCAGACAAAGACGGGATCTTCGCCCACAACGCCCGCCAGCATTGCGCCTTCGTGCACCGCGTCAATTTCGGTCCACTGGGTCAGATCACGCCGGTTGTTCTGATCGTCGTTCATGTTGCTCCCACAGAAAACGCCCACTTCGCGCGCCAGGTTCCCTAGCCTGATGGGAACTGCTCTTGGCGGCTCTACGCTCTTGGTGGAACCGGAACCTACGGGATCGCGTCGGTCTGCGCCGGCAGGATCGAAGCGATGACCTCGAAGAACCCTAGAAAACCGAATTTCGGTCGTCGCGACTTTCTTCAGCTTGCGGGCGCGGGGCTGGCGGCTGCCAGTACGCGGACTGCCACTGCGCGGGCGTCCGAGTCGATGCAGCCGCTGCAGTTGGCCTCAGAAACCTCCGATCGCGTCGTCCAGCAGCCACCGCAATTCGCGCCCGACTTAACTACCGCGGATATCATGGTCGAAACCTTGATCTCTTGGGGAGCGACCCATTGCTTCGGCGTAGTGGGAGACGGCATCAACTCGATCATCGAAGCCCTACGGAAACGCCAGGATCGGATCAAATATATCGGGGTACGGCACGAGGAGGCGGCCGCCTTCATGGCTTCGGGGTTCGCAAAACACACCGGCCAGCTCGGCGTCTGCGTCGGCACGACTGGACCTGGCGCTGTCCACCTCCTTAACGGCCTCTATGATGCACACATGGATGGAGCGCCGGTCGTTGCGATTACCGGCATGACGTTCCACGATCTCATCGGGACGCGCTACCAGCAGGGCCTCGACACAACAAAGCTTATGCAGGACGTCGCGCTCTATAATGTCGAAGTGACCGGACCTGAACACGCCGTGTTGGTGACCAACCATGCGTGCCGCTCAGCGCTGGGCAACCGCGGGGTCGCTCATCTCACCGTGGCGAAAGACACGCAGATGATGCGCCTCGCCGCGGACAAGCGCTCGATGGGCAATCCGGGAGCGCGAGCATCATCTTCGTGGATGCCCGTCGTCAGTCAACCCTCAGCGGTTCAGCTCCGTGTGGCCGCCGAGGTTCTGAATAGGGGGCAAAGGGTCGCGATCCTGGTTGGGCAAGGCGCCCTGAACGCGCGCGCCGAAGTGACGCAGGTCGCCGATCTTCTGGGCGCTCCCGTCGCTAAGGCCTTGCTCGGAAAGGCCGTGCTAGCGGACAATTCGCCCTTCACAACCGGCGGCATCGGCCATCTTGGGACCGCGCCGTCGTCATGGACGATGAAGACCTGCGACACCGTACTCATCATTGGCTCGACGATGCCGTGGTTTGAATATTATCCCGAACCGGGCCAAGCGCGCGCGGTGCAGATCGATATGAAGGCGGACCGGATCGGACTGCGCTATCCGGTCGAGATTGGGTTGGTCAGCGACGCCAAGGCGACGCTCGCGGCGCTTATTCCGTTGCTTCAGCGTCAGTCAAACCGGTCGTTTCTCGAGGAGGCGCAAAGCCGCATGGCGGACTGGAATCGGCTGCTCGCCGAAGTCGAAATCGACGCCGCGAATGCCGTTGCGACCGCAGATGGTCATAAAGGCTGTCAGCGATCTGATTTCGGACAATGCGGTGATTTCGCTCGACTGCGGCGCGAACACCCATTTTGCCGCGCGGAATTTGATGTTGCGACCGGCCCAGCGGCTGACCGGAACCGGCATGATGGCCTCGATGGCGCCGGGACTTCCGTTCGCCATCGCGGGTCAGTTCGCCTACCCAGACCGCCAATCCGTGGCGATCGTCGGAGACGGCGGGTTTGCGATGTTGATGGCGGAGATGACCACCGCAGTCCAACACGATCTACCTATCAAAATAATCGTTCTGAAGAACAACAGCTTGGCGGAGGTCAAGTTCGAGCAGGTGGAGCTTGGCAACCCCTCATTCGGCTGCGACCTATCACCAATCGACTTCGTCGTTTTTGCCCATGGGTGCGGAGCCGACGGCTACCGCTGCGAGAAACCTGAGGAGATACGGCCAGCGATCGAGGCGGCGCTGCGTTCGCCGAGACCGGCACTGGTCGAGGCAATCGTCGACCCCGACGAAAAGCCAACAAATCCGGAGGAACTACGGATCTAGGCGAGGCTATTACTCGCGCAGCTCCCGACAGTCGCAGCGCGAGCCTGATGCCGGAGATCTCCGGGACCTCCCTCGGGGAATCGGCGTTCTCAGGCCCAGAGGAGACAAAGATCATGGCTCAATACTCGAAGTCTGCGTCCAAGGACGTCAAGGGCGCAATGGAGCGTCGCAAAGCTGGCACGCTCAAGAGCGGCAAAAGCGGGAAGACCGTCAAAAGCAAGAAACAAGCGATTGCGATCGGACTCTCCGAGGCGCGGGCTAAAGGCAAGAATGTCCCAAGTAAGAAATCCACATGAGGGCTCGCGAAACTCCAATGGAGAATCCGCTGCCTGTTGCGGATCCGCACTCCAAGATGCTCATCTTCCGGCAGCCCATCCATCCGATGCTCGTGCCGGTGCCGATCGCCTGCTTCGTCGGAGTTCTACTGACCGACCTTACCTATTGGTGGTCGGCAGACATGATGTGGGCGAATTTTTCCGCATGGCTGGTGACCGTCGGCGTCATCGTTGGCTTTGTTGCCGCCATTTTTGGGCTCATCGACTTTCTCAGCAACCGGTTTGTCGGCGCCAATTGATGTTGATCGCTCTGCTTCGCGTCGAGGCCGTGGGCGACGATCACCTGCGCCGTCGCGTCGACCGCCGCCCTGCGCGCATTGTAGCCCTGGATGAAGCCGTCCTTGGTTTTCATGATGCGGCTTTCGGGATCGGTGAAGTTCTTCTGCGCTTTGGGGTCAGGCTCTTCGGATGGCGGGGCGGCGGGCTTGCCCGGTTTCTTGCGGCCCTCGGCTTGTCGCCGCTCCTCGGCCTGCGCTTTGGCCTTGGCCGCCGCGGCCGCTTTCGCCTCGGCCTCCAATTCGGCCTTCGCCGCCCGGATCTTCTCGACGCGCTTCTTCTTGTCGGCGACCCATTTGGGCAGCTCCTCGCCGCTCTTGTCGCGGCCGAAGGCTCTGTCTTCCTCGGCGTCCGCAGCCTCGGCTGCGCTCAGCCACCGCTCGACCTCGGCCTCGAGCTCCGCCGCACGCTTCTCCATGCGCTCGTAACTCATCGCCTTGCGCTTGGAGGCGTTCGCCTTGATCTTCGCGCAGTCGAGCGCGACGTGGCCGAGATTCACAAGCCCCGCCTGTTCGCACAGCTTGAGAACTTGCCCGAACAGACCGGCAAGCACCTTCAAGCGGCGGTTGCGGAAGTCAGGAGATGGTGCGAAAATCCAGCAGATCGAGGCCCCGACAATGCTCATGAAGTCGACCCGTTCGCGCGCCGCCTCCGGCGATCCGGCGCGACGAGTAGACGCCATTGCAATAGACGCGTTAACACGGCAACAACGCCGTCATCATCGCCGCGGTAAACGGCGGCTGCCCGCGCTCGCTCGCATACACGGTTGTCGATCTCACCAGAGGTTGAGAAGGATCGAGCACAAGCACCAAAATGAAACGAGCCAGGTGGTCCTCGCCAACCAAGTCCCCTCAACGCTCGGTGGCGGACAACAGCGGCTTGATCGATCGTCCACGGCCGGAAGGTCTTGCTCATAAGTAAACAAAATCCAATTCGAGCAAACTCCCGCCACCGAAATCCGCTATTATCCAGACAGGCTCCTAGGCGAGGCTATTACTCGCGCAGCTCCCGACAGTCGCAGCGCGAGCCTGATGCCGGAGATCTCCGGGACCTCCCTCGGGGAATCGGCGTTCTCAGGCCCAGAGGAGACAAAGATCATGGCTCAATACTCGAAGTCTGCGTCCAAGGACGTCAAGGGCGCAATGGAGCGTCGCAAAGCTGGCACGCTCAAGAGCGGCAAAAGCGGGAAGACCGTCAAAAGCAAGAAACAAGCGATTGCGATCGGACTCTCCGAGGCGCGGGCTAAAGGCAAGAATGTCCCAAGTAAGAAATCCACATGAGGGCTCGCGAAACTCCAATGGAAAATCCGCTGCCTGTTGCGGATCCGCACTCCAAGATGCTCATCTTCCGGCAGCCCATCCATCCGATGCTCGTGCCGGTGCCGATCGCCTGCTTCGTCGGAGTTCTACTGACCGACCTTACCTATTGGTGGTCGGCAGACATGATGTGGGCGAATTTTTCCGCATGGCTGGTGACCGTCGGCGTCATCGTTGGCTTTGTTGCCGCCATTTTTGGGCTCATCGACTTTCTCAGCAACCGGTTGATACGTGCGCAACGGCCGGCGTGGGCTCATGCGATCGGCAACGTCGTCGCGCTCATCCTCGCAACGCTCAACATGTTCGTTCACTCGCGGGATGCATGGACTTCGGTCGTGCCGTGGGGCCTCGCGCTTTCCGCCGCAACCGTACTGATCCTCATGTTTACCGTCTGGATGGGCCGATCACTGGTCTACGCCCAGAGTTCCGGAGTCGCCGAATGAGATCCATCCTCAAACTGCTGTCGGCGGCTCTCGTCGCTGCGCCCGCGCTGATGCTCGCGGCATACGCCGACGAGCCCTTTAATGTTCAAAGTCAGATCGGGCCCAATCCCGTTCTGCCGGAGATTAAACAATACCTTTTTCCGCCGATGCATCTCTCGTCTGTCGTTGGATGGAAGACCGGCGAAATACCCACTGTCGCAGCGGGGTTGAAGATTGAAGCCCTCGCCACCGGCCTTCAGCATCCGCGCTCGCTCTATACACTTCCTAACGGGGACGTCCTGGTGGTCGAATCGAAAGCGCCGCCGCCGCAGCCCATTACCAGGCCGAAAGACATTGTCATGCGGTTCATCGAAAAGGGGGTGACCTCAGGGGGCGACCCTGGGCCGAGCAACCGCATCACGCTCTTGCGCTATGATGCCGCAAGGGGAAAGCCGCCGATGCAATCGGTCTTTCTCGACCATCTTCATTCGCCCTTCGGCGTGGCTTTGGTCGGCGACGACCTCTATGTCGCGAACACCGACGCCATCGTTCGCTACCCTTATCATGAAGGCGATGAGACGATTTCTGCGAGCGGCGTTACCCTGACGCCGCTGCCAGGCGGTCCGATCGATCACCATTGGACGAAGAGCCTGACGGCGAGTCGGGACGGTTCGCTGCTTTATGTCGGCGTGGGCTCCAACAGCAATATCACCGAGAACGGCATGGAGGCGGAAGAAAACCGCGCTGCGATCTGGGAGGTCGACCGCGCCAGCGGGCGCTGGCGAATTTATGCGAGCGGCCTGCGCAATCCGAACGGACTGACTTGCGAGCCGCAAACCGGCGCGCTCTGGACCGTCGTCAACGAGCGTGATGAACTCGGTCCGAACCTCGTGCCGGACTATATGACGTCCGTGAAAGATGGCGGCTTCTATGGCTGGCCCTACAGCTACTACGGCCAGCACCTTGATCCGCGCGTCGAGCCGCAACGCCCGGATCTGGTCGAGAAAGCGATTGTTCCCGATTATGCGCTGAGTTCGCACGTTGCTCCGCTCGGACTCGTTTTTGATACCGCCGACGGTTTGCCTCAGAAATATCGCGGCGGCGCGTTCGTCGGCGAACACGGAAGTTGGGACCGTCCGACTTTCAATGGCTTCAAAGTCGTCTTCGTGCCGTTCCGCAGCGGTCACCCCGATGGGAAAGCCGAGGATGTCGTCACCGATTTCCTTGACGCCGAAGGAAGAGCGCGTGGACGACCCGTCGGCCTCGCGCTCGACAAGTCGGGCGCGCTTCTGATTGCTGATGACGTTGGAAATACGGTTTGGCGCGTGACCTCTGCCGGCCAATAATCCTCCTCTCAGAACTATCGAGGTCGTCTTCGCCGGGGCCGCCCACCGCTGGGTCGTCAAGCTGACTCAGCTCTCACCTGGAAGACTGGGTCGAATGTCCTCTTGAGTTGTGGCTTAAGCGATAAGATTCTGCAGCGTAAGAGCATTGTTTAACGCCGCGCCCAGGCCGGTGTTGTCGAAAATGCACCACGCCGAAGCGCCGGACGCTGCATCCCCTCGTAGCCTCGCCTGCAACGCGATCAGCGCCGCATATTCGTATTCGGAAAAATACATCGTCGGCGAACCGTGCCAGCGATAGTAGCGTACGTCCAGGCAACCCCCGGGCTCATCTCCCTCCGGCGCAATCGGCGGATCGGCGGCCACTCGTGAATTACGCCGCTCACGTAACCAGTGATTGATCTCGGTCGTGAACCAGCTCGGGTGTCGCGGCTCAATTGCGACCGGTGTGGAAAAGCGCATGCGAAGGACCGCGACGAACGACTCGGCGATATGTTGTTCGAAGACCAAAGTCGGAGGAAGCTGAACCAATATGAGGCCAAGCTTTGCCCCAAGCCCGTGGACCTGCGTCGCAAATCCCTCGAGCAGCTGGTCGCAATCGACCAGCCGCCGATCATGGCTGATGGTCCGTGGAACTTTGACGGCGAATTGAAATCCAGGGGGCGTTGACGCCGCCCATCGGATATAAGTCTCGATCCGATGCGGTTTGTAGAACGAGGTGTTAATCTCGACCGCGTTGAGACGTTGAGCATAGCGTTCAAGCTGGCTCCCATCCCGCGGGAGTTCCGCTGCCTTTTGCGCCGACATGCTCCATCCCGCAACCCCGACGAACAAATTTCTGCTCAATGCATCGTGCGCCAAATTCATCAGGAGGCCCATAAGACCAGGAAGAGCGCACGCGAACGGACTCGCCGCTTGGCCCCCTTCACGCAGCGCCCTCGTCAGTCCGAGACCATGATTTGCTCAATTTGATGTGATCCGGAAAGTCGCAGGGGACATTCGACACAGTCACGATCCCCAAGGGTGCGGGAGAAATCGGTAGCGGTAGCCGCAAACGGGAAATCAATCGGCGGCGTAGCGATCATTTAACTGCGCGGGCTAGCTCCGATCGTGGGTGTCCGGATTCGCACCAAGCCCGCGACTTCAGACGCGATAGACCGCCGCGCCCGATACGCAGCAAAGTTAAGCCCCCCGAAGCCGATAACATCATCGCCCAGGTCGAGGGCTCGGGGACGGTCGCAGACACGAAGTTGTCAAAGACGCCCGAGGCCGTGGTGACACTTGCGCCGTTCGGCAGAGTGAGGGTCAGCATCGGCGGATCCCCAAAATCGGCGACGCCGCTGACGCCGTCTACCTCGCCCAGGAGTTCGGCAAAAACAATAATGGGCGAATCGTTGGCGACTTCGAAGCTCAACGGAATCGACGAGGGTGGCGTCGCCGTGTTGAAGAACGCACCCGTCGAGGCCATAAGCTCGCTGTGGTCATTGAATTCGGTCTGGGACCCCTCCTCAAGGGAGGCGATGCCAAAGGACGATCCGGTCAACGCCCCCGGAAAGCTGAGGGTGGCCGTAATCGTCTCGCCGCCGGCCGGCAATCCCTCAAAAGTGAAGGAATCCCACATTGCCGCGGACGCAACGCCGGTCTGCGCATAAGCGGTGAGGATCCCGGTCGTGAGATCGGCGGTCGAAGACAAAGAAAGTGAGTCCAGCGAACTGGCCGCCGAAGCCGTTGTCGTTTCCGCCGCCCCTTGCTGATCGACAGCCACGAAGCAGCCTCCCGCGGTCACCGCGTCGACACCGTAAGCGCCACTCAGATACGAAGCTGTCGGATTGCGCAAAGGGCATATGCCGCATGGGCCGACAGAAGGAGGGCCGCAGCGGCCGGGAGGCCTACCCATGACCTCGCAAATCGACTCATCGGTTTCGTCTCCGCCTGCACCTCTCAACCCGGAGTGAGACGATACGTAAATTCAATCGTCGTCAATCCGCCAAAAATCGAACCTCATACTTAAGGTTCGCGGCCGTCCGCGGCGCTGGCGAGGGCCATAGACGTGGTCCTGCGGCTGGCAATAGGATGAGGCCGTCGGTCGACCGGTCGGCCGTTTTGTTTTGGCGGGGACAACTAAGCGCCGGTAGTGTTTGATGGCTTGGCGCGCGCTAAATCTCGAACAAGCGCGCTATTCTGCCCCGCGCTGGCGTTCCTCTTGGCGCGGGGCTTTTTTGTGGGGGTACCGTTCGACGGTGAACATGCTTGCCCCAGCGCGCAATAAGGGCGCCGGCGTCCTTCGGTTCATGCGGCGTTCAGATAGCCTTTGGGATATGTCGTCGCTTCAACAGGAACAATTCCGATGATCAAGAGTCTTGTCGCCGCCGCCCTCGTAGTCGGTCTCGCGGGTTACGCCGTCGCGCAGGAAACCGTGCCCGGCGCGCCGGCCGGCACCGCACCGATGACCCCGGCCCCAGGGACTCACCCCCCGATCCCAGGGATGACCCCCGCTAAGACGGGATCGCATCAACGCCACCTCCGGCGCAAGGGCAACACGGCAGCACACCGCGCTAGAGCTTCAGCCCACCACATGCACCAAATGCGCACCGCTCCCGCCGCGCCCGCCGCTCCGAAGAGCTGATCGGTCGCCGCGCGCGCCTTGGGCCGGCGCGACTCGATGAGGTTGGTTGGTTGGTCCGGGGTCAAACTTTGGACCCGCGGTCGAGCAATCTCCCGGGGGCGTTTTTTCTCGGGAGTTAACGACGCTCTTAGATACTCGCTGCGACCGAGAGTTTCCGTCGCTGGCGATAGCGGGCAAAGCCGAGATCGGCAAAGCCGATGAGCATCATTGCCCAGGTTGAGGGTTCGGGGACCACTGGAGGCGTGATGTCTGGGGCGATCAAGTACGAAGACGGAGTGAGCACGCCGCCATCGGCGAAGTCGTAAGTCGGGAGCAAGCCGTCGTGGAAGGCGTCGTCCGCCAAGAACAGGGCCGCGTAGAAATCGGCGGCGCTGATCCCGCTCGGGTTGGCGAAGCCGCCCAGCACAAGGTTGCCCTCTGATAGCACTTCGTGCACCGGCAAGCCGTCGAATGCGAACGACGCCGGCTTTGGTCCTAATGTACGCGGCGCACAGGCCCTAAGAATCGACTTCCCCACCGAACTCAACCAGTCGCCCCGGTTAGAGCGGGATATCCAAGTCATAGACGACGCCTGTCGGCGCGAACTCGATGTGTGTCGCGCCGCCATGCCCTTCCACGGCGCGTTCGATCATCATCGAGCCAAAGCCGCGACGCTGCGGCGGCTGCACTGGCGGCCCGCCGGACTCGCGCCATTGCAGTCGCAGGCGATCGTGCTTCGCGCTCACTTCCCATTCCACGCTCACGACGCCCTCGGCGTTGGAGAAGGCGCCGTATTTGACCGCGTTCGTGCCCAGTTCGTGGAGGATCATCGACGTCACAAGCGCCTGGTTGGGATCGAGGGCGGCGGGGGGTCCAGATACCCGAAAGCGCTCGCGATTGCGTTCGCGGAAAGGGTCGAGTGCGCTTTCGACGACCGCCTCGACTGATGCGCCGTCCCAGTTTCGAAGCGTGAGGAGATCATGCGCGCTTGCCAAAGCTTGAATGCGGGCGTCGAAGGCGGCGCGCGCGCCGGTCGGCGAATCACGAAATGTCTGCCGCGCGATCGCCATCACCGTCGAGAGTGAATTCTTCACGCGGTGCTTCATCTCGTTGAGCAGAAGCTCTTTCGCCTCTTCGGCGCGCCGGCGCTGCGCGACCTCATCCTGCAACAATCGGTGGAGACGCGCGTTGTCCATGGCGATTGCGGCGTGGCCGGCGATGCCCACCAATATGTCTTCAGCTTCTCGATTGAAGACGCCGGCCTCGCTGTGCCCGATGAAAATTCCGCCAAGAACTTCGCCGGTTCGACCGATGATCGGCGCGGCCAAATAGCTGCTGAGCCCCAAGTTGGGCTCCGAGGCCTCTCCCTCCATGAGCCCGCCGACGATCTGGGGATCGGTGCGGACGTCGTCGGAGCGAATGAGCCTAGTGTCTCTACACGTCGACCTCGCCAGGTTCTCGAAGACCTCTGGCGGCGCGCCACATGTCGCGAAGACCATGTGAGCCGCGCCATCCGCTCCGACGGCGTCGTAACAGAATGCGCCGAATTCAGCCCCCGCCACTTCAGTCGCTGTGTCGATGACCGCCCGGATCGTGCGATCGAGGTCAAGATCGCGCGAGATCGTTTTCGAAATGTTATTGAGCGTCGCCAGGCGCAGCGTCTGTCGGCGCAACTGCGCCTCGACGCGCTTTTGTCCGGTGATGTCGCGGGCGATCTTGGACGCGCCGGTGATCTTGCCCTCGGCGTTGCGGATCGGCGAGACAGTGAGGGAAATGTCGATCTGCGTTCCATCCTTGCGCTGGCGGATCGTCTGGTAATGGTCAATTCGCTCACCACGAAGAATGCGGCCGAGAGTGCTCGGCTCCTCGTCGTGCCGGTCCTGGGAAATGAGGAGCGTCACGGGCTTTCCGACGATTTCGTCCGCGGCATAGCCGAAGATTCGTTCCGCGCCAGCGTTCCAGCTCCTAATGACCCCGTTCAAGTCGATGCTGATGATCCCATCGTCCGACGACGAGACGATCGCGGCGAGACGCTGCGCGTCCTCGTCGTTCCATTCGCGGTCCCTGAGGTCCGTCAGCAGGTTGACCGCGCCTGCAAGCGCGCCATCGCCTTCTCGGGTGCGGTCGGTCTCAATCGCCCCAACGGCACGCCTTTGAGCCGGGATTGTCATCGTGGACTTCCTCGACTTGGATTCTGACCACGCTTGGCGCGCCGCCGTCGAGCTGTTGACCATTCTCCGTTTCGCCACGCGGCTGGCGCAATCGAAAAATTAGTTAAGGAGCAACGCCCCTGGCTGTCAATGCCATGACCCGGACGGCAATTGCGAGGGATTGATCCAGGACACTTCGACGCGCTCATATTTCTGCGTGCTCCCGCGCATCGCTTGGGGAAGCTTCGCAAACCACGTCAGGCGAGCAATTAAAGTTCGCCGCCGGCGCGAAACAGTCGGAGAACTCGGCTTTGATTGGCCATCCAACCGGCGTAGGTTGAAACGGGGTATAGTCGAGCGCGAGCCACGCCGCTGACAGGAAACTCGGGGCGTCAGGTAGGTCGATGTTTCGGTTCGATCCTTATTCGCCGGCGATTGACGCCGATCCTTTCCCCGCCTACCGGCGGCTGCGCGATGATTACCCCTGCTTTTGGAGCGACGAGGCCAACGCCTGGGTTCTGTCGCGCTTCGCCGACATCGTCGCCGCGCTCAATGATTGGCGGACCTATTCATCTGCCAAGGGGAACCTAATGACGGAGGTGCGCAACCGCGCCGGCGCGACGATTGGCACCACCGACCCTCCGCGTCACGACCGGCTCCGCGGGCTCGTTCAGTACGCCTTCATGAAGCGCAATCTCAACTCGCTGACGCCGGCAATTCGCGACATCGCCCGAGACGTCGTGGGAACGCTCAAAGGCCGCGCGCGCTTCGATTTCATCGCCGACTTCAGCTCGAAATTCACTGTGCGAGTGCTTTTCGCGACGCTCGGGCTGCCAATTGGCGACGAGGCCGCAGTGCGCGAGAAGATAATGTTGACGGTGCAATCCGACGCGAGCACGCGCGCCAAGGGGCCCGAGCACATCGCCGCCTATGGCTGGATGGAGGACTACGCCGCCAAGGTGATCGCGGAGCGCCGCGCTCGTCCGCAGAACGATCTGATTTCGGAGCTTTCTCTGGCGGACATTCATGGCGACCGGCTTGATGAGCGCGAGGTGTTGCAAACGACGGTGACGCTAGTCATGGGCGGGTTCGGGTCACTCAACGGGTTTCTTGCCATGCTCGCCCTCAATCTCGCCGACACCCCTGAGGCGCGGGAGGCAGTGGTCGCCAATCCCGCCCTTCTGCCCGACGCAATCGAAGAGTCGTTGCGCTACAACACTTCAGCGCAGCGCTTCCGGCGATACCTGACAAAAGACGTGGAGCTGCATGGTCAGTGGATGCGCGAGGGCGATTTCGTCTGCCTCGCCTTTGGTTCGGGCAACCGCGACGACCGGCAATATGCAGATGCTGACGCCTATCAGCTCGCGCGCAGGCCGCGCGGCCATCTCGGATTTGGCGGCTCGGTCCACGCCTGTCTCGGCGCCTCGATCGCGCGGCTCTCCTCAAAAATCGCGATGGAGGAATTCCACAAGGCGATGCCACGCTATGAACGCGCCGAGACAAGCTTGTCGTGGATGCCGTCTTCGACGTTCCGCAACCCGCTCCGGCTCGAGCTCACGACGATATAGGGCAGACGATTTTGGACGCCGATACCCCGCTTCACGGGGTCACTTTTCCACGCCGGATCACACTTACTCGTGCTTATGAGCTTTTCGCCGCCGCCAACTTCCTTGGCCGGATACGCCTTGATGCGCGGCGCCATGGCTGAAATCGCAACGTGGATTTTCTTTCCTTCGTTCGTGCTGACGCTCATCGCCGGCCTGTTGGCGATTGCCTTGAACCGCGCCTATCAGAACGCAGGCTGGGCCTGGGTGAAGCTCGGGACAGGGATTCTGGTCCTCGCGGGCAGCCTATGCGCTTTGAGCCCTATACAGCAGGAAGCAGAGCGAAGCGGCAGCGCGGTTGCGGGCCAATTGGACTCTGCAACGATCACGGGATCGTTTGAAGCTGAGCGGGGCACGCTGTGGATGCTGCTTGCGGTTTCGACAGCCAATGTCGTGCTCGGCATCTGGCACCCCCGCCTCACCCGAATACGCGCTCATCAGAAGACCGATTGGCTTCAATCATGATCGCTAAGCCGGTGCTTGGCCGACTGACGTTTGCGAAGGGCGAATGGGTCGGTTGATGGGTAGGATGCTGGGGTACCCGAGATGACGGTGCGGTCGTCGACACGCGGCTTGCCTGGCCTGCCGCGCGGCAGGTGCGGGCTGAGCGCCTTCCAAGCCTCATCCGACAGCCAAAATAAGCTCTTCGCCATGAAGATCGCCCTCCAGCAACTCAAATCAGGCGTAAATATACAATCAAAATCAATAAACTGTATGGGTACTCAACCTAGGGCCAATTGGGTCGCCTGCGAAAGGGCGGCTGCTATGTCCCGGAACATTCCTTCAGGCTGAGGGGTTACAACCAAAGGTGTGCGCGACAACCGAAGGGGTGAACGGCGTTCCATTCCAGGAGAGGAGCCTTGCTCCGGACGAGGAAGGCCACTGTGACGGAGGGAGATAACGATGTTCGCTTCTGCCCGCCTGCTTTTCGCGATCGCTTTCATTGGTGGAGTGGATAACGCTGCTCTTGCAGGGTCCAGGGCCTCGCTCGCGGACCTTCTGGGGCAAGGCTATGAAGTCAAAGCCACATCCACGCTTTCATTGACAGATTCGAAAGCGCTCAATGAGGAGAATATCACGCCGACGGTCTTGGTGACTTTGCAAAAAGGCCCCTCGATCGCCGTATGCACTTTCGGCGCTCCATTCTGGGAGCTTATCGGCACCGCGAAAAATGATCCCTTGCATACGCCTGAGAGATGCGACGTGACGTAGTTTTTACGTGCGCATATCTGGGAGTTCGATCCTGGATCGCGGGCGCTGCATCTGTTCCGTACACGGCGGAGTCCTGCGGTCGGGCGAGACGGCGTATTCGTATTGGTCGATGGGCACAATCCGTGCCGATCGTGTTCATCGGCTGGCGCGCGTGCCAGGGGCCGCCCGGCGCGACTGCTGTTACGGATGCTCAGGTCGCTGCGCAGGCCTTCAGGGCGGAGACGTCGTCTGGGCGTCCCGGCGCAGGCCTTCGCGATCGTTGCCGTCGAAGTCCAAGACTGCGTGGGCGATGCATTCGCCGAAGCTCTCTGGCGATGAACATACTCGACGTTGAGGGCCAATTTGCTCCGAAGAATTTGGCCCTGCTCAAGTGCGGGAGGCTGAGCGGAGCCGGCGCTTCCGACCGGGGCGGCTTTCGGGCCGCCCAATGCTACAGTGCGAATCGCGAGAGCTAGGCCGGCCAGCCGAACGCGGGAATACACCACCCGCCGCCCTCGCGACCTCCACGGTGCGGCGCGAGGTGTGCGGGTGAAGCTCGAATTTTCCGCTCCATATTGGTCGCTGGATCAGGCGAAGGCCTGGGCCCTCACAAGGCATCCGGAACTCGTTTCCTGGGCGGCGAAACCAGCGAATTTCAAAGGAGCGCCGGTGGCGCTTGCGGCACGCATCGAACTCCATTTGGAGCAAGCAAGAAGACAGGGCCAAGACGTCAACGCGGAACTCTGGCGCGCAAGCCGCAGGCCGCCTCCCATTCAATCGTCTTCGGCGCGGAACGACGAGCCGGAAAGCCTGAGCGAACATGGACCTGATGGGTCTCAGAGGCAGGAGCAGCCGGAAGGCGATGAAAGTGATCTCGCGCCACTCCCTCTCTTTCCAATCGAAGACCACCTCGTTCAGCTTCTTCGGGCCGGAAGGATCAAATCCGTGGGAAAGCGGCCGAGTGAAAGCCGGCATCGAGAGCTATCAGCAGCCGACTGGACGGGACTCGAAATTGCGGAACTGGTTGGCCTCAGCGTGGCCAAGTCGGAGGCAACCTGTCTCTTCGTGATGCTGTCTCAACCCGACGTTCTTCGAGAATTTCCCGCGCTCCCCATCGAACCGAAACCGCCAAGTACGGAACGGCCCGACCTGATGACGAAATCGAGGCGAAAGGGTCGACACTGACTCAGGCGGAGCCCGAGAAATTTGCCGGCGTAACCGAGCGTCGAAAAAGGATTCGCGAGGCCCTCAAAGCTTTGGGAGGGTCAAGCACAACAGGACTGAGGGACCCCCGAAAAAAGCGGGGCCTTCTGTCTCCCCCAGACCCGATGGTGCTGCATGCAAGCCTGGCACCGCTCAACAACGTTCATTTTGGCTGCGGCGCGGGAGCGCCACCTGAAGTCCCTGGCGGCGGCACCACATTCGGATCTCGCGCGTTGGGCGCCCCCTTTTCGATACCTGGGTCGACCTCTTCAACACGTTTTACGACATGACTTGCGTTTTTAGAAAATATGTGGGATACGCAGGCCATGACGCCAGCACAATCTCGCGCCGCGCGCGGCCTTCTCAATTGGAACCAGGACGATCTCGCAAAGGCTGCACACGTAAGCTCGGTGACCGTCCGCAATTTTGAGAACGGGAAATCGGCGCCACAACGAGCTACGCTAAACGTGATGCGCGCCGCCTTCGAGGCCGATGGCGTGGAGTTCACAAATGGCGATCAGCCAGGGGTGAGGTTGAGGTCGTACAAACTCAAGGATGCGCGCCATGGGCCATTCCCTATCGATGTGGACTTAATCGGATTTGGAGCAACCGATGGCAAGCGTGATATTACCATTCACGTCGAACGCTCCGCGCTTGCGTACCTCGACGACCAAAAGGTCGGCAGCGGTGCTGAGCATATGCGGGCTTTTTACAAGCACAGCCATCGAATATTAGGGATCGCGGCTGACAAATATGAACAGGGCCGCACCGAACCCGACGATATAGTATTGGTGACGCGAGTTGACGTCGCCAGGGGCTAACTCATGGGCTTTCGTCTATGGCGCCGCGTCCGCATCGTTCCCGGCCTGCGCGTCAACCTCAGCAAGAGCGGCGTGAGCCTGTCTGCCGGCCGACGGGGGGCGCTTGGTACACCACAGGCCCGCGAGGCCAGCGGGTGACGCTCGGAGCCCCGGAGACGGGGCTGTTCTGGACGCAACAATCGCCGTCATCGTTGACCCGTGGCAAGGGCCATCGAGTCGCTCTCGCAATCATGGCGCTGTTCGGGATCTTGACACTCGTGTGGGCAATGATGGTTGGGTCGCATTGATCCGCCTCACCATCACGCCCGCCGCCTATGCCGTGATCGTCGCGACGCACCCCGCGAGCGCCCGCCTCAAGCGCAGTGGCGCGCCTAACGGCGAATTTTACGTATGGCTCGATCGAGCCGCTCGGCGAATTGCGAAAGCCGGGTGGGAGCTATAGGGACGTCATCCTGAGACTGGCGGAGGCGAGTGAGGGCGGAGAATAGTCGTGCGGTTGTGTTACGGACTCGTGGTAACCGACGCACCTTGACGAAGGCTCATTCGTCTTTGCGCCTCGTCAAAGCTCGCGTCTATCTCACGGGCCACCAGCTCATAGAGCAGTCTGTGTCGGCGAGAACGCATTTGCACGGAAAGCTCAGCCAAATATGAGGCTTCGGCGTGCGCGCGAAGACCAAACCGTTTGATCAGGTCCGTCGCAGTTGCTGTGACCTCGTCTCTGCGGGGGTCAAAGAATGGCAATCGCATCGGAAGGCCCTCAAATCGGACGGGACATGTCCTCGATCACAGTCTGCCAACCCTCATCGGCTTCAACGGGAACAGACGTCGGACGTCCTGTGGATTGCGTGGACAACTCGCCCTTGGGCGGCGTCCTCCCGACCATTCCAATGAATTCTGCGCCTGGCAGACGCGAGCGAAGGCGCGTGAGGGTGCTCGCTTAGGGCTTCGGGGCAGTCGGAGACCCATAGAGAGCTCGCTTGCGGCGCGACAATCAGGATGAGAATCGGCCGACAATCAGGATGAGAATACGGCGCCGCGGGGATATCGAAGGAAGGGCGTAGCCCGACCGTAGATATCCCCGCGGCGGCGGCGAGCGCCCAAGTGGCCTCGTCTGGCGGTCACGGCGGCTGGGTTAGGGATCGGCCTTCTCTTGTCGAGGGGACCGACTTCTTGCCCGGCCGACACGTCACCGATCGTCAGATGAGGCTATTCATGAACTTGCGTCGCAACCATTCGCCGGCGATTGCCGGCGCGAAAGCCGGATTCAGCACGGCCGCCGCCTACCGTATTGAAAAGGATCCTCGGCTTCCCAGCCAAAAGAAGGCGCGTCGAGAACGACGTCGAGCCGATCCCTTCGCCGATGTCTGGGACAATGAGGTCGTCCCGATGTTGAAGGCCGCGCCCGGACTGAGACCGATTGCCGTCTTCGGAGAACTCTGCCGTCGGCACCCAGACCTGGGCGACGGAACGCGGCGGACCCTCGAGCGCCGCATCCGGGCTTGGCGGGCGGTGAACGGTCCGGATCGGGAGGTCATCTTTCGCCAGGAGCATCCGCCGGGCCGGATGGGACTGTCGGACTTCACGGAAGTGGCCGATCTCGGCGTCACCATTGCCGGCGAGCTTCTCGACTGCCGACTTTATCACTTCCGCTTGCCCTTTTCCGGCTTCGAGCACGCCCATGTCGTGCTCGGCGGTGAAAGTTTCGTCGCGCTGGCGGAAGGGCTACAGAACGCCCTCTGGGCGCTGGGCGGCGTTCCCGAGCAACATCGCAGCGACAGTCTCTCGGCGGCCTTCCGTAATCTGGGCGCCGACGCCAAGGAGGATTTGACGAAGCGCTACGAAGCGTTCTGCGCCCATTACGGCATGACGCCGACCCGCAACAATCCAGGCGTCAGCCACGAGAACGGCTCGATCGAGAGCGCCCACGGCCATCTGAAGAGAGCGCTCGCCGACGCTCTGTTGCTGCGCGCCTCGCGAGACTTTGACGACCTCACCGCATGGCGGGGCTTTGTCGACGACGTCGTTGGCCGCGGCAACCTCCGCAACGCCAAGCGCATCGATCAAGAGCGAATGGCGTTGAACAAGCTGCCGGTCCGCAAGACCGCCGACTATGAGGAGGTCAACGTCGACGTCACCAGCTCCAGCGCCTTCACGCTGCGCAAGGTGTTCTACTCGGTTCCCTCGCGACTGATCGGCCATCGGCTGCGGGTGCGCCTTTATGACGATCGGCTCGAATGTTTCCAGGGCTCGACGCCCATCGTCGTCTTGCGACGCGGTCGGCCCCGGCCGAACGGCAAACATGGCCATGTCGTCGACTACCGTCACGTCATCCATTCCCTGCGCCGCAAGCCCATGGCGCTGCTCAATCTGGTCTATCGCGATCAACTCTTCCCCCGCCGAGCCTTCGCCCTGGCGTTCGACGCCTTGCTCGCCGGTCTCGGTGAGAGACCAGCTTGCCGCGCCATGGTCGGGATTCTCGCGCTCGCGTTCGAGCGCTCCTGCGAGGCCGAACTCGCCCTCGCGTTGCAAGTGGCTCTCGACGACGGCGTCCTTCCCGATCTCGCTGCGCTGATCGAACGCTTCCGGCCAAAGGACGCCGCATTGCCCGTCGTCGTCGTCAGGCTGCCATCCCTCGCCATCTACGATCAGATCGCGACAAGCGTTGGAGAAGCGGCATGAAGACGACCGACAAGATCGACGCCGCCCGCATCGACCTGGTGCTTGGCGAGTTGCGACTGCCCGGCATCAAGCTGATCTGGGCCGCCCTGGCGGCGACCGCTGACAAGGAAGGCTGGCCCGCCGCCCGCTTCCTGGCGGCCCTCGCCGAACAGGAGATGGTGGAGCGGAGCCGCCGTCGCTTCGAACGGCATCTGGAGGAAGCGCGATTGCCGCCGGGAAAGACCCTCGACACGTTCGACTTCACCGCAGTGCCTATGATCTCGAAGGCGCAGGTGCAGGCGCTCGCCGCCGGCGACGCCTGGCTCGAAAAGGGAGCCAATCTTTTGTGCTTCGGGCCGCCCGGCGCCGGGAAATCCCATCTCGCGGCGGCGCTCGGTTTGGCGTTGATCGAAAAGGGTTGGCGCGTTCTGTTCACCCGGACCACCGACCTTGTGCAAAAGCTTCAGATCGCACGCCGCGATCTTGCCCTCGAAGCCGCGATCGCCAAACTCGACAAATATCATCTGCTGGTCCTCGACGATCTCGCCTATGTCACCAAGGACCAGGCGGAGACGAGCGTTCTGTTCGAACTGATCAGCGCGCGATACGAGCGCCGATCCATGCTCATCACCGCCAACCAGCCCTTCGGCGAATGGGGAAAAATCTTCTCCGATCAAGCCATGACGCTCGCGGCCATCGATCGTATCGTGCATCACGCCACGATCCTCGAAATGAACGTCGACAGCTATCGGCGAAAGGAAGCCGCCGACAACGCCCGTGGACCCGGACGCCCCGGCGACGCGCGCGACAATCAAGGGATCATCCCGATTGTCGCTCCGCGACAATCAAATCATCTCTCGACAAAATAGCGCTTGCGTTATCGTCGCGCCGCGACAATCATCACCTCGCCGCGACCGCCAAAATGGCCATCCTGATTGTCGCTGCTTTCTCATCCAGATTGTCGCGCTACATCGCCGCTATGAACCTCTTCGTCGACATGGATGGCGTTCTCGCCGACTTCGCCCAGCACTATCAGGCCGTCTTCGGCTGGAGGCCGGAGATAGAGGACAACGTCGACTGGACCGCCGTGCGCGAGGTCGAGGACTTCTACCTCAACATTCCGCCCATGGCGGACCTGGAACTGCTTTGGGACCGGATAGAACGCTATCAGCCGATTGTTCTGACTGGCGTGCCAAAGGAGATCGCCGAGGCGCCCGCGAACAAGCGCGCTTGGGTGAGCAAATATCTCGGCTCCAAGGTCCAGGTCCGCTGCTGTGAGGCGAGCGAAAAATGGAGGCATGCGCAGCGCGGCGACATCCTGATCGACAACTCGGTCAAGCACCGCAAACGCTGGGTCAAAGCTGGTGGTGTTTGGGTAACGCACCGCAGCGCCGAGGGGACCGTTGCGATACTCGACGCTATGGGGGTGTGATAAGCACGGCCCACAGTGGTGGCGCAATAATCGCTTTGCTTATAGAGTCGCCTACGGAAAATTCACTTAGCTCTAAAGGGAACGATGACCCATGCTCTGTGTTTTCTGAAGCGTAGTGCATGCTTCGGGAGACGCTCAAATGAACAAGGACAAATTCGAAGGCGGCGTCCGCTCCGCGGTTGCCAGGGCGAAAGGTCTGTAGGCGCAGCAACTGACGACAAAGCGTCGGAGGTGAAAAGGGCATACGATCAGGTTGCGGGCAGCGCTCAGACGGCATGGGGCAGCGCAAAGGATGCCGCGAAAGAAATGGCCGATTCGGGTTCCATTCCCGATTTGTCCGGGCTGCGCGACGACATCGCAAGGCTGACCCAAGCCGTTTCCGATCTCGCTCAGAAACAGGTCGCTTCTTCCCGCGACCAGGTGGCGGGCGCCGTGGCTGCTGCCGGGGACAGCTTGTCGCAGTCGGCAGCGGTAGCGCAGGACAAGTTCGCCGCCGTGGAAGTCGATGTCGAGGCGCGGATTAAGAGGAACCCATGGGGCGCCGTCGCCGTTGCGGGTCTGATAGGACTGCTCATCGGGAAGATGAGCTGAGCGGATGCGCTCGGCGCTCGACATTCTCGGTCACCTTGCCCGCCAAATGCGTTCCTGGGTGCAGACGGAGCTTTCGCTGCTACGCGCCGCTCCATGACCCTCGATGGTGGCCGGCGCCCGCCTACGCCGCCCCGCGGCACGTCCGTGCAGGAGAGGAAAGGATGGGGGTGGCTCGCCGCCGCGGCTCTTATCGCGGTATCGATGGCGCGAGGACAGCGCGATGGGAACGGGCACCCAGAACCAGTATCGGCTTCCCGATCGCTTCGCGACGTCACGGAGCAAGACCCGAGTGTCCTGCGTCGGTCGACCGGGTCCCCCTGGGCTTATTTCAGGGCTGACTGGAAGGCCGTCCTTTGGCGCATATACAAGAAGATGAATGACGATCGGCTACTCTCCGTCGCGGCGGGAGTCGTCTTCTATGGCCTCCTCGCACTGTTTCCTGCGGTTACAGCCTTTGTTTCTTTCTACGGGCTGGTGGCCGATCCCTCGACCATCCATGAGCACCTTTCCCTGGCGGCGGGCATTCTCCCTCAAGGCGCGCTAGACATCTTGAATGAACAACTCACGCGCCTCACAGCGCATCGGACTTCCGCGCTCGGCCTGGGGTTCGCAGGGGGCCTTCTATTCGCGTTATGGAGTGCAAACGCTGGAAGCAAAGCTATCATGGATGGCCTCAATGTGGCTTACGGTGAATCGGAGAAGAGAAGCTTTATCAAGCTCAATCTTGTCGCGCTCGCTTTCACTCTCGGAGCGATCTTTGCCTTCATACTCGCTCTAGGCGCTGTGGTGCTCGCTCCGATCGTTCTCTCGTATCTTGGATTGGGCGGCAGCGACGATGCGCTGGTCCGCCTTGCGCGCTGGCCCGCTCTAATGGCGCTCGTGGTTCTGGGATTAACGATGCTTTATCGGTACGGCCCCAGCCTCAGCGATCCGCAGTGGACTTGGCTTTTCCCCGGAAACATCCTGGCTGCCGTCGCCTGGCTAGCGGTGTCAGCGCTTTTCTCCTGGTACATCGCCAGTTTCGGCAACTACGACGCTACCTACGGCTCGTTGGGCGGCGCAATTGGCATGATGACGTGGATGTGGATCTCTACCATCGTCGTGCTTCTCGGAGCCGAACTCAACGCCGAGCTAGATCGAGCCGCATCTCGGGGTTGAGCGACTGTCTGAACCGCGCCGGGTTTGTCGGAGGCTCTGAACCTTGAGAAGGTGGAGCGATGGCAAGCAGGAAGACGAACCGGTTTTCACCCGAAGTGCGCGCACGCGCCGTTCGGCTGGTTTTCGAGCACGAGAAGGATCATTCCTCGCGGTGGGCGACGGTAACTTCGATTGCAGCGAAGATCGGCTGCACGTCGCAGTCGCTCAATGAGTGGGTGAAAAAGGCGGAGATCGCCAGCGGCGTGCGTGGCGGCGTTCCGACGGAAATCTCTGAACGTCTGAAGGCGCTCGAGCGTGAGAACCGGGAACTCCGCCAGGCCAATGAAATCCTGCGCAAGGCGTCGGCTTATTTTGCCCAGGCGGAGCTCGACCGCCGGTTCAAGCCATGATCGCCTTCATCGACGATCATCGTCAGGCCTACGGGGTCGAGCCGATCTGCAGGGTCCTGCCGATCGCCCCGTCGACCTATCATACCCATGTCGCCCGCCGCGCTGATCCCTCCCGGCTGCCCGACAGGATCCGCCGCGACGCGGATCTGAAGGTCGAGATCCGGCGCGTGTTCGAGGAGAACTTCCGCGTCTATGGCGTGCGCAAGATCTGGCGGCAATTGCAGCGGAAAGGCGTCTCCGTCGCGCGCTGTACGGTCGCCCGGTTGATGCGGGACATGGGCATTCGGGGGGCGATCCGGGGCAAGCCTTTGCGGACAACGATCAGCGACAAGGCAGCCCCCCGTCCGCTCGATCATGTGAACCGGCAGTTCCACGCTTGCGCGCCGAACCGCCTGTGGCTGGCCGACTTTACGTATGTCGCGACCTGGGCCGGCTTCGTCTATGTCGCCTTCGTCATCGACGCCTACGCGCGGCGGATCGTCGGCTGGCGAGCCAGCAGGACGGCGCACGCAGACTTCGTCCTAGACGCCCTTGAACAGGCGCTCCATGACCGAAGGCCTGCCGGCCGCGCCGGCCTCGTTCATCACAGCGATCGCGGCGCCCAAGGCGGATTCAAGCGGTCGTCGCAACACCTTGACGGGAGTTGCGATGAACATTCGAAAACGGCGCTCGGATCGTTCTGGGCGGGTGCGCTTGTTCTCACCAGGTCGACCGCCGGTGGCAGGGCGAGAGGAGCGGCGGCGATTCTGGGCAGCGATTGCGGCAGGCACAGCGAGTGAAGATGCTGCGGTCGGTGTCGGTGTCCCGCAGGCGGTAGGAACACGATGGTTCAGGAAGGCAGGGGGCATGCCGCCATCGATGTTTGGGCTATCGGCGAAGCCGCTCTCTGGTCGGTATCTCTCGTTTGCGGAGCGGGAGGAGATCACGCTCCTTCGCGTTCAGGGCTACTCCATGCAGGCGGTCGCTCGCCAACTCGGGCGGGTGGCATCGACAATCTCCCGAGAGCTGCGGCGCAACGCCGCCACCCGAAGCGGCGGCCTCGAGTATCGTGCGACGACAGCGCAATGGCACGCCGAGCGCGCTACTCGCCGCCCAAAGCAGGCGAAGCTTGCGCGCAACGCGGCGTTAAGAACCTATGTCGAGGAACGGTTGGCTGGCGTCGTCGTGGCTCCGAACGGGGCTCCTGTTCCCGGCCCGGTCGTGTCCTGGAAAAGCCGTCGGCACGGACCACGGAAGGACCGGCGATGGGCAAACGCCTGGAGCCCGGAGCAGATCGCGCGGCGCCTGCCGGTGGACTTCCCGGACGACCCGACCATGCGCATCAGCCATGAAGCCATCTATCAAGCGCTGTTCGTTCAAGGTCGAGGCGCGTTGCGTCGCGAACTGACGGCCTGCCTGCGCACTGGGCGCGTGTTGCGGATGCCGAGAGCGCGCACGCGCGGGCGAGGCAAGACCTTCATCTCTCCCGAGATAATGATCAGCCAGCGTCCGGCGGAGGCAGCCGATCGCGCCGTGCCGGGCCACTGGGAAGGAGACCTTATCCTGGGTCTTAGGAGTTCGGCGATCGGCACCTTGGTAGAGCGCACGACGCGCTTCACTCTGCTGCTATACCTACCGCGCATGGCGGGCCATGGCCACGAGGCTCGCGTGAAGAACGGGCCCGCACTCGCCGGTCATGGCGCCGAGGCGGTACGTGACGCCATCACGCGCACGATCGTCACCTTGCCCGAGCAGCTGCGCCGGTCGCTGACTTGGGATCAAGGAGCTGAGATGGCCCAGCACGCGCGCCTCAAGATCGAGGCGGGCGTGCAAGTCTATTTCTGCGATCCTCACAGCCCTTGGCAACGGGGTACCAACGAGAACACCAACGGACTGCTGCGCCAGTATTTCCCCAAAGGGACCGATCTCAGCATGCACAGCGCCAACGAGATTGCAGCCGTGGCCGCCGCCCTCAACTCGCGGCCCAGAAAGACGCTTGATTGGAAGACACCCGCAGAGGCGCTTGACCGGTTTCTCCTATCAGCCGACAAAGATCGTGTTGCGACGACCGCTTAAATCCGCCCAATATGTTTCGATCAAGTACACCGAGCGCCTCGCCGAAGCTGGGATCGAGCCTTCAGTCGGTAGCGTCGGCAACTCTTACGACTGTGAGAGTGTCGGTGCTGCCTGGAGAGCCTGACCCACCTTACGATTGACCCCGTGTCATCGCGTTGACCTGTCGGCTCTTCGGGCAGCACCTGCCGGTCCGCGGACCGTGGCGCAACTTCGAGGCCGTCGAGTTCGCAACCCTCGAGTGGGTGGACTGGTTCAACAATCGCCGGCTTTTGGAGCCCATCGGCTTCATCCCGCCGGCCGAAGCCGAGGAACGCTACTTCGCCATGCTGAACGACACAGCCATGGCCGCGTGACTCAAACAAAATCGCCTCCGGCAAAGCCGGAGCGGTTCAGTCCGTATAAGGCCGTTGCTTCATCGGGGCGGGACTTCCCTGACACCGGCGGAAAGGGCTGAGCCCTCTGGGGCAATCCGGGATGAGTCGCTGGCGACTATCGCTTTCGTTCGCAACGGCATTGGCGTCCGATCAATATATGTCTTAGAGCATGCTTCGTAGTTTGAACTTCGTTTCAACAACCGCCAGCAAATAGGAGCAAACGTCAGCAAACAATACTGCACAAGCCTTGAAATTGTCTCAAAGACGCGTTAGTATTCGCCTATGAAAAGGAACCGCCGTCCCGGGACTCGTCCCGAAAATCCAGAACAGCCGATTCGGCTAACCTTGGGCTTTGCCGCGAGCGAGGCTGACCGCGAGCTTGTCGAGCGGCTGACCGTGGCCATGGGCGCTCGGTCGTTAAGCCAGGCCGTCCGCGGCGCTGTTCGGAACGAGGCGGCGGCTTCTCGCCCGGCTCATGAACATGGTCGAACGGGCCAAGAAGGCGGAAAAGAACCGCACCAAGCCGATGCTCAGCGTTCCCGACGAGATCGTGGCAAATGCGCTAGCAGCGGCTCAGCGGAGCATCGCATGATCGCCGAGAGCCTCAGCGGATCAGTAACTCATTTAAAACGTCGGCCTCTCGGATGCGGCTCCATCGCGCCCGTCGCCAAAATGGCCTGCGCTGTGTCACCGTCGAACTCCGGGAGCGCGAAATCGAAGCCCTTGTCGTCAAGGGATTGCTTCCTTCCAATTCGCGGGGTGACAGGGCAGCGATCCGCAAGGCGCTCTACGCCTATCTTGATGGAACCCTGAGCAGATCATTGTGACGCGTCACGAGAAATCAACCGGGTTCACGATTGAGAAGCTTGCCCACGATTGTCTGGACGTACGCGAGCTGCGACGAATGGGACTGTTCAGCGGCGACTGGGTGTCGTTCCGGCCCATGCTGCGCTGGCCCGCTATCGCGCTAGTACGTGTGGTTCGATACGCCATCCAGCTCGACCTCCGAGGACACACGCTCCCCCAACGCATTCGCGTCTCATGGACGAGGGTTCATTTCGGTGGGGACCGGCCATGGCTCCACTGCCCTCATTGCGAAACCCGCGTGGCAAAGCTTTACAAAGGCCTGGGCGGCTATTTCTGTCGCCGCTGTGTCGGAAACCCCATTTATGCGAGCCAGGCCCTCAGCACTCAGGCTCGGCCTCATTTCCAGGCATGCAAGCTGAGGCTGAGGCTGGGCGGCGAAGCGTCACTAACTGCGCCAGTCCCTGAGCGACCCAAGCGCATGCATCGAAGCACCTATCGCGGGCTTAAGAGTCACCTGCTGAAGCTGCAGAGTAACCTGTCACCCCGCCTCAGGGACAAGGAACCGGACTATCTGAGCCTAGTGGCTTATTTCCCGTAAGCGATTGCCAATTGATTTAGGCGAGTGGGGCTGGGACCAAGGCCAAGCACCGCTGCGTCCGCTTCGCGCAAATAGAGGTCATTCCGCGATAGCTTGGCGAAGGCCTGATGTGGTCAACCGTCGTCGAGCGCGCCGAGCATTTTGTCCCGAAAAGCTATTCAGATCCGGCGACATTCCGCCGCAGCTTTTTCCTCTTTGTCCGCCTGCAAGACCGCCTGGTCCCCGGCAGCGGCGGCCGCCGCCCGGTCGGCGCATTTCACACGGAACTCTTCAACCTCGGCCTGCGTGAGGTGCTCAATTCCTATGAATGCGTTCTGCGAGGCGCTGGCGCGAATCAACTCATCTAGCTTGGCCTGAATGGCCGCGCCGTCGCGATTCTGGGTGTTCTGGATTAGGAACACCATCAAGAAAGTTACGATCGTGGTGCCGGTGTTGATCACCAATTGCCACGTGTCGGAGAAGCCGAAAAAGGGGCCGCTGGCAGCCCAGACGATCACGACTATGCAGCAGATTAGGAAGGTCGCAGGGGCGCCAGCTGCATGAGCTACAGCGTTGGAAGCCGTCGTGAACGTTCGATCGAGCGACATGCCCGCGCTTAGTCCCGCAACGCCATCCCGCAGGTGTTCACCACCAGCGTCCCCGTCCATAGAAGCCGCCGCCGCCCAGCAAAAGCACGATAACAACGATAATGAGAAGAGTTGTCATATCCATGCGGTGTCTCCTTCGGCAAACCGACAGCGGTCGCGTTTAAGACCCGTCGGCTTGATGCTCAGCAATTAGTGATTGGTACATAGCGATCTGGCGTCGCAGTTCCTGAATCTTGGCCTCAGTGCGCCCCTCGAAAGGAATGCCGATGGGTACGTTGCCAGCCTCCAGCGCCTCTAAAAATCCTTGCGCGTTCGCCATTTTGGTCCGGATGGAATGATCGCTACCAGGATCGTCCATGATCGCCACCATTCTTTGCGCCAGACAGCGTTGCCACCCGGCCGCGGTAGTCTCCGCTGCGGCGAACCGTCCAACTGCCGCCTTGCGCTATGACTGGAACGCACAGATGTCAGCGTCGTTCCTTTTTCCCTACAGGTTCTTGGAATTCGCGTCAGGAATGCTGTCATCAACGCTTCGAAAGCTAGACCACATGTTCGCCTGAGATAGGGCGACCCGTCTCACAGTATGCAGGCTAATCGAGGGTTGCGCCGGGGGTTCCGGCGCGGAGCTCATGCATAGGGAGACGGGTCTTGGACAGATTTATCACATATGTAGGCCTTGACGTGCACAAGGAAACGATCGCGGTCGCGCTTGCCGAGGCGGGCCGGGGGGACGACGTGCGCGAGTACGGCAAGATCGCGAACACGCCGACGGCTTTGAACGCTCTGGCGGCGAAACTGTCGCGCGCTGGGAGCGAGCTTCGGTTCTGTTATGAAGCCGGACCTTGCGGCTATGGCATTCAACGGCAGTTGACCCTGGCCGGGCATGGCTGCGTCGTCGTGGCTCCGTCGTTAATCCCGCGCAAGCCGGGAGATCGGATCAAGACCGACCGTCGGGATGCGATCAACCTCGCCAAGCTGCATCGGGCCGGTGAACTGACCCCCGTATGGGTTCCCGATCAGGCTCATGAGGCGATCCGCGATCTCGTGCGCGCCCGTCTGGCGGCGGTCCGCAGTCTGCGTCAGGCCCGTCAGCAACTCTCTGGCTTCCTGCTGCGTCATGGCCGTCACTACCATCGACCGGCGTGGACGTTGATGCATCGTCGGTGGATGGCCGGACTGAGATACGAGCAGGCGGCGCATCACATCGTGCTGGAAGATTGCATCGCGGCCGTCGAGGCGGCGACGGCGCGGCGTGATCGTCTGGAAGCCCATATCGACGCGGCGCTCCCGGATTGGTCGCTGGCCACGGTGTCTGGATAATAGCGGATTGTGGTGGCGGCGTTTGCTCGAATTGGATTCTGTTTGCTTATGAGCAAGACCTTCCGGCCCTGGACGATCGATCAGCCGCTGTTGTTGCCGCCGAGCGTTCAGGACTTTGTCGGCGAGGACCATCTGGCTCGCTTCATTTTGGCGCTTGTGCTCGAGCCTCTCGACCTTGGTGAGATCGAAGCCGCGTATGCGAGCGAGCGCGGGCAGCCGCCGTTTGACCCGGCGATGATGACGGCGCTGTTGCTGTACGGCTATTGCAACGGCGTCTACTCGTCGCGCCGGATCGCCAAGGCGGCGCGCGAACGGGTCGACTTCCTGAGCATTGTCGGGCTCGATCCGCCGGATTTTCGCACCGTCTCTGACTTCCGCAAGCGGCACTTGAAGGTGCTTGCGGGACTGTTCGGGCAAGTTCTCAAGCTGTGCGAACAGGCGGGACTTGTGAAGCTCGGCCATGTCGCGCTCGACGGGACGAAGATCAAGGCGAACGCCTCCAAGCACAAGGCGATGAGCTACGAGCGCATGGAGAAGCGTGCGGCGGAGCTCGAGGCCGAGGTCGAGCGGTGGCTGAGCGCAGCCGAGGCTGCGGACGCCGAGGAAGACAGAGCCTTCGGCCGCGACAAGAGCGGCGAGGAGCTGCCCAAATGGGTCGCCGACAAGAAGAAGCGCGTCGAGAAGATCCGGGCGGCGAAGGCCGAATTGGAGGCCGAGGCGAAAGCGGCCGCGGCGGCCAAGGCCAAAGCGCAGGCCGAGGAGCGGCGACAAGCCGAGGGCCGCAAGAAACCGGGCAGGCCCGCCGCCCCGCCATCCGAAGAGCCTGACCCCAAAGCGCAGAAGAACTTCACCGATCCCGAAAGCCGCATCATGAAAACCAAGGACGGCTTCATCCAGGGCTACAATGCGCAGGCGGCGGTCGACGCGACGGCGCAGGTGATCGTCGCCCACGGCCTCGACGCGAAGCAGAGCGATCAACATCAATTGGCGCCGATCGCCGACGCCATCGAAGCCAATCTGGGCAAGAAGCCGACGCAACTGTCGGCGGACGCGGGCTATTGCTCCGACGCCAACCTTACAGCGATGGAGGAACGCGAGATCGACGCCTATATCGCGCCGGGGCGGGCCAAGCACGCCGGGGAAGGAGAAGGCGGCGGCGCCCGCGTCGCCGCCATGCGCGAAAGAATCAAGGCCGGCGGGCACTCCAGCCCCTACCGCTTAAGAAAGCAGCTGCCCGAGCCGGTGTTCGGACAGATCAAGCAGGCGCGCGGCTTCCGTCAGTTTCTCTTGCGCGGCGTCGAGAAGGTCGCCAACGAGTGGGGCCTCGTCTGCCTCGCCCACAATATCTTGAAGCTCGCCCAGGGGCGGACCCCGTCCCTGGCCGCACGCGCAACCGGCTGAGCTTCGCCACCTCGGAAACGGTGCAACGAACGATGGCCGCAAAGCTTCCACCCAACCTTACATCAAACCGGATGCGCGAATTTGCTGCATCCGGCTCTCCGACTGGCTTGAGCGGTTCAAATCCCATCTCGCCGAGGATTAAGCAGATAGGCTCCTAGACAGAGGAAGCTCCGCGACGCATCACCGGTCCGGCGGTAACCAACCCGCGCATCAGAGCATGATCAACCGTCGTTTCTTGATCGTGTCTCCTGCCCTGCTCAGCCGCGGTCATTCTGAACCGCTCGAACGCGAGCAACGCTTTTTCGTGCCTACTACTTGAAACGGCGAACATGAGAGTGGACGGGTCCGTCCATTAGGACGGCCGGTGCCGGCAAGAGGCTGGGTCAGATTGACAGTCCAGTTGGTCCCCTGGGCTTCCGTGGTTTGGCGGCGGCGGCCTTCGCCGGCAAGCTTTTTACAAATGCGACGGCTTCGTCGAGCCATCCGTTGAGCGCGCCGTTCATCGGCACGGGTGGGTCGATATAGACATAGCCTTCCATCGTCCGCCCCCTCATCTCCATCAGCCGCGCCCCTGGCCATCCAAGAGCGTCTTGGTAGCGATCCTTACCGACACGAAGGAGCAGGCCGCGTTTGGACACGCCGGCGACCAGCTTGCCGTTCAGCATGAAGCCGGTCCCGCCGAACATCTTGACCTCACTCATCGCCCCAGCGCCGGAAAGATGACTGCGTACAGCGACGTTCAGGCTCTCTTCAGTCGTCATGTCAAAAACTCCTGTGTGCAAAGCTATTCAAATCCTCGCGCAACAGAGCCCCCAAAGACAAATGACGTCATTTTAACCTGGATTTCCTGGGCGGGGGGAGCCGCCCAAAGGCGGGGGTTGGAAGGTCGTGGAGATAGGCATCACTCGTTCTTGCCCGGTTTCGCGTCCTGTAGGACGCCACCCTGCGTCGCGAAATATTTCGCGTACCTGCGCGCCCGTCCGGCAAGGCGGGGGGTCTCCAGGCCGACCTTGTCGAGAAAACCTAAGATGCCGCCGGGGTATGCGCTGAAACCGGCCAGGATCTGCTGCGTAAGGTCGCCCGTGAAAGGCTTGCGCTCGATCTCTCCTTCGCGAGCACATGCTGTTTTTGTTGGCTTAGCCATGTGAATGCTTTCCTCGTTGATTGATTGATTGATGGGTCGTCGCGAGGGATAGCTTGGAGCGGCCGCATGTCACAGCTTTTGCGCTCGTTTCAAGCCCGCCACAGCGATCAAGCAGGCCTCGGCGCGACCATCGTCTCGTTTCCATGCGAACAGTTCCCCGTGCTCCGGCCATCGCCTGATGGCCTCGCCCCGCGCCTGGTCCTTAGTAGCGCCGGGCGGTAGACCAACCGCGCGTCGCCACGACGGAACGGCAAGCATTGTGACCGGAATGGCTGCGAGGAGCACGGCATTAACCGTCCGGCGCCCTTTCGTTCCATCGTCAAGAACGGGCATGTCTTCGACGCCGACGAGACGCCCTTCGTCATCCATGAAGGCCAGCGCGCCGCTGATGCCTGGATCGCAGCCGACGATCATGACGCGCTCCTGGTCCTCAGGCTCTCAGGGCGTTCTATTCCTGCAGCCTTCAGCGCGGCGACTCCCGCCTTCACGCGGTGCTCCCGCCACGGCTCCCAACATTCCGAGTGCAGCCAGGCGCGGCCAGCGCCCGAAGCGCCAAACGGGAGGAGGACGCTATCTTGGCGATCTGATCGTCCGCACCAAACACAGGCATTAGCGGTGGACACGACCGGGTTTCGGTTCACCCACATGATAACAGTGTCGTCAAATGCCCGGCGCTCGGCCTCTGCTCGCGCAAGGCCGCCGTCATTTTCCCGTATCGCGGCGCGCTCCTCAAAATACATGCGCCAATCCCGAACGTCCCACTCGCCTGACGCGTCACGAAGCGCGGCGAGAACTTCGCTCTTCTTGTCGGCCAGCGCCTTGATGAGTTCGGAGGTGGGGGCCGGTCGGCTTCGAGTTTCAGGTCCGCTCCCGAGGCCTGGATCCTGATGCCAACCCTGCGCGCCTGTGCGAGAAGATCGACTGCATTCATATCCTCGCGCTCCATTTCTTTCCGCCGCCAGCAAGGGCGGGCAAAAGATCGTCCGCATCGTCCGCATCGTCCAAACGCTGCGATTTCAATGCGTTACCGCGGACAATGGTTTGGACGATCTTTGCAGAGGGATCGTCCGTATCGTCCGCGGGATCGTCCAGAGGCCGTTCCCGTAAGTCATTGTTTTCCCTAGCTACGGCGGTCGGCCCGGACGGTGCGGACGATGCGGACGCTGAATTTTGCGGGCTATCTGGCGCGGGATTAGCCGCTTGGGTGGTGATGCGTATCGTCCGAGTGCGTGCGCGATTTTCGGAGCGATCAAAGGCAATGTCGACGCCGGCCTTCCGGAGGAAGGTCGCCGCCCGGCGAAGCCGCCCGCTCAGGGCATTTGCTCCGCCCGGCCACGTTTTCGATTTGGCGACTTTCTCGCCAACCTCGTCTTCGAGGGCGCTCAGAAGCTCGGCGGCCGTCCCCTCCCACCTAACGTTGGTGCGCGCAAACGACCGCACTGCCGACGCAACGGGATCGGCGTCAATCACCCCATCAACAGCGACGGCGCGATTACCGGTATAGGCGCCGATGAATGTTCCGGCCGGCCAGAGCGCCGACTCGCACGCCGTCGCCCAGAGAGCGAAATCCGCCATTCGCGGCAGCTTGTCGATCTTCGTGTACGGCAGCCGCTCCAGACCCTTTGAAACCGCGTCCAACAACGCGCCGAAAATGCCAGAGCGTTCAGCCTCGAAGTTTCGCCAAATCTCCGTCTCGGCCTTGCGGGCTTCCTCTGGGATCGCTTCAAGCATGAGGAAGATCGAACGGTCCGCGAGGTCGGGACGACTGACGATATCCTCGATCCCATCGAGGAGGGCCGGCGGCACGCGTCGAAGATGGTTTCGTCCGCGTCGGAATACAGCTGACGTTTCGCGAAACCGCCGCCGGTCGCGAGACGGCAAAGTGTGTCGCTGGTCCATGACGGGAGTGCGCCGCTAATATTGTCGAAGGCAAGAACGTGACCGTTGTTTGCGGCAATGAACAACTCCTCGTCTTGGCGCGGAAGAGCCCGAAGCGGAGCTGCGTTCGGATCGACAAGGGCCCGGACGATCGCCGAGAAGGTCGACTTTGCGGACCCCTGCTCGCCAGCTACTGCGAGGACAGGAAAGGGACCCTTCCCGCGGAGCGAGGCGAGGAGCCAAGCGACCGTGAGAACAAAATCGTTCTCTGTCCGGACATTCAAGAACTGCCGCAAATTGCTAATCGAGCCACCGAGGACGGGCTCGGGGAGGGCCTTCATGCCAGCAGCCCGGCGAAACCGTACGGGCGGCCGATCAATGACCCGCCATCCCACCGTGTCGATCTCCACGGCCCGCCACGCGGCATCGCCGAGGTCAAGATAGACTTTGCCTTCCGATTCGCCGACTCGGAGATGGGCAGCCCGCTCAGGCGACTCAAACGGCCCGCGCTTCGATCACGCCCATCGCGCTCTGCATCGCATCCGAGTTTGGCGCTCCTCCGGTTTGCAAATAGAACTGTCGGTAAAGCCAAGCTCGAAAGCCTTTTGAGCGAATTGGCCAGGTTTCGCGGTGACAGTTGACTTCAACGTCTGCAAAAGCCGCGTCATCGGCGGTGTGAAACAACTCGACCTGCCCCGCGATCTCAATGAGGATGTCCGCCTGCTTCGGTCCCCGGCTTTGTTCGTCTCCAGCTTCCTCGGCGATTGCATCGTCCAACGCAGTTACTCGGCATCCGGCTTTCTTGAGCTGCGCGCGGAGCGCCTCGAATGCGGACCGGCCATTACGTCTCAGCTCGACCAGCGCAGCCAGTGCATCAGGCTGGAATGGAGCGCCGGGATCATTCTTCGTGCGATCAGCGAGGCTTTCCAGCGGATCGAGGATCTCCTCCGCCGCCTCGATAAGGCCGGTGATTTCCAAGTTCGGATCCTGGGGCGTCATGCGACCTCCTTCAAGACCGCATTGCGCCGGGCGATGTCATTGAAGTCTTCACCGCGAGGGGGACGAGCGATCCGCACACGGCGGCCTTCGCCTTTCCATCGTCGGGCCGCTTGCATCGCCGCTCTTTCGCCCGCGTCGTCGCCGTCGGCCAGGATGACGACATCGCGAATGCCGTCCGGCAGACCGAGCGTTTTGAGGCCCGACGTCGAAAGCGCGGCCCAGGTTGGGATTCCTGTCACCCGCATTGCGGAGAGACAGCTCTCGATGCCCTCGCCGATCATGAGTTTGTCGGTTGCCTCGGCGAGGCGGACAGTGCCGCCTCGCGTTGGTCCAAGCATCATCTTCGCAGGATCAACGGGAGCCTTTCCGTGACACGTCACAAACGTGCGATGAATTGCGATCGGCTCGCCATCGACCCCGCGGGTGACAAGCGCAACCATCGCAGGCCATTGCGATCCGCACGGATGTTTGAGCGATGGATGAAACCGGAGCGCGGACGACGATGCCGTGATCCCGCGCGAGGCTAAATAGGTTTCGGCCACGGTACCTCGAAGCTCGCGGGCGTCCGCCCAGATGCGCAGCGCGGCCGCGGCTCGGTCCGATTCGTCATGAAAAGGGACGGGTGCGCCTTTGCGGCATCCACCGCCACGGTCTTCGCGCCATGCGTCTCCGTTGACACCGAGCTTTCCTTTCACGAAATCGCGGCAGGCTGCGAAGTCATCGCCCGCGTGGGAGAAGGCTAGGAAACCGTCCGGCGCCGTCACCGACAATGTGATCGAAAGGCTTCGATCTTTTGGACTATGACCTGGACCAGGCGCAAGAACCTGGCGGCCTACGACGACACCTCCGAGCGCGAGCGCAATCGCGCGGAGGTCATATGAGGATTTAAGGAGCCTTCGATTTATGCTAGCGTTGAAATCGCGCCGCTTGGCTGTGGACGCATATTTCAGAAGCCGGTTCGACGTGGACACGTCGGCCGGCTTCGCGCTTTTCGGGAGGATCACGACTTACGCGGCAGGGCTAGAAGCCGGTGAGCCTCAGTGGTTGGAACGAGGGTCCTATGCCCCAACTTGACGACACGGATTTTATTCTTCGAGACCAGCGCATAAAAATGCGAGCGGCTAATGCCTCCAAGGCGGCGTCGGAACTCATCGACCGTCATGGCGAGCGGCGGCGGGTCTTCAGGTTTTTGCGTCATGCATTGTGCTCCGGCGGCCTCATATGGCCTTGGAACAACCAAGTAGGACACGCTCGGCCAAAATTCCTTCACCAGTTGATAGATGACATGAGTTGCGCGGACTACCGCACGCGCCTCATTACCGTCGCTCAAAGTCGGTCGTGTTTATTAGATTGACGGCATCCGCCTTGACCCCGAGCGTGGCAAAGAACCCGCGGACCAGTCTAACGAACGGACCTGGATTCTCTCGTGACGCG
>CAVYDG010000022.1:0-254329 GCA_963767245.1 uncultured Alphaproteobacteria bacterium
ACCGACCCTGCGGCGCGAATGGTTGCCATCCCGATGTCGGCTGGGGCGCTGGGTATGATCCTTCCCGAATCGACGATCTCGTGTGGCCCATCAAGCGCAGGATCAACCATGCCGCCGTTGCGGCGTTGCCTATCTCTTTTCGTCCCGCCCTTTTGGCAGGCGTTTCGGAAACGATTGCAAGTCCCGGCAGTACCCTCGACGCTGTTTGGGATGAGACGATCCTACTGGGGCGAAGAGCGTTCGAACGCCTATGCAAGACAGCCGGGCTTGAAGCTCAAGTGGTGCAGGGGCAAGGCCATCAAACGTGACAAGATTTTGGTCGATATTCTCACATTTGATGGCTTTTTTGACGGTGAGTTCGATATTCTCAAGGGGACATGGTCTCCCGAGCACCAGGGCATCGATCTCGCCGATGCGATGAGCAGGATGGTCGGGGAGCTTGGCGAGGAGGTCGGCGAGCCAAGCGCGCGAATTGACATCATTGAGCTTGCATGTCTCGGTCAGCGAGGATAGACTTTTAATCGGCGCGCAAAACTGCCCCCCGGTTGGAGTGGGCCCCTTGGGGCGGACAAGGATCAGGCTGCTGATTTGACCGCCGGCCGGGGATTGCGCTCCTCGAACTGTTGCGGGGGCTGAGATAGCCCAAGGCTGAATGGAGTTGGCGAGCATTGTAGACCTCGTCGATGAATCGCGGAAGGTCGTCGGCGACATCGCCCGTGGCGAGAAGGCCGCCGGCGAGCGCACTACTGAGGCGGGAACGCCTCGGCGTTGCAGGTCAGCCGGATGCCGGCGCGAGGCGATGCAGAAGCTGCAGCTTCGCGGCATCCTTGTGGGCGGCGAGCGCCCCGGTCTGCGCGTTTCCGATTACAGCCCACGCCGCATCTCGGATCTTATTCGAGCTGCGCTTCTTGTGGAAAAGATCATCTTCCAGCGCGTCATGCGCGAAGGCCGGGGCAGTTCGGCCCTTCCCGCCGAGCTTGAGGAGATAGTCTCCGACATGGCCGAGTTATCCGCCTCCGACGACCCGCTTGTCTTGAGCTCGATCGACCTCGATTTGCACCGCGCCATCGCGCACCATTCGGGCAACGAGCTTGCCGCCCTGATTTGGGAAGAGCTCGCTCAGCACCTCGTCATTGTCTTCTGTGGGGACTGGTCGGACGCCGAGGATCGGCCGGGCGAGGTGTGGCTTCACTTGCAGTTGCTCGACTACCTCGAACACGGTTCCGTCGACGACATCGACACCGTGCTCGCGACGCATTTTTCCGGACCTGCCAGGCGCAAGAGCGGACATCACAGCCGAGGGAATCCGTGATTGAAAACGTCCAAGAGGCCGGGGCATTGTCCGGCCGGGTCGCGCTGGTCACCGGCTCCGCGCGCGGCATAGGAGAAGCCATCACCCGACTGTTGGCCGCGCGGGGCGCCACGGTAGTGCTGTCGGACCGGGACGGCGATCTCGCCTGCTCGGTTGCGGACGACCTTGCCGCGCACGGCGCGGACAGTCTTGGGCTCGCGGTCGATATCACTTCCGAGCAGGCGGTTGCGGAGCTAGCCGCGGTGATCAGCTCGCGCTGGGGTCGGCTCGATATCCTGGTCAACAACGCTGCTATCCTCGATGCGACTCCGCTCGAAAAGCTCACTCGCGACCGCTTCGAGGAAGTGCGCGGACAAATCAGGACGGGGCGCTCTGGGTCACACTCGGCCTTCTGCCCCTGCTTCGCCGCTCCACAAATGGACGCGTCGTCAACATTGCCTCGATCCTCGGGGTGCGAGGGGCTGCTGACAGCGTCGCCTATGCGACCGCAAAGGGAGGCGTCGTCAATATGACAAGGACGCTGGCGGTTGACCTCGCCCCCGCCGGCATCCTCGTCAACTGCATCTGCCCAGGCTTCGTCGACACCCGTATGGCGCTGCTGCCTGACGGGAGCGGCCATGAACACCAGACTGACTGGTTCAAGGACGTCTACATCAAATATGGCCGCATACCGCTGCGGCGGCCGGCGCAGCCCGACGATATCGCGCGCGCCACCGCGTTCTTTTGCGGGGACGATTGCGGCTACGTCACGGGCCAGATCCTGCTGGTCGATGGCGGCGTCTCGCGACATTTTAGATGAGGATGCTTTGAAGATCAGATCCATCGACTGCCTCGGACTATTCGGTAAGTCGCCCAAAGGCGGTTGGAGCAACGAGATCCAGCCGGGAGATTGGTACATGCCCTCGTGATCGTCAAAACCGACGCCGGGCTGATCGGCGTGGGAAGGGTCTTCACCGACTCCCGCCTTGCCGAGGCGGCGCTCAACGTACTTAGACCCCTCGCCATCGGGGAGACGGCCATTGAGCCGATGCGCGTTACCGAAAAACTCCACCAGAACAGTTTCTGGATGGGGCACGGTGGTACACTGACGCACACCATTTCCGGGATTGACATCGCCCTATGGGACATTTTTGGGCAGGCGACCGGCCAGCCGATCGGACGCCTGTTGGGCGGCAACTACCGCACCAGAGTGCAGGCCTATGCCTCGATCTTGATGGAGATGCCTGAACTAATGGAGGAGCGCACCGCCTTCTACCGCGCGCAAGGGTTCAAAGCGATCAAGATTGGCTGGGGACCCTTCGGCCGAGTGTCCCGCAAGCTCGACGAGCAGATCGTCAGGGCGGCGCGCAAGGGTGCCGGCGACGATTGCCTGCTAATGGTCGATGCAGGCGGCTCGGATGCGTTCTGGCCGCAGGGACTTAACTGGGCGATCAATACTGCCCACATGCTCAAGAACTTCGAGGTCGCCTGGTTCGAGGAGGCGCTGAAACCGGATGCGCTCGACGACTTCAAGGCGTTGCGCGAACGCAGCCCCGTGCCCATCGCGAGCGGTGAGTGCATCACCCGGCGGCAAAGTTTCTTGCCCTGGCTCGAAAGGCGCGCGCTCGATATCGTGCAACCGGATGTGACCAAGGTCGGCGGCATTTCTGAGCAGATTTAGATTGCCCGCACCGCCAACGCCTTCGGGATCAAATATATTGGGCATGGCTGGAATACCGCAGTCGGCCTCGCCGCCGATCTCCAGCTCGCCGCGGCGGTGCCGACCGCCGATCTCGTCGAATATATCGGCGGGTCGCCCTATGTGGATGACATCACGGAGGGCGGCTGGACGCTGGACGGCGATGGGATGTTGGCGATTCCGGACGGACCCGGGCTCGGCATCAAACTGAGAGGCCACACGCTGCGAGAGATGACCTGGAACTTGAACGCTGTGTTCGCTAAGTATTCCCCGGCAAAGCCGGGGGCTTTATGGTGTGAACCGCTCAAAGCGGTAGGAGGGGTCGCTGAGGCATCCCCTTGAGGTTGGCGGCCACCTGAAGGCGGCGTTTTTCAGCGCCAGAGATTCATCCGTTCGAGCCTCTGATCCTTTTTCTCTTGGTTGCGAATGTAGGCGCGGATCGCCTCCTCGTCCCGCCCGACCGTGTTGACGAAGAAACCTCGGGCCCAAAAGTGCTGTCCGACGAA
The DNA here is from genome assembly GCA_963767245.1 of uncultured Alphaproteobacteria bacterium. Taxonomy (GTDB): domain Bacteria; phylum Pseudomonadota; class Alphaproteobacteria; order Rhizobiales; family Beijerinckiaceae; genus Roseiarcus. Next base: position 3,497 of record CAVYDG010000022.1, read on the forward strand.
ATTGCGTTTGCGCTCTCCATAAACCCGAGCCATGTGGATCGCGCTCTTGCCCTTGATCCACCCGACGACCGCCGACACCGCATGTTTCGGCGGGATCGACAGCAACATGTGCACGTGATCGGGCATCAAGTGCCCTTCTTCGACCTTCGACTCCTTCTGAAGCGCAAGCCGGCGGAAAACCTCGCCCAGATGACGCCGTAGCTGCTGATACAACGTCCTGCGCCGACATTTCGGAATGAAAACCACATGATATTTGCAGTCCCATGTGGTGTGGCTTAGGCTCTCGTAATCGTCCATCGAATGGAGTTCCTTTCGTGTGAGTTTATGCTTTATGTTGGAACTCCGCTGATGGACCGCCCTAAACGTCAAACTGCTACTGCCACCCCGGCAAAGCCAGGGGTCTCCCGCTTACGCTAGCATGGCGCTGCTGCTCAAGGCCGACACATTGAGCCTCGAGCTCAGGCCCGAGATTGGCGGCTGCATTGGCGCCTTCCGCTTCGAACAAAGGGGCAAGCCCTTCGATCTCATGCGTCCCTTTGGACGCTTTCCGGGCGGCCTGTCGGACGCACTCTATTCGGGAATGTTCCCGACGCTTCCCTTCGCCAATTGCATCCGCGACAACCGCTTTACCTTCGAGGGGCGAGGCGACCAAGTCGCCTCCAATATGGCTGGCACTCGGCTTAATTTCCACGGCTCTGGTTGGCAATCACCCTGGCGGGTGGCATCCGTGAACGAGACAGTGGCCATCCTTGCACTGGACGAAGGCCGGGTAGGCGAGGCCTATCGCTATTCGGCGGTGCAGCGTTTCGGCATCGATCGCGCGGGGTTGACAGTAAAGACGGAGCTGACTAACCGCGCCGAACAACGGATGCCGTTCAGTTTCGGGCAGCATCCGTGTTTCTGACGCATGGCGGCGCGCTCATACGCTTTGCCGCCACAGGGATGTGGCTCAGCGACCGGGAAGGGCAGACGAAGCGGCTCGTCCCGGTGACGGCCAAGCGGACTATGCGACACCGCGCCCTCCGCCTAGCGATTACCGCAATATCTGCTACGTCGACTGGGATGGTCGCGCGGATATCGTCTGGCCCGAGGCCGGCGTCGGGGTTTCGCTTACTGCGGATCCAGTCTTCCGCCACCTGATGTCCCATGTTCCTGGTGGTCAGCCAATTTTTCTGCCTCGACGCGCAGAGCACGGCGGGCCTGTGCCTTCGATGGGGGTCGAATCAGGGCCGCAGAACCGCCGGCGTACATATCCTGGAGCCCGGCGAAAGCATATCGGGAACGTTACGGTTCGATGTTTCCACATGACCGGAGCGAACTTGTCGCTATGCCGTTTGGGTCGAATACGATCCGCGCGTCGATTTCCGGGCATTAATCGGCCCTCAGCGAGAACCTTGGCGGGAAGATTGCAACTCTTGATGTTCCGGTCGACGCTGTCGAACGCCTCTGCGGCCTATCGGAAGTGACGGAGCGCGTTGTTCGAGCAGGACGAATGTGTCTGGCGAAATCACATATGCCGGCGAAAGCCCTAGGATGTCGACCGCTCGCTACGGCGAAGTGCTCGGACCAAGGGAGGGCTCGATCCGGATGGCGGCAATGCCAGGCAGGCTCAGCTCGGGTAGTGGGTTAGTGGCGATGGCGGACTACGACGACAACATTGCGGCCCGCTGATTAGACAGACAGCGTGGCCTGAACTCGATTGCGGCCCTGCTGATTGAAATAACAAGGCAGATCGACCTAGATGAAAGTCGTAGAGCGTGGACTTTTTCTACCTCGGAATGCCGAACGTCACGACGGCTGCCGACGGTAGCCAACATGCGCTTGTCGTGCGGGTGACCGCGGGTGAGCATCAAGGCTGGGGCGAGTGCGAGGCCTCTCCGCTACCCTCGATTGCAGCGTTCGTCGCACCGATGTCGCATGGCGCCTGTTGGCCTGTGTCAGTCTCGGTGCTGGGCGAAACTTTGGACGGTCCGGACGACATCCGTCGCATGTCGGCGAATGTCGCCTATAACAGCATGGATCTGCTGCAGGCTGCCCACACCTGGTCGGGCATCGAGATGGCAATGTGGGATCTACTGGGTCGTGTGTGTGTGTAGTGCCGACATACCAACTCCTGGGCTATCCGAAGGCGTACTCCGGGACTGCTGTATGCCCGTGCTGTTCGGAGCAACGCCTGACGACAACCTCCGCGCGCGCCGCGGATAATTGCGAGGGCCGGTTTCCGCGCCGCCAAATTGGGCTGGGCCCCTTTCGGCAAATCGCTGGAGGGCCACGTCGCCCGCATCGACGCCGCGCGCGGTAGCGTCCAAATAACCGATGGAGGGTTGCCGATCCATGCTGGACAGGCGTCTGGCGAGAATGTTGCCGCGGGCGGCACTGCGGCTTTACGGCGATGGAACGCAATCGCGTTACCTTTTTCGAAGAGCCGTTCCATGGCTCCGCCTATCGCGCGTATGGAGAACTTCGTGACCGCGCGCAGTCAGTGAGAACGGCCGGCGGCGAGGCCGCCCACAACCGTCATATGGCGGAGCATCTCATCGACTTCGGCCGGGTCGGCTTCATTCAGATCGACAGTGGCCGGATAGGCGGCCTCTGGCCAGCCAAGGAGGTAGCGGACTACGCCGTCGCGCGCGGGGTCACTTACATTAACCATACGTTCACGTCGAACCTCGCGCTCAGCGCGTCCCTGCAGCCCTTCATCGGGCTCGCTGATCATCGCATGTGCGAATATCCGACGGGTTTGCAACAACTCGCCTGCGACCTCACAAAGAACCACATCTTGCCCGACGCCAATGGCGAGGTCGTGCTACCCGACGCGCCAGGTCTCGGCATCGAGATCAACCCCGAGGCGCTGACGCGATACAGAGTTGAGGTCGAGATCAAGGCCGGCGGCAAAATCTTGTTTTCGACCCCGAGCTATTAAGAACACGCAAGGCGCGGGAGGACGTGATTTGTCGAGCGGCTGATCGATGTTCGGGATGACGCACATTGGTGGATAGACCTGGAAATAATTGTGGGCCAATTCTCGCGGACGCCCCATTCCGCTCGAAGTAACCCCCGGCCAGCTTGGCTACGTTCGCGTCGCACTGGCCCTGATCAGCGCTGTCCCGCCCGGCCGCCGCCTGGCTGGCGACGCCGCTTACGACAGCGACGGGCTGCGGCGCTTGCTCGTCGAACGTGGGACCCTGCCTTCCGATCACTGCGAGATTCCTGCCCCAGCCACTTCACTATGTCGAGAACCTTCGATTCGCGGCCATTTCATGCGACGCGCATCGAGTTCAAGCGCGGATTCCCGTCACGGGAATAGTTGTCGGGCGCGGGAGCGCCTTCATAGGCTGATAATCTAACGGACCGAGCGGCATGGTCGAGGCGATCGCATGTGCCGGCTCGACGAGCGCTGGAGAAACTCGGCATTCCCAGATCGTCTTTCTACCGCTGGTATGATCGGTATCAAGGCGGCGGACCGGAGGCCCTCGCGGATCGCCCTCACGGCCGGATCGGGTCTGGAACCGCATCCCAGAGGCAATCCGCAGCCAGATTGTCGACCTGGCGCTGCGGTTCAAGCCCGAGCTCAGCCCGCGGGAACTGGCGGTGCGCTTCACGGACGAGGAAAAATACTTTGTCTCGGAGGCGTCGGTCTATCGGCTGCTGAAAGCGCACGATCTTATCACCAGCCCGGCTTACATCGTGATCAAAGCGGCCGAGGAGTTCAGGGACAAGACCACGGCGCCCAACCAGCTCTGGCAGACCGACTTCACCTATCTCAAGATCACGGGATGGGGCTGGTACTACCTCTCCACCGTGCTGGACGACTTCTCGCGCTTCATTGTCGCCTGGAAGCTCTGTGCGACGATGAAAGCGCAGGACGTCATGGCCACCCTCGATCTGGCGCTGGCGGCCTCCGGGCTCGATCACATGACCGTCGTTCACCGACCGCGGCTCTTGTCGGATAACGGCTCGTCATATGTCGCGAGCGATCTGGCTGATTGGCTGGACAAGCAGAACATCGAGCATGTCCGCGGAGCGCCCTTCCATCCGCAGACCCAGGGCAAAATCGAGCGCTGGCATCAGACGCTCAAGAACCGCATCCTGCTTGAGCACTACTACCTGCCCGGCGATCTCGAACGCCAGGTCGCCGCCTTCGTGGCGCACTACAACCATGCCCGCTATCACGAGAGCCTCGACAATCTTACCCCGGCTGACGTCTTCTTCGGGCGCGCTGACGCCATCCTCCTCGAACGCGAAAGGATCAAACGCCAGACAATCGCAAACCGTCGCTTGCAGCATCAACTGCATGCCGCATAATCTCAATCACAGATGATCCAGAGCCTCCCTTCCGGAAGCCGGCAACATGTCTCAAATCATCTGACGACGGACAATGATCTCGATGTGCCAACGGAATCGTGGGGGTTCGAGGCGAGTGTGAGCTCGGCGCGGCCTTCGCGGCGCACAGTAAGAATATTGTCAGACTCAGCCATGGTGACGACCGCGTCGTCCTTGCAGCTTGTGCTGTCCGCGGCAGGCGTGGCCTCGATGTTGCAATTGGCGCCGGACGCTGTTCCGGGCCCAAATCCTAATCAATCCCAGAATATGGAGTAAACGACATTCGCTCGCCTCTGAGCTGCCTCGCTCCAGCACACTCGCAAAAAAAGAAGCGAATCGTCTTAAAATGGAGACGCAAGTGCATCAGCATCAGCCCACCAAGGGCCCCATTGACCGCTCGAAAGACCCGCTCGCCGGGCGAGATCCTGCCGACTTCTAAGCAGACTCCCTCAGCTTGACCAACGAATTGCAGGTGTGATTTGATCTTCGCGTTGATTTGCGGAGGCGGGGCGTGGCGGGCAAATCTCGGGTGACGGCGGGTGACCAACAGCGCAACGCACTGCTGACGTTAGCCGATTCACGCGATCGGGGCGAGGCTGATCGGGCGCGGGCGATATTGCTGACGTTGTCGGGATGGACCAGCCCGCGCATTGCGGAAGCCTTCAGCGTGCGCGAAGACACGGTGCGTCTTTGGCGCAGCGAGTTCGCGCGCGGCGGTGTCGAGGCGTTGAAGGCGACCGTGGCGCTCGGCCCGCCACCGGTAAAGACCGAAGCCGCGCTGCGTGTCGTCGCGCCTCTGCTCGAAGCTCCCGTCGCCGACCGGCCCAACTGGACGATCCCGCGCCTCATGGCCGAGATCGAGGCGCGCGAGGGCGTCAAGATCGGCAAGTCGCAGTTGTCCAAGGCGTTGCGAAAAAAAACTTCCGTTGGCGGCGGCCCCGGCACACGCTGAAAGGCCGCCAGATTGCCGCCGAGATCGAACGCGTGGGACTGCGCCTTCAACTGCGCAAGGCTCAGGCCGAAGCCGGCGACATCATCCTCCTCTACGGCGACGAGAGCGAGGCCCTGACGCACCCTTATCTGGCGCGGGCGTGGGCCTTGCGCGGTGCGGACCTGCGGGCGCCGGCGCCGGGTCAGGCCAAGAAAGTGGCGATAATCGGCTCACTCGATCATGTCACGCGCCAGTTGATTGTGCATACGAGCCAGACCAAGCGCAGCCGCGACTTCATCGCTCACCTCGAGCAACTCGACCACCTGTTCGGTCCTCAACCAGGACGGGCAATAAAACCGTCGTACTGGTCGAGGACAACGGGCCGATCCATGTCAGCAAGCTCACTCTTAAAGCCATCGAGGCGCGCAAACACTGGCTCACCGTCGAGTGGCTGCCAAAATACGCACCCGAACTCAACGACATCGAGGTTGTCTGGCACGATCTCAAGGCGCGCCATCTGGCCCATCAGACCTTCGCTGATGCCGACGTCCTCGACCGCGCAATCCACGCAGCCGTGGCTGCCCTGAACCGGGAGCGAACTGTCAATCCGTTGGTCATTCAAAGAATCTCTGCTTAGGCAGGCGCGAAAGCCCTGCTCGGGATGCGGTCGCGCCTCAAGGATCAGTTCGCACAGGGCCGCCGTCGCCGCCCCGATCAGGCGCGCATCGGCGCGGATACGCTCGATCGTCCAGCCGGCGTAGCGCCGATGGCTGGACGGCATGTGCTCGGAGACGGTGGTGTGCTTATGGTTGCCGCTGGCGCGCACATGCGCGGCGATCCGCTCGCCCTTGAGGAAAATCTCGACGGTCCGCACCGTCAGCCGCGCGTCGACCTCGGCGCGGGCGAAGCGATGGGGCACACTGTAATAATGGGCGGCGACCTCGACGTGATAGTCGATGCCGACGCGGCATGTCCGCCATTCGGAGAACTCGTACGGCTCAGCTGGCAGCGACGTCAGCGCCGGGCGATCGACCTCCTCCAGCAATTGCCGGCGCGTTGCGCCGAGCCGGCGGATCGGGTGGTGTTCATTGAGGTGCGTCATGAGATCGGCGATCGCCGCGTTGACGTCCACCAGGCTGTAAAAGGTTCGGTGACGCAGCCGCCCGAGCAGCCATCGCTCGACGATGAGCACGGCCTGCTCAACCTTGGCTTTGTCCCGGGGCCGCCGGGGCCGCGCCGGCAAAATGGCGGCTCCGTAATGCGCCGCCATTTCGGCATAGGTCCGATTGACCTGAGGATCGTAAAGGCAGGCCTTGATGACGGCGGTCTTCGTATTGTCCGGCACGAGCAATTGCGGGACGCCGCCGATCGCCTCGAGCGCGCGCACATGGGCGTCGATCCAGTCGGGGAGCGCCTGCGTCCAACTCGCGTGCGCGAAGGTGAAGCTCGAGGCGCCGAGCACGGCGACGAAGATCTGCGCCATGCGGATTTCCCCGGTGAGCCGGTCAACGACAACCGGGACCCCGTCGCCCGCGTAATCGACGAACAATCGTTCGCCCGCCGCGTGCGTCTGCCGCATCGTCGGCGACAGCTTCGCTTCAAAGCCGCGATAGAGTTCGCAAAACCGCGAATAGCTGTAGCCGCCGGGGTTGGCCGCGACATATTCGTCCCAGACGATCAGCAGAGTGACGTGCTTGCGCTTCAACTCTCGATGGACCGCGGGCCAATCCGGCTCGGCATGGCGGCGGTGTCCCCGTTTGCTTTTACGATTGGCGTAAAGCGCCGCCTCCAGTTCGGCGTCGCCGATCCCCTCCGGCAACGGCCAAGAAAGCCCAGCGCTCTCCAAACGGACCAACGTCTCTCGAACCGTCGAAGGCGCGAGGCCAAGACGCCGCGCGATCTCGCGCGTCGGCAGGCTGACTGAAAACTTCAGACGAATGATCTCGCGCGCCTGGCGCATCGAAACTCTTTCCGCTGGCATCGATCGCTCCCTTGGATTGCCAAAGGAGCGACCCTAAACAGGCCAGCGGAGGCGCTCGTCGCCGTCAAAAAACCCCGGGCGGCATTATTCCGTTCCGGTGGGCGGCATCATCTCGTTTTGGTGGGCGGCATCATTCCGTTACGACGGGCGACATCATCTCGTTTTGGTGGGCGGCTTCGCCAGGAATCAGCAGCCTCTGACCTGATGCTTCGGGGCTTCGCCAATAGGATACTCATTTAGGATGTCTTTTAGATCCTGCTTGAGCTTGCCCCATCCGGTCCCGTCGAGACGGTCCTGGGACAGAATCCTCAATTCGCCCGATCGGGCATGCAGGTTTAGCCACCCCGTGAATTGGTCGCCTATCTCCATCGCCCTATTGTGAAACAATCTTTCGTAAGACGTGATTCCGTGATTTTTGATGGAGACGATTAGTGACGAGCTGTCCGGTAGTTCAACGACGCCGTCATAGCCTGGATTTGAACGCCCAGACGGAACGACTTTGGCCCCAGCGGATAGAAAGAAGTTTAAGCCCAACAGCTCAAAAATAGCTCCGGCTCGGTTTCCTTCATCTCCTGTTTTGACGGCAGAGAGTTGGTCCCCTAACCAATCCCTATCGACTCTCTCGAAATTCTCGACGGCGTCGCCAAAATTAAGAAGCTCGTTGGTAGCAAGCCAGTCTCTCCTCTTCCAGAGCACTTGCAGCGTGTCCGGTGCCCTCCAGGCCGACAGTCTGTCTGCTGCTAAGGCAATCACTCATTAAGGACTCGCACGAAGACGAAGACGCCTTAGTCCCACACTTTACGTAGAACTTGAAACTGGCTATTCCACCTCTCACGCCGTGGGCCGGTCCCCTCAGCCTTCTCGGCCGTCATCCGCACGTAGCCCTCCGTCACGTCATTTTTTGACGCTGGCGCTTGACGCCGTTCCGCTCACTCCATCGCTTGACCGCCGCCTGGGCGTACGAGTCCGCCTCCTCAACGCCTAGCGCGGCGAATAGCCTGCTGAGGAGTTTCTCGAATCCGTCGTCGGCCTCCCTGCTCTTATAGCCGCGCCCCGGCGGGCCTTTCAATTCGAAGTAGTCCTGTGCGGCGGCGTGGGCTATGGCCCTGGCCCGGGGAGCTGGTCCCTTGTTCCGTTTCGCGGATAGCGGGACGCTGGCGGATGCAGCAGCGTCGGCCAGCCGCCTCAGGCTGCCCTCGAATTCCTCAAGGGGGAAGGGGTTGTTGACCGACTAACTCCCCCTCCATGGCCTCGATCGCCCAACAGAATCCGGCCGGATCGAAGGAGCCGCCAATCTTATTGGCCAGCGTCTCGGCCTCCGTCCGGATCTCACGGAGTTTCTTTTGAATCTCTCTGGGGGTCTGCAGCCCTATCGTCGCGTTGTGGTGGTATTGGTTTCCAAGCGCGACGTAGCGGTCGATCCGAAACGTTTCCTCCTCGCCTGCGGTCGACCCCAGGGAGCGCATTGCTTTCTCCACCTCGCGCCTCGCCCTGGCGTCGTCGAGGAACCAGAACTCCTCCTCCGAAGGCCGCTTGCGCTTCGTCACGTCGCTGCCCTCAACTCGACCACGTTCGTTTGCCCATCGCCCGCGCCCGCGACGATCTCGTTCAAGCGCCGCGCCCACGCGTCGAGGGCCGCGCGCTTCTCCAACCCGTATTCGTGCCGCTGGTATACGCCGACGATACCCGCGCGGCTCCCGCCGACGTGGTTGAGCACGGCCTCCGTGACCTCCAACCGGACGCCGAGCCTCTGGAGGTTGGTCGCCACCGTGCGGCGCAGGTCGTGGAGCGTCCAGTGGGGCAGGGCCGCGTCGCCCATCGCGCGGTCGATGGCGCGCTTTGCCCGGCTGAAGCCGGAGACGGCGCTCTCGCCGGTCGTGGTGAAGACGTAGCCCGCCTTCCCCTCGATCCTCGGAAGGCTGCTGATGAGCGCCAGCGCCTCGTCGCTCAGCGGGACGACGTGCTCCCGCTTGTTCTTGGTCCGCTCCTTGGGCAGCGTCCACGCCCTGGCGCCGACGTCGATCTCGGACCAGCGCATGGCAGCCACCTCGTCGCGCCGCGCGCCGGTCAAGAGCAGGAGCTTCCCGATCGCGCCGAATGGCCAGCCAACTCCCTCGAACGCCGTCCACGCGCGCTTGACCTCGTCGTCGCTCAGCACGCGGTCGCGGCGCGTCTCCTTGCCCGGCGCGGCGAGGCCATCGCACGGGTTGGTGCCGATGAGGTCGTACGCGACGGCCCAGTTGCACATCTTGCGGAACGCGGCGAGGACCCGGTTGGCCATGATCGGCGCGCGGGCGGCGATCTCGTCGAGCATGGCGCGCACCTGAGGGCGCGTAACGCTTGCGAGCCTGCGGCCTTTGAAGCGGCTGACGACCTCGCGCCTGAGCGCCCGCTCGGTCTCCCGCCAGTCGCGGTTCTTCGCCTTGGCGTGGCGCTCGATGAACTGCGCGACCACCCGCTCGACCAGGTCGATCTGTGACTCCCGCTCCGCCCTCGCCGCCGCCCTGGTGGCCTGCTTGGCCCCTGCCGGGTCCATTCCCCTCGCCACGTCTCCAAGGGCCTGCTCCGCCAGTCGGCGGGCGGCCCTGAGGTCGACCGTGGGGTAGCGGCCCAGCGTGAGCTTCCGGGGGCGGCCCTCAAAGTAGTATCGGACCGCCCAGCTCTTCGCGCCGGACGACTGGAGCTGGAGATAGAGCCCGCGCGCCTTGCCGTCCGGCACCTCTCGGCGCGTAGGGGGCGCTGGCAGCTTCCTGATTTCCAGGTCGGTGAGGATCACGGCCATTACTCCCGGTTACCTGGGGTAATGTAATACGCCTGTCTTACCGTGTAAATCAGTGTCTAAGACAAGACCGGACAAATTGACAAATAGCCTTTGATCTCACGGCCTTAGACGGGTCAAAGTGTCTGGTTGTGTCACGGGTTGCGGAGGGTCTACCGTTAACTCTTAATCAGCGGGTCCAAGGTTCGAGCCCTTGTGCGCCCACCATCGAAGTATCTGAGGCTTAGCCAATTCGCCGCGGACCGCTGCTTCCCCGAAACGCCAATTGGGAGGCGCGGAGCGCCGATCGATAGCGTTTTGTTGCGCCGCTTCTTCTTTGCTTCTGAGATCAGACATCCGCAGGCGGCAGCGGCTTCTTGTCCAGAATAATGTCCGAGGCCTTCTCCGCCACCATAATGGTCGGCGCATTGGTGTTGCAGGACGGCACAAACGGCATCACTGAGGCGTCGACAACTCTAAGGCGCTCGATTCCGCGAAGTTTCAGATCCGGAGTTACGACGGCCTGCGGCCCCGTTCCCATGGCGCAGGTGCCGGCCGGATGATGGTCCGTCTTGCATGATCGGTATGCGTATTCTGCGAGTTCCTCGTCGGAGGTCAGGTGGTCGCCCGGCAACCGCTCAGCGAGCACGTAGGGCTTCAGCGCCGGCTGACGCAGGATTTCGCGTGCAAGCCGCAGTCCCTTCAACGCGCAGGCGCGATCATAGGGGTCCGCCCAGTAGTTGGGGTCAATCAACGGGGCGGCGTTCGGATCGCCGTTCGCGAGTCGCACCGTTCCGCGTGAACGCGGGCGCAAGAATGCGGAATTCAGCGTGACGCCCGGGTTTTTCATCTGCGCGACGCCCGCTTCAATTCCCGATCCAAGGCCAAGATGAAACTGAATGTCAGGGGATCTTGCTTCCCTTGTCCGCGTACCAGAAGCCGCCCGTTTCGAACAAGCGTGGAAGTCACGGGGCCGGTCTTGAAGAGGAGATACTCGATCCCGGCCCATACCGTGCGATGCGGACGCGCGACACGGTCATAGGTGTGATCGCCGGTGCATTCCGAAATCGCGTAGAGGTCGAGATGGTCCTGCATGTTGCTTCCGACGCCCGGAAGATCATGGACAACCGCCACGCCTGCCGCTTTCAGCGCGTCTGCGGGACCAATGCCGGAAAGTTGAAGCAAGCGTGGCGATCCGATCGCGCCGCAACTGACGATCACTTCGCGATCCGCCAGCAAGGACTTCAGTTCCGCTTCCCTGGGCGATCGTAACCCCGACGGCGCGGCCCTTCTCGACGTCGATCTTCAACGTCTGCGCATTGAGGCGCACAGTCAGGTTCTTTCGGGCTTTGATCGGCTTCAGAAACGCGCTCGAGGCCGAGGACCGCCGGGCGTTCCTGGTTGAAAGCTGGTAGTGGCCGATGCCCTCTTGCACTGCGCCGTTGAAATCGTCGTTGAACGGGATGCCGGCCTCCTGCGCCGCGCGCAAGAATGCGAAGCTGATCGGCAGTGGATTGACCGGGATAGGAGACGCCCAGCGGCCCGCCGTAGCCATGGTAGGCGTTTACGAGGCGCTGGTTGTCCTCGCTGCGAACGAAATATGGCAGCACTTCACGATAGCTCCAGCCTTTGCAGCCAGCCTCGCTTACCCAAGCGTCGTAATCCTTGGCGTTGCCGCGCGTATAGAGCTGCGCGTTGATCGAGGAACCGCCGCCGATGATCTTGGCTTGCGTGTACCAGATGACGCGACCGTTGAGATGTTTTTGCGGGACCGTGCTCCAGCCCCAGCTCGCCACGCCCTTGGTCATCTTGGCGAAGCCCGCCGGCATGGCGAAAAGCGGATTCCAGTCTCCGCCGCCCGCTTCCAGCAGCAGGACCTTGATGGACGGGTCGGCGCTCAGGCGATTTGCCAGAACGCAGCCAGCGGGGCCTCCGCCGACGATGATGTAGTCGTAGGCCATCGTCCCTTTCCTAAATTCGTCGAAGATCGTTCTTCGCGATGTGGTCCGCGACGCGAAGCGCCTGCGCGGCGATCGTCAGAGACGGATTGACCGCAGCCGACGTCGGCAAGAATGACGCGTCGATCACGAACAGGTTCGGATGGTCCCAGGCGCGGCAGAAGGGATCGAGGGGCGAGGTCGCAGGGTCGACCCCGATGCGAACGGTCCCGCACTGATGCGACGGCGTCCGGCGGTCGAAAGGTCGCGAAAGGACGATCGGATAGCCCGCCGCGCGCAAGCGCTCCTTGAAAGCGCTCGACGAGCATCTCGTGGGTCGTCCAATTGCTGCGCTTCCAGTCGAGGCGGATCTGCTCGCCGTCGACCGTGACACGGCTCTGCGGATTCGGGAGGTCCTCGCTCATCGCGTACCAGTCCACCGAGCGCCTGCTTATCAGGCCGAGCGCCCATTCCGGCGCCAAGCGGATACTGGCCTTGAGGATTGGAGCGGTGACACGCCCGAGGAGCTGGATGTTGCCAAGCGGCGGCCCGCCGCGTCCGTCGTCGAGGTAGAAGTCATTGATCCCGAGGGTCTTCTGATAGACCGAGTTGTTGACGACGCGCGGATCGATCGCCACCACCGCCGAAGCGTTGTGGTTCATGAAATGCCGACCGACCGCGTCGGAACGATTGGCAAGGCCGCTCTCCCCAGATCGGAGCAGCAGCGCGGCTGAATTGACGGCGCCCGCAGCGAGCACGACGACTTTCGCGCCGATCGTGCTTCGCTCGCCGCCCTGCAGGACCTCGAGCTCCGGCGATGCTCTTGCCGTCGGGCTCCACAAGCAGCCGTTCGACGCGAGCGTTGGTGCGAAGCTCGACGTTGGGGTGCGCCAATGCTTCTTCGACGCCGCAACTCTCTGCGTCCATCTTGCCATGCCCGGCGTCGGGAAATGCATCCCATGGCGTTTTCGCGCGTTGCATCCATTTGTCGATGTCGATGCCAAGCGGCAGCGGAAACGGGTTCAGGCCCACGCCTTTCAGGCGTTCGCGCGCTTTTGCGATCGCCGGTTCATCCGGCACGGGGCCGAATGGATAGGGCTTCGAATGCCGCGGCTCGGTGCGGTCGAAGCCCAGGGCGCCGCGCACCCGATAGAGCCTTTCCGCGGCCGTGTACCAGGGCTCCAGCTCTTCGTAGGGGAACGGCCAACCGCGCGTCGTTCCATCACGATGAACGATCGGGTTGAAGTCCTGCGCTCGGTAGCGGATGAGCACCGCTCCGTACAACTTCGTGTTGCCGCCGACGTAGTAGTAGTTGCCCGGGTTAAATGCCCGTCCCGCGCCGTCCAGCCAGGATTCCTTGGGTCTGAACACCCCTCGCTGAAAAATCGCGCGCGCGTCCCGAACCGCGTCGCTGTCTGTGAGCCTCTCGCCACGCTCGAGAATGAGGATTTTCGCCCCGGAGGGCGCGAGCCCGGCGGCGAATGTCGCGCCTCCCATTCCCGACCCGACGACCAGGACGTCAACTCCTTCCCGGCCTGGCATCAAATCCTCTCTTGGCGTCAGGCAGCGAGCGCACGCGGGGGCCGCGCATAAGCGCCCCGTTCGCGTCGCCTTGATCAGATCCGTCGCGTGGTCGACGGATCGAACAGCACCGCCTTGTCGAGGTTGAACGCGAACGCGTGGCTCTCCCCGACGCGCACATCCGCGTCCGCGCGCATGCGCGCCGTCACTTCCTTGCCGGCGATATGGGTGACGACGAAAGTGTCCGAGCCCGCCGGCTCGACGATCTCGACATTGGCGTCGAACGTCGCCACCGACTTCGCATTGCGGTCGACGCTCTCTCGGTCGTTCACGGCTTCCGGCCGAATGCCGAAGATCACTTTGCCGCCATCGGCGAGCTTGCTCGCGATCCGCCCCCAACGGCGCCGGGATCACGATCGGCTCGTGGTCCTTGCGCTCGAGGACGACCCTGGGCGCGCCCGTTGGCGCGGGCGACGCGACCCTCGAGCAGGTTCATCGCCGGAGAGCCCATGAAGTCGGCGACGAACAGATTGGCAGGCGTATTGTAAATCTCATTGGGCGTGCCGACCTGCTGAAGCTCGCCGTCCTTCAGGACGGCGATGCGGGTGGCAAGCGTCATCGCCTCGATCTGGTCATGCGTCACATAGACGATCGTCGCGCCGGTCTGCTGATGAAGTCGCTTGATCTCCACCCGCATGTCGACGCGCAGTTTGGCGTCAAGGTTGGACAAAGGCTCATCGAACAGGAACACGCGCGGCTGACGCACGAGCGCGCGACCCATGGCGACGCGCTGTCGCTGGCCGCCGGAGAGCTGGCTCGGACGGCGCGAGAGCAGGTGCTCGATCTTGAGTGTCTTGGCGACGTCGGCCACCGCCTTGTCGCGCTGCGGCTTCGGCACGCCGCGCATTTCCATGCCGAAGGCGATGTTCTGCGCCACCGACATGTTCGGATAGAGCGCGTAGGACTGGAAGACCATCGCGATGTCGCGCTTCGAGGGGTGGAGATCGTTGATCCTGTCGCCCTCGATGCGGATCTCGCCCGAGCTGATCGATTCGAGTCCCGCAATCGTATTGAGCAGCGTCGACTTGCCGCAGCCGGACGGGCCAACCAGCACCAGAAAGCCACCCTTGTCGAGCGTGAGGTCGATACCCTTGAGGATTTCCAGCGCTCCGAAGCGTTTGCGCAAGCCGCTGATCTCGAGGAAGGCCATATGATCAACCTTTCACGGCGCCCGCCATCAGGCCGCGCACGAAGTACCGGCCGGCGACAATGTAGACGAGAAGCGTAGGAGCGGCGGCGATGATCGCCGCAGCCATGTTCACGTTGTACTCGACGATCCCGGTCGAAGTGTTGACGAGATTGTTGAGCGCGACCGTCATCGGCGACTGGTCGCCGGCGGCGAACGTCGAGCCGAACAGGAAGTCGTTCCAGATGTTGGTGAACTGGTAGATCACCGTCACGATGAAAATCGGGGCGGAATTCGGCAGCAGAATGCGGCGGAAAATCTGGAAGAAGCTCGCGCCGTCGATCATCGCCGCTTTCACGAGTTCGGTCGGAAACGCCTCGTAGTAGTTGCGAAAGAACAGGGTAGTGAAGCCGAGGCCGTAGATGACGTGGACGATGACCAGGTTGACCGTCGGGTTGCCGAAACCGAAGGACAGGCCGGTCAGGTCAGTCAACTGATTGCCGAACCGCCCGAGATATGCCGAGAATGACCGCCATCGGAATGATGACGGACTGAAACGGGATGAAACAGGCGAACAGCATCATGCCGAACACGAGCTTGTGGCCGGGAAAGCGCCATTTGGTCAGCACGTAGCCGTTCAGCGCCCCGAGCAGGGTCGAGATGAGCACGGCCGGCACGACCATCTTGATCGAGTTCCAGAAGTAGCCATTGATCCCCGCCGTGTCGGATACGCCGATGCGCGCTTCCCCCCAGGCCTGCACCCAGGGATCGAAGGTCAGGCGATGGGGAGGCGCGAACATGTTGCCGCCGGTCACCTCGTCGAGCGGCTTCAGCGACGTCATCACCATCACGACGAGCGGGACGATGTAGATCAGCGCGAAAAAGCCCAGCAGGCCGTAGATGACGATGCGCGTCGTCACGGAGTGCCGCGCTGGCTCGCGAACGGGCGGCGAAACGACGAGATCGGCGGCGCTCATTGGTTCTTCTCCCGCAGCTCGGAATAGAGATAAGGGACCATGATCGCCGCGATGGTCATCAGCATGATGACCGCGCTTGTCGATCCGACCGCCATCTGGTTGCGGGTGAAGGTATAGGAATACATGAAGGTCGATGGCAGCTCCGCCGCGCCGCCGGGGTTCTTGCCGGTCACCGAGAGCACCAGATCGTAGGACTTGATCGCCATGTGCGCGAGTATGATGATGGCGGAGAGGAAGACCGGGCGCATGATCGGAAGCACGATGCGCCAATAGGTGGCGAAGGCCGAAGCCCCGTCGATCTGCGCCGCCTTCAGGATTTCGCCGTCGATGCCGCGCAGGCCGGCGAGAAACATCGCCATCACGAAGCCGGAGGTCTGCCAGATGCCGGCGATCGCGACGCAATAGATCATCATCCGCGGATTGACGACCCAGTCGAAGTGGAAGCTCGTCCACCCCCAATCATGCACCGCCTTCTCGAGCCCGATGCCCGGATCGAGAAAGAGTTTCCAGGCCGTGCCGGTGACGATGAAGGAAAGCGCCAGCGGATAGAGATAGATCGGGCGCAGGATGCCTTCGCCGCGGATCTTCTGGTCGAGCAGGATCGCCAGCGTCAGGCCGAGGATCAGGCAGAAGACGACATAAAGCCCGCCGAAAATCCCCATGTTGACGATCGCCGTATACCAGCTCGACGGCGGGTCGGTCTCGAAGGTCCAATTCCATAGCTTCTGATAATTGGCGAGGCCGATGAGCGTAGTTGAGGTGAAGCCCTTCGAATTGGTGAATGACAGGAAGAACGTCCAGAGATTGAAGCCGTAGACGAAGATCAGAACCAGCAGGAAGGAAGGCGCGAGCACCAATCTCGGCAGGATGTCCTGGAATCGCCCACGAAGCGACCGGGCCCGCATGTCGGTCGATACGGCGAGTGGCGCAACTGTCGTGGTCATCGTCGGTCCTTGCGGTCCTGGCCCCTGATCCTGCAAATGAAAAGGCCTCCCCCGCCACGGCGCGGGGGAGGAAGATCGCCTCACTTGGCGTTGTTAAGCGCTTTGTCGAGTTCCGCAACGGCCGCGTCCGAACTCTTGATCTCGCCGTGGAAGAACTTGGTCACGACGTCATGGTAGGCGCCCGCGACCGCCGGCGGCTGCGCATAGTTCTGCGCCATCGAGCCAACGAACTTGCCGTCTGCGTTGGCCTTCTTCACGTCCGCAATGCCCTTCTTGCCGCACATGTCGAAGGCGGTGTCGGGCACGTCCATGCGCGCCGGTACCGAGCCCTTGACGACGTTGAACGCCGACTGGAAGCTCGGGCTCATCGTCGCGTCGGCAAGCGCCAGCTGCGCCGCCTTGCGATCGGCGGAGACGTCGAACATCGCGAACATGTCGGTGTTATAGATCACCGAGCCGTCAGTGCCGGGGAAACGGTAGCAAAGGAAATCTTTGCCGGCTTCCTTGTTCGCCGCCTTGAATTCGCCCTTCGCCCAGTCGCCCATCACCTGAACGAGCGCGTCGCCCTTGATCACCATGGCGGTGGCGAGGTTCCAGTCGCGGCCGGCGTAGTTCGGGTCGATAAAATCGCGCAGCTTGGCCAGATTGTCGAACGACTTCTTCATCGTGTCCGACTTCAGCGCCGACTCGTCGAGATCGACGAAGGCCTTCTTGTAGAAGTCCGATCCGCCGGTCGACATCACGACCGAATCGAACATCGTCGCTTCCTGCCAGGGCTGGCCGCCGAGCGCCAGAGCGGAATGACGCCGGCCGCCTTGGCCTTGTCGAGCAGCGCGAGGAAGTCGTCGAAGGTCTTGGGCTCGGTCCCGCCGATCTTGTCCATCACGGCCTTGTTGAGCCAGATCCAGTTGACGGAATGGATGTTGACCGGGACCGCGTCCCACTTGCCGTTCGTGGTGGTGAACTTCTGCAACGCCGTCGGAACGACTTTGGCCCAGTCTTCCTTGGTCGCGAGCGACGTGATGTCGCCGAGCTTGCCGGCCTCGGCGTAGTCGACTGCGTAATAGCCAAGGATTTGCGAAGCGGTCGGCGGATTGCCCGCCGCGACCATCGCCTTCAGCGCGGTCATCGCGGCTTCGCCGCCTCCGCCCGCGACCGGCACGTCCTTCCAGGCGTAGCCCTCCTTCGCGAGATCCTGCTTGAGAACGTTCAGCGCGGCCGCTTCGCCGCCCGACGTCCACCAATGCAGCATCTGGACTTCTTTGTCATCGGCCGCAGCGGCGCCGCCGGCGAGGCCAACGGCCCCGACGGCCATCGCGCCGGCCATGAGAATGGAACGAACTTTCATTTCAGACCCTTCCTAAACGTCTTTCTCCCACCGGATGCGGTCCGGCTCCGTTCCCAGAAGCGATTGACACTTCCGATCCTTCTTTGTCCGCTCTGCGCCACGCGGGCCGCCATCTCGTGCGCGGACCCTTATGGACGAGGAACATTTTTTCCTTGGTATATAGCGTTCCTGAATCCTAGCCTATCGGCCGAAAAAGTGCGGCGCCCGTTTTTCCCGAAACGCGGCGACGCCCTCGGCGAGATCCTCAGTCGTCGCACTCAGCGCGCCGGCTAGTCCTTCGATTGGAGCGTCGCGGTCTTCGCCCTCTGCGAAATTGATCATCGCTTTGATCATCTGCACCGCCACGGGGCCTCGCTTGGCGATATCTGCGGCGATTTCTTCAGCGCGCATGACCCCATCGCCCTTTGCAGTAACCTCGTCGACCATTCCGAGCTCCCGCCCCTCTTCCGCAGAAAACATTGCGCCCGCGAGCGCCATGCGCCGAACGACTGACGGCCCAAATCGCCGAACAAGCCTTTGAGTGCCCGACCAACCGGGCGCCATGCCGAGCCCCGATTCCGGAAGGCCGAGTTTGATCCCGCTTTCGGCGACGCGGATGTCCGCAACCGCCGCTAGCTCCAAGCCGCCGCCGAACGCGTGACCAGTCAGCGCTGCGATCAGGGGAACGCGCAGCCGCGCGAGTGCTTCGAAGGCGCGGTGACCTGCACGCGTCCAGTCGCGCCACATTTCCAGCGAGGGGAGCCCGCCCCAGGCCGCGATGTCGCCGCCGGCGCAAAAGGCCTTTCCTTCACCCGAGAGGATGGCAACTCGCGCCTCTCGCGAGGCTTCGACCGCGCGCGCGGCTTCAGCCAGCCCGTCGATCATCGCCCGATCGAGCGCGTTCAATTTTTCGGCCCGCTTCATCGTCAGACGGGCAAGCGGGCCTTCAAATGTGAGCTCGATGAAAGGGCTCATTGAACCCGCTCCAAGGCCGGGCGGAGCTTGAGCTTGATGGGCGCGGGATGAAACAGCGCTGAATCCATCTTTCGCAGCTGCGCTGCCACCCGCAGCGGAAACTCGGCCTGGGCAAGGACGTCGCGCTTCAGGTCGACACCTGGGGCCAGTTCGACAATTGTCACGCCCTCCGCTTCCAGGCGAAGAACGCAACGCTCGGTGATGTAGAGAATTTCCTGATTCTGAGCGATCGCCCGAGGGCCCGAAAATGAGATCTGCTCGACAGAGTGAACGAGTTTCTTGACCTTGCCCTCTTTCGCAATCACCACCGCGCCGACGCTGACCTCAAGCTTGGCGCCGGCGGTGAAATACCCGGAAAAGACGATCTTCTTTGCGCGCGCCGTGATGTCGACGAAGCCGCCCGCCCCCGCCGTGACGTGGGGCCGCACGCCGAGCTTGGACACGTTGACCGAGCCCAGGCGATCGATCTGCAGGAATGAGAGCAGCGACAGGTCGAAACCACCGCCCTGGAAGTAGGTGAACTGGGCGGGCGACGGCACGATCGCCTCGGCGTTGGAGGCGCAGCCGAACTGGAAATCGAGCAAAGGCACGCCCCCCACGGCGCCCTGTTCGATGACCCAGGTCACGGCGCCGTGCCTGCCTTCCTCGATCAGGATCCGGGGCACGTTCGCGGAAATGCCGAAGCCGATGTTGACCGCATCGCCATCGCGCAGTTCCTGCGCTACCCGCCTCGCGATGACCTTGGCGACATCGAACTTCGGCATCTCGAAGGACGACAATGGGCGAAAGATCTCGCCCGAAATGGCCGGTTCGTAAGTCGTGTGCGTCGTTTGCAATTGGTCCGGCGCGACAACGATGTAGTCGACGAGTATGCCGGGCACGACGACGTCATGGGGGCGCAGCGTACCCGACGCGGCCAGCCGTTTGACTTGCGCGATCACAATCCCGCCGTTGTTGTGCACCGCGAGAGCTTGATCGAGCGGCCCGAGAATGCCCCCTTCATGCTCGTAGGAAAGATTTCCTCTTTCGTCAGCCGTCGTTGCGCGAATGATCGCTATCCGCGGAATGATGGTCGGGAAGAACAGCCAGTCGTCGCCGGCGAAGCTGACGCGCTCGACGATCGGCTCCGACGCCGCTTTTGCGTTCATGGCGCAGCCTTCGTGGACGGGATCAACGAACGTATCCATTCCAACTTTGGTCAGCACGCCAGGCCGTTTCGCCGCCGCCTCGCGGTGAATATCAAACAGGATTCCCGAAGGCACGTTGTAGGCCGGGATCGCGTCGCCGGTGATCATCTTCCAGATTGCCGGCGGTTCGGCGGAGGACGGCCCAGACGGATAGGAACCAGCCAAAACGCGGGCGAGACATCCCGCCTTCGCGAGATGGTCCACGCCCTTGACGCCCCACATGTCGCCCGCGGCGATCGGATGGAGGGTCGTCAGGTTCCGCGGATGACCTTCGGCCTCGAACCGTTGTCCGATCGCAGCCAACATGGAGTCAGGGCAACCGAGCGCCGAAGACGAAGAGACCGTGACAATCGCGCCATCGGGAATGAGACGAGCGGCGTCTGACGCGGAAATTACCTTTTGCCTGCTCATGCTGGTCTCAGACAGTTAAATCAATCGCGGTTTCGGCGCCGGATTGCGCCGCCTGGAGGGCGGAGAGCGCGACGCTCAGCGACTTGACGCCATCTTCGCCGGTCGCAGACGGCGCGCCGCGTCCTTGGATAGCCTCCTGGAACAGGCGGATAGAACGCACATACAGTTTTTCGTGATCCAGTTTCAGCGCTTCCTCGCCAGAAGAAGTCCGAACCAGAACGTCGCCCTTCGGCGCCTGGGTCATGCAATCCAGGCCGATCAGCGATCCCGCGTCTCCATGCACCTCGAACCCGGTGGGAGCGTATTTGGTCGTAAATCCATCATGAAACTGGGCGAGCAACCCGCTGGAAAAGCGGATGACGCCCATGGCGCCGTCCGCCAGGCCGGCCTGGCCCATGCCTCCATGCGAGCTCATCGCGATCACCGACGTCGGTTCCTCGTCCAGCACGAAGCGTAAAGTGTCTGCGTCATGGACAGTAATATCCAGCATGACGCCTCCCCCCGCTTCCGGCCGATTCAGCCGCCATCCCTGCAAATGGGCGGGCAGATAGACGGAGTGGAAGACACGGGCAAAGAGCGGCTTGCCGATTCTCCCCTCCTTGATCGCGGCGCGCATGGCGCGGTGCGTTGCAGCATTGCGCAGGTGATGGTTCGTGCCCATGACCACTCCGCGCTTGCGGCATTCGGCTACCATTGCGCGGGCGTCGGCAAGCGTCAGCGCCAAAGGTTTCTCGCAAAGTACGTGTTTCCCGGCGGCGGCCGCGGCAAAGACCTGATCGCGATGCAGCTCGTTCGTCGTCGATACGTAGACAGCATCGATTTCCTCCGACGCGACGAGGTCCGCGAGGCTCGTGGTCGCGTGCCGGATCCCATGCTCGCGCGCGTACTTTGCGGCGCGATCGGCGTTCGTGCTCATGACAGAAACGACTTCACCGCCGTTGGTTCGGAACGAGCCGATCATGTGTTCCGCCGCAATCGTGCTGGCTCCGATCAGTCCCCAGCGAAGTTTCGTCATCCGCGCGCTTCCATCTCATCGGCGTTCGAAGCGCCGCACGACGCACGGATGACCAGGGTCGTCGGGCTCAGAACTGTCTCCGGTTCAAAGTCGCCGCTGGCGAGTTGACGCATCAAAAGCTGCGCTGCGCGCGAGCCAAGATTGCGGCCATTGACCGCAACGCTGCTCAATGCCGGAAGCGTGTATCTGGCCTCTTCAATGTCGTCGAAGCCGATCACAGCGAAATCGCCGCCGACCGAGATTCCCGCCTCGGTCAAGGCGCGAACAAGACCAATCGCGACCACATCGTTATAACAAAGGGCGGCGGTCGCAGGCATGTGGAGGTTAAGCAACTGGGGAGCCGCCGCCCCGCCGCCCGAGTAGTTGATCATCGTCTCGATGACCCGCGATTCCTCGAACGGAATTCCGGCCTCTCGTAAGGCGAGACCATAGCCGGCGAGACGTTCGTCGCGAACGACCATCGACTTCAGGCCGCCAACGAACGCAATCCGCGTGTGTCCAGCCGCCAAGAGATGAGCCGTCGCCTTGCGCGCGCCTTCCTTATTCTCCGGCGAGACTATAGACGCCTTGAGTCCGGGAAGACGCCGCATGACCTGTACGACTGGCATGCCCGCGATGAGGGCTTTCAACTCGTCAGGCGACGAACCGATCGCCGGCGCCAGCACCAGCCCAGCGGCTCCGTGCTCGCGCATCGACCGGATCACCTGCTGCTGGCGGACCGGATTCTCCGCGGTGTTGGCAAGGAACGGGATATAGGCGCCGCCCTGGCAGGCCTGTTCGATGCCGATCGCCAGCTCGACGTAAAAGGGGTTCGACAGGTCATTAATGACCATGCCGATTACGCCGGACTTCGCGCCGCGCAAGGTCGCCGCGCCGCGGTGATAGATGTAGCCGAGCTCCGTCATCGCGTCGGCGACGCGCTCGCGTGTTGCGTCTGCGACGAGCGAGCTTCCGCCGAGCACCAGCGACACTGTCGATTTGGAAACGCCAGCGCGACGCGCGACATCGACGATGGTCGCTCGACCCCCGCGAACCTCCACCTCCCCTTGCGCGTCGTCGGTCATGAGCGTCCGATTTGGATCGTTCCAATCAGAATTGCCGAATCTCACCCTCAAACTGCGAATGCAATTGCGACAATTGGCAAGAGATTTGGAACGTGCTAGTAAATTTTTACTTGGTCTTGACCGTCCCGTCAACCCCATCGCGGACAACGCCCCTGCGCATGACCGTTCCACAGGAGATCCTCGACGGACTGACGGACGTGACCATGCCGCGGCTCGCAACCGAGAGGCCGCCCAAAGAGTTCGTAGCCGCTCACGGCTTCTCCCTGCCCGTGCACCGATGTGAAGCCCTGGTCCTCGGAAGCGGCGCGGCAGGACTGCGAGCCGCTGTCGAGATGAAACGGCGTGGGGTGGACGTTGTCATCGCCACCCAAAGCGCATTCGGGGGAACGTCCGCCTGCTCAGGATCCGACAAGCAGACCCTTCACACCGCCAACGGGGCCGGACAAGGCGACGACTACCGCGTCATGGCGGACGCGCTGGGCGCGGGCGGCGCGATGGACGAAGACACGGCTTATGTCGAAGCGGTCGGTTCGTCACGGGCGCTCTCCTCACTGCAGTTCATGGGGCTGCCTGTACCCCAGGACCGGCTCGGCGGCGTGTTGCGCTATCAAACGGACCATGACGAGGTTGGGCGCGCGACGAGCTGTGGACCGCGAACCTCTCGCCTCATGGTGCAGACGCTGGCAAACGAAGCGATCCGGCTGAACGTCCCGATTTTCAATGGTACGACCGGCATCCGTTTGCTCGTCGAATCCAACGCAGGGCGACGTTTTGTCGGCGCGCTGGCGATCTCGCCCAAGCGCCGCACAAAAGACAATCCGCTCGGGCTCAACGTATTTCTGAGCGGCGCGCTCGTCATCGCCACCGGCGGACCGGGCGAGCTTTATCGCGACAGCGTCTATCCGCGACATTGTTTCGGCTCGCTCGGCCTTGCGCTGGAGGCCGGGATCGATGCGGTCAACCTGACGGAAAGCCAATTCGGAATCGGGACGCCTCGGGATCACTTTCCCTGGAATCTCTCCGGAACCTACGTCCAGTGCATGCCCTGTATCTACTCGCGTGACTCGCAAGGCGCCGAGCGGAATTTCCTCGCCGACTGTTACCGGACCACGCGCGAACTTGCATCGAACATCTTTCGCAAGGGCTACCAGTGGCCGTTCCACGCGACCCGCATGCTGGACTTCGGCTCGAGCCTTCTCGACCTTGCGGTCTTCCGGGAAACTCGGGCCGGACGCAAGGTCTTCATGGACTTCAATCGGAACCCCCTCGCTGTGCCCGGAGACGCGGAGTTCAGCCTCGACAGGCTGGATGACGACGTCCGTGCGTATCTTGGCAAGAGCGGCGCGCTGCTCGAAGCGCCGCTGGACCGTCTGCGCCAGATGAACCCTCTGTCGATCGAGCTCTACAAGCGGTACAAATACGACATCACTCGCGATCCCCTCGAGTTCGCAATCAACAACCAGCATATGAACGGCGGTCTGGCCGTCGACACATGGGGCGAGACGAGTCTGCGCAACTGCTACGCGGTCGGCGAGGTCGCCGGCACGCACGGGGTGACGAGGCCGGGCGGCGCCGCGCTCAACGCGGGACAGGTCTTTGGCACGCGCTGCGCCGAGCACATCGCCGCGAGGCGCCCGTCCAATTCCGGTCTTGGTGCGGACTTCGCCCTCGTCAACCACGCCATCGAACGCGTTGTCGACGTCCTGAAGGCCGATAGCGCTCTGACCGTCGGCGCGATCCGAAATGACGTTCAGGCCCGCATGAGCGATTATGCCGGCATTCTTTGCAACGCGAACGACGTGGGTTCGGCTCTCGATGCGGCCCGGGCGCTGAATGAGTCGATCCGACAGCAGGGCATCGCGTACGACGGGGCCTCCGGGGCCCTGCGGGCGCTGCAGTGGCAGCAGACGGCGCTCCTCTCCGAGGCTGTCCTAACGGCGCTCGCGTTCTTTATCGAGCACTCCGGAGGCAGCCGCGGCGCCCGGGCGCTTTGCGCGCCAGATGGGGATCGCCTTCCTATGGCTCGCACAGGCCCTCTTGAGGACTTCCGGTTTGCTGCTGAGCGGCCAGAAGGCCGCGCCGAGCAGATTCATGTTCGCCTGAAGGGCGAGAGGTTCGCTTGCACGACTCGGCCCGTGCGGCGTCGTGATCAGGTCTCCCAGCCGTTCTTCGAGCGGGACTGGCCCGGCTTCCTGACCGGCGCAATCCACAATGCCGTTCTTTGAAGAAAGGCGGAGACAGCCGTAACCAATGGAAGCGCTCAACCGCAATGTCGTGCCTTTGACCCGATCCGAAGGTTTCCCGGGTCGGCATGACGTTTTTGCGGCCGTGCGAACTTGGGCAGCAAAACGAATTTTCGTGCTTCATCGGTCCGCGGTGTCGACGGTGATCGAAGAACCGTAGACCCGCGACACGCAGGTGCAGAGCTTCTGGTTCTCCGCCTTCTCAGCATCGCTGAAAAAGACGTCGCGATGATCGACGATCCCGTCCGCCGCCAGGATCGTGAGCGCGCAAAGGCCGCATTCGCCGCGCCGGCAGTCGAAGATCATGCCGACACTCGCCTCTTCGAGCGCGTCCAGCATGGTCTGGTTCGCGTCGACCGCGATCTCAATGCCGAGCCGCGGAATCTTGATCACGAACGGGACAGAAGGATGGGCGCCGCTGTTGCCGAAAGTCTCGAAGCGCAGGCGATCCAACGGCCGTCCGCTCTCGCGCCAGCATCTCTTCGCCGCTTCGAGCATCCCGATCGGGCCGCAGACGTAGAGCTCGCCCTCTCCGTCGAGGCGGCGAAGCTCGGCGGCGATGTCGATCCGCTTTCCCTCGTCGCTCAGGAACAATTCGAGCCGGTCGCCGAGCCGCCCGGCGAGCTCCTCGGCCAGCGCCAGGTCAGCGCGGCTCCGGCAGGCATAGATGAGGCGAAACCGGGCGTGGGCTTCGGCGAGCGCCAGCGCGTGGGTGAAGATTGGGGTCACGCCGATGCCGCCGGCCATGAGGAGATATTCGGACCGGCCAAGCGCGAGATTGAAATGGTTCGCGGGGGCGGAGAGCGCGATCCGGGCGCCCGGCCTTAAGCTCCACATATAGGCCGAGCCGCCCCTTGTGTTCTCAAGCAGCTTGACCGCGATTCGATAGACCCCGTCGGCGCACGGGCCAACGATCGAATAGGAGCGGATGTCGGGCCGGCCGCGGATCATGACCGAGACGTTGATATGGCTGCCGGGCGAGGCGGTGACGAACTCGCCTTTGGGCTCGATCTCGATCAGGCGAATGGCCGGCGTCAGGTCGCGGGTCGCGCGGACCACGCCGTCGCGCCATTCGATGACTTCCGCCATCGGGGACGCTATTCCGCCGCCTGATGCGCGCCTTGCCCCTGCTCGCGGGCTAGCATCGCATCGATCAGCCGGCGCGCCCATAGCGCGCCCGCGTCGATGTTGAGATTATAGAACGGTGAGCGCGGATTGCGGTCGATGGCGCGCTGCTGCGCCTCAAGCACGACATGGTCCTGATCATAGACGCCCTTGCCTTCGTTGACATGGGCGCGCTGCAGGTCACGGGTCAGCTGGTCGTCGTCGGTCCGAAAGGTGCGGACAAAATTCCAGAAATAATGGCAGCTTGTTTCCGTCTCCGGCGCAAGCGCGGCGAGGAAGGCGCCGTTCACGCCCTTCGAACGGTCGCCCCCGCGCGCGCCCGAGCCGGTCGGCGCGACGCCGACGTCGCCGATCACCACCGCTGGCGCCTGGAACGTGACGATCTGCCAGCGATCGGCGCGGCCGGGCTTGCCGAGTTGCCATGCCCAGAATGGCGGCGGTTCGATATCGATCATCCAGCGCGACATGGTCGCAGCGCGATCGGTATGGGTCACTTCGAACGGCGTATCGAGGATCGCGTCGTCGCCGATGCTGCCGGCATGAACATAGGTCTCGTGAGTGAGGTCCATCAGATTGTCGACCACCAGCCGGTAGTCGCACTTGAGCGAGTAGAAGGTCCCGCCCTCGCCTTTCCATGCCTCCCCGTCGTTCCAATGAAAATCGGGCATCGCGGCGGGATCGGCGAGGGCCGGATCGCCCGGCCAGACCCAGACCAGCCGATGGCGCTCGACGACCGGATAGCTTCGCACGCAGGCGGAAGGGTTGATCGTCTTCTGCACCGGCATATGGGTGCAGCGCCCGGCCGAATTGAACACGAGGCCATGATAGCCGCACACCACCTGATCGCCGACCAGCCGCCCCATCGACAGCGGCAGCAACCGATGCCAGCACGCGTCTTCGAGCGCCGCGACGACGCCGTCGGCGCGGCGGAAGAGCACGATGTCGTGGCCGCAGATGGTCCGGGCTGCGAGCGTGCGCTCGATCTCGTGGCCCCAGGCGGCGGGATACCACGCGTTCAAGGGGAAGGGCCTGCTCGCCATCGCTTTCCTCCCGATCCGTCCCTCAGACAGCTTTCGCCAAGCCATCAACGAAATCTGCGCCTGATGCAGCCTCTACGCAAGCCGGGCGGATCCGCTTTTGACATTCGCCGCGCGGAGCACCAGCATCGCGTGCGCCGCCGCTTCCCCGCGGGAGGCGCGAAGCGGAGGAAACCGAATGAGGTGGAGTTTCGCCCAACATTTTGCGCCCATTGTCCAAGACCTGTTCGGCCGCGCGCCCGGTCGTGATTCCTTCCTTCGAAGCACGGGCGAGGCCATTCAATTCCTGACTCCGCGGAAGCGCTTGCGCCTCCACGGGCGAACGAAAGCGGCTTGAGGGAGGATCAGATGCGAAACTTGACGCGGCGCGAATTCGGGTCATTGGCGGCGGGGATTTCTGCGGCGACCTTTTTCCGGCCGGCCCTGGCGAAGTCGGCCGAGGGGCCGCTCAGGATCGGCTATACGATGCCGCTGAGCGGGGGCCTCGCGGGCAACGGCAGGCCGGCGTTCCTCGCCCACAAGCTCTGGGTCGAACACGTCAACGCCAAGGGCGGGTTGCTCGGACGCATCGTCGAGCTCGTCAACTACGACGACCAGAGCAACGCGGGTCAAGTGCCGGCGCTCTACACCAAGCTGATCGAAGTCGACAAAGTGGACCTCGTCGTCTCGAGTTATTCGACCGCGCTGATCGCGCCGGCGATGCCGGTGATCATGGCCCATGGAATGGCCTTTGTCACCCTGCTCGGCTCGGCCACCAACGACGCTTTCCAATACGATCGCACCGTGAACGTCAGCCCGACCGGCGGCAACATGCAGCAGGATTTCGCCAAGGGGTTCTTCGAGGTGGCGATGAGCGCCGACCCGAAGCCGAAGACAGTGGCGATCGCCGGCCTCGACAGCGACTTTCTGCAGCGTTCAATGAAAAGCGCGCGAACGCAGGCAAAGGCGGCCGGCGTCGAAATCGTCTACGACAAGAGCTATCCGCCGTCGACCGTCGACTATGGGCCGATCGTCCGGGCGATCCAGGCCGCAAAGCCTGACATTGTCTATCTTGCCTCCTACCCCACTGACTCCGTCGGCTTGCTCAAAGCGATATACGAGGCCAAGCTCTCGGCGACGGTCGTCGGCGGCGGCATGATCGGGCCCCAGATCACCGCGATCAAGGCGCAGTTTGGGCCCCTGCTCAACAACCTCTTGTGCTGGGACGTCTATGCTCCCGAGCCAACGTTGAAATTTCCGGGGGTCGAGGCCTTCCTCGAACGCTATCGCGCCGCCGCCGAGAAGGAGAAAACGGACCCGCTCGGGCTTTACGCGCCGCCGCTCGCCTATGCGCAGATGCAAGTGATGGAACAGGCGGTCGCCCGGGTCGGCAAGATCGACCAGGAAGCGATCGGCGCAGATTTCCACGCGAGCACGTTCCCGACCGTGCTTGGCGATCTGAAATTCGACGCCAGAGGCGAGTGGGTGCACGAACGCAATCTTTATGTCCAGTATCAAGGCGTGAAGGGGAATGACGTCGAGCAATTCAAGCAGCCCGGCGTGGAGGTCATCCTCTATCCGGATCAATACAAGTCCGGGAAACTCCTGACGCCGTTCCCGGCGGCGGCCTGAGGCGCGCGACGGCTCCTGGCTTGTCGACAGGCGATCGGTTCGCCGTCGGTCGCCCCGATCTCGATGAGCCGGCCGGCGCTTAAGGCTTCGGTGTTGGTCCGGATAGGCCCGCCCGTCGCGCCCAGCTTCCCAGAAGGACGCCCCTCCAGATGACGCTCGATCCGGTCCTCCTTCTTAACGCTCTCGCTTCGGGACTCCTGCTCGGCGCATTCTACGCGCTTGCGGCGTCAGGGCTGGCGGTGGCGTTCGGGCTGCTCGACGTCGTCAATATCGCCCATCCGGCGATTATGGTCGCCGCGGCCTTTGCCGTTTCCGCGCTTTCCGAGGCGACGGGGCTCGATCCGGCGCTGACGACTCTCATTGTGGCGGCGCCTCTCGCACTCGCCGGCGCCGCCCTCTATCGAGCCTATCATTTCTTCTTCGAGCGGCGCGGCGACGAATCGATTCGAGGCTTGGCCTTCTTCTTCGGCTTGATGTTCCTCATCGAGACTGCGCTCCTGATGATTTGGGGAGCAGACCAGAGGTTTGTCGAAGCGCCGTACACGAACGGCGTGGTCTCGTTGGGCAAGATTGACTTGCCGCTGCGCATGGTCGTTCCGGCGGCCGTTTCGCTCGTCGCGTTCGCGGGGGTATACGCGTTCCTGAAGGCGACTTTTCTCGGTCGCGCGATCGCAGCGGTTTCTCAGGACCGCGAAGCGTTGCGGCTGATGGCCGTCAATCCGGTCCGGGTGAAGACTGTCGCCTTCGCCCTGTCGGTTACGCTTGCCGCCCTGGCCGGCGGCGCGCTGATCGTGATCCAGCCGGTCGATTCCGCCTCGGGCCGAATATTCATTGGGCGCCTCTTCGCCATCGTCATCATGGGCGGCCTTGGCTCCTTGCCGGGGACGTTGATTGCTGGCCTGCTTTTCGGCGTCATCGAGGACATGACGGCGACGCTCTTTGGCCCCTCCTGGTCGCCGGCCGTCGCTTTCGGTCTGCTGCTCGGCTTCCTGGCGCTGCGTCCGCGCGGCCTGCTCGGAGCAGCGGTGTGACGGATTCCGGGAGCTTTCGATTCTGGGTTCGGGCAATGACCTTGGCGATAGCGAGTCTCGTCGCAGTCTCCCTCATCCTGCGCGCCGCGCACAACGACTACGCGTTCTATCTCGCCTACCTCGTCTTTCAATATGTCGCGCTCGCTCTCGGCTGGAACATTCTCGGCGGCTATGCCGGCTTCGTCAATTTCGGCGCCGCGGCGTTCTTCGCCGCGGGCGCCTATTCGACGGTCGCGCTGACCAAGACGATCGGCGCGTCGCTGCCGATCTGCGTGGCGGCCGGCGGCGCAGTCGGCGCGATTCTCGGCCTGGTGATGGGCGCGCTGACGCTTCGCTTGCGCGGGGTCTATTTCGCCATCTCGACGCTGTCGCTGTCGATGGTGCTTGAGACGCTCGTGGTCAATTGGTCCTACGTCGGCGGGTCGAGCGGCGCGTACCTCATTCGGCCGAAGGTCTTCGCGCCCTTCACGACCTATACTGAATATCTTTGCCTGACGATGTTTGTGATCGCGGCCGGGGCGGCCGTCGCCTCTGCGGCGATCGAGCGCTCGTCGATAGGGTCGGGGCTGGCGGCGATTCGCGACGATGAAATGGCGGCCGCCGCGCTCGGCGTTCCGACGTTGCAGCTCAAGCTCGTTGCGGCGACGATCAGCGGCGCGATCCTCGGCATGGTGGGAACGCCGCTGCCGTTCTACAATTCCTACGTCAACCCCAACTCCGCCTTCGCGATTGGCTATTCGGTCAACGCCCTCGCCATGGCGTTGGTCGGAGGCGTGGAAAGCTGGGTTGGCCCCGTCGCCGGAGCGTTGCTCCTCGGCTCGCTGCAACAGGTCGCGTTGGCCTTTGTCTCATCGTCAGCGAGCCTGGCGTTGACCGGGTTGGTGTTCATGGCCTTCGTCGCCCTCGCGCCTCGGGGGCTGATCGGTCTTCTTAAGGCCCGCGGCCAGGCGCGAGGCGGGCCATGAACGCCCCGCTATTGCAGGTGAGGGCCTTGGGCAAGCGCTTCGGCGGCTTCGTGGCGCTCTCCGGGATCGACCTTTCGGTCGCGCGCGGCGAACGCGTCGGCGTGATCGGTCCGAACGGGTCGGGCAAGAGCACGCTCGTCAATTGCCTAGGCGGCGTCTTTATGCGGCACGAGGGCGATATCGAATTCGACGGCGCGGCCCTCAAGGGAGTTCCGGCCTACAGGCGAGCAAAGCTCGGCCTGGCGCGCACGTTTCAGTTGCCGCGCGCCTTCGCGAGCCTCACGGTCGCGGAAAACGTCGAAATCCCTCTGCGCTTCCTGGGCGCCGACGGCCCGATATCGGTTCGCGCGCGAGAGGGTCTGGAGCGCGTGGGCCTTGCGGGCAAAGCGAATTCAAGACCCGGGGAATTGACGCAAGCGGATCTGCGCCGCCTCGAACTCGCCCGGGCGCTTGCCTGCCGCCCGAAGCTGCTCATCGCCGACGAGGCCATGGCGGGTCTCTCACACTCGGAGGTCGACGAGATCCTGGCGCTGCTGTTCGCAGTCAACGCCGACGGAGTCGCGGTCGTCATGATCGAGCACATCATGCGCGCGGTCAGCGCCTTCGCCGAGCGCCTTCTGGTGTTCGTCGCCGGCCGCCAAGTCGCCGACGGCCCAACCGCGGAGGTCTTGCGGCTGAAAGAAGTCGAGGCGGCCTATCTTGGCGAATGACGCCCTTTCCATCCGCGGCCTCGTCGCCGGTTATGGCGCGGTCCGAGCGCTCGACGGCGTGTCGATGGACGTCGGGCCCGGCCAGACGGTTGCGCTGCTTGGCGCCAACGGCAACGGCAAAACGACGCTGATGCGATGCGCGCTCGGTCTGGTGAAGCCGTGGGAGGGCGAGATTCGCGCCACTCTGGGCTCGCGGTCCGCGATCCTCAGTCGTCTCGAACCGGAGGAAATTGTCGAATTCGGCGTGGTCCTGGTCCCCGAAGGGCGGAGACTTTTCAAGGACCTCAGCGTGGAGGATAATCTCGCGCTCGGCGCCTATCGGCCAGCGGCGCGCCGTCGTTACGCTGAAAACCTGGCTCGCTGCTTCGAGATCTTTCCGCCTCTCGAGGAGAGGCGCAAACAGCGCGTCGGCGCGATGAGCGGGGGCGAACAGCAAATGGTCGCGCTTGGCCGCGCCTTGATGGCGGCGCCCGAGATCCTGCTCGTGGACGAGCCCTCGGTCGGGCTTGCGCCGATGCTGGTGCGCAAAACGATCGACGTCATCGCCGACTTGAAACGCCGCCTTGGCCTCACCGTGCTGATCGCCGAGCAAAATCTTGTCCAGGCGATCCGCATCATGGATCGGGGATATGTCCTTGCTCACGGCCGGGTGGCTTTCGAGGGACGGTCGGCGGCGGAACTATCGGAAAGCCTGCTCGTGCGCGACATCTACCTCGGGCGCTAGCGCCTTCTGCTTGTCTTATGACTTTTCGCGCCGAGAAGGCGAGAAGGAACCGCTGGGAGAGGGTGGCTGCCCTCTCGTCAGCGGCGAGGGTCGGATCGGGAGTATGCTGACCGTTTGACGGGCCGAGCTAGAGTTTGATCGCCCTCGTCTTTTCCTTTGGCCTGTACGGATACCCGGGGGAGAGCCCCGAATGACAAGCAGAGGCGCGGAAAAGATGAAGAACGATACCATTGGCGTCGATGTGTCGAAAGACCATCTCGACGCCGACCGGCTGGCCGACGGGGCAAGCCGCCGTTTCGTCAACGACACGGGCGGGCGCAAGGCGCTTCTCAAATGGCTGGCGGAAAAGCCTGTGGAACGCGTCGTCTTCGAGCCGACCGGCCCCTATCATCGCGCCTTCGAAAGCGCGCTCGGGGCGGCCGGCGTCCCGTTCGCCAAGGTCAATCCCCGTCAGGCGCGTCGCTTCGCCGAGGCCACTGGCAAGCTCGCCAAGACCGATCGCCTGGACGCGGCGATGCTCGCTCGCATGGGCGCGCTTCTCGAACTCGAGGCTCGGCCCGCCCGAAGCAATGCGTTGCTCGAACTCAAAGAGCTTCATATCGCTCGCGAGGCCCTGGTGAAGGACCGCACCGCCGCCAAGAATCGAGCCAAGACCCTGACGCTATCCCTCTTGAGGAAGCATAACGCACAGCGTCTCGATCAAATCGAACGCCAGATTCAGGCGATCGAAACCGCTATCCTCGCCGCCATCGAAGCCGACGCCGACCTGGCCAGCCGTTTCGCAATCCTGACCACCATCCCGGGCGTCTCGGCCGTCACCGCCTTCGCCTTGCTGATCGCAATGCCCGAACTCGGCGCCCTCGACGCCGGCCAGGCCGCAAGCCTCGCCGGCCTCGCGCCGATCGCCCGACAGTCAGGGCGTTGGACCGGTCGCTCATTCATTCGCGGCGGTCGCGCCGACGTCCGCCAAGCCCTCTACATGCCAGCCCTCGTCGCGGCTCGCTTCAATCCGGACATGAAGGCCAAATACACACACCTCATCGACACCGGAAAACCCGCGAAAGTCGCCCTGACCGCTATCATGCGAAACCTCGTCGTCCTCGCAAACGCCCTCCTAAAGGCCAATCGCCCATGGACGCCAAGAATCGCTTGATCAATACGGATACTTTAGGTTTACGCGCGGATCGTCCCGCCGCGCCTCCTCCCCCCTTGTGGGCTACGGGATTCACACAAGCGATTTGCCGTGGGCGATTGCATAACCGTCGAGCATGGCGGCGAGGCGACGCCAACCATCGGCCATGGTTTTGGGTCCGGGGGGCTTGTAATAGGCGTTCCAGCCGCCGAGGCGGGCGGTGATCCATGCGAGCCAAGAGAGGGAGCCGCGCGGGTGTGGGTTCTTCTGCCGCATTGTTTTTCCTTCCAAGGCGCCGCCGATGGCGGCGGCGGCTTCGACCGCGCTTTCGTCGATCACGTCGGTTGCGGGGCGGGAGCCCGCGTCCCGGGCGTCGGTGAGTTGAAGGATTCGCGCCGCTGCGACCACGGCGAGGGCAGCGAGGTTGAACAGGCGCCGCGCGCTCTCGACCTGCGTCTCTTCCAGAGCCAAGCCGTCGCGTTTAAGCACGCGGAAGACCTCTTCGATGCGCCAGCGCAGACGATAGAGGCGAATGATTTCCCGAGCGTCCTCGGCGGTCTCAACCGGCAAGGTCGTCAAAAGCCGCCACATCAGCGGCGTGGTCCCCAAAGGAACGTCCCTTTCGCGCGCCACAACGACGTTGATCTCGCAGGCTTCGGGATCGCCGGCGGCCTGTCCGGTCTTGGGTCTGGCGATTGTCGCCTTGCCGAACGAAACGGCCACGCGGGCCGTTCGAACGCGCGCATCCGGCGCGCGCGGCTGGCGTGGGGCGGCCGCCACATCGATCTCGAGCGCCGTCGGAAAACCGTCGGCTGTGGCAAACAGGAGGCCGCCTCCGGCCAACTTGCGGTCGCCGCGCGCCCGCGTGATGAGATCGACGTCGCCCGGCTTTCGGATGAAGGCCTGGTAGATGTCATTCTCGCGGTCGCCGACAACAACGATGCTGGCGGCGTCGGCGAGCCGTTGAGCCGCGCTCTGCGCCGCATCGACCCAGCGCACGGATTCCTTGTCCTTGAGGCTCCGCTTGTGGCGATGCGTCTTCACTTCGCCGAGCGCGCGGGTCCAAATCTTCGCCCCCACTACGCCCAGAAGCGCTTCATCGTCGGCGTCGACGGCGACAAGCAAATGAATGAAGAAGCCGAGACTTGTCCCGTCGCCGCCCAGCCCCAGCTTCCGCCCCTTGTCGCGCCCGGCGAAATTGATCTCGGTCGTGTCCTGCGCCACGACAACGCGCCGACCCCGGCAAGCCTGCGCCGTGCGTTGGGCGGCCTCCTCCGTGATCGCTTCCGGGGTCGCCTGCTCCGATCCGAGAAAGCGATGGGCCGCTATCTCCCCCGCGCGATCCCGGCCAAACTTGCGAACCACCAGCGCGCCAGAACCGGCGATGTCCTCGAGGATCCGTTCAAATCGGCGAGAAACTCGAATATCGCCGCAGAAACCATCGCCCATCAACGCCTCCCGAAAACCGAAGAGGCGTTAAATCAGAAGCCCAAACCATATGCCAGTCGAAAACGACTCGATTGTGTGAACGCCGTAGCCCCTTGTGGGGGAGGATCGAGGTGGGGGGTCTCGCGGACCTACGCGATAAGCGAGAGACGGCGCATCCGATAATCTCCTCGGCCTGCGCGACCCCCCGCCCCTGCCCGCCCCCACATAGGGCGTCCGGAAGGACGCCCGTCTCTCGACGGGCTATGAGGGGGCGGGTGCGCTAACGCCGTCGGTTCCACCAAAATGCAGCACGCCCTAGGGTCAAAGGTCAACCAGGAGAACCAAGAAGCGGGTATTGCTTCTCCGCAAGTTGCGGCAACCGCTCAATCAAACCACCAATGTCGCCCGAAGTCAGAAACAGGACAGCATCGTCCTTGCGTAGCTCAGCGCCAATTTTGGCCAGACCGTCGTCGCAGGAACGTACCGGCGTAGCATCCACGCCCGCAGCGTGCACTCGCTCCATGATCTCGTTAAGGCTTGCTTGTTCGTGGGTGCCGGCCCCTTGGTTCGCTGGCTCAAATATGAAAACGCGATCACAGCCGTTAAACACGTCATCGTACCATTCGAGCTTATTGCGATTGCGCCACGAAAACGTGTGAGGCTCCAACACGACAAGCAGGCGCCGCTGGGCAAAATGCTGCTTCATCGCGGCAATCGCGCTCTTCGCCTTGTCATAGGACGATCCAAAGCCTTCGAACATTTGCACGCTGGTACGATCTGATTTTCGGTCGAGGCGGCGCATTACGCCACGAAAGCTCGCCATCGCCGCTGTGTACTGCTCGACGCTGACCAGGCCGCGGGTCAGCACGAACGCCCCGATCCCAACCATGTTTTCGATATTGTGCGCGCCGAGCTGGGTGGTCTTTACCCGGGCGATGTCACGGCCTCGCCCGGTCAGTGTGAATTGGGAGACTGCGCCATATTCGATATTTTCCGCGCGCCAGTCGCCCCTTGTCAGCCCGAAGGTCACGACATCGCGTTTCGCTTCGGCGAGAAATCGCTCGCTGAGTTCGCCTGAGGTCGCCGCAACGATGAGCCCGTCGCGCGGCGCCAAATCGAAGAGGCGATGGAAGGGCGCGAGATAGGACTCAATCGTCGGAAAGACGTTGACGTGGTCATGCGCCAGGGGCGCCAGCAACACGTGCGCGGGACGGTAATGCAGAAATTTCGACTGATTGTCGGTGTTGG
Source organism: uncultured Alphaproteobacteria bacterium (assembly GCA_963767245.1). GTDB lineage: Bacteria > Pseudomonadota > Alphaproteobacteria > Rhizobiales > Beijerinckiaceae > Roseiarcus. The sequence goes on from CAVYDG010000022.1 coordinate 39,288, forward strand.
AAGACGGATATTCGTCGCCTTCAAGCAAGAACAATCGTCCCTTGCCGGCGTTGGACGCCCGGGCAGGCGACAAAGGCACGGCGCCGATCATCCACGAGGGATCGAGCCCCGCGCTCGCGAGGCAATGCGCCATCATCGAGACGCTCGTTGTCTTGCCGAAAGATCCCGCCACCACAATGTTCTCGCGTCCACGCGAAAGAAGCGCGAGCACTTCGGCGAAGGACAGAATTTTCGGCCCTCCGGGTCTCGCGGCGCGCGCGAAAGCCTCGGCCACCTCATCATTCTCGTTCGGAACCAGCCGCGCATTTTTGCCGATGACGATAAGATCGGCGTCGTCAGGAATATTCCGCGCCGCGTAGGGCGCCCGGCACGCGAATTCTTCACGAGCCAGCACCTGCGAGATCGGCGGATAGATGGCTTCATCGGAGCCGGTTACGGCAACGCCGCTGTCGCGCAGCAGGATAGCCGTGGCGCTCATACCCACGCCGGCAAGGCCGATAAAGTGAGCTTTACGAAAAGGAAATGCGGTCATTATCGCTTTGTCTGGAAGCTCCCGGATCATGCGTCGCCCAATTCATCGAATCAGAGCGGCGCATGGCTGCGAACACCTGCGTTATGCCAGCGACCCGAGCAACAAGGAATGCGCCTCCGGCGGCGTCGCACTGGGCGACGCGTCTCGGATGGATTTTAGGCAAACGCATTCCCTAAGAGTTTGTCCGGAAACATCATGTCGGATTGCATAGCTTTCGCAGCATGAGGCGGATGGAGGCGAGGCGCAGGAAGGCGAGCGCCTTGCGGTTGAGGCATTCCCAGTCCTTGGCCAGTCTGCGGCAGCGGCCAAGCCAGGCGAGGGTGCGTTCGACGATCCAGCGCTTGGGCAGGACGACGAAGCCTTTGGCGTGACCCAATCGCTTGACGATCTCAAGGTCGAGGCGCACCAGAATGCGTTTCATCGCGCCCTGGAATTCCGGCCCCTGGTAACCTCCGTCGGCGTAGAGCTTGACCAGAAACGGGAAGGCTCCGAACAGGCTCGCCATCAGCAGCGCGCCGCCGTCGCGGTCCTGAATGTCGGCGGAATGCACGATCGCGTGCATCAGGAGGCCTTGCGTGTCGACAAGAACGTGCCGCTTCTTGCCCTTGATCTTCTTGCCTGCATCGTAACCGGGCGGATCGATGCAGGCCCCCCCTTTTCCGCGCTTTTGACGCTCTGGCTGTCGATGATGGCGGCGGTCGGGTTCGCTTCGCGGGAGGCCTGCTCGCGACAGCGCGTGTAAAGCGCCTCATGGATGCGGTCGAGCGTGCCGTCCCAGCTCCACAGATCGAAATAATCGTAGACCGTCGAGCGCGGCGGCAAGTCCTTGGGGATCGCCCGCCACTGGCAGCCGGTGCTCAACACATACATCAAGCCATTGACGACTTCACGTACGTTCACCGTCCGCCTGTTGCCGCCGCGCTTCCCCGGCCGGATGAGCGGCTCCGACAGCGCCCATTCCTCGTCGGTCAGGTCGCTCGGATAGCGCAACTTGCTGCGGTCATAGCGACCCCGATTTTCATTCGTCCACACAGGCGAACCCCCAAGCAAATCAGGCCGCCTTGCTTAAATCACAAGCGATTCTAACGATTCGTTTTTTCCCGGACAGGCTCTAAGAGTTTGTCCGGAAACATCATGTCGGATTGCATAGCTTTCGCAGCATGAGGCGGATGGAGGCGAGGCGCAGGAAGGCGAGCGCCTTGCGGTTGAGGCATTCCCAGTCCTTGGCCAGTCTGCGGCAGCGGCCAAGCCAGGCGAGGGTGCGTTCGACGATCCAGCGCTTGGGTAGGACGACGAAGCCTTTGGCGTGACCCAATCGCTTGACGATCTCGAGGTCGAGGCGCACCAGAATGCGTTTCATCGCGCCCTGGAATTCCGGCCCCTGGTAACCTCCGTCGGCGTAGAGCTTGACCAGAAACGGGAAGGCTCCGAACAGGCTCGCCATCAGCAGCGCGCCGCCGTCGCGGTCCTGAATGTCGGCGGAATGCACGATCGCGTGCATCAGGAGGCCTTGCGTGTCGACAAGAACGTGCCGCTTCTTGCCCTTGATCTTCTTGCCTGCATCGTAACCGGGCGGATCGATGCAGGCCCCCCTTTTCCGCGCTTTTGACGCTCTGGCTGTCGATGATGGCGGCGGTCGGGTTCGCTTCGCGGGAGGCCTGCTCGCGACAGCGCGTGTAAAGCGCCTCATGGATGCGGTCGAGCGTGCCGTCCCAGCTCCACAGATCGAAATAATCGTAGACCGTCGAGCGCGGCGGCAAGTCCTTGGGGATCGCCCGCCACTGGCAGCCGGTGCTCAACACATACATCAAGCCGTTGACGACTTCACGTACGTTCACCGTCCGCCTGTTGCCGCCGCGCTTCCCCGGCCGGATGAGCGGCTCCGACAGCGCCCATTCCTCGTCGGTCAGGTCGCTCGGATAGCGCAACTTGCTGCGGTCATAGCGACCCCGATTTTCATTCGTCCACACAGGCGAACCCCCAAGCGAATCAGGCCGCCTTGCTTAAATCACAAGCGATTCTAACGATTCGTTATTTTCCCGGACAGGCTCTAAGAGAGAGAGAGAACCCGATCCGGTTTGGCCGACGCCCGGGCCGACCAGCCGCGGTAAATCCGGCCTTCGTCAATAGCTTGATCGAAGCAGAGCGGTGCATGGCCTGTCCGACTTTCGCCGGCATCCGGCAAGCCCCAAGCCGCTGCGCCGTGGCAAATCTACGCGCCAGATTCGGCTGTCCGGATTTTCGAACAATTGCTTCCGGAAAATCGAAACCCATGTTACAGTGCCTCTCACCATGACCATGTCGATCGACAGAAGCGCGAGCAACCGGGCGCCGAACGCCGCCGGGCAGAAGCGCGCATACTCTACATTGCCGCCATGGTCTTGAGGGGTAATCCGAGACGAGAGAAAAAATGGCCAGGTGTCGGCGCAACCCATTGAAAAGGCTCGATCCGGACAAGCAGATCCAAGCCAATCCAAGGGTTTTCCTTTGATTTTCTTTGCTCCGGCTTGGCTGGATTTTGAGAAATTTGGGGTCGGCTTGGAAAACCAGACCGGCCCTTCTGACCGGAGGCAACCTTGACCAATCTGTTCGATCTCACCGGGCGCGTCGCGATCGTCACCGGCTCGTCGCGGGGGATCGGGCGGGCCATCGCCGAGCGGCTCGCCGAGCATGGCGCGAGCGTCGTCATCTCGTCGCGCAAGGCCGAGGCCTGCGCCGAGACCGCCGCCGCCATCAATCATGCGGTGAAGCGCGACGCGGCGAAGCCGATCGCCGCCAACATTTCATCCAAGGAGGAGCTTCAGCACCTCGTCGACGAGACGGCGGGCGCCTTCGGCCGGATCGACATTCTGGTCTGCAATGCGGCTTCCAATCCCTATTACGGCGCCCTTGGCGGCATCTCCGACGCCCAGTTTCGCAAGATTCTCGACAACAACGTGCTCGCCAATCACTGGCTGATCCAAATGGCCGCCCCCGGCATGATCGAACGCAAGGACGGCTCGGTGATCATCGTGTCGTCGGTCGGCGGGCTCAAGGGCTCGAAAGTCCTCGGCGCCTATAACATCTCCAAAGCCGCCGATCTTCAGCTGGCGCGCAATCTCGCGGTCGAATGGGGACGGCACAACGTGCGGGTCAATTGCATCGCGCCGGGCCTGGTCAGAACCGACTTCGCCCGCGCTTTGTGGGAGAACCCTGAGACGTTGAAGGCGGTCACCGCGACGACGCCGCTCGGGCGGATCGGCGAAGCCGACGAAATCGCCGGCGCGGCGGTCTATCTCGCCTCGAAAGCGGGATCGTTCACGACCGGCCAGGTCATTGTCGTCGATGGCGGCGCGACTATCGCCGGCTGAAAGCCAGACGGGAGCAGAAGCCAAAAGATGGACCGGACAGCGCGGGTCGATCTCGAAGCGGCGAAGAGCGGATTTGCCGCCTTCGAAGCGATTCCCGGCGCGCTTGACGCCGGAGCGCTCATCATCTGCGATCACGCCGCCAACGCCATGCCTCCAGGTTACGGCACGCTCGGACTGCCGCGCGAGGCGCTCGAGCGGCACATCGCTTATGACATCGGCGCCGCAGCCGTGACCCGCGCGCTCGCGGCCGAACTCGGCGCGCCGGCGGTGCTGTCGACCTTCTCGCGCCTGATCATCGATCCGAACCGCGGCCTGGACGATCCGACCCTGGTCATGCGCTTTTCCGACGGCGCGATCGTGCCGGGCAACGCCGACGCCGATGCGCGGGAGATCGCCCGCCGGAGCGCCCTATTCTGGGCGCCCTACCGGCACGAGATCGCGGCCACGGTCGATGCGATGCTGGCGACCGGCGAGCCTCCAGCCATCGTCTCGATCCATTCCTTTACTGCCGTGCTGCGCGGCGCGGCGCGACCGTGGCAGGTCGGGATCCTATGGGACCGCGACGGGCGGCTGCCAAAGCCGCTGATCCACGCGCTGGTCGCGGAACCGGATCTTCTCCCCGCGGAGGTCGGCGACAACGAGCCCTACGATGGGGCGCTCCCCGGCGACACGATCGACGCGATCGCGACCTCGCTTGGGCTAGCCAACGCGCTGATCGAGCTGCGGCAGGATCTGATCGCCGAGACGAGGGACGCGCTCGCCTGGGCCGCGCGCCTCGCCCGTCTGCTGCGGCCGATCCTCGCCGACGGCGAGAGCCGCGCGCCGGCCGAGTTCGGCACTCGCGCAAGGGGGGCTGCGCATGGCCGGGGAAAACCCTCGCTCGCAACTTGACGCGAGGCGCCGTTCGGCGCGATCCGTCGCCGCCCGACACGCGAGATCATGGAATGGATATGGCGAAAGCAAACGAGACGGCAAAGACCGGGACAAGCGAGGTCAACGCCGGTCATCTGCGCGCGTTCGTCGAGCGGATCGAGCGGCTTGAGGAGGAGAAGAAAGCGCTCTCAGGCGATATCAAGGACGTCTACGGCGAGGCCAAGGCGAACGGCTTCGACGTCAAGATCATGCGAAAAATCGTGTCGATCAGAAAGCAGGACCGCGACAGCCGGATCGAAGAGGAGACGATTCTCGATCTCTATCTGGCCGCGCTCGGGATGAATTGATCGGCGACGTCGGCGACCGGGACGCGGCGGCCGATCAGGTTGCAATCGAAACCGATCGTGTCACAATGAATGGCGGAACGCGATCAATCGACGGTTGGAGCAATGATCAAGCAGCGGGCGCACAGTGGCTACCGGCGACGAATTGCGTGGTCAGCGTGGTCCGCGGCCAAATCGTACTGCCGCTAAAGCCCGAAGCCGCCAGGTACTGACCTGTCAGGCGGCTTGTTCGATTTCACCCCCCGCGCTCTGCGGCCCGGCGGACTTGGAAGCTCGACTTTGACCCTTCTGCAATTGGGCTTCGACCGTCTTCAACGCGTCGATTTCATTTGACTTATGGACCGCCGCGATCTCACGCACCATCCGGTCGAGAGCCGCCTCATACAACTGTCGCTCCGAGTACGACTGCTCCGGCTGCGCCTCCGAACGATAGAGGTCGCGCACGACTTCCGCGATCGCGTTGATGTCGCCCGAATTGATTTTGGTCTCGTATTCCTGCGCCCGACGCGACCACATCGTGCGCTTGATGCGCGCGCGCCCCGTTAGAATTTCGAGCGAGCGCCTTGCGGTTTCGGTGTCGGATATCTTCCGCATTCCGACCCCCGAAACCTTCGAGGTCGGAACGCGCAACGTCAGCTTGTCCTTTGAGAAGCTGATGACGAACAGCTCAAGCCTGAAGCCCACCACTTCTTGCTCTTCGATCGCGACAATTTGGCCGACGCCGTGAGCCGGATAAACAACAAACTCGTTGAGCTTGAAACCCTGACGCTGGCCAGCGGTTCTAAGCGACTTGGCGGCCAACTCGTCCGACCCCCCGGGCTTTTGGACCTTGACCACCGTCGCTGGCGATTTCGCCATCGAAGCGGATTGGGTCGAGTTGGCAGGGATCTGAACGCTGTGCGCGGGACTTGGCGTCGGCGGGGCGATAGCCGTCGCGGCTTTGTCGAGCGCGGAGCGAGCCTCCCGTGCGGTCTGACTCTCCAACGCCAACTTCGCTTCCGCCTCTTTGGCCCGCACGCGAGCGCTCGAAACCGCCTTCGCGGTTGGGCTTTTCACGGGCTTGCTTGGTCTCTTGGACACCACCGGCTTCCTGGCGGAAGCGGCTTTTGCAAGCCTCTTCGCCGCGCCTCGCGTACGAGACGCAGCCGCAGCGGAGCTCTTCCGCTTTTCCCTGGAAGGTTTCGATGCGATGTTTTTCATCTTGGCCCGAATAGCTTTTGGCACAACTCGCGCGCTCGACGCCGGCTTGCGCTTGCCCACCCGGCTACGGACGCTGGACGACGACGCTTTCTTGGAGGCGCTCTTCGACGCCGTTTTCGCACTGGAGGCGGGCCTCACTTTCTTTGTCTTTGATTTTGTTGTCTTCTTCGACTTATTACGCGCCGCCATCGTCATACTCTCCACGCGCGAAAGCTCGCGCACCGCCGAAAACCCATGCGCGAGCACCGCTCTCCAATACGGCGAGCGGGCTCTCCATCAACGAAACCACGCTTTGTCCGTTGACTCCTGTGGACTTCCGCTCCACGATTAATTTGTCGTTTAGCACAAAATCGTCGAAAAATCAAAGAAGAAGATGAGCCCGCGCCCCCGACAGAGGTGGCGTATGGTTAAGAGCGCGTCGAAACGAGGACCCCCGGGCTCAGTCCCCGGGCCCGGGTTCGGGCGAGAAAAATTCGGTAAATTTATTCGGCCGACCGTCGAATTCCTTAGCATCGGGCGGCGGCTCCCTCTTGCTAGTTATGTTCGGCCAGGATTTTGCGTATTCCGAATTCAGCTTGAGCCAGAACGCGAGGTCCGGTTCGGTGTCGGGTTTGATCGCCTCAGCAGGACATTCCGGCTCGCAGACCCCGCAATCGATGCACTCGTCCGGGTGGATCACGAGCATGTTGTCGCCCTCGTAGAAGCAATCAACAGGGCATACTTCGACGCAATCTAGATATTTGCACTTTATGCAGTTTTCTACAACTACATAGGTCATAACCAAGTCCTCATGCTCAACGCACAACTGGTAGGATACACGCCCTGTTTCAGTTCGATCAAGTTCTGCTCGAGGTTGCTACAACGATCCTCGTGATTCAGCGCCCTGAACGACAGCGGGGCATCGTTAAGGGCGCTTGTTGGCTTGTCCTTCAAGCAGCGATCTCAGCTCGAGAAGCTTGGCGAACGGGGAGTTCGGGTCGACCTTCGCCCTAGGCTGGCGCTCTGACGCCGGACGAGAAGGGGGCATATCACGACCGCTCGCCGGCTGGCGATATTTTTCGTCGGCGCGGACGCCTTCGCGCTGGTCCGCGCTCATAGACGGGGGCATGGCGACGCGACCTCCGCTCTGCTGCGTCAGGCCCGGGGGCAGCTCCTCGCGCCCGCTTTTGTTTCGCGCTCTTCGGGCCACGCGAGCCGGGCTGGAGCGGCCATTGTGTCGGTTACCGACCGCTCCGTTCGTGGAATGTTCGCTTTTCAGAGCCGGATCGCGGTCTCGCCGGACCCTCTCGCCGATCCCGCGCCGAGAAAACGCGCCCCTGTCGGGCCTCCACACAACGATCATTTCGGAGTTTTGATCAACAGAGTCCGCTGCCGAGGCCGGAGGGGCCGCGCCAAGTTCGGTTACCGAGGCGCCGGTGCAGGATCGGTCGTCGGGAACATCCGGCTGCGCGATGGCCAAAGCGGTCGCGCCACCTGACAGCGCCGCGGGCGAGGCCGAACGGACGTCGACGCCCGTCCCCTCTTGGCCCCCAGTCGCCGGCCCGGCTTCGCGGTCTGCCGCAAGCGCGGGAATTTCGGTGAGGGACGGGGCCTTGCGCTCTTGAAGCGATCCGACAGTCGATGGAGATGCGATAAACTCTGATCGCTTCATCTCGACGCTTCGGAAGCCCATCGAGCGCAGAATTGAAGCGAATTGCTCCCCCGCGCACCCTGTCAATGAGGTCATTTGGCCGCTGACGATGAATCCGTTCGACGTTCCGCGGCTATGAGGCCCAAGCTCGGCTCTGGCCTGGCCCTCCACGATTTCCCCGCGGATGATCCCGGCCAGACGTTCGATGACGTCCACGCGCACAATTCGTTCACCGCATGGGCGATAGCCAGCGACGCGATAGCCCTCCCTAGAGATTGCGCTGTCGAACGAAAGGGAGGTCCGGCCCGACGATGCAACCTGGGCCAGCGCAGCCAGGAGCGGGCCGCCGTCGCCAGGCGCTTGCAAACTCCAGAGCTGAAGAGCCAGGGTCCTTGCCGCTGGCTTGATCGAGGCCAGCAGAAAAATGTAATAGGCGCCGAAACGTACCCCGTGCTTTCTAAGCTCCGCTCGCTCGTTTTGGGCAAGCGCCTTGATTTGCTCCCTGATCGGCTCGCGCTCCAAGATCCCGAGCGACCGGGCGAGTCTGCCGGCTAAATCACGGACGACTTCCGATCCTTCCTGGAGAGTTTCGAGGGCAAGGAGTGGACCGAGAACGCGCCGCGTCATTGCCGCAAGCCAAAGGTCAATACGCGTCTTTACAAGATCCTGCGCTGGAACTGGCAAGGCTTCATCAGCCAGGATTACAGCCCCGGGGGTAAGCACGCTTGGACCGGGCGAGAGTCTGGCGACCGGATCGCCCAACCATCGAATGACCCCATCGTTCGAAAGCACAATCGCGGAATCGACGGCATGATGAAAACGCGCCGCGCGGGTCTCCAATTCAAGCCTCAGAGCGCCGCGCCAGCCTTCGTCGTCGCCTGCGTTTTGCCCGCCGAGATGGCGATCGGGGTCGACAACCTGAAAGCCCTGAACGACAGAAAAGTCATGACGCGCCTGCGTCGGCGCCGCCAACGGGTCCTTCTCCCCGTCGCCAGGCCCTGCTTCGATCATCATCAAGTCCTCGATCGTCGGCCAATGGCAACCGAATTCAGGCCGAATCTGTTACTCTACCGGCGCCCGAGCGCCAATTCACTGGACACACAACGCTTCTTCAGACGACAGGTCCGTCGCCGTCAGGCCGGCGACGACAAGATCGATCGTTTCATGGATCATCGAACAGTCTCACGCCGGTCAGACTAAAGGCGGGTGATAAGACTTGACGTATCCCAACGGCCGCCCCCTTTCGCCTGGACCTCACCATAGAACTGATCCACCAGCGCCGTCACCGGCAACGAAGCGCCGCTGCGCCGCGCCTCATCGAGACAAATCCCCAAATCCTTCCGCATCCACTCCACTGCGAAGCCAAAATTGAATTCGCCCGCTATCATTGTTTTGTGCCGGTTGTCCATCTGCCACGACTGGGCCGCTCCCTTCGAAATCACATCGACGACCCGCTGCTGATCAAGTCCGGCAGCCCGCGCGAAACGCAGCCCTTCCGACAGCGCCTGAACCAATCCGGCGATGCATATTTGGTTGACCATCTTCGTGAGTTGTCCGGCGCCCGAGGGCCCCATAAGGCCGCAAAAACGAGAATATGCCGAGATTGCGGGCTCGACACGCCCATAGTCTTCGCTATCCCCGCCGCACATCACGGTGAGCTGGCCGCTTTCTGCTCCGGCCTGGCCGCCGGAAACCGGCGCATCGACGAAGCCGAATTTCCGCCCTCTGGCCTCGCGGTCGAGCTCCCGGGCGACGTTCGCCGACGCAGTCGTATGGTCGACAAAGACGGCGCCCGGTCGCATGCCGGCGAACGCGCCCTCTACGCCTATCGTCACCGCCCTCAGATCGCTATCGTTGCCGACACAGGCGAAGACGATGTCGCATCCAACTACCGCGGCGCGTGGGGTCGAGGCGCTTGCGCCGCCGAATTTTTCAACCCACCTTGCGGCTGTCGCCGCCGTTCGATTGTAAACGACGACCTCGTGTCCGCCACGGACCTTCAGATGCCCGGCGACCGGAAAACCCATCACCCCCAGGCCCAAAAACGCAACCTTGCTCAATTCCCGCCTCCGATCATGGTTGTTCGAACCCGCCCGCAGGGCAACGTTCCGCTCGATCGTTCAGGCTAACGCCCGATCTTCGTAGTCTGCGGGCGAAGTCTCGTCGCGGGCGCGCGAGCGCAGCGCCAATGAAAGCGCTGCCGAAAGGAGCGCGTTGACAGCGACGGCGGTCAGGCCGTTGTACGCGGCGAAGCCGAGGCCGAGATCGACGTTCCCGACGAAGGGTATGTCCCAGTTGAGCGCATGCACGGGGACCCACGCAGTCCCATTCCACGAAAGGGCGGTGCCAACGATCATCCCCGCCACCCAGCCGACCAACAGCGCCCAGCCGTTGAACCAGCGGGTGAAGAGCCCGAAGATCACAGCCGGGAAGATCTGCACCATCCAGACGCCGCCGAGCAATTGAAGGTCGAGGGCGAACCGCGTCGGCACGAAGAAGATCACAAGCAGCGCGCCGACTTTCACCACAAGCGAAGCGAGCTTGGCGAGAAACAACTCTTCTTGCGGCGTCATTTCCCGGCGAACGAACGGCTTCCAAATGTTGCGGGTAAAGGTATTGGCGGCGCCGATCGACATGACAGCCGCAGGCACCAGCGCGCCGAGCGCAATCGCGGCGAAACAGAACCCGGCAAACCAGTTCGGGAACGCCCAAAGCACAAGCTGCGGCACCGCATCCTGCGGCGTTTCGACTTTGACGCCGGCGGCGATCGCCATCAGTCCGAGCAGGGCGATGAGTCCGAGCACGAAGGAATAGGCGGGCAGCGTCATGGTGTTGAAGCGGATTGCACGGCCGCTGGACGCCGACAGCGTGCCGGTCAACGCATGCGGATACATGAACAGCGCCATCGCCGAGCCGATGGCGAGGGTGATGTAAGGACCGACCTGCTGGGGTTGCAGCGTGAGGCCCGCCGCGAGCTTCGGATTTGCCGCGACCCTAGCCTCAAACGCCCGGCCGGCGGCGTCGAAAATGGCGCCGAAGCCGCCGAGCTCATAGGGAATGACGATGATCGCCGCGATGATGAAGATGTAAATCATCGTGTCCTTGACGAATGCGATCATCGCTGGCGCGCGCAAGCCGCTCTTGTAAGTGAAGAGCGCTAGTATCACGAACGCGATGGTAATCGGCGCGTGCGCCATAATCCCTTGGCCGGCGAAGCCCAGCGCCAGGATGACTTTCTCCAAACCGACAAGCTGCAGCGCGATGTAGGGCATCGTCGCCAGGATCCCGGTCAGCGCGACCGCGAGCTCCAGTCCCCTGTGACCGTAACGGCCGAGCACAAAATCCGCAGCAGTCAGGTATCCATGTTTTTCAGACACCGCCCACAGCCGCGGCAACGTCAAATACAAGAAGGGATAGATGATAATGGTATACGGCACCGCGAAGAACCCGTAGGCGCCGATGGCGAAAACCACCGCAGGAATCGCGATGACTGTGTAGGCGGTGTAAAGGTCGCCCCCGAGCAGGAACCAGGTGATCCAGCGGCCGAAGCGCCTGCCGCCGAGACCCCATTCGGCGATGTGATCGAGATCGGCCGCCTTCCAGCGCGCCGCGACGAAGCCGAGCACCGACACCAGCACAAAAAAGAATACGAAAACGGCCGTCGCAACGACGTTGAGATGGTCGAACATCGCTACTCTCTCCCAATCCTATCCGCGGCGACAATTGCGAGCGCGGAGACTGGAATGAGGAGCAGCTGAAACCAGTAAAAAAATGGAATGCCGAACAGAACAGGCGGGATGGAATTGTAGAGCGGGACGCACAACGCGAGAACACACGGCGCAAGCAAAAGAATCAGCTTCATGTTTCCCCCCGAGAGCGCGCGTGCCCGCCATGACGCCGCCAACATGATGTCTTCGCTCGGTCTATCGAACTTTGACCGCCCGGTCGAGAGCCCGACCCGACCTCACACCGCGCGGCTAATTGACGCCGGTCTGGTCTGCTCGTCCAGCTTTCGCAAATTGGGGCGTCGTGCTAACGACCCGCGAATGACCGCCCGCCTCGATTTGTGCTTCCAGCGTCTTGCCTCGGACCATCGGGCCGCACTCGTGACTTACGTTATGGCCGGCGACCCGGACCCTGAGACGTCGTCGGCAATCCTTGCGGCCTTGCCGGCGGCGGGAGCAGACGTGGTGGAGCTTGGCGTCCCCTTTACTGACCCGGTCGCGGATGGTCCTGCAATCCAGGCCGCGGGTCTCCGGGCGCTCGATGCTCATCAAACGCTGCAGGGGACGCTCGAGATGGCGAAGAGCTTCCGCGCGACGGCTCCGGACACGCCTCTCATCTTGATGGGCTATTACAACCCAATTTATGCCTACGGGGTGGAGACGTTCCTGACCGACGCCAGAGAGGCCGGCGTCGACGGACTGATCGTCGTCGATTGCCCGCCAGAGGAAGATGACGAGGTTTGCCTGCCCGCTCGCCGCGCCGGCCTCGCCTTCATCCGGCTGATCGCTCCAACGACCGACGAACGCCGATTGCCGATCGTTCTGAGCAACGCCACCGGCTTCGTCTACTTTGTTTCGATTACCGGAGTGACCGGGTCCGCGGCGCCGGACGCCGGACTGGTGCGTGAGGCAGTGGCCAGACTGAAGCGGCATACAAAGTTGCCGGTCGTGGTCGGGTTCGGGGTTAAGAACGCCGACAGCGCGGCCGCGATCGCGGAAGCCGCCGACGGCGTGGTGGTCGGTTCGGCGCTTGTCGATGCGGTCAGAGTGTCGCTGACCGGCGGGACCGCGTCTCCGTCGACCGTCGGCGCCGTGACCGGGCTGGTGGAAACGCTCGCGCGAGGTCTGCGGGCGGTCCCAAAGTAACCTTTGTTCGCAAACTGGCGACCCGATCGCCGGAGACGAGACGCCATGAATTGGATCTCCAACGTCGTACCCCCGAAGATACGTTCGCTATTGCGTCGCGACACGCCGGAAAATCTTTGGGTCAAATGCCCGGAAAGCGGACAGCTGGTCTTCCACAAGGATCTCGAAGCCAATCTGATGGTGGTCCCGGGTTCGGGCTATCACATGCCGATCAGCCCTAAAGCCCGTCTATCATCGCTGTTCGACGACGGGGCCTACGAGGAACTTGTCCCGCCGGACACGCCCTCCGATCCTTTGAAGTTTCGAGACATCAAACGTTACGTCGACCGCTTGCGGGAAAACCGCGCCAAGGCGGGCGCGGCCGACGCCGTCACCGTCGCGTTCGGCAAGCTTGAGCGGCAAGCCGTGACCGTCGCCGTGCAGGACTTCGCCTTTCAGGGCGGAACCCTCGGCCTGGCCGCGGGGGAAACGATCGTCGCCGGCATCTTCGCGGCCATCGAGCGACGGACCCCGTTCGTGATCTTCACCACCTCAGGAGGCGCGAGAATGCAGGAGGGGATGTTTGCGCTCATGCAGATGGCGCGCACCACGGTCGCTGTTCGGCGCCTGCGCGCCGCGAGGCTCCCCTACATTGTCGTCCTTGCCAATCCAACCACCGGGGGCGTGACGGCCTCCTACGCGATGCTCGGCGATGTGCACATCGCCGAACCCGGAGCGGTGATCGGCTTCGCCGGCGCCCGGGTAATCGAGCAGACAATTCGAGAGCGGCTCCCGGAAGGCTTCCAGCGAGCGGAATACTTGCGCGCCCACGGAATGGTCGATCTCGTCGTGTCGCGGCCGCAGCAGCGGGAGACCCTAGCCCGTCTCTGCAGGCTGCTTGCCCGCGCCCCAACTGCCGAGGCGGCGTGATCAATCGGTCCTCCTCGTGCGGCCTCACCAGCGGCGGCGGCGCCAAATGAGGTTCGTGCTCACCGCGTAGTTCCAGACGACGCTCAGAAACGCGCCGGCGAGTCCGGCGAGCCACCAGGTCTGATCGGTGCTGTAGAGCCAGGAGGCGACGTCGATGTTGGCTAGAGCCCCGACCCCGCACCCCAGCGCAAAGGCCAGGAAGCCGGCGACCATGCCAAGACCATGGAATTGATAAGGCCGGTAAGTGATTTCATTGTTCAGGATGAAATTGCTGCCCATCGCGACGATCGTGGCGATCAGTTGCCCGGCGTCAAAGGTCAACATTCCAAACCAGTGAAGGACGGCCCAGAGCGTGGCGATGTGCACGATGAGACCCCCCGCGCCGATCGAGGCGAACAGGACAAATCTTATCGGCAGAACGCCGGCGGTCGCGTGGTGAACGACCAGGCCAAGGAAATCGATGCCGACCAGGGGCGTAAGTTTGGACTTGCCCGCGTTGCGCTTGCGAAACATGTAAGGGACTTCGACAATCTCGAGACCGCCGCGGGCCGACAGAATAACGTCGACCAGGATCTTGAAGCCATCGGGCGAAAGGCGCGGAGCGAGGCGAGAGACGATTTCGCGCCGAATCATGAAGAAACCGCTCATTGGATCGGCGACGGCCGCCCCGGCGATTCGTCTGAAGAACCAGGCTCCCATATCGCTCAGCGCCTGGCGCGCCGGGGAAAGGCCGCCGCCTTCTCCCTGTCTCAGCCGGGCGCCGATCGCCAGATTGCCCGAGCCGTTGGCGAGCGCTTCGTACATCTTCGGGAGGATCAACTCGTCGTGCTGAAGGTCGCCGTCGATGACGGCGACAAAGTCCGCGCTCGACGACATCCAGCCCTCGATGACCGCGCCGGCAAGACCGGACCGATTGACCCGTCTCAGGCAGCGTATCCGTCGATCCTCAGCTGCGAGCGCAAAAGCGACGCTCGAAGTTCCATCGGGCGAGTCGTCATCGACGACGATCATTTCCCACGGGACCCCGCTTAGCGCGTTTTTGGTGCGCTCGAAGAGGATGGGAATATTGGCCGATTCTTGATAGGTGGGGACGACGACCGACAGTGTCGGCCGCGACCACCCGGGCGTTTCATCGTTTGCCATTCCACGCCACGCCCGCTTCATTCGGCGTCGATGAAAGCTATCTGCCGGTCGCGCCCGGATAAGACAGGGGAAGCCTTCGCGTCAAGCCGGTGGCGGGGATGAACGCGAGACTGACTTCGGCGCGCCCGCCACGACCGAGCGTCTGGAACTGGGGTTGTCCCAGCGCGGCAAAATAGGGCCCGGCGAGTGCGAGAGCAGACTCGAGATCGGCGACCGGCGTGACAATGACGCCGCTCCGCCCAACGAAACTCGCGCTGTCGTCCAGGAACGCCCAGCCTCGAGGATCGTTTGAGAGCACGAAAACAGGGGTCTGACGCCCAAGGGCGAGCGCGATCTTTCCCGCGTTCGACCATTTCATGGCGATGACGAAGCTCGGCGCCGGATCAAAGATCGGCGCCTTCCTCAGCCCGCGCCAGTCGAACGCCTCCAGCATCGGATCGGCAAGGCCAGACCCCGCGGTCAATGCCAGCCAGGGCCAGCCTGTCGACGCTTGCAGGATCGCAGCTCCGGCGATCGCCGTCAGCAGGACCGACGAAACCACGGCCCACCGGCGAAGCGCGTGGGCCGAGACGCCGAACTGCTTGACCCACGTCCCCATCAGGACGAAGGCGAAGAACCAACCTGGCATCGTCCAATGCGGTTGTCCGCGCCCGCCCCATAGTGGGATCAAGGTGAAGAGAGCGATCGGCGGCAGGCTCAGGCAAAGCAGGAAGAGGCGGCGCTCGTCGCCGCGTTGACGGAACGCGTTCGCCAGGGCGGCAACCAGCGGGACAAATATCCACGGCGACAGAAAAGCGATTTGGCCGAGGATCATGATCATGAGCTGCGCCGGACGCAGTGTGCCCGCGGGGACGCCGCGGCCGCCCTGAAACTCGAATGACACCCAGCCGTGCTGCGCGTTCCACACGATGACCGGCGTTATCATCGCCAGCGCTATGATGGCGGCGGCGTATGGAGCCGGATGTTTGAGCCAACGGCGCTGGTCGGGCGACAGCAGCACGAACGCCACCAATCCCCCGGCAGTCAGAACGGCGCTGTATTTTGACAGTCCCGCCAACCCCAGGCCGCCGCCGACGACGAGCCAAAGACGCCACGCGGAAGCCTGGTCGAGCGGTTGATCGAAGAACAGACGAGCCGCCGCGAACGCGGCCAGCGCCAAGCCAAACAGCAGTGGGCCGTCGGGAACGACCCAACTGCCGGCCGAGGCGAAGAAAAAGGGCGTAACATTCAGGGCAAAAAGCGCAATCAGCCCCGCCTGCGGATCAAACAGTCCGCTTGTCAGTCGGTAGCAGATCCAACCGGTGGCGAAGAAGAGCGCGACGAAGGGGACGCGTGCGACCGCATTCTCGCCGACCGCGAGAGCGGTGAAATGGGCGATCCACAGATGCAGTGGAGGGTGATCGAAATAAGAAAGACCCAGCTGGCGCGAAATCGCGATCGTATAGCTTTCGTCAATCCCCAACCCGATCGAGAATGCAAAGGCCAGACGCGCGACGAGAAAGCCCGCGAGGATTGTGAAAGCGAGCCGATCGTTCCCGGCGTTCGGCCTCCAGCCGCCAGGCGTCGAGATCAAAGTCATAGGGCGCCAGGCTGAGACGGTGCGGTTCTCTTATACGTCGAACTAATGGATGGCGGTTGCCTCGACCCACCAATCCGGGCGTTCTGCGGTGACAACGCGACGCGCCAGCGTCGCACTGCGACGATCTCCGAACAAGGCAAAGCAAGTCGCCCCCGATCCGGACATTCCTGTCGCGATAGCCGCCGGGATCCGCGCCAATCTCTCGCGTACGAGCGCGATTGCCGGCGCTATGCGGACCGCCGCGGCTTCCAGGTCGTTCCGGCCCGAGGCGAGAAAATCCAGGATGGCCGTACTGTCCCCCAACGAATCGAACGACTGCGCGGACGATTTCAGGCTTGAGCCCGGCGCAAGCCCGAGCGCAGCGAAGACCTTGGGGGTCGGCGCCTGAACCTGAGGGTTGACGAGCACGGCGAAAATCCTTGGCAGCGGAATCAGCGGACCAAGTTGATCGCCGACACCGGTCATCATTCGCGCCCGCGGACAAAGGCAGGCGAGAACGTCCGCTCCCGTCGCCTTGGCCGCATCGCGCACTCGTGGATCGTCGACCGACAAACCCGCCGCGTCGGCAAGCAACCGCAAGGCCGCCGCGGCGTCAGCGGACCCTCCGCCGAGCCCGGCCGCGGCCGGCAATCGCTTGACCAACCGGAACCGGCCGAGCTCAAGCTCGGGCACACACGCCGCGAGCGCGCGCGAGGCGCGCAAGACCAGATTCTCGTCGACCGGGCCAGCCTCGCCCGCTCGCGGACCGAGAAGCTCGAGAACGGGATCGCGGCCAGGCTCGAACGAAACCCAGTCGCAGAGCCCGGCAAACGCCACCAGGCTCTCGAGTTCATGATAACCGTCGGCGCGACGTCCAACCACGCGCAACGTCAGATTGATCTTCGCCGGCGCGCGCAGCCATCGCATTGGGCCTATCGCCGCAACCTCAACCCCCGCCTTCCTTCTGCGCCGAAGTGTTGGGCGCGGCGGTATCGGTCGTAAGGTCCGGAAGCCCCAACTCGATCTTTTTCAGGATCGCCGGCAGATCTTCCGGATCCGGGCCCATGTCCCGGGCGTGATTCCATTGAAAGTGCGCCTCAATGCGGCGGTTGACCCGCCAATAGGCATCCCCCAAGTGATCATTAAGGACCGGATCCGCCGGCTTCAGGTCGATCGCCTTTTCGAGGGTCTGGGCCGCTTCCTGATACTGTCCCAATTTGTAGTGAGCCCACCCCAGACTATCGACGATATAGCCGTCATTCGGCTGCAACTCCACGGCCCGGCGGAGCATCTTGAACGCCTCTTCCAGATTGAGCCCTTTGTCGACCCAGGAATAGCCGAGATAGTTCAGGACCAGTGGTTGATCCGGGTTGAGCTCCAGGGCCTTCTTGAAATCCGCCTCCGCCTTCGGCCATTGATTTGATCGCTCGTAACAAATGCCGCGGAAATAGAAGAGCGTCCAGTTCTCGCGTTGCGGTATCGCGACGGCTGCGATCGCCTGGTCATAGGTCGCCGCCGCCTCTACATATTTCTTGGCGGACCGTTGCAACTCGGCCAATGCGCTCAGGGTTTCGACATCATGCGGCCGCTCGGCGACGATTTGGGTGAGGCGCTGCGTAGCCTCGTCGGCCTTTCCCATACTATCGAGTTCGAGCGCGATCTGGATATCGGCGCCCAATTTCAGCGGCGACGACGCCGGCACGATCTGGTAGGCGGCAACGACCTGGTCGCCTTGCTTCAGCTGCTCGAAAAGGCTGGCAAGCGTCACCGCTGTCAGATCGTTCGACGGCCGGAGGTAGAGCGACAATCGCAGGTAGACGAGCGCTGGAAGTTCGTCCCCCTGGCGGCTCCCCGCGCTGCCGAGCCCATAGAGCGCCTCTGCCGCGCCCTCTTTCGCGTCATGAATGAGCGGCTGCAGAGACTTATTTGCCTTCAGGTTCCCAAGCGCTCGTTCGATTAGCGGATGATGGGGAATGACGACCGAGAAATCCTGGTAGACCTTCGTCGCTCCGGCCACGTCGCCTTGCGCGTCCAACAGTCGCGCGTAAGCGTCGGCGAAGCGGAGGCTGTTCTTGTCATTCTCATACGCCGACTTGAGCCTCCGCTGCGCCTCCACGGGATTCCCGAGCAGATTGGCGATCAGTCCGGCGTGATGGTCTCGAAAAGCGAGGACTGAAGGGTCGCGAATGCGGTCGAGCGTATCGAGCGCATGGCGGAGGTCGGACTGCCCCGCATAGGACCAAGCCGTCAGCAGCGCGGTCGTCACATCGCGCGCGCGCGTAGCTTCCCCGCTCGCGAGGTGAGCGCGGGCGGCGGCGAATTGTCCTTGATCGATATCGTGAACCGCGAGAGACAGGCGCGCCAAGCTATTGCCTGGGTCGCGCATGAGCAGCCGATCCGCGAGCGCATTGGCGCTCGGTTCGTCGCCATTGGAGAGCGCCGCCGCGAAGGCGCGCTCGAGCAGATCGGGATTTCGGGGATCAGCTCGGAGGGCCTCCCGGTAGTAGACTTCCGCAGCCAGAGTGTCCCGATCCGAGCTGGCGATCAACGCCGACAGATAGTTGCCGGGTTGGCTGTCGCCGATCTCGAGTTTCTCCGATCCGACGTCGGTCTCGGAAACTGCGGCCGAGGCGGCGCCGCCAGCGGCCGACAGGCCTAGGGCCAAGAAAAGGGCCGCCGGCTGCATCCAAACTTTCGATCGGCTCTGCATGTCTCGCGCTTTCCCAAGTTTATCAGTCAAATAACAGGGCGTCGGACAGGCGGCGCAGGACGCCGCCTTGCCCTCACCAAGGAACCACACGCGAATCCTCCGTGCAAACCCTTGCTTGCAGTCGAAAGCGGCGATTTTGCGCCGCAACTCAAAGATCGGGATAATTCGGCCCTCCGCCGCCTTCCGGCGGGGTCCATTCGATGTTCTTCGCCGGGTCCTTGATGTCGCAAGTTTTGCAATGGACGCAATTCTGGGCGTTGATTACGAACCGGGGCTCCGCGCGAGTGGCCTCGTTCGCGTACGCCACCTCGTAAACGCCGGCTGGGCAATAGAGTTGCGCCGGCTCACCGTAGCGAGGAAGATTGTCGCGGATCGGCGCGTCCGAGTCATGCAGACGAAGATGGATCGGCTGATCCTCTTCATGGTTGGTGTTGGAAAGATAAACCGACGATGGTTTATCAAATGTTAGGATCCCGTCCGGTTTCGGGTAAGCGATCGGGGTCACCTCGGACAACGGCTTCAGCGTATCGCTGTCCGGCTTGCCATGCTTTAGAGTGCCAAAAATCGACGATTTGAACAATGCGTTGGTCCACATGTCCAGGCCGCCTAGCCCAACGCCGAGAATCAGACCGTATCGCGACCAGAGCGGCTTGACATTTCGTACGTTGTAAAGATCGCGTCCGATCTCCGTATCTCGCCAGGAATTCTCATAGTCGGCGAGTTCGTCATTCGCCCGACCGGCGGCCAGCGCCGCGTGCGCCGTCTCGGCGGCCAGCATTCCTGACAGTATGGCGTTATGGGAGCCCTTGATGCGGGCGAAATTCACAAAACCTGCCGAGCAGCCAATGAGCGCGCCGCCAGGAAAGACCAGTTTCGGCGCCGACTGCCAACCTCCCGAGGCGATCACGCGCGCGCCATAGGCTATTCGTTTGCCGCCGTCGAAGGTCCCGCGCACGAGCGGATGAGTTTTGAAGCGTTGAAATTCGTCAAACGGGGAGAGCGTCGGGTTCTCGTAGTTGAGGTGGACCACAAACCCGACTGAAACGAGTTGGTCGCCATAGTGATAGAGAAATGAGCCGCCGCTCGCGCCCTTCGACAACGGCCAGCCAAACGTGTGGCGGACGAGGCCCGGCGAAAATCTGTCGTCGGCGACCTGCCACAATTCCTTGAGGCCGATGCCGTACTTCTGCGACCCGCTGGTCGAATCAAGCCCGTACCGGGCGACCGCGTGTTTCGACAGCGAGCCGCGCGCGCCTTCCGCAAGCATGACATATTTGCCAAGCAACTCCATCCCGCGCGTGAACCCGGCTTTCGGATGACCATCCCGGCCGACGCCCATGTCTCCAGTCGCGATGCCGACGGCTTCCCCCTTGTCGCCGATGAGAAGCTCGGTCGCCGCGAATCCGGGATAGATTTCGACCCCGAGCGCCTCGGCGCGCGCGCCGAGCCAGCGCGCGATTGCGCCGAGCGAGCCGATAAAGTTGCCGTGGTTGCCCATCAGTTTCGGCATCGCCCAATTGGGCAATCGGACGGCCGCTTTTTCGGTCAGAAAATAGAATTGATCGGCGGCGACCTGAGTCTTAAGCGGGCATTCTGGATCCGAGCGCCAGTCGGGCGTCAGCCGGTCAAGCCCGATCGGATCGATCACGGCGCCCGAGAGGATATGCGCGCCGACCGTCGAGCCCTTTTCCACAATCACGACAGAAGTGTCGGGATCGAGCAATTTGAGCCGGATCGCTGCGGCGAGGCCCGCGGGACCCGCGCCGACGATCACTACATCGTATTCCATCGATTTGCGCGCGGGCAGTGCCGGATCGTCAGCCATTGTCCCCTGGATATCTTCGTGTCGACCGGCCCCCGATTCCCGCAGACGATGCGGTCCGGGGCCGTTCATGATAGTTTGCCTTGGCGCGGGCGCCAAGCATCGGCGCGAGGGTGGACCTTCTTGTCGTCGACCAACGATTTACGTCGTCTTTCGTCAGACCCGATCCGGGCCGCAGAAACGCTGAGGTGGTGGGTTGGGGCGGGCGTCGACGCGGCGATCGACGAAACGCCGCATGACCGTTTCGCCGAAAGCGCCGGCGCGGATCGGCTCGCCGGGCCGAATGCCCCGGCGCGCGAGCCTGCGCCGACAGCGCCCGAAACCGGCCCGCCCGAGCGCCCGAGCGGCCGCGGCAAACCGCCGGAAGCAGCGGAGACTGCGGCTCGCGCGCTCGCTGAAGGGGCGACCGATCTCGAGATGTTGCGGTCCGCTATGGCGGAGTTCGACGGCTGCGCATTGAAACGAACCGCGATCCAACTCGTGTTTTCGGATGGCGTCGCCGGGTCGCGCCTGATGCTTGTCGGCGAGGCCCCTGGTGGCGACGAAGATCGGATCGGCCGCCCGTTCGTCGGCAGGGCAGGACAATTGCTGGATCGGATGCTTGGCGCCATCGGGCTCGATCGGCGGAGCGTGTACATCGCCAACGTCGTTCCGTGGCGTCCGCCGGGCAATCGAACCCCAACGCTACAGGAGACCCAGGCGTGTCTGCCCTTCATCCGGCGGCAGATCGACCTTGCCGATCCCGAGTTCCTGGTCTGTCTCGGCGGCTCCGCGGTCCAGACCCTGCTGGGGGTCCAGGGAGGGATTACCCGGGTCCGGGGCTCGTGGTTCGACTTCCAGCGCAAGAGCGGCCGGCCGATCAGGGCGCTCGCTATGTTCCATCCCGCTTACCTGCTCCGGCAGCCAGCGCAGAAGCGGCTTGCGTGGGCGGATATGCGGGCGCTTGCAGATGCGCTCAATAAGCAAGCCCGAGGAGACTGATGTGAATTCCCTTGCTTCCCTTGGCTCGCCCCTCAGACAATTCCGGACGACGAACCGACGACCGCAGGCCGCTCTTTCGCTTTGACCTTGCGGTAGTTCGACGCACGATAGACCGCGATCGGGTCGATCGCGCCGCCATTGCGCAACCGGGCCTCGGCCAGGATCGGCGATGCGTCGGCGACGAAGCCGGCCTTGAGAATGCGGTGAGCGAGCATGATGTCGTTTGCCTCTTGCGCACCGATGAGCGCCTGGCGGTCGACGATAAGCGCTTGCGCATAGGCGCGCTGCGCTTCGATCGCCGAAGCCATCAGGCTCTCGATCGGGTCGGTGACGTTGTGCGACTGATCGAGCATGTAGGCGGGATCAAAGCCCGCGGCGCCGCGCGCGCTCGCGTCGACGAGCTCATTGAACACCCGGAATAAACGAAACGGGTCGATCGATCCGGCGTCGAGATCGTCGTCGCCGTATTTCGAATCGTTGAAATGAAAGCCGGCCAGCCGCCCGGCGCGGATGAGCCGCGACACGATCTGCTCGATGTTGACGTTCGGCGCGTGGTGGCCGAGGTCGACGAGGCAATGGGCCTTCGGGCCCAGGGCCTGCGCCGCCATGAGGCTCGTTCCCCAGTCGGAGATCACCGTCGAGTAGAACGCCGGCTCGTTGAGCTTGTGTTCGAGGAACACCCGCCAGTCGCCTGGCAGGCGAGCGTAGACCTCGCTCATCGATTCGAGGTACCAGTCGAGCACGCGATTGAGGTCCGACTGGCCAGGAAAATTCGAGCCGTCGGCGATCCAGACCGTCAGCGCCTTCGACCCCAGCTTCACGCCAATTTCGATGCATTCGACGTTATGCGCCACCGCCTGATCGCGCACCGCCTTTTGGCTATGGCTGAGCGAACCAAATTTATAGGACAGTGTCTGGCCGGGCTGGTCTTGAAAGGTATTGGAATTGACTGCGTCGAAGCCGACACCGAGCGCCGACGCCCATTCGGCCAGCTCGCGATAGTCGTCGACCTTGTCCCATGGGAAATGGGGCGAGCAGGTTGGCGTTGCGCGCGTGAGCTGATGGATGGTCGCGCAATCCTCGAGTTTGTCGAAGATGCCGCGCGGTTCGCCGGGCCCGGGAAAGCGGGCAAAGCGGGTGCCGCCCGTTCCGACCCCCCAGGTTGGCAGGGCGACCGCGAAGGCGGCGACCTTGGCCGTGATTGCCTCGATGTCGACTCCGGCGCGTCCAAGTCGCCGACCCAGCGCCCCATAATCCTCCGCCTGCGCGGCGGCGAGCCTCGCGTTCTCCTCGCCGATCAACGCCTCGGGGATACGATAGGACATGGGCGGTTCCTCTGTGTCGCCTGCTCAGCGGGTGAAGCTCACGGCGTTGCCCGCATCGACGTTGAGGATGTTGCCGGTGCTTTTGGCGGAAAGATCAGAGGCGAAGTAATAGACCGCCTCGGCGATGTCCTCGGGGTACACGGATAGCTTCAACAGCGAGCGCTGGCGGTAAACCTCTTCGAGTTCGGCCTCGCTGACCTTGTTCGACGCCGCCCGTTGCGCCCGCCATTCGCCCTGCCAGATCTTGGAGCCGCGCAGCACCGCATCCGGATTGACCGTATTGGCGCGAATGCCGTGCGGCGCGCCTTCGAGCGCCAGACAGCGCGCCAGATGAACCTCCGCGGCTTTGGCGCTGCAATAGGCCGATGCTCCGGGCGAAGCCGCGAG
Organism: uncultured Alphaproteobacteria bacterium; assembly: GCA_963767245.1. GTDB lineage: Bacteria > Pseudomonadota > Alphaproteobacteria > Rhizobiales > Beijerinckiaceae > Roseiarcus. Next base: position 62,923 of record CAVYDG010000022.1, read on the forward strand.
CGCGTTCTTCGAGGCGATGAAGACAATGGCGCCGCCGAGGCCCTGATCTTTCATGATCCGGTAGCCCGCCCGCGCTGAAAGAAAATACCCGGTCGCGAGGATCGCGAAGTTGCGGTTCCAAAGTTCGAGCGAAGTGTCCTCGAAGGGCGCTGCGGAAGCGATGCCGGCGTTTGCGACGACGATGTCAACCCCGCCGAAGGCGAGAACGGCCTCGTGGAACGCCGCCTCGACGGCAGGCTCGCTGGTGACGTCGACATGAACGCCGGCAACCGCGTCCTTGCCGAAGCGCTTGCCGAAGTCGACGACCGCCGCATCGAGGCTCTTGGCGTCGATGTCGGCGAGCACGACACAGGCGCCTTCGCCCATCAGCCGCGCCGCGATCGCCTGGCCGATGCCGCCCGCGCCGCCAGTCACCAGGGCGACCCGCCCGGCGAGCGATTTGGGTCTGGGCATCCGTTGGAGCTTGGCTTCCTCGAGCAGCCAATATTCGATATTGAACGCCTCCTGCTCCTTAAGCCCGACATAGCGGCTGACGCTGGACGCTCCGCGCATCACGTTGATCGCATTGACGTAGAATTCCGCGGCGATGCGCGCGGTCGACTTGTCCTTGGCGAACGACAGCATGCCGACCCCCGGGACAAGATAGATGACCGCGTTGGGGTCGCGGATCGGCGGCGAATCCGGCCGTTTGCATTGCCCGTAGTAGGTCTCGTAATCGGCCCGATAATCGGCAAGGCTCTTGTCGAGCGACGCGACAACCGCATCGAGGTTGCGCGCCGCCGGATCGAAGGGCAGCACCAGCGGCCGGATTTTGGTGCGCAGGAAATGATCGGGGCAAGACGTCCCGAGCGCCGCGAGGGCCTTGAGATCGCGCGAATTGACGAACTCCAACACCGCCGCGGTATCGGTGAAGTGTCCGATCTTGCGCTCGCCGGTCGATATGCGCTTGCGAATGGCGGGCAGGAGCTTCGCGGCGACGTCGCGTCGATCGGCCCGCGGCAGGGGCTCGACGCGCGGGCCCCCGAAGGCTTCGCCGTGGGCGTTCGCGCTGAGCCATCGGGCGGCCTTGTTGATCATCTCCAGCGTGGTCCGATAGCAATCCTTCGAGGTCGCCGCCCAGGTGAACAGCCCATGGCCGCCGAGCACCACGCCTTTCAGGTTCGGATTGGCCTCAGCCATCGCGCCGAGCTTAAGCCCCAGATCGAACCCCGGTCGCTGCCAGGGCAGGAAGCCGAGCTCGCCGCCATAGATCTCGCGCGTCAGCGCTTCGGCGTTCTCGCTCGCCGCGATCGCGATAACCGCGTCGGCGTGAACGTGATCGACGTGCGAATGGAGAACGAAGCCGTGCAGGGGGGTGTCGATCGAGGTCGCGCGCGGATTGAGGTTGAACGTGCAATGATTGAACAATGCGACCATCTCGTCCTCGTGCTCAAGGCCGCGATAGACCGATCGTAGGCTGAGAAGTTTGTCGAGATAGAGCGTCGCGAAACCATCCAGCTTCATCGAGCCGATGTCGCCGCCGGAGCCCTTGACCCAAAGGACCTTCGTCGGCGCGCCGGTCAGCGGATCGGGGGCGGCCAGTTTGGCCGAGGTGTTGCCGCCGCCAAAATTGGTGATGCGGAGATCGCTGCCGAGCAAATTGGACCGATAGAGCAGCAAGCCGGGATCGTCCAGGGAAGCCGCGTGTTCGTCGTCCCAGAGATCGGGCAACGGAGCTTCGAAACGAAGATGATCGCCGCCCATGGACCGTTCCTCTCGATATCGCGCGATTTTCATCAACCCATACGCAAATGATCGATAGTCGTCAATAATTTTGCGCGTTTGTGCGCCGCTATGAGCGAAATTGATCGAGATTGATTGACAGTGCTTTGGGCCTGTGGCACTGAGGCGGCAACAACCAATGATCGGGGGGACGACGAGGGCCATGCGCGAGCGACAGCGCGTCGAGATTGTCCGCAATCTGCTCGCCGCGCGGGGATTCCTCTCAATTGCAGACCTCATGGCGGCGACGGGCGTGTCGGCCGCCTCGGCGCGACGCGACGCCGGGCGGTTGGCCGAGGCCGGCTACGGCCAGCGGGTCTATGGCGGCATTCAGGCGCTGGGCGGCGCCTTCTCCCGCCGGATGGCTCAGGCGTCGCTCGAAACGCAGGCGTTCGAGGTCAGCCGCACGATCAACATCGAAGCCAAACGCGCCATCGCCCGAAGAGCGCTCGAAATGTGCGTGGATGGCGACGTCATCATCGTCAACGGCGGCACGACAACCTTCCAGATGGCGGAGTTCTTGCGGAATACGCGGCTGAAGATCTTGACCAATTCCTATCCGCTCGCCGAGTTTCTCATTCGTGAAACCCAGAATCGCGTCGCGTTGCCCGGCGGCGAGGTCTACCGCGACCAAAAGCTCATCGTCGCGCCGTTCGATGACGACGCGATTCAGCACTATTCGGCGCGCATCATGTTTATGAGCGCGATCTCGATCGGTCCGCTCGGCGTGATCGAGGGCGATCCGCTGATCGCCCGCGCGGAGACGAAACTTCTGAGGCGCGCAGACAAACTGGTCGTGCTCGCGGACTCCTCGAAATTCGCCTCGCGCGGGAGCCTTGTCGTTTGTCCGCTCTCCCGTATTCACGCGATCATAACCGATCAGGCCGCGCCGGCGGATGCGCTCGCCATGCTGCGCGACGCCGGCGTCGAGACAATCGTGGTCAATGCCGACCCGCGTGCTACGGAGGCGGCGTGAGCGCGCCGCTGAAGACCGACGCGGCGGCCGACCCGGCCGCGCCGCTCCTCGAAGTGCGCGATATCGAGAAGACATTTCCGGGCGTGCGAGCGCTGTCGGGCGTGTCGTTCGAAGTGCGCGCGGGGGAGGTTCATGCCCTCCTCGGAGAGAACGGGGCCGGCAAATCGACGCTCATCAAGATCATTTCCGGGGTCTACGAGCCCGACAGCGGCTCCATTTTGATCGGTGGCAGAGAAACGCGCTTCACCAGTCCAGAGGACGCCAAGCGCGCTGGCGTCGCCACGATCTATCAGGAACTGCTGCTCTTTCCCGAGCTGACGGTCGCCGAGAACATTTTTCTCGGCCACGCGCCGCGCGCAGGAATGGGCCGCATCGACTGGAGCGCCATGCGTGCCCGGGCCGAAGCGCTCCTCGCCTCGCTCGAGATCGATGATCTGGCCGCAAACCAGGTCGTCGGCGCGTTGTCTGTCGGCAACCGCCAGCGAGTTGAGATCCTGCGCGCGCTGTCTCACGACGCGCGCATCCTCATCATGGACGAGCCGACCGCGGCGCTGACCGAAAGTGACGTCACGCGGCTCTTCGACATCGTGCGGCGGCTGAGGGCCCGCGGCGTCGGCATCGTTTACATCAGTCACCGTCTGGACGAGATTTTCGCCATCGGCGACCGTGTTACGGTGCTTCGCGACGGCGCCTATGTCGGGGCGCGCAACGTCGCCGACACCAATGCATCCGAGCTCGTGCAGATGATGGTCGGACGGCGGATCGACAACCTCTTTCCAAAGACCACCGTCCCGTTCGGCGCCCGGTGCTGGAAGCCCGCGATATCGTCCGTCATCCGATCACCAAAGGCGTCAGCCTCACGGTGCGAGCGGGCGAGATCGTCGGGCTCGCGGGACTCGTGGGCTCGGGGCGCAGCGAGCTTGCTCAGACGCTGTTCGGGATTACGCCGGCGGAGTTGGGCGAGATCCGGCTTATGGGCGAAGGCGTCACGATCGACTCGGCCGAGACTGCGCGCTCGAAGGGGATCGCCTACGTCCCGGAAGACCGCGGGGTCCAAGGCCTGGTGCGACCGATGAGCGTCTTGCACAATTTTTCGCTGGCGGCGCTCGGCTCGCTCTCGCGCGCGGGCTTCATCGACCGGGGCGCCGAGCGGCGCATGGCGGAGGAGGGCGTCCGGCGCTTCAGGGTCAAGACGAGTTCGGTCGACGAGGTCGCAGGGCGCCTCTCCGGCGGCAATCAGCAGAAGATCGTGCTCGGGAAATGGTTGGCTAACAATCCGAAACTGCTCATTCTCGACGAGCCGACGCGCGGCATCGACGTCGGCGCGAAAGCCGAAATCCATCGCTTGATGAGCGAACTCGCCGGCGCGGGCGTCGCCATCCTGATGATCTCGAGCGAATTGCCCGAAGTGCTGGGCATGAGCGATCGGGTGCTGGTCATGCGCGAGGGACGGCTGGTCGCCGAGTTTGATCGCGCCCACGCGACCTCCGAGACGGTCGGGGCGGCGATGATGGGAGAGGCGGCGAGCGCGGAGAGGGCGGCGTGAGCGCGGCGGCGATCGCCAGCGCCGCGCGCGCTCAGAGCGGTGGCCTGAGGCGCTTTGCTTCGCAGGAAGCACTGCTCGCGCTCGCCGTGATCGGCCTGGCCGTCGTCGTCGGCTTCATCAACCCGCGCTTTCTGGCGACCCGCAATCTCTCCGACCTCCTGCTTGGCAACGCCTATATCGCCATCGCGGCGATCGGCATGTCGATGGTGATCATATCCGGCAACATCGATATTTCGGTCGGCGCGCTGATCGGCGTCCTGGCGACGATCAGTGGCTCGCTTGCAGTGGCGGGCGCGCCCATCTTGGTGAGTTGGCTCGTCCCACTCGTGCTCGGCGTCGCGGTCATGGCGGCCCAGGGCGCCGTTGTCGCCTATCTGCGCATTCCAGCCATCGTCGTGACGCTCGGCATGCTCTCGATCCTGAAGGGCGGCCTCATCAGCATCACCGGCGGAAAATGGATCACGGACCTGCCGCAGAACTTCCATCTCGCAGACCTCTCAGTCTTTGGCGTTCCGATGCCGGTCGTCATCATGGTTCTGGCGACCGCGCTTGCCGCGGTGTGGATGCGCTCCAGCGCCAGCGGCCGGGCAATATACGCAACGGGAGGCAACGCCGAAGCGGCGCGCCTCTGCGGCGTCAATCCCCAGCGAACGGTCGTCATGGTCTTTGCCCTGCACGGGTTTTTCGCCGGCATCGCGACCCTCGTCTACGCGACCCAATTGCGCGTGATCCAGTCGACCACGCCTCCCGGTCTTGAATTGACCGTCATCACCGCATCCGTGGTCGGCGGAGTCAGCATTCTCGGCGGCGTCGGCACCGTCGTCGGGTCGACCCTTGCGGCGATCCTGATCGCCGAGATCACCAGCGCGCTCGTCTTCATCAACGTGTCTCCCTACTGGACCGACGCCCTGCGCGGCGGCCTCATCCTCGCAACCGTCATCGCCGATATCCTGCGCCGTCAGCGCCGCGCCGCCAGAGGATGGTCGAAATGAGCCTTGCGGCCGAAGCGCCCGCCCGCGGAATACCGTGGTGGCTGAAGCGGCACGAGACGCTGCTCGCGATCATCCTCGTGATCGCTTTGGTCGGCCTTGGAGCCTTCAACGATCGTTTTCTGACCGTCGACAACCTGCTCAATCAGGGCCGGCTGATGACCGAGATCGGCCTCATCGCGCTGCCGATGACTTTCATCATCATCACCGGCGGCATCGATCTCTCGGTCGGCGCGGTGGTGGGCCTTTGCGCGATTATGCTCGGCTATTCGTGGAAGAATTTCGACTTTCCCCTGCCGGTCGCTATCGTTTTCGCGCTCGCGGTCGGCGGCCTCGCCGGCTTCGTCAATGGCCTCGTCATTACCCGGATCAGAGTGCCGCCGCTCATCATGACGATCGCCACGCTCGCGCTCTATCGCGGCCTCGCCGAAGGGATCAGCCAGGCCCATTCGGTGCGCGGCTATCCCGAATGGTTCTATGTCCTCGGCCAGGGTGACCTCTTTGGCGTGCCGACGCAACTCGTCGTTCTCGTTATCCTTATGGTGGTTGCGGGCGTGGTCCTCGACCGAACGACGTTCGGCCGCACGCTCTACGCGATCGGCGCCAACGAGACGGCGGCGCGTTTCTCCGCATTGTCGGTCGATCGGGTCAAGCTCATCGTCTACACGCTGTCGGGCCTCGCCTCCGGCCTCGCCGCAATCGTGCTGGTCTCCCGCGTGACGACGACCCGCATGGACATGGGGATGGGATACGAGCTCGACGTGATCGCCGCGGTGGTGCTCGGCGGCACAAGCATCTTTGGCGGCTCGGGCACGATCTGGGGCACGGCCATCGGCCTCGTGATGATCCAGCTTCTCAAAAATGGGCTGGCGTTGACGGGCGTCAAGGGCGACGCGACAATCGTCGTCATCGGCGTGGCGCTCATTCTTTCGGTGCTCATCGCCAGCTCGCTGCAACGCCGCGGTGACTGAGAAGAAACAAAGGGTTAGCCGCGATGTGGCGGCGAAGCAGGGAAGGAAGCGACGATGAAACTGAGATATCTCCTTTCGACCGCGGCGGCGATGATCGCTGTCGGGTTCGCGACCAGCGGCGCCAACGCCGCGGGCAAATGGGATGGTGGCGATGATCTGCCGACCAGCCCGCTCGCCTGCGGAACAGGCCCCGCCGAAGCGGCCGCGCCAGTGAAATACGATGGCGGCCAGCCGACCAACCCGCCCAACAAGGCCGGCAAGGAAATCACCGTCGTCGACGTACCGAAGCTCATCGGCATCGGCTATTTCAACGCCACCTCGAAGGGCATCCAGGACGCCGCCAAGGAGCTCGGCAACGTCAAGGCGAAGACCGACGGGCCGACCGAAGCCAAGATCGACGAGCAAATCAAGTTCATCGACAACTATATCACCAGCGGCGTCGACGGCATTCTGTTCGCCGCCAACGATCCGGTCGCGATCGCGCCAGTCCTCAAGAAGGCGCTGTCCAAGGGGATCCATGTCGTCGGCTACGACGCCAACTCGACGCCCGATGCGCGCGAATGGTTCGTCAATCAATCCCCGTTCAACGGCATTGCCAAGGCGATGGTGGACGCCATGGCCAAAGAGACCGGCGAGGACGGCGCCTTCGCCATCGTCACCTCAACCTTCACCACGCCGAACCAGGCACGCTGGATCGCCGAAATGGCGGCTTACGCCGCCAAGTGCCATCCGAAGCTGCAATGGCTCGAGACGGTCGAGGCGCAGGAGGACAACAACCTGTCGTTCAATCAGGCGACGACGCTCATCAACAAGCATGGCGACAAGCTGAAGGGCCTCTTCGGCATGACCTCGGTGGCCACCCCGGCCTCGGCCGAAGCGGTCACCAAGGCGGGTCAATGCGGCAAGGTCGCGGTCGTCGGACTCGCCACGCCGAACGCGATGAAGCCCTATGTCAGCTCGGGCTGCGTCAAGTCAGTGGTCTTGTGGAACCCGATCGACCTCGGCTACGCTGCGACCTACGTATTGCGCGCGGTGGTGGACGGCAAGCTGAAGCCCGGCGACACGTCGGTCGAGGCGGGCAAGCTCGGCAAGCTCAACGTCATCAACGGCAGCGAGATCCTGCTCGGCGCGCCCTTTATCTATAGCAAGGACAACATCGACAAGTTCGACTTCTAAGAGGACGGCGTTTCGCTCGGCCCCTCGTGGCAGGAGGCCGGGCGACCGCTTGAGCTTTGGCGAGGCCGGCCGGCCATGCAGCGGTACGCGTTCAAAATGTTCCTGAACCCCGGCGAGGCTCACGAATACCGCCGCCGGCACGACGCGATCTGGCCGGAGTTGCAAGCGCTCCTTGGCGAATCGGGCATCAGGAATTATTCGATCTTTCTCGACCCGGACACCAACACGCTCTTCGCCTATCTCGAGCGCACCGACGATCACCGTATGAACGATCTGACGAAGCATTCGATGATGCAGCGTTGGTGGGCGCACATGAGGGACATCATGGCCGCCAACCCCGACGGGAGCCCGGTTACCGCGCCGCTGGTCGAAATGTTCCATCTGGAATGAACGGTGAACGCGGGTATGAGCGGCTGCGTCGCGGTTATCGACATCGGCAAGACCAACATGAAGGTTGTCTTGTTCGACGCCGCGAACAAGGTCGCGGCTGAGCGCGGCCATCCCAACGCTTCGGTGTTGCCGGATGCGCGCTGGCCGTACCGAAGGCTTTACACCGAGGGTGCCTGGTCGTTCCTTATCGGAGCGTTGAGGGGACTTGGCGCCCAATTCACCATCAATGCGATTTCGATCTCGGCGCATGGCGCCGCAGGCGTGCTGGTGGGGGACAAGGATACCGCGCTGCCGGCTGTGGACTACGAGTTCGACGTCGACGGCCCCATCGCGGCCGAATATGACAAGGTAAGGCCTCCATTTGAGGAAACGCTCTCGCCAAACCTGCCTCGCGGGCTCAACCTTGGCCGACAGGTCTACTATCTTCAGCGGCGATTCCCGGCTGAGTTCGCCGCTGCGCGAGCGTTCCTGGCCTATCCGCAATATTGGTCGTGGCGCCTGAGCGGCGTCGGTGCGACCGAATTCACCTCGATCGGCTCGCACACCGATCTCTGGCGCCCGAGCGAGGGCGGCCTGTCGAGCATGGTCGATAGGCTCGGCTGGCGGCGGCTGTTCCCGCCGATGCGTCACGCCTGGGACACGCTCGGAACCCTCAGGCCCGAAGTGGCGGCGGCCACCGGTCTCGCGCCGGCGGTGCGCGTCGTCTGCGGCGCCCACGATTCGAACGCCTCGCTCGTGCCGCATCTGGTGTCGCGGCGCGATCCGTTCACGGTGATCTCGACCGGGACCTGGGTCATCATCATGGCCGTGGGCGGAACAGCGCGGCTCGATCCGAAGGCCGACATGCTGGCCAATGTCGACGTGCGCGGCCAGCCGGTGCCGACTGCGCGCTTCATGGGCGGACGAGAATTCGCGGTCCTCGCCGGCGAGGCGCCCGCGGAGCCGGACGAGGCCGACGTCGCCGGCGCGGTCGCCTCGGGCGCGCTCGCTCTTCCCGCCTTCTCCGACCAGGGCGGCCCCTATGCCGGACGGGTCGGCCGGATTGAAGGCGAGGCGCCCAAGACGCCAAAAGCGCGCGCGGCGCTGGCGACGGTCTATACCGCCCTGATGACCGCCCACATGCTGAAATTGCTCGAAGCGCCCGGCGACCTGATCGTCGAGGGCGGTTTCACCCGCTCGCCGGCCTTCGCGGCCGTTCTCGCTCGCTTGATGTCCGGGCGGCGGGTCGTCGTCGCCCCGACCAGCGCGGGCGCGGCGGCCGGCGCGGCCTTGCTCGCGCATTGGGGCGAGCCGCGCGATCCGCCCCGCCTCGATCCGGCCCGCGCCTGGAACCTGCCGGGTCTCGACGCCTATCGGCGGCGGTGGGAGGCGGCGCTTCCCGGTTTACACTGAATGAGCGTGAATTATTGCGTCCACGCAACGAAACCCAAATCTGCCGCAACAAAAACAAAGCTCCTCGCAACAAAATCAAAGCCCGGCGCAACAAAACCAAAATGACTCGAAACGAAAACCAAATGAGGTTTTCGGAAGAAAACGTCAGGACATCAATACTTTAGGACATATGCGCGTGGCAAATCTCCCTTCCCATCGTCTTTCTGCGAGGGGCCCGCAGGGGGCGCTGCCTCGGTCCCGCAAGAGAAATAGGCATGGCATGGATTTCCGATATTCGCAACAAATTGTTCTGATTTTCTATTAACCCACAGTCCGCAGCGGGATTAAAACTCTCATGCCCTCTCGCCCTCTCGCGCGGCGCGCCTGGCTGGCCTAGGATCGCAAAGCACCAGCAGCGGAGGAAACCATGGAAGCGATCGCAGCGTCGGCCGTCGCCCCTGATCATCCGGAACGAGCGCCTCCGGGCCGGCCGCCCATTCCCTTCGACGCCGGCCGGCTCGATGCGCTGATGGACGAGGCCGGGATCGACACGCTCGTTGTCACTTCCAAGCATAACATCCAGTATCTTCTTGGCGGCTATCGTTTCTTCTTCTTCGATCATTTCGACGCCATCGGCGTCAGCCGCTATCTGCCGGTCCTGGTCTATGTGAAAGGCGATCCGGAACGCGCGGCCTATATCGGCCATCCGATGGAGAGTTACGAGCGCGAGCTCAACCGGTTCTGGGTTCCGGCGTTCAGCGGCTCGGCGCGCATGAGCACCGACGGGATCGAGGCCGCGATCGAACGGCTGACGAGCCTTGCGCCGAAGGCGCCGACGATCGGCATCGAGCGCGCCTTTCTGCCGGCCGATTCCGAGAGCGCTCTGCGCAAGGGACTGCCTCAGGCCCGGTTCGTCGAAGCGCAGCTTCCGCTCGAACGCCTGCGCGCGGTCAAGACGCCGCGCGAACTGGAAGACTTGCGAAAGGCGAGCGATCTTGTCGTCGATTCGATGCTCGCGGTCATCGCCGGCGCCCAACCCGGCATGACCAAGCACGAGCTGGTCGAAGCGCTCCGCCGCGAGGAGGTCAATCGCGGCCTTACCTTTGAATATTGCCTGATCACGGCAGGAACCAGCCTCAACCGGGCGCCGTCCGGCCAGATCCTGCGCGAGGGCGACGTTCTCTCGCTCGACTCGGGCGGCAACTACAAGGGCTATATCGGCGATCTCTGCCGGATGGGTATTTTCGGCGAGCCGGACGCCGAGCTCGAAGACCTGCTCGGCGAAGTCGACGCGATCCAACAGGCGGCAAGACGGCCGATCCGGCACGGCGCGCGCGGCGGCGATGTTTTCGCCGCCGCCGAGGCGCTGACCCGCGCCTCGCCGCATGGCAATTCGCTCGAATTCGTCGCCCACGGGATGGGCCTCATCAGTCACGAGGCCCCGCGGCTCACCGATCGCGGCCCAGTGCCCTACCCTGCCCATGACGCCGATCTGCCGTTGCAAACGGGAATGGTGCTGTCGATCGAGACCACGATCCTTCATCCGCGGCGGGGCTTCATCAAGCTCGAGGACACGGTCGCGGTCACCGAAAACGGTTGTGAAGGTTTCGGCGACCGGGCGCGCGGCTGGAACCGCTGCGGCGGCGGGGTCACTCGGGCGGGCTAAGGTCTATCCCGTTCCAGCCGGATTCGTCATTGCGTGGAGCGGAGCGACGAAGCAATCCAGCGGATCGTAGGACGCCCTGCGTTCCTGGATTGCTTCGGCTCACGCTCGCGATGACGGCAACCAGAATCCCGCCGCGGCGCCTGAACGGCGATTGTCTATTTGGATGGGAGCGACGATGGGCCGATTGCTGAAAATGCTGTCGGCGCTGGCGCTCGTGCTGTCGATCGGCGGATGCGCTCCTGCCGAGCCGCTGTACCCGAACCTCGTGCCGATCGACACAACGGGCAACTACGGCGCCCGGTAAGGCGCTGAATGAAAGGCCTGCCGCCTACTCCGGCTTGCGAAACTTCAGCGTCATGCGGTCGGATTCGCCGATGGCGTCGTATTTGACGTGGTCGAAGTTCGGGTTCGGCGGCTGGCCGGAAGGGGCGCTGCGACGTGTGGGCGGCAGGGTCCAGACGCCGAATGGATAGTCCTTGGTGTCGAGCGGATTGGCGTTGATCTCGGACTTCGCCGCAAGCTCGAACCCCGCCTTTCGCGCTGCTTCGATCACGTAGGATTCGGCAACATAGCCGGTCCCCGCGCGCGGATCGGCGCCCTCGGGCGCGCGGTGCTGTTCGACGGCCAGAATCCCGCCGGGCTTCAGCATCCGCATGAAGGCGCTGAGATAGACGTCGGTCGCGTCGCCCTGGCGGGCCCAATTGTGAAACGCTCGGGCGACGAGCACGAAATCGGCGGAACCGGCGGGAATCGCGTTGGGATGCAGTGGCCCGAAGTCGTAGGCCTTGACGTCGCCGAAGACGCTTTTGTCGGCGACGCCTTTCCAGAACGCCGCCTGCGCCGCCTCGGGACTTTCGGCGCCGGCGCCGGCTTGAGCGCGGTCCGGCAGGGCGGCGATGTAAGTCCCGCTGGTCGCCCGCGCATAGGGCGCGAGAATCTCTGTCCACCAGCCGCGGACGCCGGGATCGACTTCGACTATCGTCATGCCGGGCTTCAGCCCCCAGAAGGTCAGCGACTCGAGGGGATGGCGCCAGGCGTCGCGCGCCCGGTTCTGCGGCTCGCGCCATGGGCCGTCGACGGCGGCGGTCAGCGCCGGATCGGCCGGATCGGCGCGCGCCGGAAGCGGTGGCGTGGCGCTCGCCAGGATGGCGAGCGCCACGAGCAGAAGGAATGGACGCCTGGCCGTTGGCTGCTCCGTGTCGCGCGGCGCAAAACTGTCCGAGAGGCCCATGGTCTGCTTCCTCAAGGGTTTGATCCATCCGCTCTGTCGGCGCCAAGTGTAGCGGCAATCGCGACAGTCATTGCGAACTTTCTCTCTGGCGTTTAGCACGGGAGTGCACGGGCGGGTCGGCATAGGAGGAGCGCGATGGTCTTCGATCTCAGGATTTTGGCGGCGTTTGCCCCACTCGCATTGACGGCTTCAATGGCTGGCGCGCAGACTCTGCCGACCCACCGTATCCCGGCCGCGCTGGCGAACGAAGCGGCGAGCGAGACCGTCGCCGCCTGCGCCAAGCAGGGCTATCACGAGACGGCCCAGGTGGTCGACGCCGACGGCGTCGTCATCGCCACGATCCGCGGCGACGGCGTCGGCGCGCACTCGCTCGATAGCGCCTTCGACAAGGCCTATACCGCCGCGTCGTTCAAGAACGACACGCTCGCACTTTCCGAGCGGGCCAAGAGCGAGGACTCGATCGCGCCGCTCGCCAAGCTGCCCCATGTGATGTTCTTCGGCGGCGGCGTGCCGATCAAGCTCGGCGACGAGACGATCGGCGCGATCGGCGCCGCGGGCGCGCCGGGGGCCAAACTGGACGACGCCTGCGCGCGGGCGGGCATCGACAAGATCAAGGACCGCTTGCAGTAGACGGAGCGCCGCGGGGTCGGGCCAAAGTCGGGGAACCATGCCAACCCTCGTCGACGTTGAAGCGCTGGTTTTCGACGTCTTCGGCACCGTCGTCGACTGGCGTGGCGGAGTGGCGCGGGAATTGGCGGCTTTCCTCACCCGGCATGCGCCGGGCGCCGATTCGACCGCGTTCGCCGATGCATGGCGGCGCCGCTATTCGCCGGCCATGGAGGAGGTGCGCTCGGGGCGTCGTCCGTTTGTCCGTCTGGAGGCGCTCCACATGGAAAACCTCCGGACGACGCTGCCCGAGTTCGGGATCGACCCGGCCGCAATTCCGCCTTCCGAGCTGGAAGCGCTGAACCTGGCCTGGCGCAGGCTTGACCCCTGGCCAGACTCGGTTCGCGGCCTCATGCGGTTGAAGCGCCGGTTCATCATCGCCCCCCTCTCCAACGGCAACATCCGATTGATGCTCGACCTGGCGAAGCGCGCCGGCCTGCCGTGGGACGCCATCCTTGGCGCAGAGATCGCCCATGCCTACAAGCCGAGCCCGGAAGCGTATCTCCGCACCGCCGAAGCGCTGATGCTCAAGCCCGAAAAGGTTTGTCTCGTCGCCGCACACAACGGCGACTTGGCGGCGGCGCGACGTTGCGGGCTGCGGACGGCCTTCATCCCACGGCCGACGGAACATGGACCGAATCAGACAACCGACCTCAGGCCGGAAGAGGATTGGGACGCGGTCGCGAATGACTTAGAGGATCTGGCGAGCCGACTCGGTCTTTAACGATTTGCGGCCCAAGGCTCGGGAACGGGGGCCGGCGCGCCTCGCAGCCGAAATCGACGCTCCCACAAATGTCTGAATGGAACTGGAGCGGGTGAAGGGAATCGAACCCTCGTATTCAGCTTGGAAGGCTGCTGCTCTACCATTGAGCTACACCCGCGCTTAAGCCGGGCGTTTCTTCGCAATCCGGCGTGGCGAAGTCAATGCGGCGCGAGGGGAGCCGGCCCTTGCTGGGGCAGGGCGGAAAATGCGACACTACCGTGCTCGGCGCCTTCGCGCTGGCGCATTTCCATGTCTAAAGGCGTCCGATGCCTCCCTATCGCTCCCGAACTTCGACTCACGGCCGCAACATGGCGGGGGCGCGCGGCCTGTGGCGCGCGACCGGTATGCGCGACGGCGATTTCGGCAAGCCGATCATCGCGGTCGCCAATTCCTTCACCCAGTTCGTGCCCGGTCATGTGCATTTGAAGGACCTCGGGCAACTGGTGGCGCGCGAGATCGAGGCCGCCGGCGGCGTCGCCAAAGAATTCAACACCATCGCCGTCGATGACGGGATCGCGATGGGCCACGACGGCATGCTCTATTCGCTGCCCTCGCGCGAGATCATCGCCGACAGCGTCGAATACATGGCCAACGCCCACTGCGCCGACGCTTTGGTGTGCATCTCGAATTGCGACAAGATCACCCCCGGCATGCTGATGGCGGCGATGCGCCTCAACATCCCCGCTGTGTTCGTGTCCGGTGGGCCGATGGAGGCGGGCAAGGTCAAGCTCTCGACCGGGACGCGCAGCATCGATCTCATCGACGCGATGGTCGCCGCGGCCGATTCCAAAGTCTCCGACGCCGACGTCGCGGTGATCGAGCGCTCCGCCTGCCCGACCTGCGGCTCGTGCTCGGGCATGTTCACCGCCAATTCAATGAACTGCCTGACCGAGGCGCTGGGCCTGTCGCTACCCGGCAACGGCACGGTGGTGGCGACCCACGGCGACCGAAGGCGCCTGTTCGTCGAGGCGGGGCATCTCGTCGTCGATCTGGCGCGCCGCTGGTACGAGGAAGGCGACGAGGGCGCGCTGCCGCGCGGAATCGCCACCTTCAATGCGTTCGAGAACGCGATGACCCTCGATATCGCCATGGGCGGCTCGACCAACACCGTCCTTCACCTGCTCGCCGCCGCGCACGAGGGCGAAGTCGATTTCACCATGGCCGATATCGACCGGCTGTCGCGCCGGGTGCCGGTGCTGTGCAAGGTCGCTCCATCAGTTGCGGACGTGCACGTCGAGGACGTCCACCGCGCCGGGGGGGTCATGGGCATTCTGGGCGAACTCGACCGCGCCGGCCTGCTCAACCGCGATGTCCGGATGGTCCACGCCGAGTCGCTCGACCATGCGCTGTCGCGCAACGACATCATGCGCGCGAAAAGCAAGGCGACGCGCGAATTCTTCCTTGCTGGTCCCGGCGGGGTGCCGACCCAGGTCGCGTTCAGCCAGTCGGCGCGCTATCCCTCGCTCGACGACGATCGCGCCAAGGGCGTCATCCGCAACGCTGAACATGCCTTTTCAAAGGACGGCGGTCTCGCCGTGCTCTACGGCAACATCGCGCTCGACGGCTCGATCGTGAAGACGGCGGGCGTCGATGCGGGCAATCTCACGTTCAAAGGGCCGGCGCGCATCTTCGAAAGCCAGGACGACGCGGTGCAGGGAATCCTCAACAACAAGGTGGTCGCGGGCGACGTCGTCGTCATCCGCTACGAGGGGCCGCGCGGCGGTCCCGGCATGCAGGAGATGCTCTATCCGACCAGCTATCTCAAGTCGCGCGGCCTCGGCAAGGCTTGCGCGCTCGTCACCGATGGCCGCTTTTCCGGCGGCACCTCCGGCCTGTCGATCGGCCACGTCTCGCCGGAAGCAGCCGAGGGCGGCGCGATCGCGCTGATCGAAGAGGGCGACCTGATCTCAATCGACATCCCGGCCCGCTCGATCGACGTCCTCGTCGACGATGCGACGCTCAGTCAACGCCGGGCGGCGATCGAAGCCAAGGGCGCAGGCGCCTTTAAGCCGGCCAAGAAGCGCAAGCGCCAGGTCACCACGGCCCTGCGCGCTTACGCCGCATTTGCGACCAGCGCGGCGCGCGGAGCGGTCCGCGAAGTGCCGTAACGCGGCATTCATGGTCAAGGCGCTCAGCGCACGGTCGATCGCCTCGCGCCTCTTTCTTTCGGCGGCGTTCTGGAGCACGCTCATCCTCGCGCTCGCGGGGCTGGGCTTAAGCGCGCTGAACAAGCAATGGACCGAGGCCAATTTCGACGACCAGCTCGGCGTTTATCTGAAGGCGCTGGTCGCCAATGTCGCGATTCCGAACGACGAGGCCAAGACCGGCGCCCAGGCCGCAATCGCGCCGCAGTTCGAGCTCGCCTTTTCGGGCTGGTATTGGCAAATCACCCGCACCGACGTCAATCCGCCGGAAATCCGCGCCTCGAAGTCGCTGTTCGCGACCCAATTGCCGAATCTGCCCGCCAGCGGCGACCCCGGCGCGATCCTCAGCGGCTACGTGGTCGGGCCGGGCGGGCATGAAGTGAGGATGATCGAGCGCGAGATCGACGCCGGCGACGAGGGACGCTTCCTGGTCCAGGTCGCGGCCAACGCCGACGTGATCCAGGCCCAGGAGCGGAGCTTCGAATGGGGGCTCGCGGCGACGTTCCTGACCCTGGCGCTGGCGCTGATCGGCTCGACGGCGCTCGCGGTCCGCTTCGGCCTCGCGCCGCTCAGGGTCCTGCAGGAGGGGGTGGCCGCGATCCGCCGGGGCGAAGCCGAACGGATAGCCGGCGAGTTTCCACAGGACGTCGCGCCGCTGGCGACCGAGGTCAACCAGCTCATCGACGCCAACCGGGAGATCGTCGAGCGCGCCCGCACCCAGGTCGGCAATCTCGCCCATGCGCTCAAGACCCCGCTCAGCGTGTTGACCAACGAGGCCGACGCGATGAGCCCCATCTTGTCGGAAAAGGTCCGCGAGCAGGCCGAGATCATGCGCCGGCAGGTGACGTTCTATCTCGACCGCGCGCGCGCCGCCGCTCGCGCCAGGACATTCGGACTGGCGACGGAGGTGAAGCCGGTGGTCGAGGGGCTCGTGCGCACCTATGAGAAGCTGCATGACGATCGGGCCTTGACCTTCGACGTCGAATTGCAGCCGGGCCTCAAGTTCCGCGGCGAAGCCCAGGACCTCACCGATCTCATCGGCAACCTGCTCGACAACGCGGGCAAGTGGGCGCGCGAGCGGGTTTCGATTCACGCCGCTCGCACGGTCGGCGGCGACCAGGATCCGGCCCCCATTCTCATCGCCGAGATCGACGACGACGGCCCGGGGCTGGACAAAAGCGCGCGCGCCGCGGCGGTCGAACGCGGAAAGCGCCTCGACGAGTCGCGGCCCGGCTCCGGCCTCGGCCTGTCGATCGTCGTCGATCTCGCCTCGATCTATGGCGGCTCGCTCGAACTCGACGAAAGCCCGCTCGGCGGCTTGCGGGCGATCCTGAAGCTGCCGTGTGTGTGAGCGCGTCCACAGGCGATTTACGCGTCCGGACGAAGCGCCAACAGCGGTGCGGGAGACAGGAAACGATGCAGCGGACGCTTCTCGTCATCATTGCCCTGGGATCGCTCGGCCTTGTCGGCTGTTCTAGCGCAGGCTCGGGCGGCGCGCCGCCGGCCGTCGCCGCTCCCGCCGAACCGGCCGCGCCGGCGATTCCGACCGGAGCGGCGCTCGGCGGCGCGCTCGGGGGGCCGGTCGGTGCAGTCGCTGAGCGACGGCGACCGCCAGACGGCGTGGGAGGCGCAGATCGCCGCGCTCGATTCGGGTCAGCGGCGCTCCTGGCGCGGCTCGCACGGCGTGTTCGGTTTTGTCGAGCCCGGCGCCGCTGACCGGCGACGGTTGCCGCGCCTATTCCCAGACCATCTATATCGCCGGCCGGCCGAACCATGGCCATGGCGTCGGCTGCAAGCAGCCGGACGGAAGCTGGAAAATGACGAGTTGAGGTTTTTGACGAGACCTCAACTTTGCTTTGCGATAACAGAGCGCGGACTTTTCCGAGAGCCTTTCTAAGAAGGCCGCTCCGAGGCTTGTTGATGCTGTGGTTCGTCCTGGCGGGAATGGCCGCTTTCGCGGTCCTCGCCGCGCTCTGGCCGCTGCTTCGCGCGCCGGCGGGCGCGAAGGCGGACGCCGCCGCCAGCGAAGCGGCGTTCTATAAGGCGCAACTCGAGGAAATCCAGCGCGACGTCGAGCGCGGGCTATTGCCGCAAGGCGAGGCGGAAGGCGCACGCGCCGAAGCGGCGCGCCGCCTCATCGCTGCGGCGTCAGGGCCCTTGCCGGCGCCGCCGGCGGCGCCGCGCAATCGGCTCGCCGCGGCGGCGTTGATCGCCATCGGGCTGCCGGCGATCGCCTTTCCGCTCTACGCGCTCCTCGGCCAGCCCCGGATGCCCGACCAGCCGCTGGCGAGCCGCAACGTTGCGCCGCAGACCAACGGCGAGATCGAGGCGGCGGTCGCGGCGGTCGAGGCGCGGCTCATCGCCAAGCCCGACGACGGCAAGGGCTGGGCGGTGATCGCGCCGGTCTATATGCGCCTCGAGCGCTATGCCGACGCCGCGCACGCCTATGCCGAGGCGCTTCGTCTGGTCGGCGAGGACCCGTTGCGCCGCGCCGCTTACGGCGAGGCTCTGGTCGCCGCAGCGGGCGGCGTGGTCACCGACGAGGCGCGCGAGGCGTTCGATCGGGCGCTGGCCGAGCAGCCCGGCCAGCCGCAAGCGCGCTTCTATCTCGCGCTCGGCGCCGAGCAGGACGGCAAGAAGGCCGAAGCGATCCAGCGCCTACGAGCCAGATCCTCGCCGATTCCCGGCCCGATGCGCCATGGCGGAGCGTGGTGAGCGCGCGCCTCGCCGCGCTCAAGGGCGAGCCGGCCGCGGCGGAATCGGGCGCGGGCGCGGCCGCCGCCGCCATTCCCGAAGCGCAGCGGCCAATGATCGAGGGCATGGTGAACCGGCTCGCCACGCGCCTCGCCAGCAACGGCGGCAGCGTCGACGAATGGTCGCGCCTTATTCGCGCCTATGCGGTGCTGCATGAGGGCGAGAAGGCCAAGGCGGCGCTCGCCGACGCCCGCAAGGCGCTCGCGCCCGACCCGAACGCGGTCGCGAGCCTCGACGCGCTCGCGCACGACCTTGGCCTCGGAGACGCCAATTGACCCGCCGCGGCCGCCGCCTTGTGCTGATCGCCGCCGCGCTCGCCGTCGTCGGCGGAGCCGCGGGCCTCGCGCTTTATGCGCTCAGCGACAGCATCGTCTTCTTCTACAGTCCGTCCGAGGTCGCCGAGAAGGCGTTGGGGCCGGGGGCGCGGCTGCGCGTCGGCGGCCTGGTGAAGACCGGCTCGGTAGTCAAATCCGGCGACGAGAAGGTCGCGTTCGTGGTCACCGACGGCGCCCACGATCTCCGGGTTTCCTACCAGGGCCTGCTGCCGGACCTGTTCCGCGAGGGTCAGGGCGTGGTCGCCGAGGGCGTGGTCGAGGCGTCGAAGGCGATGCGGGCCGACACGATTCTCGCCAAGCACGACGAGCGCTATATGCCGCGCGAAGTCGTCGAAGCGCTGAAGAAACAGGGTCGCTGGCAGGAAGGGGAAGCGGTCGCCAAGCCATGATCGTCGAGATCGGCCATTTCGCCCTCGTCCTCGCGCTCGGCGCGGCGCTCGTCCAGACGGTCGTGCCGTTCTGGGGCGCCCGCGTCGGCGACAGCGGCCTAATGGGCGTCGGCCGCAGCGCCGCGCTGACACAGTTGGCGCTGATCGCGATCGCCTTCGCGGCGCTCGTCAACGCCCATCTGACCTCGGATTTCTCGGTTCTCAACGTCGCCGAGAATTCGCATAGCGCGGTGCCGGCGATCTACAAGATCTCCGGCGTCTGGGGGAACCACGAAGGCTCGATGCTGCTGTGGGTCTTCATTCTCGCGATCTTCGGCGCGCTCGTCGCCCTGTTCGGCCGCGCGCTTCCGAGCGTCTTACGCGCCGACGCGCTCGCCGTTCAGGGCCTGATCAGCGTCGCCTTCCTCGCCTTCATTCTCCTGACCTCAAATCCGTTCGAGCGCCTGTCGCCCGCGCCCTTCGAGGGTCGCGACCTCAACCCCATCCTGCAGGACCCGGGCCTCGCGATCCATCCGCCGCTGCTCTATCTCGGCTATGTCGGCTTCTCGATCGTCTATTCCTTCGCCGCGGCGGCGCTGATCGAGGGCCGCATCGACGCTGCCTGGGCGCGTTTCGTCAGGCCGTTCACCCTCGTCGCCTGGAGCTTTCTCACCCTCGGCATCGCCGCCGGCTCGTTCTGGGCCTATTACACGCTCGGCTGGGGCGGCTTCTGGTTCTGGGACCCGGTCGAGAACGCCTCCCTCATGCCGTGGCTCGCCGGCACCGCCTTCGTCCATTCGGTGGCGGTGATGGAGAAGCGCGACGCGCTCAAGGTGTGGACGATCTTTCTCGCCATCCTCGCTTTCTCGTTTTCGCTGCTCGGCACGTTTCTCGTGCGCTCGGGCGTGCTGACCTCGGTGCATGCCTTCGCCAGCGATCCGCGCCGCGGCGTTTTCATTCTGGTGATTCTGGCGCTGTTTATTTTCGGCTCGTTCGCGCTGTTCGCCTGGCGTGCGCCGATGCTCAAGCAGGGCGGATTGTTCGCGCCGATCTCGCGCGAAGGCGCGCTCATCGTCAACAATCTCCTGCTGACGACCTCGTGCGCGACCGTGCTGTTCGGCACCCTCTACCCGCTGGCGCTCGAGCAATTGACCGGCGAGAAGATCACCGTCGGCGCGCCGTTTTTCAACCTGACCTGCGGCGCGCTGCTTCTGACCGCCTGCTTCGTCGCCCCGTTCGGCTTTTCGCTCGCCTGGAAGCGCGGCGACCTCCTGGCGGTCGCCGAGCGGCTGACCCTCGCTCTCGTCGCCGGCGCGGTGACCGCGGTCCTCGGCGCGGCTTGGCTCAGCGGCGGGCCGGTGTTCGCGCCCGTGGCGGCGGGCCTCGCGATCTTCGTCATTTTCGGCACGCTGATCGAAGTCGTCATGCGCGCGCGGCGCCCGGGCCTGGCGCCGGCTGTTGCATTGAAGCGCGCGGTCGGGCTGCCGTTGTCGTTCTACGGCGGTGCGCTCGCCCATGTGGGCGTCGGGGTGACGCTGCTTGGCCTCTCGGGGCTCGGCTTCGGCGCCGAGACGATCGCGACCCTGCACAAGGGCGTCCCTGAACGCGTCGGGCCCTATTCGATCACTCTCGATTGGGTCGGGGAGCGGGTGGGTGCCGAACTATAAGGAAGCGGCGACGTCGATGACCGTGCGCTCCGGCGATAAGGTCGTCGCCGAGATCGAGCCGGCGCGGCGCCAATTCGCCGCGCGCCAGATGACGACGACCCAAGCGGGCCTGGCGACGCTGAACTTCGGTCAGGTCTATGTCGCGATCGCCGATCCGACGCCCGACGGCGGCGTGCCCGCCCGCCTCTACTGGAAGCCCCTGGTGACGCTGATCTGGCTCGGCGCGGCCGCCATGGCGTTCGGCGGGGCGCTGTCGCTAGCCGACCGGCGGCTTCGTTTCGGCGCCGCGGCGCGAGCCAAGGCCGGCCGCGGCTCGCTGGCGCAGCCCGCACAATGATCATGCGCCTCATTCGTTCGGCGCTCTTCGTCATGCTCGTCCTCGGCGCGGCGTCGGCTTTGGCTGTCCAGCCGGACGAAGTGATGAACGACCCTGCGCTCGAAGCGCGCGCCCGCACGCTATCGGCGGAATTGCGCTGCCTGGTCTGCCAGAACCAGTCGATCGACGATTCCGACGCCCCGCTGGCGCGCGACATCCGCATCCTCATTCGCCAGCGCATCGCCAGCGGCGAAAGCAACGAGGCCGTGCGCGCCTATCTCGTCTCGCGCTACGGTGACTTCATTCTCCTCAAGCCGCCGTTCAAGCCCGAGACGATGCTCTTGTGGCTCAGCCCGGCGCTGGTCCTCGGCGGCGGCCTCGCCGCCGCGCTGTTCGCCCGCCGCCGCGCGCCACGGTCGACGCCCCGCTTAAGCGCCGAGGAAGAGGCGCGGCTCGCGGCGCTGACCGGCGGAGATACTGCGGGTGGGTGATGTCCGACGCCTGGGGGCTCGCCGGGCGTCGCGCCGGGGCGCCGTTCGATGCGCCGCGCTGGCCGCGATATCGACCTTCGGTCTCGCGGCCCCGGGATCGGCGTTGGCGAGTTCGTGCAGCAGGGACGTGGTGGCGCAAATCCGAATGGGCTCAGGTCAAGTGTGCTGGCTCTATCGCGGCGCGGCGACGGCCTTTGTCGGCAGGTTCGGCGTCGGCAGGACGATCACCGCCGAGATGATCGGGGAGGCGTCCGACTATGACCCGCGCAGCGGAAGCGCTGCGACCGTGTCGCGCCCGCGCGATCCGAATGTCGAGGGGCCGGGCGGCTTCTTTTTCGCTGACGCGCAGGCTCCGGGCCTGTTGACGTTCGTCGCGCCCGCGAACGGAACCTATCGCTTCAGCTTCTCGCCCTGCGCCATGTGGGGCGCTGAGGGCGCGGTCAAGATTTGCGCGCGCTGACCCACGAGCTACAAATCGTCGCCCGCCGGCTCCTCATCCTTCGTCTCATAGCGCATGATGAGCGGCGCCTGGGCGAGCGCGAACAGGAGCGTGATCGGCAGGAAGCCGAAGGTCTTGAACTTGACCCAGACGTCCGTCGTCTGGGTGCGCCACACAATCTCGTTGAGGACCGCAAGCGCAAGGAAGAAGAAAGCCCAGCGCCAGGTGAGTTTGCGCCATCCTTCGTCGGTCACATGCAAGGCCCCGTCGAACAGGATCTTGAGCAGCGGCCGCTTGAGCCAGAGCCCGACAAACAGGGCAACGCCGAACAGAAGATAGAGCGCCGTCGGCTTGATCTTGATCAGCGTTTCGTCATGAAAGATGAGGGTGAGCGAGCCGAAGATGAGGACGATGACCGCGGTCACCAGCGGCATCACCGGAATGCGTTTCAGCATCGCGTAGGACACGGCGAGGGTCACGAATACGCATGCCATCAGCACTGCGGTGGCGGCGAAAATGCCGAGCCGTGAATAGGCGGCGAAGAAAAGGGCCAGCGGCCCGAGCTCAAGCACGAGCTTGAGCGTCGGATTGAGCGCCTTTCGCTGCGGTGGAGCGGCGGTCTCGGTCACGTTTGTTCCTGTCATCTAAGGCGCCGTCCGCGCTCTCCACCCCCGCGATCGCCTCGGCGAAGTCCCGCGCGGCAAAAGCTTCGAGGTCGTCGACGCCCTCGCCGACGCCGATGAAATGCACCGGCAAGGCGAATTTGTCGGCGATCGCGACCAGAATGCCGCCGCGCGCCGTGCCGTCGAGCTTCGTCATCACGAGGCCGGTGACTCCCGCGGTGCGGCCGAAGACTTCGACCTGGCTCAGCGCGTTCTGGCCGACGGTGGCGTCAAGAACAAGCAGTACGGCGTGCGGCGCCTCGGGATTGATCTTCCTCATCACCCGGATGATCTTTTCGAGTTCGCGCATCAGTTCCGCGCGATTCTGCAGTCGCCCAGCGGTGTCCATCATCACGATGTCGACGCCGAGTTCGCGGGCGCGGGCCATGGCGTCGAAGGCGAGGCCCGCCGCGTCGGCGCCCTGGTCGCGCTCGACGAGGGCGGAGAGCGTGCGCCTTGCCCAGATGCGCAATTGCTCGATCGCCGCGGCGCGGAAGGTGTCGCCCGCGGCGAGCAGCACCGTCTTGCCTTCGGCCCTGAACCTGGCGGCGAGCTTGCCGATGGTCGTCGTCTTGCCGGAGCCGTTGACGCCGACGACGAGGATCACGAACGGGCGCTTGTCCGGATCGATCACGAGTGGGCGAGCGACGGGGGCGAGCGAGCGTTCGACCTCGGCCGCGAGGATCTGCTTGACCTCGTCGGGATTGATCCCGCGCTCGTAGCGCCCGCGCGCGACCGCCTCACGGATGCGCGCCGCCGCGCCGAGACCGAGATCAGCCTGGATCAGAACGTCCTCGAGATCGTCGAGCGAAGCGGCGTCGAGCTTGCGCTTGGTGAAGATGTCGGCGACGCCCCGCGCGATGCTCGACGACGAGCGCGAAAGGCCAGATCGCAGGCGCTGAAGCCAGCTCCGCTTCGGTTCGGCGGCGCCCAGTTCGGCGGGAGTTGGGGCTGGCGGCGACTGCCGCCGTTCGGCCGGCGGCGCGGTCGCGACGTCGGAGCTGCCGAACCAGCGGCGCGTGACGCCCGGTTTCGCCTTCTTCTCTTCGTCGTCGTCCAACTTCAAGAAACCTCGTGACGCACGCCCCTATGCGCGGGCGGCCCGGTTGGCATACCACTCAACCCATGACGCCGGAAGAAACAAGAGCGCGACTCCTCTATCGCGACGGGCTGATGCTCGTTTTCGATAAGCCCGCCGGCGTGGCGGTTCATCCCGGGCCGAAAGGCGGCGGAAGCATCCAGGATGATTTTGACGCTCTGCGCTTCGGCCTGCCGCGCAAGCCCGGCACTCGCCCACCGGCTCGACCGCGACACCGCGGGCTGTCTGGTGCTCGGACGGCATCACAAGGCCCTGGAGAAATTGGGCCTCCTGTTCAAGCAGGGCAAGATCGGCAAGACCTATTGGGCGATCGTCGCGGGCGCGCCTGAAAGCGAAGAGGGGACAATCGATCTGCCGCTCGGCCGCCTCGACGACAAGAGCGGCTGGTGGATGAAGGTCGATCCCGATGGTCAAAAGGCGCTAACGCTCTGGCGCGTCAAGGGGCGCGGAACATGGCGCGGCGCGCCGATCGCCTGGCTCGAACTCGAGCCGCAAAACCGGACGCACGCATCAGTTGCGCGTTCATTGCGCGTCGCAGGGCTGGCCGATCTTTGGCGACCCGATCTACGGCGCAACGCGCCGACCTTCCGCTCCAATTGCTGGCGCGCAAGGTCGTCGTGCCGCTGTCGAAGACGCAAGCCGCCGATCGAAGTCGAGGCCCCCGCGCCGCCGCACATGCTGGATGCTTTGGCGGCGCTGCGGGTTTTCCGGGCGATCCGCCGCGGACAGGAACCGCGAGCGACCAGGCCGGCGCGGCTACAGAGGCGATTGTGCGGCGCAGCAGATTATGAAAGGGTCTTCGATCCTTTCCCGTCCGCGCCCGAGCCCATGTCGATCCGAGCCGCCATCCATCACCTGACGCATTACAAATATGACCGGCCGGTTTCGCTCGGGCCGCAGATCATCCGTCTCAGGCCCGCGCCGCACAGCCGCACCCGGGTCATCTCGCACTCGCTCAAGGTGACGCCCGCCGACCATTTCGTGAACCACCAGCAGGACCCTTACGGCAACTGGCTCGCCCGCTACGTCTTTCCCGAACTGGTCAACGAACTGAAGATCGAAGTCGACGTCGTCGCCGACATGACGGTCTACAATCCGTTCGATTTCTTCGTCGAAGAGAGCGCGGAGATCTGGCCGTTCGAATACGGCGAGGATCTGAAGCCCGACCTGATCATATATCGCACCCCCGAGCCTGCGGGACCGCGCCTCCAGGCGTTTCTGAACCGGATCGACCGATCACCCAAACGCACGGTCGATTTCGTGGTCGATCTCAACAGCCGCCTTTCGCGCGAGATCAAATATCTCATCCGAATGGAGCCGGGGGTGCAAAGCCCGGAGGAGACGTTCGAGCGCGGCTCGGGTTCGTGCCGCGATTCGAGCTGGCTCCTGGTGCAGATCCTGCGCAACCTCGGCCTCGCGGCCCGGTTCGTGTCCGGCTATCTCATCCAGCTCAAGCCCGACCTTGTCGCCCTCGACGGTCCACCGGGCACCGACCACGACTTCACCGACCTCCACGCCTGGGCCGAGGTCTATCTTCCCGGCGCCGGCTGGATCGGGCTCGATCCGACCTCGGGCCTGCTGACCGGCGAAAGCCATATTCCGCTCGCCGCAACGCCGCACTATCGCAACGCCGCGCCGATTTCAGGTGTGGCGAGTTTCGCCAACGTCGATTTCGCGTTCGACATGCGGGTCGAGCGGGTCGCCGAGCATCCGCGCATCACCAAGCCCTTTTCGGAAGAGGCGTGGAAAGCGCTCGACGCGCTCGGCGAGGAGGTCGATCGAAAGCTCGTCGCCGACGATGTCCGCCTCACCATGGGCGGCGAGCCAACTTTCGTCTCGATCGACGATTTCGAAGCCGGCGAGTGGAACACCGACGCCGTCGGCCCGACCAAGCGCGAGCTCGCCGACCGGCTCATCCGCCGCCTGCGCGACCGTTTCGCGCCCGGAGGGTTCCTGCATTACGGGCAGGGCAAATGGTATCCGGGCGAGAGCCTGCCGCGCTGGACCTTTTCGCTCTATTGGCGTCGCGACGGCAAGCCGATCTGGACGAACCCCAAGAGCATCGCGGTCGAGGGAGAGGAAACCGGGGCGAGCGCCGAGAAGGCGCAGGCGCTGCTCGGCGGGATCGCTTCCGAGCTCGGCGTCGCGCCCGACTTCATCACGCCGGCCTACGAGGACCCGGCCGAGTGGATCGTGAAAGAGGCTAACCTGCCGCCGAACGTCTCGCCGGAAAACTCGAAGCTCAAGGATCCCGAGGAGCGCCACCGGATCGCCCGCGTCTTCTCCCGCGGCCTGACCGAGCCTTCCGGATACGTACTGCCGGTCCAGCGCTGGCAGGCGAAGGCGGATGCGCATCGCTGGCGCAGCGAAAAATGGAAGACCCGCCGCGGCGCGCTCCACCTGGTTCCCGGCGACAGCCCGGTCGGCTATCGTCTGCCCCTGGGCGCGCTGCCCTACGTTCCGCCCGCATCATTCCCGTATATCGTCGAGGCCGATCCGACCGAGCCGCGCGGGCCGCTGCCGGATTTTCACGAGCCGCGCGAACGCGCCCAGCGGGTCGCCTCGTTCGCCGCGGCGGAGGCAGGCCAGCAGGAGCGGGTCGAGCAGCGGCTCGGCGACATCGACGGCGCCGTCCGCACTGCGGTGACGGTCGAGGCGCGCGACGGGCATCTCTGCGTCTTCCTGCCGCCGGTCGAGCGGCTCGAGGACTATCTCGAACTCGTCGCCGCCGCCGAAGCGGCGGCCGAACAGGTCGGCCTGCCGGTGCAGATCGAGGGCTATCCGCCCCCGGCCGATCCGCGCATGAACGTCATTCGCGTCGCGCCCGACCCCGGCGTGATCGAGGTCAACATCCATCCCTCGGCGAGCTGGCGCGAATGCGTCGCCACGACCGAGGCGATTTACGAGGAAGCGCGGCTCGCGCGCCTCGGCGCCGACAAATTCATGATCGACGGCAAGCATTCCGGCACCGGCGGTGGCAACCACGTCGTCGTCGGCGGGGCGACGCCGCTCGACAGCCCATTCCTCAGGCGCCCCGACCTGTTGAAAAGCCTGGTCATCCATTGGCTGAGGCATCCGAGCCTCAGCTATTTCTTCTCCGGCCTGTTCATCGGCCCGACCAGCCAGGCGCCGCGCGTCGACGAAGCGCGGCACGACAGCCTTTACGAACTGGAGATCGCGCTCGCCCAAATCCCGCCGCCGGGGAAGGGCGCGACCCCGCGGCCGTGGCTGCTCGACCGCCTGATGCGCAACCTTCTCACCGACGTAACCGGCAACACCCATCGGGCGGAAATCTGCGTCGACAAGCTCTATTCGCCCGACGGCCCGACCGGCCGTCTCGGCCTGATCGAGTTCCGCGGCTTCGAGATGCCGCCCGACCCGCGGATGAGCCTCGCCCAGCAATTGCTCATCCGCGCGATTCTCTCGCGGCTGTGGCGCGATCCGCTCAACGGGCCGCTGCCGCGCTGGGGATCGTCGCTGCACGACCGGTTCATGCTGCCGCATTTCGTCTGGGAGGACCTGCTCGACGTGCTCGCCGATCTCAAGGCGCACGGGCTACCCATTCCGCTCCGACTGGTACGAGGCGCAGGCCGAGTTCCGCTTCCCGTTCTGCGGCGAGGTCGAATACGAGGGCGTCAAGCTCGAACTGCGACAGGCGCTCGAGCCTTGGCACGTGCTGGGCGAGACCGGCGCGATCGGCGGCACGGCGCGCTATACCGATAGTTCGACCGAGCGGGTGCAGGTCAAGCTCACGACCTCCGATCCCGATCGTTACGTCGTCGCCTGCAACCGGCGCCGCGTGCCGTTGCGCGGGACGGCGACCGGGGGCGTCGCGGTCGGCGCGGTGCGCTACAAGGCGTGGAAGCCGGCGATGGCGATGCATCCGACGGTGCCGGTCCAGGCGCCGCTGGTTCTGGACATTTTCGACGCCTGGAGCGGGCGGGCGCTCGGCGGCTGCGTCTATCACGTCGCCCATCCGGGCGGGCGCAGCTACGACACGTTTCCCGTCAACAGCAACGAAGCCGAGGCTCGGCGCCTCGCGCGCTTCGAGGCCCGCGGCCACACCCCCGGCGCCTACGAGCCCCCGCCCGAAGCGCCGCATCCCGAATTCCCGCTGACGCTGGACCTGAGGCGGCCCGCGGGGGTTTAGCTTTTTTCCCCGAACGCCGCCTCGATCTCCTTCGCGCCCGGAAGTGCCGCGAGCGTGTCAAACCGCCCGTGCTCCGCAATGTCCTTCGCCGCTCGCATGAGGCCGCCCCAGGCGGCGCGAGCGAGCGCGCCGCCGACCGAGATGCGCTTGACGCCGAGATCCTCGAGCTGACGGCGGGTGAAGCCCGGCCAGCCGGCGAGTACGTTGACTGGCAGTTTGCCCGCCACGCGCACAACCTCGGCGACTTCCTCGGGCGTTCTCACCAACGGCGCGTAGAGAACGTCGGCGCCGGCTTCGGCGTAAGCGCCGAGGCGGCGCAGCGCCTCGGGGAGGCCTCCGGCCTGACGCAGGATGGCCTCGCTGCGCGCGGTGAGAAGCACTTTTTCGCCGGTGGCGTCGATCGCCGCGCGGGCGGCGCGCAATCGCTCGACCGCCTCGCTGAGACCGTAGAGGGGCGCGGCCGGATCGCCAGTGTAATCCTCGATCGAGAAGCCGGCGACGCCCGCCCCGACGCAGAGCCGCGCGCTTTCATGCACGCCCTCGGCGTCGCGGGCGAAGCCGGCCTCGAAGTCGGCGTTGAGCGGCAGCGCCGTCGCGCCCGCAAGCTCGCCGATGTGCTTGAGCGCATAAGATCGGGTGACGACGCCATCGGCGAGTCCCGCCGCGAAGGCCATGCCCGCGCTCGTGCTCGCCAGCGCCGGGAAGCCGAGCGAGGCGAGATATTTCGCCGAGCCAGCATCGAATGGGTTCGGCATGACGAAGCAGCCGGGCGCCCGGTGCAGTTCGGCGAAGCGGGCGCGCTTCTGCGCGGTGGTCGGCGTCATTGCGCGGGCTCCGGCATAAGCTCTGAAAGGCGGGTCTTCTGGCGGCCCGCGGCGTCGAAATTGTCGGCCCTAAGCCAGCGTTCGTAAGCCGCCTTGCGCGCCGGCCATTCGCTATCGACCATCGAAAACCAGGCGGTGTCGCGATTGCGGCCCTTGATGATCATGTGCTGGCGGAAAATGCCCTCAAACTTAAACCCGAACCGCTCCGCGGCGCGACGCGAAGGCGCGTTGAGGGCGTTGCATTTCCATTCATAGCGCCGATAACCGAGGTCATCGAAGACATAGGTCGCCAAGAGGTACTGAGCCTCGGTCGCGCCCGGAGTGCGCTGCATCGTGGGCGTGTACATGATGCCGCCGACCTCGATCACGCGATTTGGCGCATCGATACGCATGAGGCTTTCATAGCCGACCGCGCGGCCGGACGCGTTGTCGATGATCGCGAAGTAGTGCGGATCGGCGGCCTTTGCCTTGACCTCGATATCGGCGGCGAAATCGTCGAGATCTGCGAACGGGCCGTTGAACAGATAGTCCCACACCGCCTCGCGATTTGCGTCCCCCGACGAGCCTTCGAACAGGTCTTTCGAATGGGCCGCCGCGTCCAGCGGCGCCAGCGTGACCCACCGCCCCTTGAGCGTGACCCGCCCCGGCCGCTTGGCCGGATGAGCATCGACCAATGGACCGATGGGCCGGGCTGCTGGCGCGTCCGTCATACTGCGTGCCGTGTTACGGCGCGTGAGCGCATCTGCCGTCACATCAATGATTGTCGCGCGGCACGCCCATCGTCTGCGCCAGGCGCTGGTAATGGACTGCGGGTTTGAGCACCATGCCCTCGTCGAATTGGGCCACCATCTCGCGCTGGATCTGCTGCCACGGCGTCTGGCTCTTGGGATAGGGGAACCCGCCGTTTTGGGCGAGCGTAGCGCGGCGCTCGTTCAGCTCGGCCTCCGAGATCAAGATGTTGGCGGCGCCCTTCTTGAGATCGATGCGCACCCGGTCGCCGGTCTTGATCAGCGACAATCCGCCGCCCGCCGCGGCTTCCGGGGAAGCGTTCAGGATCGAGGGCGAACCGGAGGTGCCCGACTGCCGGCCGTCGCCGACGCAGGGCAGCGCGTGCACGCCTTTCTTCAGAAGCGCCGCCGGCGGCTGCATATTGACCACTTCCGCCCCGCCCGGATAGCCGATCGGCCCGGTGCCGCGAATGAAAAGAATGCTGTGTTCGTCGATCTTGAGCTTCGGGTCGTCGATGCGATGGTGATAATCCTCGGGGCCTTCGAACACGATCGCCCGGCCCTCGAACGCGTCCGGGTCTTTCGGGTTGGAGAGGAAACGGGCGCGGAACTCCTGATCGATCACGCTCGTCTTCATGATCGCGTCGTTGAACAGATTGCCGCTCAGGACGACGAAGCCGGCGTTCTCTTTGAAGGGCTTGTCGATTGGCATGATGACGTCGGGATCGTCCGAATGAATCCTGGCGCAGTTTTCTCCAATCGTCTTGCCGTTGACGGTCAGCGCCTTCTCATGGATGAGCTTGCGCTTCATGAGCTCGTTGACGACCGCCGGAACGCCGCCGGCCCGGTGATATTCCTCGCCGAGGTATTTGCCCGCGGGCTGCATGTTCACGAGCAGCGGCACCTTGTGGCCGATCGTCTCCCAATCCTCGATCGATAGCGGCACGCCGATGTGGCGAGCGATGGCGTTGATGTGGATTGGCGCATTGGTCGAACCGCCGATGGCGCTGTTGACGACAATGCTATTCTCGAACGCCTCACGCGTGAGAATGTCCGACGGTTTGAGGTCCTCCCACACCATTTCGACGATTCGTTGGCCAGTCCGATAGGCGATCTGGCCACGTTCGCGGTGGGGCGCCGGGATCGCAGCGCAGCCGGGCAGACTCATGCCGAGCGCTTCGGCGAGCGAGTTCATGGTCGAGGCTGTGCCCATCGTGTTGCAATGGCCGACCGAGGGCGCCGAGGAGGTGACGATCTCCATGAATTGCTCGTAGTCGATCTTGCCTTCGGCAAGGTCGGCGCGCGCCTGCCAAACGACGGTGCCCGAGCCGGTGCGCTGACCGTGATGCCAGCCGTTGAGCATCGGGCCGCCGGAGAGGACGATGGCGGGAATGTTGACGGTCGCGGCCGCCATGATGCAGGCCGGGGTCGTCTTGTCGCAGCCGGTTGTCAGCACGACGCCATCGAGAAAATAGCCCATCAGGATTTCGACCAGGCCGAGATAGGCGAGATTGCGGTCGAGCGCCGCGGTCGGCCGCTTGCCGGTCTCTTGAATCGGATGCACCGGAAATTCGAACGCCAGCCCCCCAGCCGCTGTGATCCCGTCGCGGACGCGTTTGGCGAGTTCAAGGTGATGGCGGTTGCAGGGCGAAAGATCAGAACCGGTCTGGGCGATGCCGATGATCGGCTTGCCTGAGCGCAGTTCACCGGGCGTCAGGCCGAAATTGAGGTAGCGCTCGATATAGAGCGCCGTCATTCCCGGATTGTCCGGATTGTCGAACCAGAGCCGGGATCGCAGCGGCCGCTTGGCGTCGCTTTTTGCGCCGCCGCTCGATTTGCCCTTGGATTTCTCGGCCATCGTTGCTTGCTCCCTGCGCGGCTCGCGCGCGCTCTGACATGCCAGTATGGGGTGATGGCGGCCGCGAATCAACGCTTCGCCGGCCTTCAGCCGGCCTGATGCTTGACCTCAACGCCGTATTGCAGCACCTGAACGCTTTGCAGGGTCACGAGGCCGCTGGTCATCATTGAATTGAGCATCGGCAGGAAAGCCTGGATTTTTGCTTCGCTGTCGACGATCTCGATGATCAGAGGCAGATCTTCCGACAGGCGCAGGATCTTGGCCGTGTGCAGGTGGCTCGCATGTCCGAATCCCATCGGGCCGCGCACCACGGTCGCCCCGGCGAGTTGGACCTCGCGCGCTTTGAGCACGATCGCCTCATAGAGCGGCCGGCCCTCCGGGCTTCGGTCGTTTTCGCCGATGAAGATGCGCAACAGCATCGCGTCGCGCGGCATGGTCATCGTCATCGTCAACGCTCCTATGCGCCGAGCGGCGAAACGCCGAACAGCCAGAAATGCAGCCACAGCGCGATCACGGCCCAGAAGACGATCCCGACGACGACCGCGCCGATCGTCGCGCTCCACTTGGGCTCGGGATAGACGACGCGGTTGCGCCGGTCGCGGGCATATGAGCTCGCGAGGTCGGCCGCCGCCCAGATGAGAAACGCGCCGAACAGCACGACATCCGCGGCCGAGCCGTTGGCGATAAGATGCCCCAGGCTCCAGACGACGACGGCCCACACCATCGGGTGATGGACCACGGCCGTAATATGGCTCTGCTTGAAGAGATACGCGGCGAGCAGCACCATGGCGATCAGCATCAGGAAGATGGTCGCGTGCCGCGCCCCCGGTAACGGCGTCCAGAGCGCGGGCGCGTTCCAGCGCGCATCGGCGAATCCCCAGACGATCAGCACGAAGCCAACCGCCGACAGGAGCGAATAGATCCCCTTCCAGGGGCCTTCGCCGAGCCGTGCGATCGCCCTTTCGCGGCCGCTGTCGGCAACGATGCGGGTCGAATGAAGACCGAGAAAGATGATGAGGCCGAGTACTAGAATCGCCATCGGAAATCCGCCTTCGGACGGGAATCGACCGTCGCGGGGGAGCGTAGGCGTCAACGCGCCGCGAAGGCAACCCGCGATCGGCGCGAAGCTTGCGCCGCGAGCGAAGGCGCCGCATGGACGCTCAACCCGCGTTTTCAAGGATGCCCGCGATGTCCTGGTCGGCCGCGCAATATGTGAAGTTCGAGGAGGAGCGGACCCGGCCCGTGCGCGAGCTCGTGGCGCGAATCCCGCTTGCCAACGTCGCCAGCGCCGCCGACATCGGCTGCGGGCCCGGCAATTCGATCGAGGTCCTGCGCGAGCGCTTTCCGCACGCGCATATCGTCGGCGTCGACTCTTCGGCCGACATGATCGACGCGGCGCACAAGCGCCTCCCCGGCATCGCCTTCGAGGTCGCCGATATTCGGCAATGGCGACCGGCGGAGCCAGTGGACGTGATTCTCGCCAACGCGGTGCTGCAATGGATTCCCGGCCATGAGACGCTGCTGCCGGCGCTGATCGCCAGGCTCAACTCTGGCGGCGCGCTCGCGGTGCAGACCCCGGACAATCTCGATGAGCCCACCCACCGCCTGATGCGCGAGATCGCGGGGACCGGCCCCTGGGCAGCGAAGCTCAAGGACGCCGCCAAAGCGCGCGCTGAACGCCGCGGCGCCGAGTGGTACTTCCGGCTGCTCCGCGCTCACGCGTCCCATGTCGATGTCTGGCGCACCACCTATTGTCACCCGCTCGCGGGCGCGCGGGCGGTCGTCGAGTGGGTCAAAGGTACCGGTCTTCGCCCGTTCATCGACCCGCTCGATGAGAGCGAGCGCGAGGCTTATCTTGAGCGCTATGAGGCGGCGATCGCCGAGGCCTATCCCGCCGAGGCCGACGGGATCGTGCTTCTGCCGTTTCCGCGACTGTTCTTCGTCGCCACGCGATGACGGCGCGGTTTGCCCGTCGTAATTGTCGCCTATAGCGTCGGCCCGCCGTGGCGCCGGGGCACCGGCGGAAGAGCAAAGAATGGAGGACGCCATGCCGAAATACCTGTTCGAAGCGCGTTACACCACCGAAGGCGCCAAAGGCGTCGAAAAGGAGGGCGGCGTGAGCCGGCGCAAGGCGGTCGAGAAGCATCTCGCGCAGATCGGGGGCAAGCTCGAAGCCATGTATTTCGCGTTCGGCGACGTCGACTGCTATTCGATCGTCGAGCTTCCCGACAATGTAAGCGCCGCCGCCCTCTCGTTCGCCGTCAACGAGAGCGGGGCGATCGCGACCAAGACCGTGGTCCTACTGACGCCGGAAGAGGTCGATCAGGCGGTCAAGAAAAAGATCAAATTTCGCGCCCCTGGCCGATGACAAGCGGGCGGCTGCGCTTCCACCGGACCTCGGCTTCATGTTAAGGCGGGCGCGTTCAAGCGCCCGTAGCTCAACTGGATAGAGTATCGGTCTTCGAAACCGAGGGTTGGCGGTTCGAACCCGTCCGGGCGCGCCACTGCCCTCTCTATCGCTCGCGGAACAAGTCGTTTCGGATCGTCATTGCGAGCGAAGCGAAGCAATCCCGACGAACGTGGGACGCCCGACTCCGTGGATTGCTTCGCCGCTCCGCTTCCCGCAATGACAATTCGGCGCAATCTGAAAATCAGACCGATGGCGCCCATTGCACCGGTGGGGCGGCAGCCGCCGCCTCGCCCGCCCGCCCGGCCTCGATTGCCGCCATCGTCGCGCGCAAGACCTCGGTTACGCCTCGATGCGTCGCGGCCGACAGCAATAAAGGCTTCTCTCGCTTTGCCCCTGGCGCGAGCGGCGGGCCAAAGCTTCGTATCGCGCGCTTGACGCGCTCAATCTGCTTGCCGAGCGTCTCCTCGTCCACGGCGTCGACCTTGGACAGCGCGACGATCTCGGCCTTTTCGTCGAGCCGCGCGCCATAGGCGGCAAGCTCGCGCCGGATTGTGCGGTAGTCGGCGCCTGCGTTCTCGGCCGTCGCATCGACCAGATGGACAAGCGCGCCCGAGCGCTCGACATGGCCGAGGAACCGGTCGCCAAGGCCCAGGCCCTCGTGCGCGCCCTCGATGAGGCCGGGAATGTCGGCGAGGACGAAATCGCGCCCGTCGATTTTCACCACGCCAAGACCCGGATGGAGCGTCGTGAACGGATAATCGGCGATCTTGGGCTTCGCCGCCGAGACGGTGGCGAGAAAGGTCGACTTGCCGGCGTTCGGCAAGCCGATCAGGCCGGCGTCGGCGATCAGCTTGAGCCTCAGGACGAGCGTGCGTTCGACGCCGCTCTGGCCGGGATTGGCGCGACGCGGCGCGCGATTGGTCGAGGTGGTGAAATGGGCGTTGCCAAAGCCGCCGTTGCCGCCCCGGGCGACGACGACGCGCTGGCCCGGCTGCGTGACGTCGGCCAGCATCGCGCCACTCTCCTCGTCGAAGACTTGGGTTCCGACCGGGACTTTCAGCACCGCGTCGGCTCCTCGCCCGCCGGCGCGGTTCCTGCCCATCCCGTGGATGCCGGTCTTGGCCTTGAAATGCTGCTGGTAGCGAAAGTCGATCAGCGTGTTGAGACCGTCCGCGCATTCGACCACGACGTCGCCGCCGCGGCCGCCGTCGCCGCCGTCGGGGCCGCCGAACTCAATGAATTTCTCGCGCCGGAAGGAGACCGAACCCGCCCCGCCGTCGCCGGAGCGGACATAGACCCGCGCCTGGTCGAGAAACTTCATCCACGCCCTCCGCTCACGACGCGCGCGCGAGGTCGGCCGCCGCCGCGCGCCGCTGCGCTCCGGCTTCGGCCCAGTCGGCGCGGGAGAGGCGGTAGTTGTGGCACTCGACCATCCCCCCGCGCGCCGGGGCGCCCTGCGGGCCGGTGCTCAAGAGGGCAAATCCGCATTTCTCGACCACTGCCCGCGAGGCCTCATTCTCGACCCTGACACTGGCCAGGATCTCGACCACCGGCGTCAACCCGAAGCCGGCGTCGATCATGGCCTGCGTGGCCTCGGTGGCGAGCCCCTTGCCCCAAGCCTCGGGCGCGAGCACGTAGCCGAGCGCCAGGCGGTCCCTGCCGCGCGATTCGAGGCTGATCGAGCCGACGGCGTCGCGCTTGCCCTTGATCGGCGTCATGATCAGGGTCAGGTCGCGGCCGGAGGCGTTGGCTTCGCGCGCCGCGTAGATGAATCGCTCGGCCGAACCGGGCGGATAAGGGTGGGGGATGCGGGCCGTGAAGCGCGCGACTTCCCATTGGCTGCAAAACTTGTGGATTGCGCCGGCGTCGCCAATTCTCGGCCAGCGCAGCCACAGCCGCGGCGTCTCGATGCGGAACACATCGTCTCTGGCAAGATCGGGGAACATGGAAGCTCCGGTGAGCGCCCCTGAACGCGGGGCCAAAAACGACGAAGGGGATGCAGCGACCGCATCCCCTTCGTAAGCTCGGCTTACCGGACGAATGAGCAGGCTCTTGGCCTTCAATCTCATCTCGAATTTTTTGTCTTCGAGAACGTCCGCGGGGCTTGTCGCCGAAGCGGGGTTCTCGTCTTGCTCCCCGCCTTATTCTGTCGCGCTTTGGGCGCGTACCGATACATATTGGCGTCCGTCGCCTTTCCACTCGAAGGCGACCTCGCCCGCGGCGGTGGCGAACAATGTATGGTCCGTCCCGATGCCGACATTACGCCCAGGGTGAAACTTGGTTCCTCGCTGGCGTACAAGAATCATGCCGCCAATGACGCGTTCGCCGCCGAATTTTTTCACCCCCAGGCGTCGGCCGTCCGAGTCGCGCCCATTGCGCGACGAACCGCCTGCTTTCTTGTGGGCCATCGACCTTGCTCCAGAACTTTGACAAGCCGGCGACGGAGGCGCGCGGCGAGATTGATTTCCTTATAGCGCATTCAACCAGACGAGGGAATTGTCCGGTCTAGGCCTCTTTGGCGACGTGGGGCTCTTTGGCCTTCTTGCCGTGACCGTGAGCGGCGGCTTTCGGCGCGTCGCCCGGCAGAATTTCGGTCACCCGGACGATCGTGAGATCCTGCCGGTGGCCACGCTTGCGCTTCGAATTCTTGCGCCGGCGCTTCTTGAACGCGATGACCTTGGCGCCGCGCGTCTGCTCGACGATCTCGCCGACCACGCTCGCGCCCGCAACTCGCGGAGCGCCGACATGATTGGTGCCGCCGTCGAACAGCGCCAGAACTTCGTCGAACACAATCCTTTCGCCCGCCTCGCCGGGCAGCGACATGACCGTGATCGTGTTGTCGGCGGCAACCTTGTATTGCTTGCCGCCGGTCTTGATGACTGCGAACATCGTTCTTTCCCGTGTTCCGCCCGGCTCGTTTGCGCGAACGATTTGCACAAGGCCGGCTTCTTTGCAGCTATTGACCGAAATCGCGGCTCTGGCCGAGCCGCGGGCTTCCCGCCCGGCTTTGAAGCTTGCGCCTCAAAACCAAAAGCGCGGCTTTTCGGCCGCGCTCGAGCGAGGGCCAGCCTATAGAAGCCGCGTCCGGCAAAGTCAACGGGAT
The DNA here is from genome assembly GCA_963767245.1 of uncultured Alphaproteobacteria bacterium. Lineage (GTDB taxonomy): Bacteria > Pseudomonadota > Alphaproteobacteria > Rhizobiales > Beijerinckiaceae > Roseiarcus. Next base: position 99,777 of record CAVYDG010000022.1, read on the forward strand.
TCGCCGCTCCGGCGTCGTCTCAGGTCCGCCGCGCGAGGCGGCTCCTCTTTTGCCCGCGATGCGCCGTCATTTGCCCCGCAGGCAGTGCGCCGATAGATTGTGTCAGCCGTTCGCCACCCGTTTGAGCAGCGGCCATAAAAACAGGGCGGGGAGGAGAATACGTTGACCACGATGTTCGTGAGACAGACGGTGTCGAACTATGCAGTCTGGCGCAAACACTACGATGAGTTCAACGGGGTGCAGAGGGCCAAGGGCGTAAAGGCGCAATCTGTGTACCAGGCGGCGGACAACCCCAACGACATTACCGTGACGCATGATTTCGCCAATCTGGAGTCCGCTCAGGCGTTCGCCAAAAGCGACGAACTGAAAGCGGCGATGCACGGCGCCGGAGTTGTCGGCGCGCCGACGATCTGGTTCACCCACAAGGCCTAGCCGCGCCTCGGGGACGCCCCTCGCGCTAAAGCAGATGGACCCGCCGTCAGCGTCCCCGCCCCCACCCAGGCCGCGCTTGCGCGCGCCCGGGTGGTGAGGAGAGGTTGGACCGGATCGAGGTAATGCAACTCGCTAAAGGGTCAAAACCCAATCGGTCTGCTTCCCCGGGCGGCCCGCGTCGCGCAAACAGCGGCCATTCAGCGACTGCGTGACGAGCGGGTCAGTTGGAACCGAATTGGACCTATTCAAGCGAAGTGTTACTGCCGCGGGGTCGCGGCGGTTGTGCCGCGGACGACTAGCAGTGTCGGCAGGATTTCGTGATGGACTTGTCCGGCGGAGAACACGAGACGGGCCGCCACGCGGCCTTTCTCAGCGCCGTTCGAATCGATCGTCGTCAAATTCGCGGCCGCCGCCTCGGGGATGTTGTTGAAGCCTACGACGGAGATGTCGCTCGGAACATTGAGACCGCGCCGCCGCGCCTCTTCAATCACCGATAGGGCTTGCAGGTCCGCCATGGCCAGAACGGCCGTCGCGCTGCGGAACTCGTTGAGAAGGAGGGCGGCGGCGGTGCGATCCCAAGGGTGCGCCTGGACGATGGGAACGTCGTCTATGTTGATGCCCGCGCCCGTCAGGGCATCCGCATAGCCAAGAAGTTTCTGTTGATCGAGGGGCATACCGGCGACCTCGAGCTTGCGACCGCGCTTGGGCGCATGAACCGCCGGCGGTCCGAGATCACGCAGAAACGACATGATGGCGAAGCGACGGTGACCAAGGTCAAGCAGATGCTGAGCGGCAGAGCGACAGCCGCCACGCGCGTCGACATTCACCGAATTGACGTCTGCACGACCGTCAGTGTCGACTACCGCGAAAGGAAGCTTTCGGAATTCGACCGATCCGATGAGTTCGTCGTCGTGCGGCGGCGACAGAATGAAACCGTTGACCAGAGCGTTCCGAATCCCGAACGTCTTGTCGTCAACCAGGCCGGAAACAAGGGTGAGATTAGCCCCGAACTCATCGCAAATTTCCGCGACGCCCGCCAAGAAGCGTGGGAAATAGCCGGCGAACATGCCCGCCATGTTGTAGACGCCCGGCGCGATCACTCCGATCGCATTTACCTTTCCGGCGCGCAATTGCCGTCCCATGGGATCCGGCCCCGCAAAGCCAAGCTGACGCGCAGCCGCCTCGACACGGAGCCTCGTGGTCCGCCCAACCCGGTCAGGGTTGTTGTACACGTATGACGCAGTGCTTCGAGAGACGCCTGCCGCGCTAGCGACGTCCTTTAGCGTAGCCATCGGGCATTCCTTCGGGGTTATACGCTCATCAAAGCTAACGATTTGCCATTTTGGCCTCTTGTGGAGCGATCCACAATATGCTAAATACGTTGTGGATCGATCCACATAAGGATTGTCGGCACCCGACGGCGGACGATCGCTTGGGCGTCGTAGACTTTGATGATTGGAAATGGCCAGTGAGGGAGGAGGAAATCATGACACATGATCGTGTGAATTCGGACCCGTCGAACTGGGACCCGGCGTTGGACGCCGTGACCGCGGCGCCGAAACACCACAAAGTCCTTTTCGAAAACGAGCGGCTCCGCGTTCTCGAGGTCACGATCGAGGGGCAAGACGAGGAGCCTGTCCATCATCACCGGTGGTCCTCGGTGTTCGTCCTCGACCAACTGCAGGGGCCGGTGCATGACATCGCGCCGGACGGCGCGCCGCTGCCCCCCAATCGCGATATTATGAAAGCGATCGAGGACTGGAATGGAAAAGGCTGCCTTGTCGTGCATATGGCGCCACAGCCGCCCGGGCGTGTCCGCAACGCCTCTAATAAGGTCATCCACGGCGTCCGGGTAGAAATGAAGATATAGTCGTTAGCCGTCCGCTCGTTTTGCGCCCCGGCGCTGGGGCGCAAATGGGCCGCCTAGGAGCCTGTCTGCTTAATCCTCGGCGAGATGGGATTTGAACCGCTCAAGCCAGTCGGAGAGCCGGATGCAGCAAATTCGCGCATCCGGTTTGATGTAAGGTTGGGTGGAAGCTTTGCGGCCATCGTTCGTTGCACCGTTTCCGAGGTGGCGAAGCTCAGCCGGTTGCGCGTGCGGCCAGGGACGGGGTCCGCCCCTGGGCGAGCTTCAAGATATTGTGGGCGAGGCAGACGAGGCCCCACTCGTTGGCGACCTTCTCGACGCCGCGCAAGAGAAACTGACGGAAGCCGCGCGCCTGCTTGATCTGTCCGAACACCGGCTCGGGCAGCTGCTTTCTTAAGCGGTAGGGGCTGGAGTGCCCGCCGGCCTTGATTCTTTCGCGCATGGCGGCGACGCGGGCGCCGCCGCCTTCTCCTTCCCCGGCGTGCTTGGCCCGCCCCGGCGCGATATAGGCGTCGATCTCGCGTTCCTCCATCGCCGCAAGGTTGGCGTCGGAGCAATAGCCCGCGTCCGCCGACAGTTGCGTCGGCTTCTTGCCCAGATTGGCTTCGATGGCGTCGGCGATCGGCGCCAATTGATGCTGATCGCTCTGCTTCGCGTCGAGGCCGTGGGCGACGATCACCTGCGCCGTCGCGTCGACCGCCGCCTGCGCATTGTAGCCCTGGATGAAGCCGTCCTTGGTTTTCATGATGCGGCTTTCGGGATCGGTGAAGTTCTTCTGCGCTTTGGGGTCAGGCTCTTCGGATGGCGGGGCGGCGGGCCTGCCCGGTTTCTTGCGGCCCTCGGCTTGTCGCCGCTCCTCGGCCTGCGCTTTGGCCTTGGCCGCCGCGGCCGCTTTCGCCTCGGCCTCCAATTCGGCCTTCGCCGCCCGGATCTTCTCGACGCGCTTCTTCTTGTCGGCGACCCATTTGGGCAGCTCCTCGCCGCTCTTGTCGCGGCCGAAGGCTCTGTCTTCCTCGGCGTCCGCAGCCTCGGCTGCGCTCAGCCACCGCTCGACCTCGGCCTCGAGCTCCGCCGCACGCTTCTCCATGCGCTCGTAGCTCATCGCCTTGTGCTTGGAGGCGTTCGCCTTGATCTTCGTCCCGTCGAGCGCGACATGGCCGAGCTTCACAAGTCCCGCCTGTTCGCACAGCTTGAGAACTTGCCCGAACAGTCCCGCAAGCACCTTCAAGTGCCGCTTGCGGAAGTCAGAGACGGTGCGAAAATCCGGCGGATCGAGCCCGACAATGCTCAGGAAGTCGACCCGTTCGCGCGCCGCCTTGGCGATCCGGCGCGACGAGTAGACGCCGTTGCAATAGCCGTACAGCAACAGCGCCGTCATCATCGCCGGGTCAAACGGCGGCTGCCCGCGCTCGCTCGCATACGCGGCTCGATCTCACCAAGGTCGAGAGGCTCGAGCACAAGCGCCAAAATGAAGCGAGCCAGATGGTCCTCGCCGACAAAGTCCTGAACGCTCGGCGGCAACAACAGCGGCTGATCGATCGTCCAGGGCCGGAAGGTCTTGCTCATAAGCAAACAGAATCCGATTCGAGCAAACGCCGCCACCACAATCCGCTATTATCCAGACAGGCTCCTAGGATCGACCACTGGACGGCCGGCCTCCGCGACCTCTACGAGGGTTTGTATGGCCGCTTCACGTCGAAAACCGGTCAGGCTGATTGGGCTTCCAATCCTAAGTGAATTGCTCAAGCGGAGGCGCGCAATCCATGTTCGTCGACTGGCTGCTCGCGAGCTTTCATCATCTCGCAGTCTTTTCGCTCGCCGCGATCCTGTCGGCGGAGATTTTTCTCACCCTTGGGCCGATCGACGACCGGATGGCGCTGCGGCTCGCGCGGGTCGACGCCTGGTTCGGCATCATGGCCGCGCTGGCGCTCGCCGCGGGGCTCATGCGCCTCGCCTTCGGCGCCAAGGGCGCGGACTACTATCTCGCCAACACCTTCTTCTGGCTCAAGATGGCGCTGTTCACCGCCGTCGCGGTGATCTCGATCGCGCCGACCTTTTCCTATCTCGTCTGGCGGCGGCGGGTTCGCGCCGACGCCTCGTTCCGCCCCCCGGCGCGCGAGATCGCCCGACTGCGCCGGGCGCTCTACGCCGAAGCGGGACTGTTTGCGCTGATCCCGCTCTGCGCCGCGGCGATGGCCCGCGGCTACGGGACATGAGGCTCGGAGACCGATCCTGGGAGAGGAGCGGATAGCGAACGGCGTATTGCGACAACGGGCCCGATCGGCCAAGCCCCATCAGTCCTGTCATTGTTTGGTTGAGTTATAGTTGTAAGCGCCGACATCGACCGGGTTTCCCCGCGCGCCGCCCCGGTGATGTCGACCGCAGGCTCAACGTGCACAAGAGCTTTGGCAGTTTCGAAGTGACTCATGGCGTCTCGAGCCAGGTAACTGCAATCTGCCGAGCGCCGGGGAGGATCTCTCTCTTCGAGATCTCAGCGTTTTTCTCGCTGGCCGTCACGCTCGCTCGAGAGCGCTCTGAACAGGGGAAAACGATCGAGGTTGTGGCCTATTGGTTTGCGGTTCTCTGATTTGCTTCTGTTGGTATTCGTGGTTCAACACAACGACGATGCCCAGCAGGAAAAAAACCAGCGCGTTGTTTTCCCGTTCCGACAAAGCGAGCCTGTTCATAAGGAACGCAAGGAAACTGCAAGCGAGACGCCCTTGAGCGCGGCCAATTCCGACGTGTCAGTCAGGTAGGCGCGGGCGCCATACCAGATCGGCAGGAGCACTATTCCGGCGAAAAACACCAGTCCAGGAACGCCCGTCTCAACGAGAAGCGAGATGACATAGCTGTCGATGGACGAGCCGATGTCGGAACCGCCGGTCACGAATCCGTGGCCAGTGATCGGGTTTTGCTTGATCAGGGGCAAGGCGGTGCTGATTTCTGGCGAAGCCGCCCACCAAAACGAGATGATGTCGCCCGCCGTAACGGAATGATGCCGCCCACCAAAACGAGATGATGCCGCCCACCGGAACGGAATAATGCCGCCCGGGGTTTTTTGACGGCGACGAGCGCCTCCGCTGGCCTGTTTAGGGTCGCTCCTTTGGCAATCCAAGGGAGCGATCGATGCCAGCGGAAAGAGTTTCGATGCGCCAGGCGCGCGAGATCATTCGTCTGAAGTTTTCAGTCAGCCTGCCGACGCGCGAGATCGCGCGGCGTCTCGGCCTCGCGCCTTCGACGGTTCGAGAGACGTTGGTCCGTTTGGAGAGCGCTGGGCTTTCTTGGCCGTTGCCGGAGGGGATCGGCGACGCCGAACTGGAGGCGGCGCTTTACGCCAATCGTAAAAGCAAACGGGGACACCGCCGCCATGCCGAGCCGGATTGGCCCGCGGTCCATCGAGAGTTGAAGCGCAAGCACGTCACTCTGCTGATCGTCTGGGACGAATATGTCGCGGCCAACCCCGGCGGCTACAGCTATTCGCGGTTTTGCGAACTCTATCGCGGCTTTGAAGCGAAGCTGTCGCCGACGATGCGGCAGACGCACGCGGCGGGCGAACGATTGTTCGTCGATTACGCGGGCGACGGGGTCCCGGTTGTCGTTGACCGGCTCACCGGGGAAATCCGCATGGCGCAGATCTTCGTCGCCGTGCTCGGCGCCTCGAGCTTCACCTTCGCGCACGCGAGTTGGACGCAGGCGCTCCCCGACTGGATCGACGCCCATGTGCGCGCGCTCGAGGCGATCGGCGGCGTCCCGCAATTGCTCGTGCCGGACAATACGAAGACCGCCGTCATCAAGGCCTGCCTTTACGATCCTCAGGTCAATCGGACCTATGCCGAAATGGCGGCGCATTACGGAGCCGCCATTTTGCCGGCGCGGCCCCGGCGGCCCCGGGACAAAGCCAAGGTTGAGCAGGCCGTGCTCATCGTCGAGCGATGGCTGCTCGGGCGGCTGCGTCACCGAACCTTTTACAGCCTGCTGGACGTCAACGCGGCGATCGCCGATCTCATGACGCACCTCAATGAACACCACCCGATCCGCCGGCTCGGCGCAACGCGCCGGCAATTGCTGGAGGAGGTCGATCGCCCGGCGCTGACGTCGCTGCCAGCTGAGCCGTACGAGTTCTCCGAATGGCGGACATGCCGCGTCGGCATCGACTATCACGTCGAGGTCGCCGCCCATTATTACAGTGTGCCCCATCGCTTCGCCCGCGCCGAGGTCGACGCGCGGCTGACGGTGCGGACCGTCGAGATTTTCCTCAAGGGCGAGCGGATCGCCGCGCATGTGCGCGCCAGCGGCAACCATAAGCACACCACCGTCTCCGAGCACATGCCGTCCAGCCATCGGCGCTACGCCGGCTGGACGATCGAGCGTATCCGCGCCGATGCGCGCCTGATCGGGGCGGCGACGGCGGCCCTGTGCGAACTGATCCTTGAGGCGCGACCGCATCCCGAGCAGGGCTTTCGCGCCTGCCTAGGCATCGTCCGGCTCGCGGGTCCCCATGGCGCCGAGCGCCTAGAAGCCGCCGCCGAACGCGCCATCAACATCGGCGCGCGGACCTACGGCTCGGTCAAATCCATCCTCGACAACAACCTCGACCGGCGTCCCGCGCGCCAGCGCTCCACGGACGGAACGCCGATCCTGCACGCCAACATCCGTGGGCCGCGCTACTACAATTAGGAGAAACGACTTGCTCAAGCATCCCACCCTCGATCAACTCAGCGCTCTTGGCCTGCATGGCATGGCCAAGGCCTTCGCCGAACTCGTCGCCAACGGGGAAGCCGGAGGCCTCGGCCATCACGAATGGCTCGGGCTTCTGCTCGATCGCGAGGCGTCCTGGCGACAGGACAAGCGCTTCGCGGCGCGGCTGCGCGTCGCCAAACTGCGCCAACAGGCCAGCGTCGAAGATATCGATTATCGAAGTCCCCGCGGCCTTGACCGCGCGCGGTTCCAAAAGCTGGTCGAGGGCGAGTGGATCAACGCCCATGACAATTTGGTTCTCGTCGGGCCGACAGGCGTCGGCAAAAGTTGGCTGGCCTCAGCGCTTGGCCACAAAGCCTGTCGCGACAATCGGTCGGTCCTCTACCAGCGGGCGCCCCGTCTGTTTGAGGACCTCGCGCTGGCCCGCGGCGACGGGCGTCATCCCCGCATCTTACGCAACCTCGGCCGAGCCGACCTTTTGATCCTCGATGACTGGGGGCTTGAGCCGCTCCACGCAGCCGCGCGCCATGATCTGCTGGAAATCTTCGAAGAGCGCTACGGACGCCGCTCCACGGTGATCACCTCCCAGCTTCCGATCGACCGTTGGCACGAAATCATCGGCGATCCAACCTACGCCGACGCCATTCTGGACCGTCTCGTCCACAACGCTCATCGCATCGAGCTCGCCGGCGAAAGCCTGCGTCGGACCCAAGCAAAGCAATCGAGGAAGGCTTGACCCAACACCATAGCCGGTGACAACAATCCATCGGCCAGCGAGGCGCGCGACCCGGGCGGCATCATTCCGTTACGGTGGGCGGCATCATTCAGGAATCCCGGGCGGCATTATCCCGTTACACCCGGGCGGCTTCGTCGGAATCGGCAGCAAGGCGGCATTGAACTGGTCCCATCGCGCCTGCGTGCTGCCCGCCTGCTCGCCGCCCCCGAGCACTATGTTGTGGGCTCTTTGCCAAAAAAGAACCAACCCAGCCGTGATGCAAATCGAGATCGAACCCATCATTCCGACGATCGCCGGCGCCAGACTCGTTCTTTGGCCGACCGCTTTTCGAATGGACCAAAGGATGACGAACACCAAGGTTGAGACAAGAACGCCAAGATAGCCGCCGCGCGAGCCAGAAATGACAATTCCAACAATTCCGCTGATAACGACCGTCCAGCCGACGCATCTCTCAAAGAAATCTTGCCGATGGAGAGCAAAGAATAGTCCGACAGACGTACAAATAGCCCCAAACTTCCCCAACGATAAAGGAACCAAAAATACTGATGAAGCCCGGTATAGACCGTTCCTGAAACCGAAACCTGAGTTTACCAGGACATCAAACACAGCATTGCTGGCAATGAGCGATTCTAGCATACTTTTTGGGAAGATGTCCAACAAAAAAGGCCGCTCAAGTCTAAATTCCACCAGGCCAATAACAGTGACAATTATTGCGCAGAAACATATGAATTTGAGCATAAATATTGCGTCGTCTTTATCTTTCAAAACAAACAGGATCGCCACAAATGGAATATACCATCCCAAAATAGCGTCAACTATCGCAGAGAGAGACGTCATGGGGAACGGTGAAGTGGGAATTGAGAGGAACGCCATAACAAGATAACCGACCGCACAAATGATAATCAGCACAGACGAGCCGGCTCGCTCAGCGACGCGTCGGCGAACGTCGGACGAACACGCCAGCGCGAGAAGCACAGGAGCAATAAGGAAGGCAGCGGCAACCCGGCGGACGGAAATCCAAGGTAGGTCTCCCAACTGAACCATGTAGTAATCGGGGACGCAAAGTTCGATGACCAGAGCAAAGAGAAGGGCTTTGCGAATAAACCCTGGGTAAACGAGCGGCAGGTCAGGCATCCCCACAGCAGCACCAATCCGAAGGGCACAACAAGCCCGAATGCGCCAAGAGGCGGGAGCGCAACAGCCGCGAAACCAATAACTACCCCCATACCGATGGTTAGTGCAGCCCATGCGACGATCGGCGCAACGGCGCGAATGACGCCGGGAAGGGCCCGGACAGTGAGCCTGGCCTCCGCCGTTGCTACCAATTGCAGCAGAGCAAGGCGGTTCCTGATCAGCATGATCATACCTTTGGAAACTCCCGATCACTCTTGAGGTCGCGATCGTCGTACTTCGTCTCGAAAAGCGGCAATCTTCTTCGCCTCGGGGGCAAATCGACACTCCTCAACCGCGACCATGGCCGCGATCGTTGTACTCGGCTTTGTTTACTGATCGACCGGGTTCCAGTTCGAGGCTGCGCTGGGAACCCGCTTCGAGAAAAAACAAAAGACGGCTGGCCTATTTTCAGTCAAGGCAGTCATTTGTCCCACGAAAATTCCTTTTGCGCAATTACAGCAAAAAGATGATCAAAGGATGGAGGCGGGGCAGCGAGACGGCGTTCGCCGCCATCGTCCTTCACCATAAGGACGATCTTTGCCGGCCTCTAGAGGCGAACCGGCGCCCAGCGTTCCCCGCAAGTCTTTGATTTCGATGGTGGGCGCACGAGGGCTCGAACCTTGGACCCGCTGATTGAGAGAAGCGGGCGTTCGCGGTCATACGTGGTCACACAGGCGATCAAGAGCTTCGCTCCGGGCCCGATCGGCCATGCCCCATCACTCCTGTCATTGTTTGCTCGGGTTATAATTATAGGCGCCGACATCGACTGGGTTTCCACGCGCCGCCCCGGTGATGTCGACCGCGGGCGCCTCGACAGAACTGCCCGCGCCAATCGCCGTCGCTCCGGGCTTCAGCCTGAGATCGAAGACGAGCTTCGCCGGATCGAACTTGACGAACTCGCCTTCGGCGCCGCGCCGCTCGACAAGGTTATTGTCGCCAAAGGTTCCTGGCCGGGTGACGCCCCAATTTGGCTTTCCATTGGGAAGATAGGTCAGTATTCGGCATCCCCCGTCGATCGCGAGGCAGATATTGTGGTCCATCGCCATTTGAGGATCGAGATCGTAAAAGAGCAGGCCATTTGTCAGGTTGTTGCGAATGACCACGTCGCTTGACGATGAGCCCTGGTGCGTCTTGTCGCCGACGCTGACGAGAGGTTTGCAGTTTCCTGGCATGGGCATCAAAGTGTCGGAAACAACCGTATTGTTGATGATCCGGGCGCCGTGCAGGCTGGCGAAGGAGATCCCCCAACATGAGCTGGTGACGACAACGTTGTTCGTCACCCGCAGGTTTTCCCAATCTCCGTCGAACGCGCTAATGCCCTGGAGTGAGTTCGGGAACGGCGGATTTGGGTCCGTCTGTCGGATGACGCGATTGCTGTCGATCACCACATTGCTGTACTTGCCGGGATAGCCCTGCATGCCGTCGGGATGGGCGCCGTCGCCAAGATCCAGGTTGTCATGAATATAATTCTTACTGATCAAAATGTTACTTGCAAAGTAGTCTAACCCGTCGTCGCCGAAGCGCTCGATATCATTGCCGGAGACCAGCATATTGTTGGCCCCAATGAACGCGCCGAACTCAACGTTCGAAATGTGAGAATTTGTCAGGGAAACGCAAGGGTGAGTAGGCCGAAGGAATTTCACCTTCGGCCCCTCTCAGAGTCTGTCCGGAAACATCATGTCGGATTGCATAGCTTTCGCAGCATGAGGCGGATGGAGGCGAGGCGCAGGAAGGCGAGCGCCTTGCGGTTGAGGCATTCCCAGTCCTTGGCCAGTCTGCGGCAGCGGCCAAGCCAGGCGAGGGTGCGTTCGACGATCCAGCGCTTGGGCAGGACGACGAAGCCTTTGGCGTGACCCAATCGCTTGACGATCTCGAGGTCGAGGCGCACCAGAATGCGTTTCATCGCGCCCTGGAATTCCGGCCCCTGGTAACCTCCGTCGGCGTAGAGCTTGACCAGAAACGGGAAGGCTCCGAACAGGCTCGCCATCAGCAGCGCGCCGCCGTCGCGGTCCTGAATGTCGGCGGAATGCACGATCGCGTGCATCAGGAGGCCTTGCGTGTCGACAAGAACGTGCCGCTTCTTGCCCTTGATCTTCTTGCCTGCATCGTAACCGGGCGGATCGATGCAGGCCCCCCCTTTTCCGCGCTTTTGACGCTCTGGCTGTCGATGATGGCGGCGGTCGGGTTCGCTTCGCGGGAGGCCTGCTCGCGACAGCGCGTGTAAAGCGCCTCATGGATGCGGTCGAGCGTGCCGTCCCAGCTCCACAGATCGAAATAATCGTAGACCGTCGAGCGCGGCGGCAAGTCCTTGGGGATCGCCCGCCACTGGCAGCCGGTGCTCAACACATACATCAAGCCGTTGACGACTTCACGTACGTTCACCGTCCGCCTGTTGCCGCCGCGCTTCCCCGGCCGGATGAGCGGCTCCGACAGCGCCCATTCCTCGTCGGTCAGGTCGCTCGGATAGCGCAACTTGCTGCGGTCATAGCGACCCCGATTTTCATTCGTCCACACAGGCGAACCCCCAAGTAAATCAGGCCGCCTTGCTTAAAATCACAAGCAATTCTAACAATTCGTTATTTTCCCGGACAGGCTCTCAGAACCGGACGTGAACCTCTCAGCTCATCCGGCTCCCATCATCCATCCTACGACAGATAGCCCATTGACCAATGGACGAATGCGCGAGGCTGACGTTGCGCCAACCGTTTGAGCGTTTCGGCGGCCCGCGTTTTGTGGCCCGCCAGCTTCTTATGCTTGCGCATCAGCCATCCGATCAGGGACCGGTTCACGCGACGCCAGACCGACTTGAGCGCCGAGCCGTGGAAATGGCCGTAATATTGCTGCCATCCCCTCAGGATCGGGCCAAGCATGGCCGAGAGATCGGCCACGCTCTTGTCGTTCTTCAGTTGGACCCGCCATCCTCGGATCGTCTGCCGCATCGCCTTGAGGGCGTCACGGCTGACGGCCGGCGAGAAGTTCACATAGACGCGGCCGTACTTGTCCACCGCCTTGCGGGGTCGGAACGTGTAGCCGAGAAAGGTGAACTGGATGTCGGGATTCGCTTCGGTCCGATTGATGTCCTTGCAATACACGATCCGTGTCTTGCCCGGATGCAGTTCGAGATTGCAGGCCTGGAACCGTTCTCGGATGCGCTCAAGCACGTATTCCGCCTGTCGTCGGCTCTTGCAGTGAAGCACGGCGTCGTCGGCGTACCGGGCAAACCGGACGCCGGGGAGATGCCGCATCACCCAAAGATCGAACGCATAGTGCAGGAATAGATTGGCCAGGATCGGCGACACGACGCCGCCTTGTGGCGTGCCCTTGTCACGCGCCTGAAGCTGCCCTTCCGCGTTTTGCATCGGCGCTTTCAGCCAACGCTCGACGTAGAGCAAGATCCAGGGCTCCTGACAGTGCTTGCGCAGAGCCGTCATCAGGAGGCCATGATCGAGATTGTCGAACAGGCCTCGAATGTCGAACTCCACCACCCAGTCTTGGTCCCAGCAACGGCGTCGGGTGACGGCGATCGCCTCCAGAGCCGATTTCCCCGGCCGATAGCCATAGGAGTCGCGATGGAAGATCGGATCAAGGCGTGGCTCGAGCCACATCTTGACCGCGGTCTGTGCGATCCTGTCGGATACCGTCGGGATGCCCAGCACTCGCACGCCCCCGGACTTCTTCGGGATCGGCACTCCCTTTACCGGCGGCGGAAAGTAGCTGCCGGAACTCATCCGATTCCAAAGCTTGTACAGGTTGGCGGCGAGCTTCGTCTCGAACCGCTCGATCGTCTCCGCGTCGATCCCTGCGGCTCCCTGATTGGCTTTCACATGCAACCAGGCTTCCCAGATCAGCGTCTTGGGAATGTCGTACGATTTGCAGGTCATGCGGGATTCCTCCCGGTCGCCCGGTTGATCTCCCATGCCGGCCAGATGACGCCGTCCCTTCGCTCCCCCGCCATTACAGCGGTCTCGACGCTACTACGGACGGCTCCGTCCCTTGGCGGCGCTTCGCTACTGTCGGCCTCGCTTTTGACGCTTGGGCCTTTCGCTTGGCATCGCCGCCGAAGGTTCCCGCAGTTCACCGCAAGAGCCTGAAACAGGATCGCGCCGCCTCTATGCCGGACGCCGTCTGGACCGTAAGCAGGCATCGTCCAGACTGATCCCGGTGCAACATAACTCACCGGTTTCGACGTCGTCTGAGCACTTTCGACACTTGAACGGCGGTTCACGGGTGTTCGCCTTCCTGTCTCCTACCTGACGCCTTTGAGGCGCCTTTTCCGTAACGCTCACGACCCTGGCTTTTGACCAGCGCCGCTTACGGTGGTTTGCGACCCGCTCCTGCAAGCTGATCGCGGGGGACCTACCCCCATCTCTCACGCCGCTTGCTGCGGCACACTCATGTCGGCGCCCCCCTTGGCGGAAATCCCGACGAAGCGTCTGCGGGCGCGCCACTCCGCCTGCGTCCACCCGGACGTGTCGTCCGACGACGAAATATTCATATTGGTGAAGACCATGTTCGAGCCCGTTAAGGCGCCGCCGGGGGAGCCGACCAGCACCATAGGAAGCCCTGCGCGCGCAGGCAAGTCGGCGATTCCCTCGACCTTGATCCCAGAAAACACAAGGTAGGAGGCGGCCGCGGCCACGAGAGACGAGAACACCGGCGTCTGACCCGGCGCAGCCTCGATGGTTACGAAAGCAGGGTCTTGAGGCCAACATTCCAGGTGCTGGTCGACACATCGCCGTAGTTCCCGCTCAAGAGCAGGATTTCGTCGCCGGGCTCGATCGGCCCTCCGCCGGGTGACATGATCTGGCCAGGATAGGCCGGATTTAGGTGCCTGTAGGGCGCCGTCGACAGAAGCGGGGTCTTGTAGCCCGGCTGGACGGAAAATACGGCCTGAAGCGAATTCCATGGCGCGGTCCGCGTGCCAAGACCGCCTTCGGCCGCCGTCTTGCCGTTGACCGGGTCGACCCACCAGATGTGGTTGAAGGTCGTCGGCGGGGCGGCGCAGCCTGGGTAAACCTCCGCCGCGCCGGCGCGGCCGCCAACGATGGCAGAAAAACACAAGACGCCGGCGCAGATCGGCCAGCGCGGCTTCTTTCACCATCATGATTGACGCCCTCCAGGGGATTGTTGAGCGGAAGGTCTCACCTGAACCATTTGGCGGTTCAAAGGCAGCCGCAAACGCCAACCCGATTATATTGGGCTTTTGATTCAGAGCTCTCGTTCGCCTGGGTGTTCCGCCGGATGTCCTGAGAAGAAGCCATAAGTGAGATAGTATCGTGGCGGCTGGTAATGGTTCTCGGCGGTGAATGGCTCGGCAAAATGACCTTTCGCCAAATCTTCGCGTACGAAAAACGCATTGGCCCCGATGATGTCGCACCCGACCAGCGCGTAGCCCTTCTCCGCGCCGAGCTTGGTCATAGCCGACAACGACGCGCCCATTCGATCGGTTCCGTTCCACACATAACCGTCGTCGCGCGGCATGATCCACTCGACCGGCGGGCGGAACTTCGCATTGTACTCGATGCAGACAACTCTCGGCTCTATTGCCGTAATGGCTTTCCACACGTGATAGTCATTGGAGTCAATATCGAGGGATAAAAGGTCAATTGACCCGGACATTCCGCCCGTGGCGAGGAGAGAATCAATATTGCTTCGCAGTGATCATCGCTCGAAGGAACATCCAATTTGTCCGCAGGAAGAGTTACGGCCATGTCCTCGCCTCGGTCAACGATCGAACTCTTGGCGCTGTCTTTGTGCTTGAAAAACGAGACGACGCCAATATCATCGGCGACACAAGTCTGGCGGGCTGTAACATTGCTTAGGTTATTCAACCCAATATTTTCAAGCAATAGACGGTACGTATCAGAATCAGCCTCAAAGGCATATACAGCTCCTGTATTGCCTACCAGCCGAGCCGCGTTGACCGTGTGCGAGCCGATATTCGCCCCAATATCAACAAAAACCATTCCACGACGAAGGAATATTTTGAGGAACTCGTAAATATTGTCAAACTTCGTTCCGAAATAGCAAATCAGCCTGCCGTTTCCGTCGAGGGGCCTAGATGTCAGTTTCAGACCATCGAGTTCCAGCGACATGTTTTTGGACAACAATCGATGGACCTCCCACGAAATGACCCCTAGCGTCACGCGAACGGGATTTCGCCTAAATTCGGGATGGGGTAGCTGACACTCGTTGAATAACTTCTTAGCTGATTCTCGTTGGATAACTTCGCGTTCGTCCCATCGCTCAGGATTGACTTAGCCGCCCGTGCAAGCGGCCGAGCGAGGGAGATGCTCGAAAATCGCTCGGGTCTTCGACACTTTTGCCCCGGACGCCAAGAATATCTCGATCGCCATCGAAAGGCCAGACCAACTGTTGCCCATGGCCGGAGCCCCCAAGCTTTTTGAACTCCGCGGACTCGAGCACATCGCAATCAGGTTAAATCCGGCGGGCGCGGCTTGGGTATCGCTCGACGGACCGCCTCCGTCGTTGTGAACGACGCTGACAGGACAGTCGATCTGGGCTCCTTCGGCCCCCTTGGCAGATCGGAGACGGAGGTCCGCGCTTTGGCGCTCCCGTGCAGTCCGGACGAAACACCTAGAGCGGTCTGCTTCTCCCGATTTGGCGCGACCCCTGCGTCTGCGCCGCCTTTCCGACCGCACGCCGAATCGCCCCGACCAGATAGAGCGAACCGGTGACGAGAAGCCATGCATTGGGCTGGGAGGCGAGTTCGACACCGCGGCGGAAGGCCCGGTTCGCGTCCGGTTCGGCTTCGTTCTTAAGCCCAAGCGAGCCGGCGAGCGCCTGCAACTCGCCCGGCGCGCGGCCCCGGCTCGACCCCGGCAAATCGGTGAATACGATCGTCGAGGCGCGCTTGCCGAGCTCAGCCACGAAGCCATTCGCGTCTTTGTCGGCGGCGAGCGCGACGATCGCCACGCACGGGCCCGAGAGATCCGGCGCGGTGGCGAGATCGCCAAGGACCGCCTCAAGATTGAACGGCACATGGGCGCCGTCCAGCACCACCGGCAGGCGTCTCGGCCCGACTTCGATGTCGAACCGCTCCATGCGGCCGGGGAGGCGCGCGGCGAGGCGGGTGCTAGCGTGGAGGAGCCAGGCGCCGATCGCGGCGCCGCCGACTGCCGGGGCGCGCACGCCCAATGCGCCGAGCTGATCGAGGGTCGCGCCGGCGAGTGCGACATTCACTTCCTCGATCGTCGCCCATGCGCCGGGACGCGGGCGGATGACCGGCGATCCGAGTTCGTCGGCGCGGGCCTGAAGCACGCGCCCGGCCTCGTCATCCGCGTCAAGCGAGGTGACGAGCGCGGCGCCAGGTTTGAGGATGCCGACCTTCTCGCGCGCGATCGCCGCGCGCGTCTGGCCCAGAATCTCGGTATGCTCGAGCCCGATGTTGGTGACGACCGCGATCTCGCCCACGACGATGTTGGTCGAATCGAGCCGCCCGCCAAGCCCGACCTCCACGACCGCCCACTCGCGCCGTGTTTCGGCGAAAATGATGAAAGCGGCAGCGGTCAGAAGGTCGAACCAAGTGGCCCGGGCGGCGGGGCTCCCGGCGTCGGACGCGGCCTCGTAGGCGTCGAGCGCTTTATCAAGGGCGCGCGCGAGCGAAGCCTCGTCGATGTCGTGTCCTTCGAGGGTCACCCGTTCGGTGATGTGTTCGACATGCGGCGACGCATAACGGCCGACGCAAAGTCCGGCGCGCGCCAGCGCGGCCTCGATCAGCGCCGACACTGAACCCTTACCCTTGGTTCCCCCGACATGGATCGAGCGAAAGGACTTTTGCGGGTCGCCAAGCCGCCGGGCCAAGTCGAGCATCGGCTCAAGCCCGACCCGCATGGTTGAGCGCGGACGGTTCTCCCAGTTCGTAAGAGCGTCGAGGCGCGCCAGCGCGCGCGCGAGCTGCCGATCCTCAGCCATAGGACTATGATACCCGAATCCTGGGACTGCCAGAAAAGCGCGGCTGCCGATCTACTTCCCCGCTTTCCGTTCGCGGACTCTACGATAGGCCGGCCGCGTCAAGCAGACGTTCAGCCATCGCGCCACGTTCGGATGGGCGGACAGGTCCAGCCTCGCCATTTTGCCCCAGACCAGGCTGCTCGCCACGTTGAGATCGGCGAGGGTAAAGCTGTCGCCAGCCAAAAACTGGCGCTCGCCCAAAGAGCGGTCGAGCACTCGCAACGGCTTTTGCAGCAGCAGCTCACTGCGTTCCGCATGCGACGGATCCCGGACAAGTTCAGGCAGCACTGCACGATGGTTCAACAGATCGAGCAGCAACTCCTCCAATTCCAGCATCGCCCAAAAGCTCCATTGGGCGGCCTTCCCCAGCACCTCGGGGCTGCTGCACTGCATCGGACCCCGGTACTTCTGCGCCAGATAGATGTTGATCGCCATGGATTCCCATAACACCGCCTCGCCATCGACAAGGGTGGGAATCCGCGCATTCGGGTTCAATCGCAGATATTCGGGGGTCTGCAGATCGCCTGGTCGGGTGCTTTTCTCAATCAGCTGGTACGGCTCGCCAATCTCCTCGAGCATCCAGAGGCACCGCATGGCCCGGGATAGTGGGTTGCCATAGAGCTGAAGCACTGCCGCCTCCGAAACTCGCGACCCCTTCCGCCCGTGGGACAGACGAGCCGCCGACCGCCGCCGAAACCCATAAGCCATGGGCGGGACAAAGAAAACGCGCGGCGGCGCATTTTCCCTGTCAATCCGGGAACCCGCGCGTTAAGGAGGCTGCGGGGGCCGGGTCGAGGATCGTCAGAGGCCGGCGACGGGCGTGCGGGGGCTTAGGTGAATGACTTCGCGGCGCGAACGGGCGCCCCCTGCGTGCCGCTCGTGAAATCGTCGACGCGATCGCTTGCCGTTTTCGCGATTGTGCTTGTCGCAGTCTGTCTCGGCGGCTGCGCCTCGCGGCCGGAGAGCGGCTTTCTCAGCGCGGTCGCGCTGAGCGCTCCCGGCGCCGTCGACCACACTCTGCTTGTCGCAACGACGCGGGAACGAGACGACCGGCCGGGCACGCTTTTCAACGGCGACAGGGCGACTGTCGTCAACTATGCCGAGCTGACCGTTTCGGTCCCGCCGACGCATAGGGAAGGCGAGATCGAATGGGCGACGACGCCGCCCGGCGATCCCAATGTCGATTTCGTCGTGCACGACGAAAGATATCTCGATGGTGACAAAGCGTTCGTTCAGGCGCTGAACGCGCAGCTCGCACAAAGGCCGCCGGGAAAGCGCAAGGTCTTTCTCTTCATTCACGGCTTCAATACGATGTTCGCGGAGGGACTCTACCGCCTGGCGCAGCTCGCCCACGACGCGAAGGCGCCCGGCGTCCCGGTGCTCTTCACCTGGGCGTCGCGCGGAAAGCCCACGGCTTATGTCTACGATCTCAACAGCGCGACCGCGGCCCGCGACGGCCTCGAGCACACGCTCCGTCTGCTGCTGTCCAGCAACGCCGAAGAGGTAAATGTCCTCGCCCACTCGATGGGCAATTGGGTGACGGTGGAAGCGTTCCGGCAGATCAAGATCTCGGGCGACCTCAGTCACGCGGACAAGATCGGCTATGTGTTTCTCGCCGCGCCCGATATCGACATCGACGTGTTCAAGTCGCAGATGCGTCGCTTCGGCAAGCCGCGCAAGCCGTTCTACATCATCCTGTCCCAGGACGACCGGGCGCTGTTTCTCTCGAGGAGCATCGCCGGCGGCGTGACGCGAGTGGGCGACAACCCCGACGTCGCGGAGCTTGCCACGCTGGGCGCGACCGTGATCGACCTCACTGACCTCAAGGCGACCAACTCCACAAACCACGATAAATTCGCCCAATTGGCGGCGGTGGCGCCCGACCTGCGCGCGGCTCTCGCCCGGGGAGTGCCAGCGGATCACAAGGCGAGCGACGTGGGCGACACGGCTGTCAGCGGGGTCGGCGCGATCGTCTCGCTGCCGCTCACGATCCTCGGCGCGCCGATCAAGATCATCGCCGGTCAATAAGCGCGCTGGCGATGCAGCGCGACGACGGGGTTCGGTGAGGCGGATTGAAGAAGCGGGAAGCGGGCGGAAAGCCAGTGAAGGCGAATGCTTCCCTCCGGCTTCATTTCTTTTCATTCTATTTCCCGGATTCGAGACTTCTCAGTGGGTTACGGTCGATTCTGCCCCCGATTGCCCTCCCTTGCCCTCTCCGAGGCGTCTATATCACACTTCGCGATCGTGTGTGTTCTCCTCCTTGGCGGCGCAGTCGCCAGATTCTGTAATCAAGAAGCAAGCTAGCGCTTATTTCTGCTTTTGTCAAGACCATTCACGTCAGATGTCGCTAGCAGACGATATGTCCGGTTTAGGTAGCGCACGATCTGTCCGGTAAGTCCGGCCCTTTTTTGGAGGGGTTGGATGCGCCGGACGGATGCCCTTCAGGGGGTGCGCATGGCGGTGTTTTTGAACATTCTGAACCGCTGGGAATCGGCGGAGCTGAACCAGGAAGAGGCGGCGGAGCTTTTGGGGGTGAGCGAGCGGACGTTCCGGCGCTGGACGCGCCGCTACGAGGAGGAGGGTGAGGCTGGGTTATTGGACCGCAGGCTTGGCAAGGCGTCGGGCAAGCGGGTTCCGGTCGACCGGGCCGAAGAGGTGGAGCGGCTCTATCGCGAGCGCTACCAGGGTTTCACGGTCAAGCACTTCCACGAGCATTTGGTGCAGGACCACGGCTTCGGCTGGAGTTACACCTGGACCAAGCTGCACCTTCAGTGGATGGGCGTGGTGGCCAAGGCGCCGCGCAAGGGGGCGCATCGGAGGAAGCGCGAGCGGCGCCCGCTGCCGGGGATGATGCTGCACCAGGACGGCTCGCGCCACGCCTGGCTCGAAGGCCAGGGGGCGCTCGACCTGATCGTCACGCTCGACGATGCGACGGGGGCAATCTACTCGGCGTTCCTGACCGAGGAGGAGGGCACGGCCTCGACCTTCCGGGCGCTGAAAGAGGTGTTTCAGCCCACGGCCTGCCGATGAGCCTCTACACCGACCGCGGGGCGCACTACTTTCACACCCCCAAAGCCGGCGGCGAGATCGACCGCGGCCATCCGACCCAGGTCGGCCGGGCGCTCGAGCAATTGGGGGTCGAGCACATCGGGGCCTATTCGCCGCAGGCGCGGGGGCGATCGGAGCGGGCGTTCGGGACGCTTCAGGACCGGCTGGTCAAGGAGCTCGCGCTCGCCGGCGTCACAACGGTCGAGGCGGCGAACGCTTTCCTCCGAGAGGTCTATCTGCCCGCCCACAACGCCCGCTTCGCGATTGCGCCGGCCGGCGAGGGCTCGGCCTTCACGCCATTCCCGGCGTCGACCTCGACGAGATCCTGTGTGTCGAGGAGGAGCGGCAGGTCGGCCATGACAATTGCGTCTCCTACCGGACGCTCAAGCTCCAGATCCCGGAAAGCCCGATGCGGCCGCATTTCGTCAAGGCGCGGGTCAAGGTGCACCTCTACGCCGACGGCTCCCACGCCCTCTTCCACGGGCCGCGCTGTATCGGCCGCTACGACCAGAACGGAACGATCAGAGATGCGAAAAACGCCGCCTAAATCCGCTCGGCGGCGAGCCTGTGGACGGCATGGACAAGCCTCCGGCTTGCCCACTCCGCCCACAGGAGAACAGAACCAGAAGAAGCGGACATATGATGTGCTACCAAAACCGGACAACTTAATTCGCTATCGACAGACCATTCACGTCAGACCGGACTAAGCGGGCCATCTTCGACCGAACCTGTCCCCGCGAGAAGCCGGGGTTCAAAGCGCCCCGTGGCTCGGGTGACGGCGGCGTAACCTTCCTAACGAGCCAAGCTCTAAGCCGTTTCCGGGGCGGCCGACCGTCTCCTCCTGCGCCCACCCTCCGTGCCCGGCTCTTTGCGGGGCGGGAGTTCGACGCGCTCGGCGAGATTGGTAAATGCGTCCTCCTTATTGGGGAACGCCATCGCGGCGACGAAATGGCGCTGGAAGTCGGGCTCGATCGCCGTCTCGATCTTCTCGATCCTCCGCACCACGCCCTCGATCTCCGCCCGCGACGCGAGGTTGAGAAGGGCGATGCGGGCGCCGGTTCCCGCCGCGTTGCCGGCGCTCGCCACCTTGGAGAGATCGCAGTCGGGGATGAGCCCGAGCGTCATCGCGTAGATGGGATCGATATGGCTGCCGAAGGCGCCGGCGAGGGTCACGCGCTCGGGCGCGGCGCCGACGCGCTCCGTGAGCAGCTTGGCGCCGGCGTAGAGCGCCGCCTTGGCGAGCTGGATAGCGCGCACGTCGGTCTGGTAGATGAGGAGCCGTGGCTGACCCTCGTTGAGCACATAGGCGAAGGTGCGGCCGACCTGTTCGACCCGCTTCGTTCGCTCGGCCAGCGCGCCCTCGATGACGCCGTCCTCCGACACGATCCGGCTTAAGAACATCTCCGCGATCGCCTCGATGATCCCGGACCCGCAGACGCCGGTGACGCCGGTCGTCTCCGTCGCCGCCGCGAAGCCGGGTTCGTCGGACCAGAGATCGGAGCCGATCACCTTGAAGCGCGGCTCGAGCGTCGCGCGATCGATGCGCACGCGCTCAATTGCGCCCGGCGCGGCGCGCTGACCGCAGGAGATCTGCGCCCCCTCGAACGCCGGGCCGGTTGGCGAGGAGCAGGCGAGCAGCCGGGCGCGATTGCCGAATACGATCTCGGCGTTGGTGCCGACGTCGACGAGCAGCGTCAGCTCGTCCTTGAGATGCGGGCCCTCGGCGAGCACGACGCCGGCCGCGTCCGCGCCGACGTGGCCAGCGATGCAGGGCAACGCATAAACGAAAGCGCCCGGCGCGATGTCGAGGCCAGTTTCGCGCGCGCGCATTTCATAGGCGCCATCGATGGTCAGTGCGAACGGCGCCCCGCCGAGTTCGGTAGGATCGAGGCCGAGAACAAGGTGATGCATGATCGGATTGCCGACGATGGTCACTTCCAGGATCTCGCCGCGCTCCACCCCCGCCTCGCGCGCGGCCTCGCCGATCAGCCCGTCTATCGCCTCGCGAACGGCGCGGGTCAATTCCTTGTCCCCGCCCGGGTTCATCATCACGTAGGAGACACGGCTCATCAGGTCTTCGCCGAAGCGGATTTGCGGATTCATCGCCCCGACCGCGGCGACGACCTCGCCGCTCGTGAGATCGGTCAGGTGGGCGGCGATCGTGGTCGAGCCGACATCGATGGCGACGCCGAAAGCGCGCTCGGCGAAGCCCGGCCTCAGTGCGACGATATCGTGGCCCTTGCGCACCGCGGCGGTGACTTTCCATTTCCCGGCGCGCAGCGTCTTCTGTAAGCCCGCGAGCGTCGCGAGATCGGCGTTCGTCTCGGCGAGACCCCATTGCTCGCTCAGCGCCTGCTGCAGCCGGCGCAGGTCGCTCGACGGGTCGTGCATGTCCGGCTCGGCGACCTCGACATAGTAGAGGCGCACGACAGGATCGATCTCGATCGGGTGGGTCTCGGCGCGCTTGCGCACCACCTGCCGGTGAACCTGGCTTTCGGGCGGCACGTCGACGACAAGATCGCCGCAAATTTTCGCCTGACATCCGAGCCGTCGGCCAACGGCAAGTGGGCCGCGCTTGTCGATATAGCGGCCCTCGACCTCGCCCCATGGCGTCACATGATCGGCGCTCGAACAAATCGCGTGCTTGGCGAAGTCGCCCGCGGCGATATCGACCTGGCAGCGGCCGCAAATGCCCCGCCCGCCGCAGACCGAATCGAGATCGACGCCGAGTCCGCGCGCGGCGGCGAGCAGGCTCGTCCCGTCGGCGAATTCGCCCCGCTTGCCGGACGGCGTAAAGACGATGCGATGGGCGCTCAACGGCAATTTCTCAGACGCAGGCTCATGCCCGGGCGCGCCGGCGCCCCTCGCGCCGGCCGCCGCCGGCGCCTGCCTCTCCCTCCGGCGCTGGTTCGCGATATTTGCGGATCCATGCCCCGCAATTGGGATCGTGGCCCATGACGACGTCGGCGCCAAAGATGGCCTGGATGTCCTCGGCGTGGAGCGGATTCATGATCGCCGAGGTGAGGCCGGCGCCGATCATCATCGGGAGGAATGTCGCCGCCAATCCGCGGCGATTGGGCAGGCCGAAGGAGAAGTTCGACGCGCCGCAGCTGGTGTTGACCTTGAGCTCGCCGTGCAGGCGGCGAAGCAGGCGCATGAGCTGCGCGCCGGCGTCGTTGATTGCGCCAACCGGCATGACCAGCGGATCGACGACCACGTCCTCGCGCCTGATCCCATAGTCCGCCGCCCGCTCGACGATCTTCTTCGCGACCGCGTAACGTACGTCGGGGTCCTCGGAGATGCCGGTCTCGTCGTTGGAGATCGCGATCACTGCCGCGTCGTATTTCTTGATGAGCGGCAGCACGCGCTCGAGCCGCTCGTCCTCGCCGGTCACCGAATTGACGAGCGGCCGGCCTTTATAGGCCGCAAGGCCCGCCTCCAGCGCTTCGACGATCGAGGAATCGATCGACAGCGGGACCTCGACCGTCTCCTGCACCAATTTGATGCATTCGGCGAGGATGCGCGGCTCGTCGGCGAGCGGAATGCCGGCGTTGACGTCGAGCATCTGCGCGCCGGCTTCGACCTGGGCCAAAGCCTCGGCGGCGACGCGGCTATAGTCGCCCGCCGCCATCTCGGCCGCGAGCGACTTGCGCCCGGTCGGATTGATGCGCTCGCCGATCATGACGAAGCGGCGCTCGAAGCCAATGACGACTTCTTTTTTGGCTGAGGAGACGACGGTGTCGGTCATGTTGCAACAATCCTGGCTATGCCTCTGGTGAGGACGTGTTCCCTCACCCCAGCCCTGTCCCGCATAGCCCGTCGAGAGACGGGCGTCCTTCGACGCCCTCTGCGGGAGAGGGGCGCGCGCTCCCTAATCCCGCATGCGGGAGAAGGTGGCCGCGAAGCGGCCGGATGAGGGGCGGCGCTCACCCCTCCAGACTCTCGACCGGCTGCATCTTGGGGATGAAATCGCGCCGCCACGGCGCGCGGCCGCGCAAAACGCCGGACTCGTGGACGATCTCCGCCACCTTCTGCTCCTGCCGATAGGCCATCAGGTGTACGCCGGCAATTCCCGGCTCCTCCCGCAAAGCCTGGATCATCTCGATGCAGATGCGCTTGCCCTCCGCCCTCTGGTCGGCCGCGCCCTCGAGCCGGGCGACGACCGCGTCCGGAATGTGCACTCCAGGAACGCTGGCGCGCATCCAGCGGGCGGCCTTGGCCGACGCCAGCGGACCGACGCCGCCCAGAATGAAACAGCGCTCGTCGAGGCCCATGTCGCGCACCTTGGCCATGAACCTCTTCATCGTCGCAAGATCGAAGCAATATTGGGTCTGGACGAACTGCGCGCCGGCCGCAATCTTTTTGGCCAGCCTGATCGGGCGGAAATCCTGCGGCGGGGCAAACGGGTTCTCCGCCGCGCCGAGGAAGATGCGAGGCGGCGTGGTCAGTTTCCGTCCCGACATGAATTGACCCTCGTCCCGCATCGCACGGATAATCGAGAGCAGCGAGATCGAGTCGAGATCGAAGACCGGCTTGGCCTCCGGGTGGTCGCCGCACTGCACCCCGTCGCCGGTGAGGCACAGCACGTTGCCGACGCCGAGCGCCGCCGCGCCGAGAACGTTGCCCTGAATAGCGATGCGGTTGTAGTCGCGGCAGGAAATCTGCATCACCGGCGAATAGCCGATGCGAGTCAGGATCGCGCAGACCGCTACGCTCGACATGTGGCAATGCGCGCCCGAGCCGTCGGTGGCGTTGATGCCGTCGACCCAGCCCTCGAAATTGCCCGCCCGCTTCTCAACCTCCTCGACATTGGCCGAATCCGGCGGACTGAGCTCGGCGGTGACGGCGAACTCTCCGCGCCGAAGCACACGCTCCAACCGCCCGCGCGACGAATGGCCCGGCAGGTCGACGAGCGGGGCGGCCGGATCCGCGCCGATGTCGTGCGGGTGAGGGACCGCGGCCGTCATGTCCGCGCTCCGGCGTTCTCGCGCGCGACCCGCATCCAGGCTGAGGAGCCTTTGAGTGCGTGGTTGATCGGCGGGAGAATCTCGGCGATCGCGGCGCCCTCGCGCATGCGCAGGCTGCCCTCGTAGGCTTGAGCCCAGACGCATGGCATGTCGGGATAGACCTCGCAATTGCCGTCGGCGCGGACGCCGCCGCACGGGCCGTTGCGCAACCCCTTCGGGCAATTCATCGGGCACGACATGCCCGTTTTCGACAGAACGCAGTCGCCGCACATGCGGCAGTCGAAAAGGAAGCCTTTGACGCCGGCCTCGAGCGCCGCGACCGGCCGTTCGAGCCGGGCAAAGCCAATGCGCTGAAAGATCGGCGCGACGCCAGCGATCGCGGATTCGAAGTGCTTGTAGAGCTGCTCCATCAACGCCGATTGGCGAACGCTCCAATTCCTCATCCGCGGGTTGCGCCGCGGCGGCGGCCACTTCCCGCGCGGCTCGAACGCGGAAGGCGTGATGAGCGCGGTCAAGCTGGGCCTTCGCGCCCATCGTGCTTGGCGAGCAGCGCGAGGCGGTGGGTGTCGTATTCCCTCTCCAGCCGCTCGGCGGCGGCGGAGGCTTCCTTCTCCAGATCCTCGCCGCAGGGAGTCGGCGCGCCGCGCCGCCATTCGGCAAGATAGGCGTCGTCGCTTTTCGCGCCGGCGTGCATCGCCGCCGCATCAATGGCGCGGATGAAGCGCTCCGACAATTCCCGCTTCGCCGATGAACGTCCCGCCTTGACGATGACCTGGCTCGGAATGTCGCGCCAGTAGAGGACGGTCAAGCTGGTCATGGCGCTTCCCTCGTTTGCGTCGCGCCGTCGAGAAAGGCGCGAATCCCGCCAAGGCCGGTGAAGCGGCGCTCATAGGCCAGGCCGAGGCGGTCGGCCGCCGCCCTGGCTTTCGCCTCGACATCGGGATCGTCGAATTGCGCCAGATGCACGACGCGGCGGTAATTGCCGAAATAGTCGTCGCGCAAATGCGGAAAGCGGTCGAGCCCGAGGCCGCGGATGACCAGCGCGTCGAAATGGCGGACGAGAAAGTCGGTGAGGTAGAACGTGCCCGGCTCTTCCTCGGCGAGGCGCGAGAACGCCTCGTCGCCTGCATAGAACGCGTAGCAATGGGCGCCCTCAATGCGGCTCACGCCCTCTTCCTCGAGCACGCGATCGAGCTCGCCGCCGGTTCCGCAATCGCCGTAGAGGCAGAGGATCTCGTCGTAGGCGGCGCGATGGGCGCGGATCTTCGCCCGCATCGCCTCCGGAATGCGGCGGGGATGATTGTGCAATTGCGCCGGCAGGCAAACGACGTCGAGGTGATCGAGCCTGAGCGCCAGAACTTCGCGCGCGAGCGCGCCACAGGCGATGACGAGGATCCTGCGCGCGCCGTCCTTGCGGCGCGGGTAGCTCGCTTCAGAGCGGATATCGGCGGCGGGCGCGAGCGTCACGGTGAGAGAACCTTCAACAGCCTTTGGTCTTCGTTTCGCTCGTTCGGCCGACCTCGCAACTCAGGTTTGATTGCCGGCGCTCAAACCTTCTCGCGGGCCTGCAGCGTTCCCTGCCGGCGCGCGAGCAGGGCCTTGGCCGTCTCCACCGCCACCGCCGCGTCGCGGCAGTAGGCGTCGGCGCCGATCGCCTCGGCGAAGGTTTCGTTGAGCGGCGCGCCCCCGACCAGCACGATGTGATCGTTGCGCATGCCCTTTTCCTTCAGCGTGTCGATGACGACCTTCATGTAGGGCATGGTGGTGGTCAGCAGCGCTGACATGCCGAGGATTTCGGGCTGATGCTTGTCGATCGCCTCGAGATATTTCTCGACGCTGTTGTTGATCCCGATGTCGAACACCTCGAAGCCGGCGCCCTCCATCATCATGCAGACCAGGTTCTTGCCGATGTCGTGAATGTCGCCCTTGACGGTGCCGATCACCATCTTGCCCATTTTCGGCGCGCCGGTCGCGGCGAGCAGGGGGCGCAGGATCGCCATGCCCGCCTTCATCGCGTTGGCTGACATCAGCACTTCCGGCACGAACAGAATGCCGTCGCGGAAGTCGATGCCGACGATGCGCATGCCCTCGACCAGCGCCTTGGTCAGGACGTCATAGGGGACCCACCCACGATCGAGCAGAATCTTGACGCCGTCTACGATCTCTTCCTTGAGGCCGTCGTAGAGGTCGTCGTGCATCTGCCCGACGAGTTCGTCGTCCGCGAGCGTCTTGAGGTCGAGTTCGTCTTCAGCCATGAACGGGGGTCCGATTGTTCTCTATCACCGCGGTCGGGCGCGCCACTCATGGCGCGCGCGGAGGGGAGGGAAAAGCATAATAAACAATCGCCTGCCCAAGTTTTTGCGTTTGCCTTTGGCAGATACCGGCTAGGCCCGCGCGATCTTGACCTTATGTTCAGCCACCGGAATCATCGCGCGCACCTTCTTGACCCTCGCCGGATCGATCCGGGCGGAGACGATTCCGACGCCGTCGGAGGCCTTGGCGATCACGTGGCCCCAGGGGTCGGCGACGAGCGAATGGCCGTAAGTCTGGCGGCTCTCGTTGCCGACCGTGCACGAGCCGGTCTGGGCGCTGGCGCAGACATAGGCCTCGGTCTCGATCGCGCGGGCGCGCAAAAGCACTTCCCAATGGTCCTTGCCGGTCTGCATGGTGAAAGCCGCCGGCATCGCGATCATCTCGGCCCCCTTCTCCGCCAGCGCCTGGAAGAGGTCGGGAAAGCGAAGGTCGTAGCAGATCGAGCAGCCAACGGTGACCCCTTCGCAGTCGTATGTGACGACCGCATCGCCCGCCTTCACGGTGGCGCTCTCCTTATAGGCGGTTCCGTCCGGGGTCATGACATCGAACAGGTGGATCTTGCGGTAGCGGGCGATCTCCTCGCCGTCGCGATTAAAGACGACTGAAGTGTTGTGGTAGCGGTCCTCGCCGTCGATCTTCTCCATGATCGAGCCGGCGTGGACGAAGATGCGATGCTTGATCGCTTGCGCCTGGGCCATCGCATAGGCCGGGCCGCCGGGGAGGCGCTCGGCGTTGGCGACCTTCTCCGCCCTCGAGCCGCCGGCCCAGTCGAATTGCTCCGGCAGCAGCACCCAGTCCGGCCCCTCTTCGGCGACGGCGCGCTCGATCAGCGCCGCGGCCGCCGCGATATTGGCGGCCTTGTCGTTGATCGAGTTCATCTGGACGAGCGAGACTTTCACGGACGCGGCTCCAAGGCTTCGGTCAATGTGGGCGGCGCCTGGTCGCACGTCAACGCCGGATGAAGGCGGCGAAGGCTTTCAGCTGGTCGGCGATGAAGCCGCGGGTCGGCGGATCCGTCAGTTCGCCGGTGGCTGGGTCGACCTTGTTCTGGACCAGGGGGATGATGACCTCGGGTTTGTTGAGGAGGCGGCCGTCGAGGTAGACGAACATGTGGCGCAACGCGAGCTGGGCGCGCAGGCCGCCCCAAAGCCCTTGCGAGGCGCTCTGAAGCGCGACAGGCTTGGCGGCGAAAGGCTGATTGGGCAGGCGGGATATCCAGTCGATTGCGTTCTTCATGGCGCCGGGAATCGTATGATTGTACTCTGGCGTCACCACGATCAAACCGTCCGCCGCGCGAATGGCGTCCGCAGTGCGGGTCACGACAGGCGGAAGGCCCTCCACTTGCACGTCGGCGTTGTAAGGCGGAAATTCGCCGACCGAGGGGAGGACGGAGATTGTCATGCCGTCCGGGGCGAGCGCGGGCAGGGCGCGGGCGATCGCCGCATTGTAAGAGCCCTTCCGCAGGCTCCCGACCATGACGACAAGATGAAGCCCCGCGTCTTGAGCCATCGACCGCTCCCTTTCAGGCAGAATGACCCGCGCCCGGCCTGGCATGCAAGTCGAGTTTCGCCCGGTTTGGCCCTGGCGGCGGAATTGCTATGGTCCTTGGCAAATCGCGACTGGCGCAGGGAGCCATGTTGACCCCAAGTGAGCTTTTTTCCGTCCACGGCCGCACCGCGCTGGTGACCGGCGGTGCGACTGGCCTCGGCCGGGTTTGCGCCGAGGCGCTGCTCCGCGCCGGAGCGCGGGTCTTGATCGCCTCGCGCAAGGCTGAGGCTTGCGAGGCGGCGGCGCATGAGCTCTCCGCGTTTGGGCCTTGCGAGGGCTTCGGCGGCACGGTCGCGAATGAAGCGGGCGTCGCTGCGCTTGTGGCCGAGACTCGCAGGCGCACCGAGGTTTTGCACATTCTCGTCAACAACGCCGGCCTCACCTGGGGCGAGCCGTTCGAGACCTATCCCTGGAAGGCCTGGGAGCGGGTGATGAGCGTCAATGTCGCGGGCCTGTTCTCGCTCACCCGCGATCTGGCGCCGGCGCTGTTCGCCTCGGCGAGCGCGGAGCGGCCGTCGACAATTGTTAACCTCGGCTCGGTCATGGGGACGGCGACGCATGCCGAAAACGCCTACGCTTATTCGGCCTCCAAGGCGGCTGTGCATCACCTGACCCGCATTCTCGCCCACGAATTCGCCGGACGGCAAGTGACGGTCAATGCGATCGCGCCGGGGCCGTTTCCCACCAACATGACGCGGTTCGCGATCGGCGACGAAGCCGGCGCCGCTCGCGGCGCCAAGACAGTGCCGATGGGCCGGCTCGGGCGCGAAGACGACATCGCCGGCGCGATCCTGTTCCTGACCGGGTGCGGCGGCGCCTACACGACAGGCGCGATCCTGCCGGTCGACGGCGGCCTCGCGGTCGCCCCGCCGCCGTCAATGTTCGGAGGCCACGAATGAACGATTGGGCGGACGTCAAGAAGGTCCCTGCGGCCGATCTTGCGGCGATGGTCGGGCGCAGCTTTGTCTCGCGCTGGCTCATTGTCGATCAGGAGCGGATCGACGCCTTCGCCGAGGTCACCGAGGACGAGCAGTTCATCCATGTCGACCCTGAACGGGCGGGCGCGATGGCGTTCGGCGGCACGGTCGCGCATGGGTTCCTCACCCTCTCGCTGCTCTCGGCCATGGCCTATAGCGCGCTGCCGAAAATCGAGGGCGCAGTTCACGGCGTGAACTACGGCTTCGATCGGGTGCGGTTTCTCCACCCCGTGCGCTCGGGAAGCCGGGTGCGCGGGCATTTTACCCTGCAGGCGGTCACCCACCGGTCGGCGCGCGAGTGGCAGTTGAGTTACGAGGTCAGCGTGGAGATCGAAGGGGTGCAGAAACCCGCGCTAGCGGCGACGTGGCTGACGATGCAGGTGATGGGCTAAGAGGATCGCGCACGAAGACGTTTCCGAGCCTATTCCATTGTCAAAGCGGGCGTGCGTGTGTATGATACACACCATGCGGAGCGCCGACCTCATCCGCCAATTGGAGAAGGCAGGTTGGGTCTTGAAGCGCGTTCGCGGCTCCCACCACATATTCATTCATCCTCGACGGCAGGGGATCGTGGTTGTGCCTCATCCCAAGCGCGAATTGGGCGTCGGCCTCGTCGCCGCGATCCGTAAACAGGCTGGGCTCTGATTATGCGCTATCCGATTGCCATCGAACCTCAGACTGACGAAACTGCCTATGGTGTTGTCGTGCCCGATCTGCCCGGCTGCTTCTCGGCCGGCGATACGCTGGAGGAGGCGATCGCGGGCGCCGAAGAGGCGGGGCTTGCGTGGATCGAGACCGCGCTCGACGCCGGCGATCCGATCCCACCGCCCTCGTCACTTGAGGCGGTCCGCGCCAAGCCGGAATTTGCGGGCTGGATCCTTTCGCTTGTGACAATCGATCCAGCGGCCCTCGATGATTCCATCGCGCGCGTCAACATCACGCTGCCGCGCCGCGTGTTGCGTCGGCTCGACGATGAAGCGCGCGCCGCCGGCGAGACGCGATCGGGCTATATTGCAAAGCTCGCCATCGAGCGGTGAAGCGAGCGCCCCTCACCAGAACCGCACCGCCTCGCCCGTCGACGGGGCGGCGAGTTCGCCCTCCCACATCACCCGCCGTCCGCGGATGATGGTCCCGACCGGCCAGCCGGTCACCTTCATCCCGTCATAGGGCGTCCAGCGTGAGCGCGAGGCGATCCAGGAATCGAGGATCGTCTCTCGGCGCTTGAGATCGACAATGGTGAAGTCGGCGTCGTAGCCGGCGGCGATGCGGCCCTTGCCGACGATGCCGAACAGGCGCTGGGGCCCTGCGCTGGTCAGATCGACGAATCGCTCGAGCGTGAGCCGTCCCGCATTGACATGGTCGAGCATGATCGGAACGAGCGTCTGGACGCCGGTCATGCCCGACGGGCTTTCCGGATAGGGCCTGGCCTTCTCCTCCAGCGTATGGGGCGCATGGTCGGAGCCGAGGACGTCAACGACGCCGGCCTGAAGCCCGCGCCAGATCGCGTGGCGGTGTTCGGGGCCGCGAACCGGCGGGTTCATCTGCATTTTCGTGCCCAGGCGCACGTAGTCCTCTGCGCTCAGCGTCAGGTGATGGGGCGTCGCCTCGCAGCTCGCGACGTCCTTGGCGCCAGCCAGGAAATCCATCTCCTCGCCGGTCGAGATGTGCAGAACGTGCACTTGCGCCCGCGCCTCGCGCGCAAGTCGGATGAGGCGCTCGGTCGAGCGCAGGGCGGCGATTTCGTCGCGCCAGTGAGGATGTGAGGACGGATCGCCGGCGACGCGCAGCGCCTTGCGCTCGTTGAGCCGCGCCTCGTCCTCGCTGTGGAAGGCGGCGCGGCGACGGATGTGCTTGAGGATCGCCAGCACTCCCTCGTCGTCCGCGACCAGCAGGCGCCCGGTCGAGGAGCCCATGAACACCTTGATTCCCGCCGCGCCCGGCAGGCGCTCAAGCTCGGAGAGCTCGGCGACGTTTTGATGTGTACCGCCGACCCAGAAGGCGAAGTCGCAATGCATGCGGCCTTTCGCCCGGGCGAGCTTGTCGGCGAGCGCCTCGGCGCTGGTCGTTGTGGGATCGGTGTTGGGCATTTCGAACACGGCGGTCACCCCGCCGAGGACGGCCGCGCGCGAGCCGGTTTCGAGGTCCTCCTTGTGAACGAGGCCCGGCTCGCGAAAATGGACCTGGGAATCGATCACGCCGGGCAGAATGTGAAGGCCGCGGCAATCGATGCGCTCGCCCGCTGCGGCCGCACCCAGGGCGCCGATTGCCGCGATGCGCCCGTCGCGAACGCCGATGTCGCGAATGCCGATCCCGTCGTGGTTGATCACGACGCCGCCGGTGAGCACGCAATCGAAACCCGACGGCATGGCCTTGCCTTTCTTGCAGTGGCGCGAAAGCGGCCTATTTGACAGTGTCTGTCCTTGCAAGCGAAACCAAAGGGGAAAACGCATGAGCAAGAAAGCCGCCATGCTTGACGACCGGGGCGTCGTATCGGTCAGCGGCGCCGATGCGACTGGGTTTCTGCAGGGTCTTGTGACCAATGACGTCGAGCGCCTTGCGCCGGGCGAGGCGTGCTATGCGGCGCTGCTCACGCCGCAGGGCAAGATCATGTTCGACATGATCGTCGTTCGCGCGCCCTCGGTCGAGGGCGGGGCCTATCTCCTCGATTGCGCAGCGGCGCAGGCGATCGATCTCGCCAAGCGGCTCGGTTTCTACAAGTTGCGCGCCAGAGTCGCGGTCGCCGATGTCAGCGGCGACAGCGCCGTAGCGGCGTTCTGGGGCGGCGAGCCGGGGGCAGTTGAGGGCGGCCTTGTCTACGCCGACCCGCGCGACACGCGCCTCGGCTGGCGGGCGATCCTGCCGTGCCCGATCGCCGCCGCCCTGGGCGTCGAGCACGTCAATGAATATGAGGGGCTGCGCATCGCGGTCGCCGCGCCGAAGGGCGGCGCCGATTTCACCTATAACGATGCGTTCCCGCACGACGTGAACCTTGACCTTTTGCATGGCCTCGATTTCGACAAGGGCTGCTATGTCGGCCAGGAGGTTGTTTCGCGCATGAAGCATCGCGGAACCGCCCGTAAGCGCGTCGCTCGCGTCAAACTGGCCGGCCCGGCGCCGGCGCCGGGGACGCCGGTCATGGACGGCGAAATCGCGGTGGGCGCGCTCGGCTCCTCCGCGGGACGCGAAGCGCTCGCGCTGTTGAGAATCGACCGCGCAGAAGAGGCGAAGGCGGCGGGGCGGACGTTGAGCGCGAGCGGCGTCGGCCTGGCGCTGGCGGAGTAAGTCACACAGCTGATAACCTCCTCCTGGCCGATCGCCGGGCCTACGAGTGGCCTGAGACACCCCGCCAACCCAATCGGGTGGCCGGCCTGACTGCTCATCTCTTAAGCTTGACCCGCTCCGAGCCTGTCTTTAGGGATCTCTCGGCTTGAGCCGCCAAGAGGCTCGAATTGTCGAGCATCCGTCAGTGATGCTTTGAATGAGACAGGGAGGAAATGCATGAAAAGGCTTCTGCTATCCGGCGCAATGCTTGGCGCCTTGTTTGCGTTTGTCGGATCGGCGCAAGCCGCCGACAAGAAGACGATGGTGTTCGTCGTGAACGTCCCGTCGGACTTCTGGAAGGCCGCTGAGGCCGGCGTCAAGAAGGCGCAGAGCGAGCTGCCAAACTACACCCTCGACTTCAAATATCCCGAGCAGGGGACCGCCGCGATTCAGACGCGCGTGATGGATGACCTCGTCGCGGCCGGCGTCTCCGCCATCATGGTGAGCGCGGTCGATCCCAAGACGATGACGGACGCTCTCGACCGTGTCGGCAAACAGGTGGCGTTGTTCACCACCGACAGCGACGCGCCCAAGAGCAACCGCGTCGCCTATATCGGCTCGAGCAACACCGATGCAGGCAAGCAGGCCGGCGAGATCGCGCTCAAGGCGATGCCGAACGGCGGCAAATGCATGGGCTTCGTCGGTCTGCCCGGCGCCGACAACGCCCGGGAGCGCATCGAAGGCTTCAACGCGACGATCAAGGGCTCGAAGATCGTGCAAGTCGACGTGCGCGCCGACGACGGCGACCAGACCCGCGCCAAGCGCAATGTCGAGGACACGCTGACCGCGCATCCCGAGATCGACTGCATGGTCGGCTACTATTCCTACAACACGCCCCGCATCTACGAGGCGCTCAAGGAAGCCGGCAAACTCGGAAAGATCACGATCGTCGGCTTCGACGAGGATGCGATCACCCTCGGCGGCGTCAAGGAAGGCACCATCGCCTCAACCGTCGTCCAGCAGCCTTATGAGTGGGGTTATCAGGGCATGAAGGACATGGCGAAGTATCTCGAGGGAGACAAATCGTTCATTCCCGCGAACGGCCTCATCATCATCCCGACCAAGATCATCAGCAAGGATAACGTCGACGCCTTCTGGGCCGAGCTGAAAGAGCGCCAGGGCAAGAAATAAGCGGAGAAGCGGACGCGAAAGCCGCGTTCGGTTTGCTTCGTTTTGGGGCGCTGCGCTGATGTGCGGCGTCCCCTTTTTCTTAAGGACTGAATTTGGCCGATCCTCTCCTGCGGCTAATCGACATCAGCAGGAGCTACCCCGGCGTCCGCGCCCTGTCCCGTGTCAGCCTGACCGTGAACCGGGGCGAAGTTCTCGCGCTGATCGGCGAGAATGGGGCCGGCAAGTCGACGCTGATGAAGATTCTTGGCGGGGTGGTCACACCCGACCAGGGAACGATCGAGATCGACGGCGCCGCGCACAGCTCGTTCACTGTCGCCGAATCGCTGAATTCGGGAATCGCCTTCGTTCATCAGGAACTGAATCTCTTCGACAATCTCGACGTCGGCGCGAATGTGCTGATCGGACGCGAGCCCTTGTCAGCCGGCCTCCTCAAGCTCGTCGACCGCAAGGCGGTGAAACGCATCGTGGCGCCCTTGCTGAAACGACTGGACGTCGATTTCGAGGTCGAGGATCTCGTTTCCGACCTCTCGCTTGCGCAGCGCCAGCTTTTGGAGATCGCCAAGGCGCTTTCGCTCAACGCCCGCGTCGTCATTATGGATGAGCCGACTTCCAGCCTGACGTCCACCGAGACCGAACGCCTGATGCGGGTCATCGGCGAGCTCAAGGCCGATGGCGTGTCGATCATCTTTATCACCCATCGGCTGAACGAGGTCGAAACCTGCGCCGACCGTGTGGTCGTCCTCCGCGACGGGTCGGTTGTCGGCGAGTTGGCTCGCGACGAAATCCATCGCGACGCCATGATTCGCCTCATGATCGGGCGGGACCTCAAGTCGCTTTACATCACGCCCAAATTGCCGCCCGGCGCCAACGTTCTCGAGGTCACAGGCTTGCGGACCCTTTCTCGTCCCGGCCACGCCGTGAGCCTTTCGCTGCGAGCGGGCGAAATTCTGGGCATGGCCGGATTGATCGGGGCAGGCCGGACCGAGCTCGCGCGCGCTCTATTCGGCATTGATCCCATACTGGGAGGCGAAATTCGTCTGAACGGCGCGCCCGTCGCCATTCGTTCGGCCAAAGACGCCATCGCGCAGGGAATCTACCTCGCGCCCGAGGATCGCAAGCGCAGCGGTCTCGTGCTTGAAGAACTCGGTGACCGACAACATCTCGCTGCCCGATCTTCTGTCCTTCGCCAGATATTTTCTCATGGATGGAGGCGCGGAGCGCAAGAACGCCGAGCGGCAGCGCCAGTCCCTCAACATCAAGACGGCCGATGTCGAGACGGTGGTCCGCACGCTCTCGGGAGGCAACCAGCAGAAGGTGGTGCTCGCCAAATGGTTGTCGATGAAGCCCAAGGCGATGATCTTCGACGAGCCGACGCGGGGCATTGACGTAGGCTCAAAGTCCGAAATCTATTCCCTGATGCGGGAGCTGGCCGACGCAGGCGTCGCGATTCTGATGATTTCCTCCGACATGGAGGAGGTGATCGGGGTCAGCGACCGCATCGTGGTGATGCAGGAAGGCGCAATCAGCGGAACGCTGAACCGCGACCAGTTCAGCGAGGAGAACGTGATGCGGCTCGCCGTCGCTCGCGGAGCGGAGCAGAGTGCGGCCTGATGCTGAAGAAAGATCTCGGACTTTTCCTGCTTATCGTCGTCGTTGGCGCGGTGGTGGCGTTTCTCAACCCGCGCTTCATCTCGCCGATCAATCTGGAGAACACCGCCAACCTCGTCGGGCTGTTCGGCCTGTTCTCTATCGGCGAAGGCTTCGTCATCATAACGGGCGGCATCGACCTGTCGATCGGTTCGCAGTTCGCCCTGTTCGGCGTCGTCTTCGTCGACCTGCTCGTGAACTATCACCTGCCATGGATCCTCGCCGTTCTCATCATTATCGGTTTCGGCGTGATCCTTGGCTTCGTGCATGGATTTCTCGTCACGCGAATGAACCTGCAACCCTTCGTCGTGACGCTTTGCGGCCTTTTGATCTATCGCGGCGTCGCACGCTGGTACACAGACGACGGGACTGCCGGATTTGAGTTCGGCCAGAGCTTTCCGGCGCTTGAATGGATCACCACCGGACGCACCTACGGCATCCCGCACACGTTCGTCATTTTCCTTATCGTTGCGTTGATCATGGGAGTGCTGCTGCACCGGTCGGTGTTCGGGCGCTACCTGTTCGCCATCGGCAAGAACGAAGAGGCGGCGCGTTTCTCCGGCATCGCGACCAAGAAGATCATCGTGGCGGCTTATGTCATCTGCGGCGCGCTCGCTGGCGTTTCATCAATTTTCCTCACCATGTATACGCGCTCGATCTCTCCAGCGTCGCACGGCAATTTCTACGAGCTTTACGGAATCGCGGCGGCGGTTCTCGGCGGCTGTTCGCTGCGCGGCGGGGAGGGCTCGATCCTGGGCATCGTGCTCGGCGCCATTCTGCTACAGGTTCTGCAGAACCTGGTCAATCTGCTCGGCATCCCAAGCTCGCTTAATTTCGCCGTCATGGGGACGGTCATCCTGATCGGCGTTCTGGCGGACCAGCAACTGGTCCGGCTGAGACAGGCTCGCGCCGACCGGGCGAAAGACGGTTTGGTTGCGGCGGCCGCGCTCGCTCGTGAGCCTCAGCGGTAGACGAGCACCGGAATCGTCGAGTGAGTCAGCACCTTGACGGTCTCGCTGCCGAGAAGAAGGGCGGAAAGCCCCCGCCGTCCATGCGAAGCCATGACGATCACATCACAATTAAGCGCGTGCGCTGAATCGATGATCGCTCGATAGGGCTGGTCGTGAAGCTCGCGGATCGTCTCGCAGGCCACGCCCGCCGCGTCGGCCGCCATTTTGACCTGCTCCAACGCCCGGTCGGCCAGGCGCTGAGATTGCTCCTCGTATTCCCCCTCGTCGACGGGGATCAGGACGGCGTCCATGGTCGCCACGCGGTAAGGGTCCGTCACCGTCAGCGCCGTCACCCTCGCCCCGGACGACTTGGCGAGTTGCACGCCATAGAGGACCGCCTTGCGCGACAGATCCGAACCATCCGTCGGAATTAGAATGTGCTTGAACATCAAGCCTCCCGCCTATCGAGCCTGAAATCTAGGCGAACGAGCGGCGCGGCGCCATAGGCCCCGCATCGATACGCCGCTCGAGCGAAGGCGCGCCCGCTCGGTTTGCAATGATCGCCCGGCGATGGAACAAGCCCGGCAGCGCGCCGTTTCGCTATCGAGTTGCCGCGCCGCCGAACGGCGGCTAAATTGCTGTCCCGAAGGGACCTAACGTCCGTTGGGGTTCCAATCCGCCCCCTAACCTCCCAAGGAGCCGTCCCATGGCCTTCACCCTGCCCGACCTGCCTTACCCTCACGACGCGCTGGCCCCGGTCATGTCGCGCGAGACGCTCGAATTTCATCACGACAAACATCATCTGGCCTATGTCAACAACGGCAATAACGCTCTCAAAGGCACGGAGTGGGAAAACAAGCCGCTCGAAGAGATCGTAAAGGGCTCTTTCGGCAAGAACCCCGCGGTGTTCAACAACGCCGGCCAACATTATAACCACATCCACTTCTGGAAGTGGATGAAGCCGAAGGGCGGCGGCAAGATTCCGGGCGAACTCGAGAAGGCGCTTATTGAGTCATTTGGCTCGGTCGACAAGGCCAAGGAAGACCTGATCCAGGCCGGCGTCACCCAGTTCGGCTCCGGCTGGGCCTGGCTGACGCTGAAGGACGGGAAGCTGTCGGCGACCAAGACCGCCAACGGCGAGAACCCGCTCGTGCACGGCGGCAAGCCGATCCTGGGCGTCGATGTGTGGGAGCACTCCTACTACATCGACTACCGCAATCGCCGGCCCGACTATCTGAAGGCGTTCTTCGACACCCTCGTCAATTGGGAGCACGTCGCCGAAATGTACGGCGAGAAATAAGCTCGACGCCCTCCTGCAGCTAAGCTTGAGGGCGCCCCGCTCATTCGGTCAGGTTTAGCGTCTTCTCGGTGCAGACTTCGACGTCGGACGCGTCCATCGACTGACCGTCGGCGAAGGTTCCGTGCAGATCGACGCGGCAATTGAATTGCCGTGGCAAGACGACGGCCGCGTGGGCGCCGGCCTTGAGCGGTCCCAGCACCTTCTTCCAGGCGACCGATCCGCTCTGGGCCGCCTGCAGTTGGACAAGATCCGCCCTGCGCGAGTTCGTCACCGTTACTGTGACGGCGTTTGCGACCTCTTGAGCCTTGGGCCGGAGCTTCGTCGGGGGAGTGGCGGACGCCCCAGTGTTCTGGGCCAGCGCCGGCGGCGCGATCAGCCCAAATATCGCCACCGCAATCGTTGCGGCCAAGGTCCGTGTCGTCATCAGTCTCCTCCTGCGCTCGAGCCGCGCGAAATTGCGTTCGCGAGGATCGCGCCACCATGGCCAAGTGAAGGCGCGCCGCCCGCAGGTCCACTACAGGTTACGCGGCGAGACGGCGTCCTGCGGCTCGGGGCCGGCCATCCGACGCTCGGCGGCGGCGCGCAGCATCGGCAGCGCGTCCTCGATTCTTTCCGCGACCAGGTAGCGCATGTCGAAGCCATCGCGAATGAAGCCTTCGATATGCATATGAGCGAAGAGCGCGAGCAGGGGACGCCAGAAGCCGCCGATATCGGCGATCAGGATCGGCTTCGTATGGCGATTGAGCTGCGCCCAGGTCATCTGTTCGACCAGCTCCTCGAGCGTGCCGACCCCGCCGGGCAGCGCGACGAAAGCGTCGGCGCGATCGAACATGATCCGCTTGCGCTCATGCATGTCGGAGACGACGATCATTTCGTGAGCCGCGGTCAGCGCATGTTCCTTGCGGATGAGGAAATCGGGGATGACCCCGGTCACATGGCCGCCGGCCGCGAGCGTCGCGCGGGCGAGACGGCCCATCAGGCCGTCGCCGCCGCCGCCGTAGATGAGCCCGACGCCCTCGGCCGCGAGCACCCGCCCCAAAGCCTCGGCCGCATCGCCGAAGCGGGCGTCGCTGCCGGCGCTCGATCCGCAATAGACGCAGACGTTTCGAATCGCGCTCATTTGTCAGCCTCGCTTGCGATCGATTTGCCGCCCGTGCACGAGCGCCGTCAAGCGATCAAAGCTGCTATTCGAGCCCGATCTCGCGCAGGATCTCCGCCTGGTGCTCGCCGAGTCGAGGCGACCGGCGCTCGAATACGAGCGGACTTTCGCTCATCATGATCGGGCTGCGGATGCCGGGCGCCCCCTGCGGCTCGATCTGCATTCCGCGCGCCTCGAACTGCGGATCGGCGAAGAGATCGGCGATGGTGTTGATCGGCCCGGCGGGGACGACCGCGGCCTCGAACGCGGCCAGAAGATCATCGCGCTTCCATAGCCGCGTCTTCGCTTCAAGCTCGCGTCCCATCTCGACGCGGTTCGTCACCCGGCCGGGATTGGTTGCAAAGCGCGGATCTCGGGCGAGCGGCTCGAGGCCCAGAACGCCGCACAGCCGCGCGAATTGTCCGTCATTGCCGACCGCAACGATCAGCCAGCCATCCGCAACCGGCAATGTCTGGTAGGGAGCGAGATTGACATGGGCGTTGCCCATCCGCTTCGGCGACTGCCCTGACGCGAGATAGTTCATCGCCTGGTTCGCAAGCATCGCGCTCATCGAATCGAACAGCGCAAGATCGAGGCGCTGGCCGCGCCCTGTGCGCTCGCGTGCGATCAGCGCCGCCTCGATGGCGATGACGCCATAGAGGCCGGTGAAGAGGTCGCTGATCGCAACGCCCGCCTTCTGCGGCGACCCGTCCGGCTCGCCGGTAATGCTCATGATCCCCGACATGCCCTGGATGAGAAAATCGTAGCCGGCGCGTTTCGCATAAGGCCCCGTCTGCCCGAAGCCGGTGACCGAGCAATAGATCAGGCGAGGGTTCAGCGCGTTCAGCGACTCATAGTCGAGCCCGAACTTGGCGAGCCCGTCGACCTTGAAGTTCTCGATCAAAACGTCGGAGCGCGCCGCGAGGCGCCGAACGATTTCGCGCCCTCGATCCGTCGCGAAGTCGGCGACGATCGAGCGCTTGCCGCGGTTGCAGGAGTGAAAATAAGCG
Organism: uncultured Alphaproteobacteria bacterium; assembly: GCA_963767245.1. GTDB lineage: Bacteria > Pseudomonadota > Alphaproteobacteria > Rhizobiales > Beijerinckiaceae > Roseiarcus. The sequence continues at coordinate 140,007 of CAVYDG010000022.1, forward strand.
GCCGACCGCTCGCCATCCGTTTCAATGAACGGGGGGCCCCATTGGCGCGTCTCGTCGCCCTCCGGACTCTCGACTTTGATTACGTCGGCCCCAAGATCGGCCAGCGTCTGCCCGGTCGTCGGGCCCGCGAGCACGCGCGCGAGTTCGACGACGCGCAGTCCGGCAAGCGCGCTCATCGTCAAAAGAAGGCCTGCAGGCCGGTCTGCGCCCGCCCGAGGATCAGCGCGTGAACGTCGTGCGTGCCCTCGTAGGTGTTGACGGTTTCGAGGTTGGCGAGGTGGCGCATGACCTTGTACTCGATCTGGATGCCGTTGCCGCCGTGCATGTCACGCGCGGCGCGGGCGACGTCGAGCGCGTCGCCGCAATTCGAGCGCTTGACGAGCGAGATCATCTCCGGCGCGGCGCGGCCCTCGTCCATGAGCCGCCCCACCCTCAGCGAGGCCTGGAGACCGAGCGCGATCCTGGTCTGCATGTCGGCGAGCTTCTTCTGGAAGAGCTGGGTCTGGGCGAGCGGGCGGCCAAATTGCTTGCGGTCGAGGCCATATTGGCGGGCGGCGAGCCAGCAATCCTCCGCCGCGCCCATGGCGCCCCAGGAGATGCCGTAGCGGGCGCGGTTGAGGCAGCCGAACGGCCCCTTCAAGCCCGCAACATTCGGCAAGAGCGCGCTCTCCGGCGCTTCGACGTTGTCGAGCACGATCTCGCCGGTGATTGAGGCGCGTAAGCTGAGCTTGCCTTCGATCTTCGGCGCCGAGAGGCCCTTCATGCCCTTTTCGAGGATGAAGCCGCGAATCTGCTCGCCGTGCGCGCGCGACTTCGCCCATACCACGAACACGTCGGCGATCGGCGCGTTGCTGATCCACATCTTCGACCCGATCAGCCGATAGCCGCCGTCGATTTTTTCGGCCCGCGTGATCATGCCGCCCGGATCGGAGCCGGCGCTCGGCTCGGTGAGCCCGAAGCAGCCGATAAGCTCGCCGCGCGCGAGGCCGGGCAGATATTTTCGCCGCTGGTCGGCGTCGCCATAGGCGTGGATCGGATACATGACGAGCGAGCTCTGCACGCTCATCATCGAGCGGAAGCCGGAGTCGACGCGCTCGACCTCGCGCGCCACGAGCCCATAGGAAACGTAGCCCGCGCCGGCGCCGCCGAATTCCTGCGGCAGCGTCACCCCGAGCAGCCCGGCTTCGCCCATCAGGCGGAAGAGCTTCGGGTCGGTCCTCTCCTCGAGGTAGGCCTTCTGGATCCGCGGCGCGAGTTCCTTTGCGGCGAAATCCCGCGCCGTGTCGCGGATCATCCGCTCGTCCTCGGCAAGCTGGGATTCGAGCAGCAGCGGATCGTCCCACTGGAACGGGCCGAGATCGGGTCCATGAAATCCACTCATCGCAACGCTCTCGGGGCTCGGGCGCCCGCATCCTTCGAGCCGCCCGCTTCGCTGGCTCATCAGGACAGGGGATACTGCCGATGTCGATCTATATTGGCCGGCGGACGAGGCGTCGAGGGCGGGCGCCGGCGGCTGGGTGGAAACTTGGGCGGTCCAAGCCTATCATCGACGAGCGCTGACCCGGGCGACAAGGATTCGACACCCGCGCATGCAAAACGATCCGCTCTCGCACGGCCTGTGGGAAATGACCGCTCCGCCAGCGCCGCCGACATCGCCGCTCGCGGGCGAGGTTCGGGCTGACGTCGCGGTGGTCGGCTGCGGCTATACCGGGCTCTCGACCGCGCTCCATTTGGCTGAGGCCGGGGCGAAGGTCGTGGCGCTCGAGGCGGTCGAGATCGGCTTCGGCGGCGCGGGACGCAACGTCGGCCTGGTCAACGCCGGCATGTGGCTCGCGCCCGAAGATATTATCGAGAGGCTCGGCGCAGACTTTGGCGAGCGTCTCCTCGGTCTGCTCAGCAGCGGGCCGGCCGAAGTCTACGCGCTCGTCGACAAGCACGGCATCGACTGCGAGCTGGTGCGCAACGGCACGCTGCATTGCGCGGTCGGGCGCGCGGGGCTCGCCAAGATCGAGGAGCGCGCCCGTCAATGGGGCGCGCGGGGCGCGCCGGTTCGTCTTCTCACCCAGGCTGAGACCGGCAAGCGTATTGGCGTCGACATCTATGCCGGCTCGCTGCTCGACCTGCGCGCCGGTACGATCCAACCGCTTGCCTACGCGCGCGGGCTGGCGGACGCTGCAATCGCCGCCGGAGCCACAGTCCACACCCGAAGTCCGGTCAGGTCGGCCGCACGCGCAGGCGAGGCATGGACCCTCGCCACCGACGGCGGGACTGTCACCGCCGATTGGATCGCGCTCGCGACCGACGCCTATGGCGTTGGTCCATGGCCGCAGGGCCGGCGCGAGCAGATTTGCGTGCCCTGGTTCAATCTGGTCACGCGGCCCTTGAGCGACAATCTGAAGGCGACAATCCTTCCAGGCCGCGAGGGTTGCTGGGACACGCGGATGGTCATGAACTCGTTCCGCTTCGACCGCGCTGGGAGGCTTCTGTTCGGCAGCATCGGAGCCTTGCGTGGAACGGGTCTCGCCATCCATCGCGCCTGGGGGATGCGAGCGCTCAAGAAGACCTTTCCCCAGATTGGCGAGGTGGCGTTTGAGGCGCAATGGTACGGGATGATGGGGATGACCGATAACGCGCTGCCGCGTTTTCATCGACTCGCGCCCAACGTCGTGACGTTCTGCGGCTATAATGGCCGGGGCATCGGCACCGGCACGGTGTTCGGGCGCGTCCTTGCCGATCACATTCTGGGCAAGCTGAGCGAACAGGACCTGCCGCTGCCGGTCACCGAGCCTGACGCGCCGGCTCTGCCGGCGCTGAAGGAAGCCTACTACGAAGCCGGCGCCCAGATCGCCCACGCGGTCGGCGGGTGGTTTTGATGACCTCGCCAAAAACGTGATCTTGATTTCACCACCATGTCTGGCTAAGGGCTGGTATCGATGTCCGACCGACAACTCGACTTCGCGTTCTTCAGATCGCGACGAGGAAGCCTTCCGCACCGATAGCGGACTGGCGACATCAGGCCGCTCCTCTCAACTTCATCTACGGGACTGCATCTATGGCTACTGGAACCGTCAAGTGGTTCAACGGAACGAAGGGCTTTGGCTTCATCCAGCCCGATGACGGCGGCAAGGACGTCTTCGTCCATATCAGCGCCGTCGAACGCGCGGGGCTTCGTGACCTCGCCGAAGGACAGAAAGTCGTCTACGAGATTGTTGCCGACAAGCGCACCGGCCGCTCGTCGGCAGGCAACCTGAAGGTCGCCTGACCTTTCTTTCACTGGCTTGCGCGCTTGACGCGCCTGCTTCAGCCCCGGCGACAAGGCCGGGGCTTTTTGTTTATGGTGGCCCCCTAAATGGGAGGCGCCGATGACTGGGGGCAAGCAAGAGACATTTCTGGGGCTCGACATCGGCACTTCGTCGGTCAAGGCGCTGCTTGTCGACGCCAATCAGCGAGTAGTCGCGGAAGCCTCGACTCCACTCAACGTCTCGCGCCCTTTTCCGCTATGGAGCGAACAGAACCCTGACGACTGGGTCGAGGGCGTCGAGGCGGCTGTCGCCGCGATCCGACGCCACGCGCCGACGGAATTCGCCGCGCTCGCTGGCGTCGGGCTCTCGGGCCAGATGCACGGCGCGACCCTGCTCGACGCCCACGACAAGCCGCTCAGGCCCGCGATCCTGTGGAACGACGGCCGCTCGTTCGCTGAATGCATTGAGCTCAAGCGCCGCGTTCCCGATCTCGAACAGCGCACCGGCAATCTCGCGATGCCGGGCTTCACCGCGCCGAAGATGTTGTGGGTCGCCGCGCATGAGCCCGAGATCGCCAAGGCGACCAGGCGAGTGCTGCTGCCCAAGGACTATGTGCGCCTGCGTCTCTCGGGCGAGGCGGTTTCGGATATGTCCGACGCCTCGGGAACGCTCTGGCTCGACGTCGGCCGGCGGCGCTGGGACGCGGGCCTGCTCACGGCGACCGGGCTCACCGAAAAAGCCATGCCGAGCCTGGTCGAGGGATCAGAAGTCTCGGCTTATCTCGCGCCCGATACCGCGGCGGCCTGGGGCCTCGCAGGCCGCAAGATTCCGATCGCCGGCGGCGGCGGCGACAACGCCGCTTCAGCGATCGGGGTCGGCGCGACGGCAGCCGGCGCAGGCTTCGTTTCGCTCGGCACCTCAGGTGTCATCTTCTCCGCCACCGACCGTTTTGTCAGCCTGCCAGAGCGCACGCTCCATGCGTTCTGTCATGCGCTGCCGCATCGCTGGCATGGCATGGCGGTGATGCTGTCGGCGGCCTCCTCTCTCTCCTGGCTCGCCGCCCTGCTCGGCCGCGAGCAGGACATCGGCAAGCTGATCGCCGGCGCGGCGGCTTTCGCCCGGTCGAAGAGCGCGGTCGTTTCCGCCCCGATTTTCCTGCCCTATCTCAGTGGCGAACGCACGCCCCACAACGACGCCGAAGCGACCGGCATGTTCGTGGGACTTCGAGCCGAGCACAACGCCGATGCGCTGGCCTTCGCGGTCATGGAGGGGGTCGCCTTCTCGTTCGCCGACGGCGTCGACGTTCTGGACGCCGCCGGCGCCCGCCCGGTCAGGCCGCTCCTGGTTGGCGGGGGGGCGCGGTCGGAATTCTGGGGCCAGACGATCGCCGACGTCACCGGGCTGACCATAGACCTTGCCTCTGGAGCAGAGGCTGGCGCTGCGCTCGGCGCCGCCCGGCTTGGCATGCTGGCCGCCGGGGCGGGAACGATCGAGGCGGTATGCGCGCGGCCGCCGGTCCAGACCGAGTTCAAGCCAGACCCGGAGCGGGCTGCGATCCATGCGCCGCGCATCAAGCGCTATCGCGCGATCTATCAGGCCGAAAAGATGGCGCGAACCGCTTGAGCAAACAATTTGGCAGAACGCCAGGCTGAAGCACGAAATCCGGGGAGTTGTCCGCGCTTATCTGTGTTAGCCTATGCAAAGCCCAGGCGATTCAACGGCCCGGCTCAACCACAGTCAGGGAGAAAGCGCGATGACGATGGTGGTCGTTACCCACGCGGTGGGCAACATGGACACTTGGCTCAAAGGCGGCGAACATCGCAAGGCAGTGTTCTCGAAGTTTTGCTCGAACCATCGAGTTTTCAAGCACGCCGAGGCAAATCGCGTTTCCATCCTCTGCGAGAATGTCGACCTCGCGAAAATGCAGGCGACGATGGGCGCCCCGGAAACCGAGAAGGCGAAGGTCGCGGACACAGTGATCGACCCGATCGAGGTCTACATCGAGGTCGCGGGCGGCAAGTGATCGGATCATTGGAGTCGGCCGCCGCCGTCATCGCGGCGCGCCCTTAGGCGGCTCGCCACTTCAAAGCCAGATCCCCCACTGCCGTGACCAGGATCTGGACGCCGATGCACATGAGCAGAAAGGCGGTGAGCCGCACGATCACCGCCTGCGCCGTCGGCCCCATGAAATGGGTGAGCCGATCGGCGGAACGATAGAGAATCCAGATCAGCGCGGCGTTGAAGACTGCAGCGAGGCTCACGCCGAGGAAAAAGGCGAAGAACCCAGCCTCGCCAGGGGTCCGCTCCGCCCCAAGCGTGACCGCGACCGCGATCGTGCCCGGCCCGGTCGTGAACGGCAGCGTCAATGGGAAGAATGCGAGCTGCATCGGGTCGCCGTAGACACCGGCTTGTTCGGCGCTCTCGTGCCCCTTGCGGTCGGGGTGAGTCTCGGCCGACGTCAACAGGCGCCAGCCGCTGAGCGCGACCACCGTTCCACCGGCGATGCGCAATGCGTCGATCGAGACGCCGAAGAAGCGCAGCACATAGGCGCCGGCCCAGAGCGCGCCGAACATGATCGCGAGCGAATAGAAGCCGACGAGGGCGGCGGCCTTCTCCTTGTCGGCGCTCGAGAAGTCCCTGGTCACGCCATAGAAGATGAACGCCCCGCCGATCGGGTTGATGATCGAGAACAGCGACGGGAAGGCGAGCAGGAAGGCCCCGTTCGCCGGCCGAGCGAAGTCGCCCCAATCCGCGCCAATCAACTGTTCCATTCCGCCGCCAGCCCGATGAACGAGACTTCTACATTTCTCTCTAACCTTTTGGGAAGCGTCGCGCGCTAGCCTCGTCGCGTCGTCGATGAGCCGAGGAGAGGACCGTGTCCGGCCCCGCCGCGATCTGGGCCGTGCTGCAAAACGCGGTCCTTGAGCCATTCAGCCCCGGCTCGGCCTATGGCGCGCCGGCCCTGATCGGCGCGCTCGGCCTTTGCGCGCTCTATTACGCCGACCGCCGCCGGGCGCGAGGCCGCCGCTTGAGCCTCAGGGGCTTCGCGCGCTCGATCTTTCCCAGGCGCATTCTCCTCCATCCCTCGTCGCTCGTCGACATGCGCCTATGGGTCCTGAACGGGATCGCCTTCGCCTCCGCCTACGGCATACTGGGCCTCGGCCTCTTCTTCTGGCGGGACGAAGTCGTCGCCTGCCTGACCCATGAGTGGGGCGTGCACGCGCCCGTGCGCTGGCCCGCCTGGACGATCCTGACACTCGCGACCGTGCTCCAGCTCCTGGCTGCCGAACTGGCCTATTGGTTCGCCCACTATTGTTTCCATAAAATCCCGGCGCTGTGGGAGTTCCATAAGGTCCACCATTCGGCCGAGGTGATGACGATGCTCACCGAATTGCGCCAGCACCCGGTCGAGATCATTGCGTTCATGAACCTGATCGGGCTTTCGACCGGAATCGTATTCGGCGTCATGACCTACGTCTTCGGCCCAGGCGTGCGTCCGTTCACCCTGCTCAACGGCAACTTTCTCCTGATGGCGTTCCTCGTCACCTACGGCCACCTGCGCCACAGCCACATGTGGATCGCGTTCACCGGCTTGGCCGGCCGGATCCTGCAGAGCCCGGCCCACCACCAGCTGCACCATTCCGCCAATCCCGTCCATTACGATCGGAATCTCGGCTTTGCGCTCGCGGTCTGGGATTGGGCGTTCGGCACCCTCGTCGTTCCCGCGAGGGCGCGCGAACGAATCGTGTTCGGCGTCGGGGCAGAGGCGCGGCCATTCCGCAGCGCTCTCGCCGCGTTCGTCGTCCCCTGCGCCCGCTTCGCCGGGCATGCGCTCAAGCTTGCCCAAAAACTCACGAGCGCGCGCGGGACCGCGCGCGCCGCCCAGGCACCGCGCTGACCGCGATTTGCAGGGCTTTATGAAACGCGTTCAAGGTGGCAGGCGAATGAACGCCCGAAACGAGCTCATCATGCTAGGCGGCGTCCTCGCTTCCTTCTGGCTCCTGAACGATTTCTACATCGACCTCCTTCACTTCGTATTCGACCATCAGGGCACGATCTGGCTGCTCGTGATCGGCTGGGTCGTCTGGAGGAGCTGGAGGGGACCAATGAGCCGTAACGAGTAGGAGCGGTTCCGCTCGCTCACCGACAGCATCGCCCCGCGGGTCTCCCCCAGCCGCGAATCCTCCTATTCTCCCTTCGACCCCAACCGATGAGGAGAGGCTTCCGTGCCGGGCGAAAAGTCCGCGCGCCGGCGCGGCATGCTGCTGGTTCTCGTCGCCACGGTGCTATGGAGCATGGCCGGCCTCTTTGCCCGCCTCCTCGCCCATCTCGACATCTGGACAGTCATGGGATGGCGGGCGCTGCTTGGCGCGGTCTCGATCGCCGCCGTTGGCCTCATCGAATGGCGACGCGGACGGCTGGACAATCCGCTTGGCTTCGGTCCGCTGTCGCCGGTCGTGGCGCTTCTGGCGATGATCGCGATCTCCGCCTACACCGCCTCGGTCATGACCACGACCATCGCCGACGTCATGGTGATTTATGCAACCCTGCCTTTCGTCGCCGCGGCGATCGGCTTTCTCATCAATGGCGAACGGGTCGATCCGCGCACCCTTGCCGCGGCGAGCCTGGCGCTGCTCGGCATCGTCATCATGGTCGCGAGCGGCCTCGGCTCAGGGCGCCTCCTGGGGCAGGCGCTGTCGATGCTGATGACGCTCGCCTTCGCCGGCATGATCGTGCTCCAGCGCCGTCAGCCGAACGCATCGATGATCGTCGTCAATTGCCTCGGCGCGCTCGGCTCCGGAATCTTCGGCCTCGCCAATTCGCCGCTGCAGCCGATCGGCCTCCACGATTTCGTCATCCTGTTCGTGTTCGGCCTGACGACGATCGGCCTCGCCTTCGTCCTCTTCATGGAGGGCGCCAAGTTCATCCCGTCCGCCGAAGCAGGCCTTATCAGCCTGCTCGATGTTGTGCTTGGACCGGTATGGGTGTTTCTTGCTTTCGGCGAGAACCCGGGCCTGGCGACCATGCTCGGCGGCGCGATCGTCCTCGCCGCCGCGGTTTGGCGTATGGCGCCGGAACTCAGGCGGGAACGGGTCTTATGACGAACGAGGGAGGGACCATGAGCGACGAGCGTTTTGCCCTTGTGACGGGCGCGGGCTCGGGGATCGGCAGGGCCTCGGCGCTGGCGCTGGCGCGCGCGGGCTGGCATGTGGCGCTCGCGGGTCGGCGGCGCGTGCCGCTTGAGGAGACCGCGGGCGAGATCGAGGCGCTCGGCCGCCGAGCCGTCGCCACGCCGGCCGACGTCGGCGATCCGGAAGCAGTGAAGACGCTGTTCGCGACCATCGAACGCGAATTCGGCCGCCTTGATCTTCTGTTCAATAATGCCGGCATGGGCGCGCCGGCCGTTCCGATCGACGAATTGACCTACGCGCAATGGAAGGCGGTCGTCGACGTCAACCTCAACGGCGCTTTCTTATGCGCTCAGGGCGCCTTCGGCCTGATGAAGCGACAGCGGCCGCAAGGCGGACGCATCATCAACAACGGCTCCATTTCGGCCCATGTCCCGAGACCGTTCTCGGCTCCCTATACGGCGACCAAGCACGCCATCACCGGCTTGACCAAATCGATTGCCCTCGATGGCCGGCCCTACGACATCGCCTGCGGGCAGATCGACATCGGCAACGCGCTGACCGAAATGGCCCGCAAGATGACCCGCGGCGTTCCCCAGGCCAACGGCCGGATCGCAGTCGAGCCGACCATGGAAGCGGATGAAGTCGGCGCCGCGGTCGTCCATATGGCGAGCCTGCCGCTAAGCACCAATGTCCTCAGCATGACCATCATGGCGACCAAGATGCCGTTGGTGGGGCGGGGGTAGGTCGATCAGGCCTGGTTCGAGCGGCCGACCGGCGCAGTTGGCCGGGGCGGGGCGGCCGGCGCGAGCGGTTCGAGCAATTGGCCGATCAGCGTCTCCGGAACCGGAGTTGAGGTTCCGTAGTCCTTGGGCCACGTCCTCGGCAGGTAGAAAGTCCCGAACAGGCGGTCGACGAACGGCAGCATCGACGAATAATTGTGGTCCTTATGATCCTCGAGCGTGTGGTGCCAATGATGGAAAGCTGGACTGGCGATAATTTCCTCGAACGGTCCCAGGCGCCAGCGCACGTTGGCGTGGATGAAGAAGCTCCAAAGCGAGCCGATGAACAGAACCAGCATCGGCACCAGCGACGGGTTCGGACCGACCGGCGACGCGAGGCCCGTCGCGTAGAGCAGCGTCAAGCCGCACAGGCGGGTGAAGATCAGATCGACCGGGTGACCGCGCGTGTTAACCAGAAAATTCACATGCTCGGCGCTGTGGTGAACGGCGTGGAACCGCCACAGGAACGGGAGTTCGTGGCTCCAGCGATGGCCCCAGTAGAAGCCGATCTCGCCGACGACCATGGCGGCGACCATGCGCGCCCAGAGCGGCAGGCCAATCGCCATTCCGGTGACGTTGCCGGGAAGAGCAGAATGGATGACCCAGGCGATCAGCACCGCAGGCGGCGTGAGCAGGAGCGTGGTGAAGAGGCCGTTGAAGAAATACCAGCCGAGATTGACCGACCAGCCCCTCACGAACAGCCCGCCGGGACGGACGGCGAACATGTGTTCGAGCGGCGCGAACACCACCGTCACCACCGCGAGCAGCAAGCAGGCCCGGAGCACGTTGGTCGCAAACCACAGGACATGCTGATGCGAGGCCAGAAGCGCGGTCATGAAATCAAGCCATCTCCAATTGCGGCGACCTGATTTATAACAAAAAACCGGAGCGGAATCCCAATCCGCTCCGGTCGCACGGCCGCGATTGCGGCGCCTGCTTTCAGATGATCGCGACAGGCGTCCGACGACGCCGATAGGCCGCATATCCAAGCCCGCTGAAACCAACCAGCATCATCGCCCAGGTCGATGGCTCGGGAACGGCGGTTAGCGAGACGCCGTCCAGAAGGGCAAACGGCGGCAGGTTGGCCGCGGGCGACCCGACCGCCAGGAAAGACAGCACTTCGCTCGACGACGTGGCGACGAAGTCGAAGGTTTCCGGCGTCCAGCCGGAGAAGGAGCCCGGCGTGCCGGCAGGGTTTGAGTTCGGGTAGACGGGTGTCGCGAACGAGTCGCCGCCGAAGCTGCCAGTGAGCTGGATGCTGGTGTAGCCGGTTCGGTTGAAGAGTTCCGCGCCGGCCCAGTAGAAGCTGAGCTGGTATTCCACTCCGCTCGTCAGACCGGTGATTGTCTGCGTCAGCGCCCCGGTGAAGTTGGGATCACCGTCCAACCCGACGAAGGCGCCACCGTCCGGGCTCAGGCTGTTGACGTTGGCGTTGAGGTACTGAGGCTCGGCAGAGGTGTAGCGGGTGTCCGGGTTGATGCTGGTGTCAGCCGCCAACGTACCTGTGAACAGGATGTTGTAAAGTTGCGGGTTCGACGGCGACGCCACCGAAGACCAATCGGTCAGATCGCCGCCGTAGTTCCAAAGCAAATCAATCTCCGCTCCGCTGGCGTCGGCTGGATTGAGCGGAGACGGCAGTGTGTTTTGCGAAAAGCTGCCATTCTGGACCAGATTTGTCCCCGCCTGGGCGCCAACGGCCAGCAGCGGCGCGAGAGTCGCACACAACATTAAGGCTTTTTTCATTGTTGTCCCTCTTTGAATTCGTCGCCGCGCCGCAAATTTACGGAGCTTTAATAGATAAGTCAATATCCATTGTTACACAGTGAGGGCGGACGGCGCGGCACGTGGGCCCGAGACAAACCGGAGGGGGGCTCACGGTGGGGTGAGGCGGCGCGCGACGTGTGTGCGCGGTCACATCGCGTTCTTGCTCAAACGTGGAAAACGGTGAACAGGCCGGGTGGCGCGGCCCGAGTATGATGCGGCGCCGGTGTTGGGTTGGGGAGGGGACAGTGCAGTATCTGCTTATTCTTCTTGTGGTCATCACGATGGCCTGTGGAGCGGCGGCCAGCGTGACCATTTCGTTTGCGCCCGCCTACGCGGACGACAGCGGCAAGGGTTATTGAGCGAGCCTGGCCTCAGGCCGGAGCGATGCCAGACGCGATCTGATCCAGCGTCGTGACTGTATCGCGCGGCAAGTTTACATCGACCGCCGCCAGGTTTTCGCGCAGATGACCGGTCGACGACGTCCCGGCAATGAGCAGGATGTGGGGCGCGCGCCGGAGGAGCCAGGCGAGCGCGACCTGCATCGGAGCAATGCCGAGCCTCTTCGCAACTTCGGTCAGCGCGGTCGACTGCAAAGGGGTGAAGCCGCCGAGCGGGAAGAACGGGACATAGGCGGTCCCGCCGCGGGCGAGATCGTCGATCAGGGCGTCGTCCTCCCGATGAGCCAGATTGTACATATTCTGCACGCAGACGATGTCGCAGATACGCCGCCCTTCCGCAATCTGGGCGGCGGTGACGTTGCTGAGCCCGATGTGACGCACCAGCCCTTTCCGCTGAAGCCCCGCCAGAACCGTAAGCGGCGCTTCGATCGACCCTTCAGCCGGGCCATGGACCTCCCCCATGATCCTGAGGTTGACGACTTCGAGCGCATCGAGCCCGAGACGGCGGAGATTGTCGCGCACCGCGCTCTCGAGCTCGGCCGGCGCCATCGCCGGGATCCAGGATGCGTCCGCGCCGCGCCGAGCCCCGATCTTGGTGACGATGACGAGATCGCCGGGATAGGGATGGAGGGCCTCGCGGATCAGCTCATTGGTGACATGGGGGCCGTAATAGTCGCTGGTGTCGATGTGATTGACGCCGCTCGCGACCGCCTCGCGCAGCACCGCGATCGCGCCCGCGCGGTCCTTCGGCGGCCCGAACACTCCCGGTCCCGCAAGCTGCATCGCGCCGTAGCCCATACGCTTGACGATGCGGTCGCCGAGTTTGAACGTTCCGGCTTTGCTGATGTCGACCATGGCTCTCTCCTCTCGATCGCGGCTGCATATTGGCTGCAACACCGCGGGCGATAACGCCTTGCAATTGGCACGGGCCGTTCGTCAGCGCGAACAATGCTCCGATTTTCCGGGAGGGGCGAGCGCGCCCGCTACTCCGGCGCAGCGGTCAGCGGCTCAAGCGGCGCGACGATCGTCCCGCGGGTGAGATCGCGGGAGAATAGCGCGAGGCCTTTCGGTTCGTTGCCGTTGGGATGCACCAGCACGATCGAGCCGCTTTCCGGCTGTTGCCCCTTGGCCAGCCAGGCGTCGGCCCCCAGCGTCACCAGATGGAACCGGCTCACCGCCTGCATGAGCGGATCGCTCGAAATGAGGCCGGGGAAGCGGAAGAACAACGATGGCGTTTCGCCGTTGGCGATCAGGAGTCGCTCGGTGTCGAGGATCTCCCTCTCAGGGTCGATACCGCGGGTCAGAAGGAAATTCGCGGCGTCGGCGAGTTTTCGCTGATAGGGGTGGTGGTAGGTGTGATCGACCCACAGGAGGTCGAGCGCCCCGGAATTGCGTTGATCGACGAGCCAGCGGAAATCGGCGGAGTGATGGATGAGCCACAGACCCGAAACCGACAAGGCGATGGGCGCGTGCGGGCTCGCCGCTTCAAGCCGGGTGAAAAACGCCCGGTCAAGCGGCCGTTTGCTCGGACAGAGATCGCCGGTGAGAAAATCTCCCGGCGCCGCTCCGTGGGTCAGCCCAGCATTCTGAAGGAACCCGCGGTGGATAAGACCCGGCGCCTCGGCCAATTCGCTGATCGCGCGGCCCATCCGGGTCGACTTCAGATCGGGCTCGCTCATTTCGCTGCATGTCCAGCACGCGGCGCGCTCGAGCCGGGTGGTCAACGCCTCCGGATCGGCGAGCAAGGCAAGCTTCTGGCCGGAGACGGTCATCTCGCGGATCGCCACCGCCTTGCGACCGTCGCCTGAGACACACGCCTTCAGTTCCGGCTGATAATCGCCGACTATCGCCGGGCTCTGAAGCCCGGCCGCCGGCGCCGGCGCGAATGTGCAGTCGGCGGCCCGCGCGGCGCCGGCAAGGCTCGCCCAGGTGGCGAGCAGCATCAGGAGAAGGCGTGAAAGCGCGGGCAAGGGCGATGCGTTCGTTCCGGACGGCGGGCCTGCTTCTAACCAAACGCGACGGGCGCCGCTAGGGGCCGGCCGCCAGTATTGTGAAAGCGCTCGCTCTCACCTCCGTCGCGGCCCCCGCGTCGAGCGCGGACGCTCCGGCGCGCCGGCGGCGGTGAGGAGCTTGCGGAACTCGTCCCGCTTCTCGTGGATCGAAGCGATAACCAGGCCCATCGGCACGCCGAGATCGACCAGCACCGCCTCCGACAGCTGCAGGCTTGCCTCGATCGTCTCGGGCACGGCATCGGTCACGCCGAGCCCATAGAGCGCGCGGGCGTGATCGGCGTCCCGGGCGCGGGCGACCAGAGTGACGTCCGGCCGCAGGCGTCTGGTCGTCTCGACGACCGCTTCGTTGGCGGCGGTCGAGTCCATTGTGACCACGACGGCGCGCGCGGTCTCAAGGCCGCAGCGGCGGAGGTATTCGGGGCGCGCGGCGTCGCCGTAGTAGACCGGCTTGCCGGCGGTTTTCGCCCGCGCCGCCAGGCGGGCGTCCGAGTCGACGGCGATGAAGGGGATCGAGTGCCGATCCAGCATGTCGCCGATCAGCCCGCCGACCCGGCCGTAGCCGACAATGATCACCCGGGCGTCTTCGCTGTCGGGCGGGACCTCCGGCGGCGCCTCGTCTGAGGCCGTTCGCGGCGGCGAGCCAATGCGAGCGCCGAGCTTCGCCAGTCCCGGAATGGCGAGCATCGAGAGGGTCACGGCGCTGATGAGAGCGGTCGATAGCGCGCGATCGATGAGACCTCCCGAAAGGGCGGCGCCGATCATCACGAACCCGAACTCGCCGCCCGGCCCTAGCAAGAGCGCGATTTCCGTGCTGACCCGCGGGCGGCAATCGGAATGCGCGTCCCAACCCGAACAGCGTGAGTCCTTTCAGCGCGACGAGCGCCGCGGCGAGGCCGAGGATAAGCCCGGGTCTGGCGACGATGAAGGCCGGATTGATCCCGGCCCCGACGGAGACGAAATAGAGCCCAAGGAGCAGGCCCCGGAACGGCTCGATCGTCACTTCGATCTCGCGCCGATATTCGGTTTCCGCCAGCAAGAGCCCGGCGACAAAGGCGCCAAGCGCCATCGACAGATGGCTCGCCGCCGCGGCCAGCCCATCGCCAAGCACCACCAACAGACACGCGGCCATGAAGAATTCCGGGACTTTTCGTTTCGGCGACGAAATGGAAAAATGGCCGCAGCGCGAGGCGGCCAAACACGACCAGCGCGACCAGCGCCAACCCGGCCGGGACCAGCGCCCCAAGCAACGCCCAAGCCCAGTCCACGCTCGCCGCCGGCCGAGAATGCGCCCGTCATGACCAAGAGCGGCGCGACCGCGAGATCCTGAAACAGCAAGACCGCGAAGCTCGCCCGGCCAGCGCCGGAATGGAGCCGTTTGCTCTCGACCAGCATCGGGATGACGATCGCGGTCGAGGACATCGTGAGCGCGGCCCCGATGGTCAGCGCCGAGGGCGGAGAGAGGCCGAAACCCCAGGCGAGCGCGCTCAGGATCAGCGTCGTCAATACGACCTGCGTCAGCCCCAGCCCGAACACCAGCCGGCGCATACGCCGCAATCGTTCGAAGGACAGTTCGAGCCCCATGGTGAACAGGAGCGCGACAACACCGAAGGCGGCGATGCGGTCGATCGCCTCGACGTTGATCGCGAGCGCGTTGAGCCAAGGCGCTTTGAAGTCGAGCGAGCCGAGGCCATAAGGCCCGAGCGCCAGACCCGCCAGCAGATAACCCAACACCGGACTGACGTGCAGCCGGAAGAACAGCGGCGCGATCACACCTGCCGTCACCAGGAACAGCAGGGTCTCCTTGTAGACCGAGAGGTCAATTGGCGCGTTCACTCGGGCTCCGTCGTGACCGGGCGCTCGTCATTCCGAGCAGCCTAGTCGATTCCGACGCGAGCGCGAGCCTCGCCCCGCAGCCGCGCGGCATGCTAAGGGCGGAAGCGTTGAATTCCTGGAGAGCGCAATGCCGCTTTATTCCCTTAACAGCGAAACGGCCTCGATCATGGCGCTCGCCCCGGTCATCCCGGTTCTGACGGTTTCGAGCGTCGAGGACGGCGTCGCGCAGGCGAAGGCGCTTGTCGCCGGCGGTCTCTATGCGATTGAGGTGACGTTGCGCACGCCCCCGGCGCTGGCGGCGATCCGGGAGATCGCCAAAAGTGTGCCCGGCGCGGTCGTCGGCGCGGGCACGATCGTTTCGGTCGAGCAGATCGCCGAGGCGATCGCGGCCGGGGCGAGGTTTCTGGTCAGCCCTGGAACTCCGCCGGCGCTCGCCAGGGCCGCCGCGCAATCGCCGGCGCCATTCCTGCCGGGCTGCGCGACCGCGTCGGAGGCGATGGCGTTGCGGGAGCTCGGCTTTCGGGCGTCTGAAACTCTTTCCCGCTGAATCGGCCGGCGGCGCGAGGCTGCTCGCCTCGCTCGCCGCGCCCTTGCCGGATCTCAGTTTCTGCCCGACCGGCGGCATCGACCTGATGAAGGCGCCCGAGTATCTCAAGCTGCCCAACGTGCCCTGCGTCGGCGGGTCATGGATGCTGCCGAAGGCCGTACTCGCGGCTGGCGATTTTGCCGGAGTCGAGGCCTTGTCCCGCCAGGCGGCAGACCTCAGGCGCGACCCGTAGGGGCTAGCCAGTCGCGCTCGGGTTCTTCAGAACTGCTTTACGCGGCCTCTGCTTGCGCCGCGCCTTGCTTCTTGGCGATCTCGCGCTTCAATGCGACGGCGGTATCGGAGAGCTGCGTTACCTTCGCCTTGGTGAGGAAGTCGTCGAGGCCGCCGCGATGCTCGACCGAGCGCAGCGCCGCCGCACTTATCCTGAGCCTGACCGCGCGCTCCAGGGTGTCGGAGATCAGCGTGACCTGCACGAGATTGGGCAAGAAGCGGGTGCGCGTCTTGCGGTTGGAATGGCTGACTTTATTACCGGATTGCACGGCCTTGCCGGTCAGTTCGCAGCGGCGTGACATCGCGCCAATGTCCTTTAAACGATGAAGAGGCTCGGTCCGCCAAAAACAAAACGGGCCGCTCCAGTAAAGAAGCGCCCCGCCCGCCGCGCGGCCATGGCTCATGGGAATGCGGTCTATAGGGGAACGGGTTTTCGGCGTCAAGACTCTTGCGCTCGACAGGCCGCCCGCGCGCATCTACCCTCACCCAATGCAGCACGGACAGGCGAGCGTGACGGCGCTCCGAGCGGCCGGCCACAGGGCCGCGCACCAAGTTCTCGAGCATGGGGTTGTCTTCGCCGACCCGCTCGCACTCCCCATCCTCGGGCAGGACGCGGACGAGGCGATCGCGCGGGCCAAGGCGCAGCCCGAGCGGCGGTCGTTGCGCTTCTTCATCGCCATGCGCAGCCGCTTCGCGGAGGATATGGCTCGCCGCGCGATGGCTGACGGCGTCCGGCAAATCCTCATCCTCGGCGCGGGCCTCGACACTTTCGCCTATCGGATCGAGCCGGCAGCGGGCCTCGAGATCTTCGAGCTCGATCATCCCGCGACCCAGCGCGACAAGCGTCGCCGGCTGGCCGACGCGGGGATCATGGAGCCCGGGCATGTCGCCTATGTCGCGCACGATTTCGAGAGCGGCGCCATGACCGAGGCCCTCAAGGCGGCCGGGCTGAAGTCGAGCGAACGAACCTTCGTGCTTTGGTTGGGGGTCACCCCCTATCTGACCGAGAATGCAGCGCTCGCAACGCTTGGCGAACTGGCTCAGCTGCCCGGCGGAGTGGAAGTCGTGTTCGACTACGCCAGTCCGCCTCACACCATCGAGGAGACGGCGACGCGGGCCTTTCACCGCGCCATGGCCGAGAGCGTGGCGGCCAGCGGCGAACCGTTTCGCTGCTATTTCGAGACTGACGATTTGCACGCCAGCGCGCGCAGGCGCGGTTTCAGTGAGATCGAGGACCTCGACCGCGCGGCGCTCGTCAGCCGCTATCTTCCTCACCTTCCCGTCACCCCACGGCCAGGGCCGGGCGGTCATGTCGTGCGGATGGCGACGAGCTAGGACCCTCCCTATCGCCGCAATCCCGCCGCGCCCGTCAAGAGACGGGTTTTGCTCGACCATCGATCCAGAAGGCCGGCCGGCGAGGCTTTTTCAGGTTTGCGGCTGTGGCTCGAGCCCGCCGGCCTCCGGGCCGATCGGCCTCGACTTGCCGGTCGAGGGCACGGCGGCGCGCGGAGCAGCGGGAGGCTCCCGGTCGGTCGCCGATTCCCGCACCGGCCGCACGCCCTGCAACAGGCCGACGATCTCGTCGCCGGTCAGCGTCTCGAACTCCATGAGCCCCTCGGCGAGCGTCTGAAGGTCGGCCCGCCGCTCGGTGAGAATCCGCGTCGCGGTTTCGTGCGCTTCCAGCACCAGGCGGCGCACTTCCTGGTCGATCGTTTCAGCGGTCGCTTCCGAGATGTTTTGCTGCCGGCCCAGCGAATAGCCGAGGAACACCTCGTCCTGGTTTTCGCCGTACATGACCGTGCCGAGCTTGTCGGAGAAGCCGAGCCGGGTCACCATGGCGCGGGCGATCTTCGTCACCTGCTGGATGTCGCCGGCCGCGCCGGAGGTGACCTTGTCCTTGCCGAACATCAGTTCTTCGGCGACCCGGCCGCCCATCGCCATGGCGAGCATCGCGATCAGCTGCTCGTAGCTCTGCGAGATCTGGTCGCGCTCGGGCAGCGACTGGACCATGCCGAGCGCGCGGCCACGGGGGATTATGGTCGCCTTGTGAATCGGGGTCGACGCGGGCATCGTCACCGAGACGAGCGCATGGCCCGCCTCGTGATAGGCGGTGAGCCGCTTTTCCTCTTCGGTCATGATGAGGGTACGCCGCTCGGCGCCCATCATGATCTTGTCGCGCGAATCCTCGAATTCCTGCCGCGTCACGACGCGTTTTCCCCGCCGGGCGGCGAGCAGCGCCGCCTCGTTGACCAGATTCATCAGGTCCGCGCCCGAGAAGCCGGGCGTTCCGCGCGCGACCACCTTGAGGTCGACGTCGGGCCCGAGCGGGACCTTGCGCACATGGACCCGCAGGATCTTCTCGCGGCCGATGAAATCGGGGTTCGAGATCACGATCTGGCGGTCGAAGCGGCCTGGCCTCAACAGCGCCGGGTCGAGCACGTCGGGCCGGTTGGTCGCGGCGATGATGATGATGCCTTCGTTCTGTTCGAAGCCGTCCATCTCGACGAGCAACTGATTGAGCGTCTGCTCGCGCTCGTCGTTGCCGCCGCCCAGGCCCGCGCCGCGATGGCGTCCGACCGCGTCGATTTCATCGATGAAGATGATGCAGGGCGCATTCTTCTTCGCCTGCTCGAACATGTCGCGCACCCGGCTCGCGCCGACGCCCACGAACATCTCGACGAAGTCGGAGCCAGAGATGGTGAAGAACGGCACGTTGGCTTCGCCGGCCACCGCCCGGGCGGTCAGGGTCTTGCCGGTGCCTGGCGGGCCGACGAGCAGCACGCCCCGCGGGATGCGCCCGCCGAGCTTCTGGAACTTTTGCGGATCGCGCAGGAACTCCACGATCTCCTGCAGATCCTCCTTGGCCTCGTCGACGCCGGCGACGTCCTCGAACGTGACCCGCCCCTGGGCTTCGGTCAGAAGCTTGGCCTTCGACTTGCCGAATCCCATCGCCTTGCCGGCGCCGCCCTGCATCTGCCGGGTCATGTAGATCCACAAGCCCAGGAACAGGAGAACCGGCAGCACGCTGGAGACGATTGTGAGCAGCCAGTTGTTGCCGTCCGACGGCGGTTTGGCTGTGATCGTCACGTCTTTCTTGTAGAGGGTCTGGACGAGGCTTGGATCGCTCGGCGCGTAGGTCTGGAACGACCGCCCGTCCTTCATGTGGCCGGAAATCTCGGGGCCGGCGATCGTGACATCGCGAATGTTCCCGGCGTCGGCGTCGGTGAGCAACTGGCTGAAGGTGATTTCGCTCGAAGGGGCTTTCTGGCCCGGGCTCTGGAACAGAGTCACAAGAGCGAGAACGAGCAAGAAAATAATCACCCAGAGGGCAAAATTTCGGTAATTCGCGTTCATAGCCTTCCCGTGACGGAGCGGTCGATCACGATGTCCCCGACCCTTTCCGACCCTGTCCTCCCGGACATTTAAGCGCGCTGGGCCGAAATGCCAAGAGAACCGGAATTGTCTCAATTTCCAGTGAAGGCTCCAATTGCAGTTTTTTGGCGGCGAGAAGCGTTCCCGCGCCGGGTGCCTCGATCAGGCCGTCTTCTCCTCCCTGGCGCCCAATTCCTCAATCATTGCCTTGCGCATGAGGAACTTCTGGGCCTTGCCGGTAACGGTCATAGGAAACGAATCGACGAAGCGGACATGGCGCGGCGCTTTGTAGTGGGCGATCGAGGCCCGGCAAAAGGCAATAACCTCGTCCTCGTTGAGCGCCCAGCCGTCGCGGCGGCGGATCCAGACGCAAAGCTCCTCGCCGTACCGATGATCGGGAACTCCGAACGCCTGAACCTCCGCAACGGCCGGGTGGGTGAAGAGAAACTCCTCGATCTCGCGCGGATAGATGTTCTCCCCGCCGCGAATGATCATGTCCTTGAGCCGGCCGACAATATTGCAGTAACCGTCAGCATCGATTGTCGCCAGATCGCCGGTATGCATGAACCGCGCCTCGTCGATTGCGCCGGCGGTCCCCACGGGATCGTCCCAGTAGCCGCGCATGACGCTATAACCCCGGGTCAGCAGTTCACCCGGGACCCCTGGGGCGACGATCCGACCTTCCAGGTCGATGATCTTGACTTCAAGATGCGGCTGGATGCGTCCGACCGTCGAGACGCGCCGGTCGAGCGGGTCGTCATGGGAGCTTTGGAAGCTGACTGGGCTCGTTTCGGTCATGCCGTAGGCGATTGTCACCTCGCGCATATGCATCAAATCGACGACCTTTCGCATGACCTCGACCGGGCAGGGCGAACCGGCCATGATTCCGGTGCGCAGGCTCGTAAGGTCGAAGCGGGTAAATTCGGGGTGCTCGAGCATCGCGATGAACATCGTCGGCACGCCATGCAGGCCGGTGCATCGTTCCGCCTGCACCGTCTCCAGGGTGGCGAGCGGGTCGAACCCTTCGGAGGGGCTCACCATGCACGCGCCGTGGGTGACGCAGGCGAGATTCCCGAGCACCATGCCGAAACAGTGATAGTAGGGCACCGGAATGCACAAGCGGTCGTCCGGCGTGAGGCGCATCGCTTCGCCGATGAAATAGCCGTTGTTGACGATGTTGTGGTGGGTCAGTGTCGCGCCTTTCGGCGCGCCGGTGGTTCCTGAGGTAAACTGGATGTTGATCGGGTCGTCGAACTGCAGCGATGCTTCTAAGATCCCGAGCTCAGCCCGTTGGGCCGGCGCGGCGGGCCTCGCGACGTCGTCGAAGTTGAGCATCCCCCTGGACTTGTCGGTCCCCAGGCGGATGACGATCTCGAGCTGGGGCAGGCCTGCGGACGAGAGTTTGCCCGGTTTGGACGCCTCAATCTCGGGCGCACACGCGCGCAGGGCGGCGAAATAGTCGTTGTTCTTGTGGCCGGCGCTCATGATCAGCGCCCGGCAGCCCGACTTTTTCACTGCGTATTCGAATTCGTGCACGCGGTAGGCGGGATTGATGTTGACGAGGACGAGCCCGGCGAGCGCAGTTCCAAACTGCGCCAGAACCCACTCGCTCACGTTGGCAGACCAGATGCCGACCCGATCGCCTTTGCGCAGTCCAAGCGCCTGCAATCCGATCGCCAGGTCCTCCGAGCGGCTGAGGAGTTCGGCGTATGTCCAGCGCACGCCCTGGTGGCGGGTCACGAGCGCCGGCCGATCCGGCCCTTCGGCGGCGACGCGGCGCAGGAGGCGGCCGATCGTCTCGCCGCTCAGGGGAACCGGAGACGCGCCGTGCACATAGGCTTGCGTAAGGAGCGCCATCGATTCCATCCTCCCCGCGTGTCTGCGATTTCTGCCGCTGCTTACCACAATTTGCGCAGAAAAGCCTTTGAAACAAGACCGGGAGCGTTGCCATGAGGTACTCGGTCAGCGTCGATGTTCCGAATCTCGAAGAAGGCCTTCGCTTCTATCGCGACGCCTTCAGGCTCACCGAGATCGCGCGACCGATTGCAAACCACGCCATTCTCAAATGCGGGGCGGCGCAAATCGGGATCATGGAGAAACCGGCGGGCACAAAACCCGCCATGGGCAGCGATGACATTCGCCGCTATGAGCGCCACTGGACGCCCGTGCATATCGATTTCCATGTCGACAGCTTTGAGGCCGCCCTAGCGCGGGCCCTGAGCGCGGGCGCCAAATGCGAGCAGAAGTTCGACGCGCCGGGCCGCCCGCCCATAGCATTTTGCAGCGACCCGTTCGGCAATGGTTTCTGCATGGTCGGCCCGTAGCGCTGGCGTCCTCGATTGCGCAACCCTCAGGCCAACGTCACAATTCACGCAGGTAAGCCGCGGGCTTCTGACTGAGCACCCGCCAGGCGCCGATCATGCCGAACCCGACGGTGATCGCGAGCCCTCCGGCAGCGGCGGCAAGCGAAGCCGGCCAATCGAAGATGAAGCCGAACTGCATGATGCGCGTGACGACCAGATAGGCGGCGAGCGCCCCCGCGCCAACGCCAAACGCGGCGGTCGCGGCGCCCAGCAGCGCATATTCGATCAGGAACATCGCCGCCAGCCGTCCGCGCGTCGCGCCGAGAATTTTCAGGATGGTTGCATCGGCGAGGCGGGCGCGTCGATTGGCCGCCAGCGCCCCGGCTAGGACCAGAACCGAGGTCGTCAGCGCAACCCCGGTCGCAGCGCGAACCGCGAGCGCCAGCTTGGCGACCAAGGCTTCGACGTTTTCCAGCGCTTCGCGCACCCGGACGCTGGCGACCGCAGGAAACTGGCGCGCCGCCGCCCGCAGGAGCGCGAGCTCGCCTTCCGGCCGGTCAGCGGATGGCAACGCTGCGGAGACGAGCTCGGTATAGGGCGCGCCCTTGAGCGTATTGGGCGAATAGACCAGCACGAAATTGATCGCGAAGCTCTTCCAGTTGACCTTGCGCAGATTGGCGATCTTCGCCGCAATATCGCGCCCGAGCACATTGACGACGACCGTATCGCCGACGCGGAGCCCGAGGCCCTCGGCGACCTCCTTCTCCATCGACACCAGCGGCGGGCCGGAATAGCCGTCCGGCCACCATTCGCCAGCGACGATCTCGGAGCCTTCGGGCGGTTTTTCGGCAAAGGTCACGCCGCGGTCGCCTTCCAACGCCCAGGCGACATTATCGCTGGCCTTGACCGCCTCGACCGGCTTGTCGCCGATTTGGACGAAGCGCCCGCGCATCATCGGCGTCTCGCTGATTTTGACGCCGGGCGCCTCGCGCTCGAGGAAGCCTCGAAATGCGCCGGCGTCGGCGCCGCGGACATCGAGGAAGAAGAAGCTCGGCGTCACCCCGGGCTCGGACTGAAGCAATTCGGCGCGCATGTTCACGTCGATGAGCGTGAGCGCGACCAGCGCGGCCAGACCCAGGCCCAAGGATAGCACCACGGAAGCGGTCAGCGCGCCCGGCCTCTCGATCGCGGCCAGCGCCATGCGCCATTCGACGAACCGCGTTTTGGGGGCGCGGCGGGCGAGGACGGCGATGCCGAGCGCGACGAGCCGCAGCGCCAGAAAGGCGGCGACGGTCGCGCACGCGACGTAGGCCGCGACAGAACGTTGCGGGCTCGTCAGAATGGCGAGCGCGACAAGCGCCGCCCCGGCGAGCGCCGCCCCGGCGAGATAGCGCTTGCGGGGCCAGCCCTGACGCTCCTCGGCCAGATCGCGGATCAGCGTCGTCACCGGCAAGTCGTGGGCCCGTCCGAGTGGCGCGATCGAGAAGGCCAGCGCCGTCAGCAGTCCAAACGCTACACCGAGAGTGATCACACCCGGCTCGATCGATGGCGCGAGGGGGATCGGCAGCAGCGATCCGAACAGCCAATCGACCGCAAAGGGTATCGCCGCGCCAAGCGTCGCGCCGGCGAGCGCGCCGATGAGTGCGACGATCGAGAACTCGATGAGGGCGAGGGCCACGACGCTCGCGCCCGTCGCGCCGATTGCTTTCAGAATCGCAAGCGTTGCGCGCTTGCGCTCGACGAAACCCTGGGCCGCGTTGGCGACGCCGACGCCGCCGACAACCAGCGACAGCAAACCCGCCAGCGTGAGGAACTCGGCGAACCGATCGAGATCGCGGCTGAAATCGGGGGAAACGTTGAGCCGCGAACGCGCTTCCCATCCGGCCTGCGGAAAGGCCCGTTTCGCCTCGCCTAGCAGCCGCTGAACCGAGGCTTCGTCAGGCGCGGCGCCCGCCCCGCCCATGACGACGCGAGTGGTCCAGCGAATCAGCGATCCGGGTTGGACCAGCCCCGTGGCGTCGAGCGCTGCTTGCGAAATGAGGATCCGGGGACCGAGGCCCACGCCAGCCGCCAACCGATCCGGTTCGCTGACCAGGATGGTCCGAATCGCGAATTTTCCATCCCCGATGCGAACGACGTCGCCGAGCTTCAAGTTCAGCCGGGCCATGAGCGCCTCTTCGGCGGCCGCGCCGAACACGCCGTCCTTCTCGGACAGCGCCTCGGCGAGCGACATTGGCGGAGCCAGGACGGCCGCGCCAATACGCGGCCAAGACGGTTCGACGGCTTTGAGCTCCACGAGCGCCGCGTCATCGCTCACAGCTCTGGCCATGGCGCGGGTCGTCGCAATGGTGGACAGCGAGCCGTGACCTTCGAGAAACTGCTGCTCAGCGGCCGACAGGCGGCGATGAATGAGCGAAAACGATGCGTCGCCGCCGAGGATCGTGCGTCCTTCGCGACCAAGACCGTCGTTGAGCGCGGAAGCGAGACTTTCAACGCCTACGATCGAGGCGACCCCGAGCGCGATGCAGAGGAGAAAGATGCGCAGGCCTGCGAGCCCGCCGCGCAAATCGCGAATGGCGAAACGCCCTATCGGCGTGCGCGCGCGGACTTGGGGGAAAACGGCAGGCGCGTTCATACGGCGACGGCGGCCGGAATTTCCTCGACTTTGCCCGAACGCAGGCGGATCACCCGATCGCAGCGGCCGGCGAGGGCCGCGTCGTGGGTCACCAGCGCCAGCGTCGCTCCGCGCCGGGCGGGCAAATCGAAGATCAGATCGACGATTGCGCTTCCCGTCGTCTCGTCGAGGTTGCCGGTCGGCTCGTCGGCGATCAGCAACGAGGGCCGCGGACAGAGCGCTCGGGCGAGCGCAACGCGCTGCTGCTCGCCGCCCGAAAGCTGGGCGGGATAGTGACCGCGGCGGTCGGTGAGGCCCACCTGCTCGAGTTCGGCCCTGGCTCGCTCCGTCGCGTCGGGCGCGCCGGAAAGCTCGAGCGGCGCCGCGACGTTTTCGAGCGCGGTCATTGTCGGAATGAGATGAAAGGACTGGAACACGATGCCGATGCGCTGCCCGCGAAACCGAGCCAAGGCGTCTTCGTTCATCGCGCCGAGCTTCACGCCGTCGATCTCGACCTCGCCTCTGTCCGGCCGCTCGAGCCCGGCCATGATCATCAGCAAGGTCGATTTGCCCGAGCCGGAGGGGCCGACGACGCCCACCGCTTCGCCCTTGCCAATTGTCAGAGCGACGTCGCGCAAGATATGCACGCGAGCGGCGCCGCGACCGAGGCTGAGGTCGATGCCGCGCATCGCGACTGCTGGAACAACCATTGCCAAAATTCCCGAGAGCGAAGCCGACCTCATATGGGCATTGGGTTCGCCTCGTCCAGGCGGTCGCCCTCGCTGCGGCTCTCATCGCGACTGCGTCCGCCGCGGCGCGGACGCTTCGCCTCGTGGTCCTCGGAGACAGCCTGACCGCCGGACTCGGCTTGCCACCCGGCAAGGCCTTTCCGGATCGCCTGCAGGCAGCGCTCCGCGCCAGGGGCTGGGATGTCGAGGTCCTCAATGCGGGCGTGTCCGGCGATACGGCTGCGGACGGGCTCGCGCGCTATGACTGGTCCGTGCCGACGGACGCCGACGCGCTGATCGTCGAACTCGGGGCCAACGACATGCTGCGCGGCCTCAAGCCCGCGGCGACCAAGACAGCGCTTTCGGCGATCCTCGACAAGGCCCAGGCCGCCCGGTTGCCGGTCCTCATCGCCGGCATGCGCGCGGCGCCCAATCTCGGCGGCGAGTACGGGAGCGAGTTCTCCGCCATCTTTCCGGACTTGGCCAGGGCGTACAATGCTGCGC
Source organism: uncultured Alphaproteobacteria bacterium (assembly GCA_963767245.1). Taxonomy (GTDB): domain Bacteria; phylum Pseudomonadota; class Alphaproteobacteria; order Rhizobiales; family Beijerinckiaceae; genus Roseiarcus. The sequence continues at coordinate 165,505 of CAVYDG010000022.1, forward strand.
TTTATCCGTTCTTCCTCGACGGGGTCGCGGGCGACCCGAAACTCAATCAGGCCGACGGCATGCATCCGACCGCCGAGGGCGTCGAGGTCATCGTCGAACGGATTGAGCCTGCGGTCGAGGAGATCCTCAGACAGGTCAAGCAGCAGCACAGCCGTTTGCGGGCGCCGCCCTTGCGCTCCGGGCTTCCCCTGCCGTAGCTAGCCGCGTCGCCCGCGGCCCGACGGGCCAAGGGCCCAGGGAGGGATGCCCATGCCGAGCCCGCGCCACATTCTGACGTTGTCGTGCGCCAACCGGCCCGGAATTGTCGCCAAAGTCTCGACCGCGCTGTTCGACGGCGGGTTCAACATTCTCGACGCCCAGCAGTTCGACGACACAGAGACCGGCAATTTTTTCATGCGGGTGATGTTCAACCCTGACGGGCCGCAGGCGGACGTCGAGCCCTTGCGCGATAAATTCAAGGAGATCGCCGCCGGATTTACGATGACCTGGTCGGTGCGCCCGGCCGACCAGCGCAAACGGGTCGCGCTCATGGTCTCCCGTTTCGATCATTGCCTGGTCGATCTCCTTTATCGCTGGCGCAGCGGCGAACTGGCGATGGATCCGGTCGCGATCATCGCCAATTATCCGCGCGAGACTTACGCTCACATCGAATTCGGCGACATTCCCTTCCACTACCTGCCGATCACGAGGCAAACCAAGATGGAGCAGGAAGCACAAGCGTGGGAGGCGATCAGATCCGCCAGAGCCGATCTCGTCGTCCTCGCGCGCTACATGCAGATTTTGTCAGACGGTTTTGCGGCCAAGTTGCAGGGGCGCTGCGTCAACATTCATCATTCGTTCCTGCCCGGCTTCAAGGGGGCGAAGCCCTACCATCAGGCGCACCACCGCGGCGTCAAGCTGATTGGGGCGACGGCGCACTTCGTGACTTCCGACCTCGACGAGGGCCCGATCATCGAGCAGGACGTCGAGCGCATCAGCCATCGCGACACACCCGACGATCTGGTGCGCAAGGGGCGCGACGTCGAGCGCCGCGTGCTCGCCCGCGCCGTCGCCAACGTGCTCGAAGACCGGGTGCTGCTCAATCAGGGCAAGACGGTTGTGTTCGCGGCGTAGGCGCGGACGAACGCCACCCGGCCGCGTTGCATGGCGCAGAGCACGTCGTCCTCCGAGCCTTCAAGCCCGACATTGATAACGTCGCCGGGGAGACCGAGCGCGGTCCGCGTCGTCGCCTCGAACCCGGCGAGCCTGGGCTGGTGCTCGAAATGGCGCCAGAAGAAGGGGGCAAGGAGATAGGCCAGCGCGAGATATGCGACGAGGACGCCGATAGCGGCAGCCGCCAAGCGGCGGTCGATCTTTGTCGCTGCCATTCTGGCGATTTTGCCGGCCGCTTCAATTGATGGCAAGGCCTGGCTCAGCCGCCGGGAGCCGGCCTGTAACTCCGAAGCGCTCGACAACGTAAAGGGGAGTGCCGCAAGCGCCGATCAATCCTATATAATGGCGCCAAGGAGGACCTAATGAAAGAAGACCATTTCCCAGTCACCCACACCGACGCCGAATGGCGCGCCATCCTGACGCCGGAGCAATATGAAATCATGCGCGGGCACGGCACCGAGCGGCCGGGCAGCTGCGCGCTTCTGTTCGAGAAGCGACAGGGCGCGTTCGCCTGCGCAGGCTGCGGACAGCCGCTGTTCGAGAGCAAGACCAAGTTCGAGAGCGGGACCGGTTGGCCGAGCTTCAATACGCCGGTCGAGGGAGCGACCGAAACGACGGTCGACCGCAGCTTCGGTATGACCCGCACCGAAGTGCATTGCTCGCGCTGCGGCTCGCATCTCGGCCATGTCTTCCCAGATGGGCCGCCGCCCACGGGCCTGCGTTATTGCATCAACGGAGTGGCGACAAATTTCACTCCCGCCGCGGAGCAGTGACAAGGCGGTCGCGGGCGCGGGCCGATCAGGCGCCTCGATGAATATTTCTAACCTCCCGAATGAGGCGCGAGCCTTTCGCCCGGCGGCCCATCCGCCGGCGCCGAACGGCCGGGTCGGGGTGTTGATCGTCAATCTCGGCACTCCCGAGGGGACCGACTATTGGTCGATTCGCCGCTACCTCAAGGAATTCCTCTCCGACCGGCGGGTGATCGAGACGCCCCGCCCGATCTGGTTCCCGATACTCCAGTTCATTCTGCTCACACGGCCGCGCGCCAGGGGACGCGACTACGAGTCGATCTGGAACAGCGAGAAGAACGAGGGGCCGCTGAAGACGATCACGCGCTCGCAAAGCGAAAAGCTCGGGCTTGCGCTTGGCAATCTCACCCCGGAAGTCGTCGTCGACTGGGCGATGCGTTACGGAGCGCCGCCGATCGGCGAGCGTCTCATGGCGCTTCAGGCTGCGGGCTGCGACCGCATTCTCGTGATTCCGCTCTATCCGCAATATTGCGCCGCTTCGACCGCGACCGTCGGCGACAAGGTCTTCGAAGCGCTGGCGACGATGCGCTGGCAGCCGGCGCTTCGACTGGCTGCGCCCTACTACGACGATCCCGTCTATATCGACGCGCTTGCCGGCTCGGTCCGCGCCGGCCTCGCGAATCTCGACTTCGAGCCCGAGGTCGTGCTCGCTTCCTATCACGGGATTCCGCAAGCCTATTTCGACCGGGGTGATCCCTATTATTGTCATTGCGCCAAGACGACTCGGCTTCTCGGCGAGACCCTGAAGCTGGACGCGGAGCGCCTCAAGATGACGTTTCAGTCGCGCTTCGGCCGCGCCGAATGGCTGAAGCCCTATACCGCCGACACCCTGCGCGAGCTTGCCGCACAGGGCGTCAAACGCGCCGTCGTGGTGACCCCGGGATTCGCCGCCGACTGTCTGGAGACACTGGAGGAAATCGGCGTCGAGAACGCGGGTTACTTTCGCGCGGCGGGCGGGGAGCGTTTCGCCGCGATTCCGTGCCTTAACGACAGCGTCGGAGGCGTGGCGGTCATCGAAGCGGTCGCGCGGCGGGAACTGAGGGGGTGGGCGGAGTAGCCCAACCAGGCGTCAGGAGGAGCCTTTCATCGGCTCCGCCGTCGAAACGCGGAGCCAAGGCCGCGTTCCCTCGCTCATCTCACCTGTGGCGCTCGCGGGCTGATAGTGGAGCGGTGAGCCGGGCAAATGGCCGCTTTCGAGTGCACGCAAGGTCGGCGCGTTGGTCACTTCGAAGGAATCGAATCCACAGCGCAGCATGAGCGGGATTTCGTCAATCAACACGTCGCCGGTCGCCCTGAGTTCGCCGCGAAACCGGTGGCGGTCGCGCAAGAGCCGCGCATATGAGAAAGCGCGGCCGTCCGCGAACTTGGAGAAGGCAAGCGCCACGAGCGGGCGATCGGCGAGTTCGGCGAGATGCGCCTGAGCGTCGGCGCCCGCCTCGACCGCGACACCGACCGGAGCGTTTCGCGACGCCAGTATTTCGCTCTGGGCGAGCCAGCGCTTGAGCGAAACAACGATAGGGTCGCCGTCCGGCGCCGGCGCGTCGTCTGCGAGAAAGGCCCACCCGTCTTCGGCAAAGCCCCCGCGCCGCCACAGCGGCATCAGATGTCCGCTCCCGCGTCGAGCGGGCCGGTGTGGATGCCGCACTCGACTTTCCCACGCCCGCGCCAACGGCCGGCGCGCTCGTCCTCGCCGGGCTTGACCGGGCTTGTGCAGGGCAGGCAGCCAATCGAGGGAAAGCCCTTCGCGACCAGCGGATGGCGCGGCAGCCCGGCTTCCTCGATGTACTTGAGCACGTCGCTCGCGCTCCAGCCGACGAGCGGGTTGACCTTGATCCGCTCGCCTTCCGCTTCGAACAGCGGCAGGCTTGCGCGCGTCGTGCTTTGGAAACCCTTGCGGCCGGTGATCCAGGCTTCGAACCCTTCCATCGCCTCGGCGAGCGGCTTGACCTTCCGGATCTCGCAGCAGCGGTCCGGATCGCTGGCGAACAGGAATTTCTCCGGGTCCTCGGCGGCCAGAGCATCGGCGTCCGGAGCGGCCACGATCACGTTCGTGAGCTTGAGCGTCTCGCAGAGCGCGTCGCGATAAGCCAGCGTCTCGGGGAAATGCTGGCCGGTGTCGACGAAGATCACTGGCGTCGCGGCGTCGATCTGCGCCACCATGTGCAGGAGCGCCGCGGCGTCGGCGCCGAAGCTCGAGACCAGCGCGATACGGCCGGGATAGAGATCCTCGATCGCTAGCCTCAACAGCGAGGACGCCTTGAGCCGCGCGAAGCGGGTCTCGAGCCGCGAGGCCGCGATCTGGTCGCCAAACAGCTTGACGTCATGGGCGCTCATCAGATGTCCGATCCGGCGCTTCGTTCATAGAGCGCCTCCTTGAATGGCGTCATGCCGACCCGGCGGAATGCATCGAGGAAGGTTTCGCTCTCGTCACGCCTCAACCCGATATAGGTGTCGACGACAGTCTCGATGGCCTCGACGACGTTTTCCGAACTGAAGCCGGGGCCGACGATCTGGCCGATCGCCGCCTGTTCGTCGCCGGAGCCGCCGAGGGTGATCTGGTAGGTTTCTTCGCCCGCGCGCTCGAGGCCGAGAATGCCGATATGGCCGACATGGTGATGCCCGCACGCGTTGATGCAGCCGGATATCTTGATCTTGAGCGGCCCGATCGAACGCGCGCGCGCGCCGTCGCCGAAACGCTGGGCGATCCGCTGGGCGACGGGAATTGAGCGCGCCGTCGCCAACGCGCAATAGTCGAGGCCGGGGCAGGCGATGATATCGCTGATCCCGCCAGCGTTCGGCGTCGACAAGCCCACCGACGCCAGACGATCGTAGACCGCAGGCAAGTCGTCGAGCGCGACATGGGGCAGGATGAGGTTCTGCTCGTGCGAGACGCGGACCTCTTCGTGGGAATAATCCTCGGCTAGATCGGCGACGGCGTCCATCTGGTCGGCGCTGGCGTCGCCGGGAGGCGCGCCAATCGCCTTCAGCGAGACGGTGACGACGACATAGCCCGGCGCCTTGTGCGGCATGACGTTGGAGGCGCAGAAACTGGCGAACCGCGCGTCCTTGCCCTTGCGGCGTTCGACGCGATCGCTGACCGGCTTCTTCGGCTCCAGCTCGGGCAGCGCGAAGAAAGCGCGGAAGCGCTCGATTTCCCGCGCCGGCAAGTCGAGCGCCTTGGGGTCACGCCCGGCGAATTCGGCCTCGACCGCCTCACGCAGCGCCTCGACGCCCTTCTCATGCACCAGGATCTTGATGCGCGCCTTGTACTTGTTGTCGCGCCGGCCCTCGAGATTGTAGACGCGCAGAATCGCTTCGACATAGCCGAGCAGGTCGCGCTCGGGCAGGAAGTCGCGCACCTTCCGGCCGATCATCGGCGTCCGGCCGAGGCCGCCGCCGACATAGACGGAAAAGCCGAGTTCGCCCGCTTCGTTGCGCACGACCTGGAGGCCGATGTCGTGCGCCTGGATCACCGCTCGATCGTGCGCCGCGCCATTCACGGCGACCTTGAACTTGCGCGGCAGGAACGAGAACTCGGGGTGGAGCGACGACCACTGGCGCAGGATTTCGGCGTAAGGCCGCGGGTCCGCGGTCTCGTCATGCGCGACGCCGGAGAAATGGTCAGCGGTGACGTTGCGAATGCAGTTTCCCGAAGTCTGGATCGCGTGCATCTCGACGCTCGCGAGCTCGGCCAGGATATCGGGCGTGTCCTTGAGCGCCGGCCAGTTGTACTGGATGTTCTGCCGGGTGGTGAAATGGCCGTAGCCGCGATCGTAACGGCGCGCGATCTCGGCGAGCTTGCGCATCTGAGGCGAGCTGAGGACGCCATAAGGCACCGCGACCCGCAACATGTAGGAGTGGAGCTGCAGGTAGAGGCCGTTCATCAACCGATGGGGGCGGAACTGCTCCTCGGTCAATTCGCCGGAAAGGCGGCGCGCCACCTGGTCGCGGAATTGCTCGACTCGCGCCGCGACAAAGGCGGCGTCGAAATTGTCATAATGATACATGATCGGCCTCCGTCGCGGCCTTGGGGCCGGTGCGCGGCGCGAGGCCCATCGCCTGCTTGCCAAGGTCGCGCCTGTTGCTCGGCCCGGCGGCGCGAATCGCCTCGCGCAGCGCCTTGGGAGCAAAATGGCCGTTGCGCTCCTCGACCGGGACCGCATAGGCGTCGACGACGAGATTGCTCGCTTCGTCCTCTTTCGCCCGCGCGAGCGCGCCGGCCGTGGCCTGCGCATCGGCGAGCACCGCGGCGCGGTTGAAATCCTCGCTCCAGGCCTCGCCGACGGTCTGGAAGACGACGACGCCGTCGCTGAGACGGTTGGCGGTGATCACGTCGGGCATGTGGCTCTCGCACAGCGGGCGCCGAGCGTCTCGCGCTCGCACTCTTCAGCATATCTAATAGCATATTTAACGATAGCAATATATGTGTTTGTATTTCGTACAATTACCCGACGTACTTTAGAGATCGCTTGGCAACCCAGATCCAAGCCGGCCGAAACAAATTCAAAATCCGGCGCAATGAATTCCCAAGCGCCGACGCTTTGTTCATTACGCGCGCCCTTCACCCCGCTTGAGCGGCCGGCGTCTGGACATCGCCGATAAAACGACGCAAACACTCTGCCCGCCGCCAAGTCATCAGACGCCAAGCCAATGGCTAGGCGGGCGTCGAGGCGTTCGGCCTGCTAAGATCCGAACGGATGCAACTTGAACCCGTGTCGCCGAAAAAGGCGCGGTCTTAAACGGATAGAAAGCCCGGCGCAGGCGTTTCGGCAATGGTTTTTTCCTCGATAACGTTCCTGTTCTATTTCCTGCCAATCTTTCTGGCCTGTTATTTCCTCACCCCGACGATCAAGGGCAAGAATGTCGTCACGCTGCTGTTCTCCCTGCTCTTCTACGCCTGGGGAGAGCCGCGCTTCGTCTTTATCCTTTTGTTCTCGATCGTCTTCAACTTCTGCGCGGCGCTGATCATCGACCATCGGGAGGGCGCGGCCAGGAGGCTTGCGCTCGCCGTTGCGGTGGCGGGCAATCTTCTCGTCCTCGCGCTGTTCAAATATGCCAATTTCGTCACCGGCAACCTCGCCGAGCTCATGGCGCCGTTCGGGTTCGCGGTGGCGAAGACCAATATCGCGCTCCCGCTGGGAATCTCCTTCTTCACCTTCCATTGTCTCTCGTACATCATTGACATCTACCGGCGGCGGTTCCGGGCCAACCGCAATCCAATCGACGTCGCGCTCTATATTTCCCTCTTTCCGCAATTGGTCGCCGGGCCGATCGTTCGCTACAAGACCGTAGCCCGCCAATTGGACGCCCGCAGGTTTACCCTCGGTCGCGCCTCGGTCGGCGCCCGAATTTTCATCGTCGGCCTGGCGCAGAAGGTTCTGGTCGCCGACGTCGTCGCGCCGCTGGTTCAGGTGGCGTTCGACCAGGTTCCTAATCGATCCCTCTTCGAGGCGTGGATCGGGCTGATTTCATACACGGTGCAGATCTATTTTGATTTCGCCGGCTATTCGAACATGGCGATCGGCTTGGGAATCGTGCTCGGATTCACCTTTCCGCGCAATTTCCGCTTGCCCTATACGTCGCTGTCGATCACCGAGTTCTGGCGCCGCTGGCACATCTCGCTGTCATCGTGGCTGCGCGACTATCTCTATATTCCGCTCGGCGGCAACCGGGGCGGGAACGCGCAGACCTATCGCAACCTCGTCATGGTGTTCCTGCTTTGCGGCCTGTGGCATGGCGCGAACTGGACCTTCATCCTGTGGGGCGCCTGGCATGGCGCCTTCCTGGTGATCGAACGGCTGGGTCTGCAATCTTTCCTTAGCCGGCTGGCCGCGCCGCTGCGCTGGGCCTATGCACTGCTCGCGGTCATGGGAGGCTGGGTCCTGTTTCGCTCCTTGAGCCTCGCCGACGCGGGCGGCTATTTCGCTAGCCTCATGGGCCGCAACGGGATCGCCGAGCTCAGCTTCGACATGCACGATGCGCTGAGCGAACGCGCGATCGCGACGCTTGTCATCGGTTGCGTTCTGGCGGTGGTCCCGAGATGGCTCCCGCGCTGGCCGGCGCCGCTGATCCTGCGCGCTTCGGCAGACGTGACCGTGACGTTTGCGCTGTTGATTTTTTCAATGATCACGGTTGCGGCCGGCGCCTATAGCCCCTTCCTTTATTTTCGGTTCTGAGCTCGAATGCTCTCGCGCCACAGCCGATTTTCGCTCTCGCGGCCTTGGCGGCGCGCGTTTGGTCGGGATCGTCCGCCCGGACAGCCCGCAGCTGATCGTCAAGGAGGGGCGGATTCTGGCGCCCCCTTCCTCGGCGACCTCGCGGCCCTGTCGCTGTCACACAATCGCTGAAGGCTGCCTGTTTCTCGCCTTTAAGAATCGTTAACAGTCGGCGTGCTGCTCTCGCGCCGAGACCCCGCGCGGGCCGCGCTGAAAAAGGATCCTGATATGCGCCGGCTGAGGAATGGGATCGCCGCCCTGATCATTGGATTCTGGCCGCATTCGGCCCTGGTCGCGCCGGCCTTCGCCCAGACCTGCGCTTGCGCTCCTGGCGGCGGCTACGTCATTGAGGCGGATGAGCCACCGCCGCCGTTGCCCGAGTACGATCAACCGCCCCTCCCCGCTCCCGGCTACTATTGGACGCCCGGCTACTGGGCCTGGAACAATTACGACTATTACTGGGTCCCCGGAGCCTGGGTCGAGCCGCCGCAGCCGGGGTTGCTGTGGACGCCCGGCTATTGGGCCTTCGCTGCCGGCGCCTATGCCTTCAGGCCGGGCTATTGGGGCCCGCATGTCGGCTATTATGGCGGGATCGACTACGGATTCGGCTATTCCGGCGCGGGCTACGTGGGCGGCCGGTGGGACAACGACCGTTTCCTTTACAACGACCGGGCGAACAATCTCGGCGCCGCTCGGATCGCCAACGTCTATAGTCAGCCAGTCGTCAACAGTGCGACGATCAACCGGACCAGCTTCAATGGCGGCGCCGGCGGCGTCGCCGCAAAGCCGACAAACGAGGAACTGCTGGCGGAGAAGGAAACGCATGTCCCGCCGACCCGGCTCCAGGTCGATCATGCTCGCTCCTCGAGCATGAGAGGCGAGCAGTTCCGGTCGACCAATAACGGCAAGCCCGCGGTCGCCGCCACCCCGCGACCCGGCGAGTTCAAGGGCAAGGGCGTTGTGCCGGCGACAGCCGCCGGCAAGTCTGCCGAAACTCCGCCCGCCCCAGGGGGAACCGGCGAGCCGCCGCCAAAGGAAAGGCCTCGGGCCAACGAGCAGCCGAACCGGAAGGAAGCCGCCCCCAGCGCGCCAAGGACTGAGGAAATGCCGCCTGCCGCGGGGCAGCCGATGAAGTCCGAGGCGCCGACCAATGCGCCAAGGAGGGAGAAAAGACCGCCCGTCACGGGGCAACCCGTTGCGCCCGAGACACCGGCCAACGCGCCGAGGACTGAAGAACGGGCGCCGAACCTCGCTCAGCCGGTCAAGCCCGAGGCGCCGCTCAACGCGCCGAGGATGCAGCAGAGGGCTCCGACTGTCGGCCAACCCGGGAAGCCCGAGGCGCCGGCCAACGCGCCGAGATTCGACGAGAGGCGGCCGCCGAACGAAAATCTCCAGAGGCAGGGCCCGCAGAACGGCGTGCAACGGTTCGAGCGACCGCCCGGGGGGCAGCCTAAGCCCGAAGGGAGGCCGGAGGCGAAAGAATGCGGGCGGCCGGGACTGCCGCCGTGCCCTAGGTGAGCGTCGGCGGAGCAATCACCGCCGCTTCGCCGGAGCGCGATTTCAGCCGCACGGCGAATCCGGCTAAACCGGGCCTGATGTTCCGGAATATCTTTCTGGTCGGCGGCTGGACCATCGCCTCCCGGCTGACCGGTTTTCTGCGCGATATCGCGCTCGCCGCGCTGCTCGGCGGCGGCGCGCTGAACGACGCCTATGTCGCGGCGATCAAGCTCCCCAACCAGTTCCGGCAGATCTTCGGCGAGGGGTCGTTCAACGCCGCCTATCTGCCGACCTACACCCGCGTCCTCGAAGCGTCGGGCCGCGCGGAGGCGGGAAAATTCGCGAGCCAGGTGTTCACGCTCCTTGTGCTCTCGCAGGTCGTCTTGCTCGGCCTCGTCTATCTCGACATGCCGCTCCTTGTGCGGCTGACTTCGCCCGGCTTCGTCAGGGAGCCCGACAAGTTCGCTCAGGCCGTCGCGATGTCGCGCATCATGTTTCCTTATATCGCCTTCATCGCCGTGTTCGCCCTGCATCAAGGGACGCTGAACGCCAACAACGCCTGGGGCTCGCCTGCTGCGGCGCCCGCCGCGGCCAATGTGTGCATGATCGCGTTTCTGGCTTTCGCCGCTTTCTTTCCGAAACTCTCGCCGGGGGTGGCCAGCATGGCGAGTTGGGGATTTCTCGCGTCCGGCGCGACCCAACTCGTGATCGTCATGGCCGACGCCCGCCGGCGCGGTCTCCTCGAGCGGCTGACTTGGCCGCAATGGACCCCGGACATCCGGCGCTTCTTCTGGATGCTGGGGCCGGCGATCGGCATTTCGGCGAGCTATCAGATCGGCGCCCTCGCCGACCAGATCGTCGGTTCGCTGCTGCCGACCGGCGGCCTCTCCGCGATCAGCTACGCCGACCGGCTGTATCAATTGCCCGGCGGCGTCATCGTGATCGCCACCGGCTCGGTGCTATTGCGGGAAATGTCGGCCCTCGTGGCCCTTGGCGACGAGACGGACGCGCTCGCCGCCCAGAACCGCGCCGCCTCGCTGACGCTCGCGCTCGGCGCCCCGTTCGTCGTCGCCTTTCTCCTCGTTCCCGACCTCATCATCGCGGTCGCCTTCGAGCACGGCGCCTTTAAGGCGAGCGCGACCCACCAGGCAGCGGGCGTGCTGGCGGCCTATGCGGTCGGCATGCCGGCGCTCCTCGTCGATCGGATCGTCGCCGCGAGCTTTCTGTCGCGCGGCGACACGGCGACGCCGCTCAAGGTCACGCTAGTTGGGGTCGCGGTCAATGTCGCGCTCAAGATCGCCCTCTTTCAGCCGCTCGGCGCGCCAGGCCTCGCGCTCGCGACCGCCGCGGGCCTCTGGATCAAAGTGGCCGGCGTGTTCGCGCTCGCACGGCGGCGCGGCTGGACGGCCCCCGACGCACGCCTGCTTGCGACCTTCGCTGCGACCCTCTTTGCCGCTGGCGGACTGGCGCTCGCTTTGACCCTCGCGGACGGGCCGCTTGCCGGGCTCACCGGGCATTTGCCGCGCTTTGCCCGCGAAGCGCGGCTGCTCGCCCTGACCGCGATCGGGGTCGCGGTGTACTTCCCCGCCCTTGGCGCTGGACTGTGGCTGACCCAGGCCTTGCCGGCCGCGCTGCTCAAGCGAGCGCTCGGCGCGCTTCGGCTCGCGCGGTGAGGCTTGCCGGCCCCGCCATTTCGCCGAAACCTCTCAGCGGCGACGCGCGCGATATGGATCGCGCCCAATCACGCTTGACGCGCGGGCCGGCAGGCCCTCCTGTTCGGCGACGGGAGGAAATCAAATGAGCGTTCAAGCGCGCGACCTGGCGGTGGAGTTCGCCTACCGCTTTGGCCGCGTGCCAACGGTCAGCCGCGCGCCCGGCCGCGTCAACCTAATCGGCGAGCATACCGACTATAACGATGGTTTCGTTATGCCGGCGGCGCTCGAATTCGCCACCCTGGCCGCAGCGTCGCCGCGGCCCGACCGTCGCCTCCGGGTCTATTCGATGATCATGGACGAGACGCGCGAGTTCGAGCTCGATTCCCCGCCTGCGGCCGCGGCCGGCGACTGGGCCGATTACATTCTTGGCGTTGCGCTGATGCTGGAGAAGAGCGGGCGGCGCCTGAGTGGGGCCGATCTCGTCGTCTGGACCGACGTGCCGCTCGGCGCGGGCTTGAGCTCTTCGGCCGCGCTCGAGGTCTCCTGCGCGCATGCGCTCCTGACCGCTGCCGGCCTGCCGTTCGAACCGATCGAGACCGCGAAAATCTGCCAGCGGGCGGAGAATGATTTCGTCGGCATGCGCTGCGGAGTGATGGATCAATATATTTCCTGCCGCGGCGTCGCCGGCCACGCGCTCTTGATCGACTGCCGCAGCCTTGCCTCGCGCAACGTCGCCATCGCCCCGAACTTGAGGATTCTCGTCGCCAACAGTATGGTCCGCCACCAGCATGCGGGCGGCGAGTACAACGCCCGGCGCGAAGCCTGTGAGGAAGGGGTGAGGCTGCTCAGCCGCCCGCTCGGGCCAATCAAGGCGCTGCGCGACGTGACCCCCGATCAGCTTGAAGCGAACCGCCGCAAGCTGCCCGATCTCATCTACCGCCGCTGCCGCCACATCGTCACCGAGAACGCGCGCGTGCTCGAAGCGGAGCGGGCGCTTGAGGCCGGCGACTTCGTCGCCTGCGGGCAAGCGATGAACCGGTCGCATGTGTCGATGCGCGACGACTTCGAGATCACCTGTCCGGAGGTCGACACTCTGGTCGGTCTCGCCCAGACCCTCGAGGGCGTCTACGGCTCGCGCATGACCGGCGGCGGTTTCGGCGGCTGCACGGTGAGCCTGGTCGAAGCCTCAGCGATCGAGAAGGCAACGCGGATCATGATCGACGGCTATCGGGTCGCGACCGGGCTCGAAACCGAGATCTTCGCCTGCGCGCCCTCGGACGGCGTTCGCCTGATTCCGGTTTGAGGAGCCAGCGCCCGTGGCGAGTCCGAGCCCGCTCCGCAACGCCTCCCATCGCCGCCTCAATCCGCTGACCGGAGAATGGGTGCTGGTCTCGCCCCATCGCACCCAGCGCCCCTGGCAGGGCCGGCGCGAGCCCCAAGCCTCGCCGGGCGCGCTCGCCCATGACCCGGATTGCTATCTCTGCCCCGGCAACCTGCGCGCGGGCGGCGCCCGCAACCCGGACTACCCGCACACCTTCGTCTTCGACAATGATTATCCGGCGCTCAAGACCGACGCGCCGACGACGCAAGAAGCCGACGGCCTCATCGTCGCCGAGGGCGAAACGGGCGTCTGCCGGGTGCTCTGCTTTTCGCCGCGCCACGATCTGACGCTCTCCGGAATGACGGTTGCCGACATCGAGCGGGTGGTCGACGTCTGGGTTGAGGAGACGATCGCGCTTGGCGGCCTGCCCGACGTTGCTTCGGTGCAGATTTTCGAGAATCGGGGCGAGATGATGGGCGCCTCGAACCCGCATCCGCACGGCCAGATCTGGGCGACCCGTCATCCGCCAAACGAAGTTCAGAAGGAAACCGACCGCCAGGGCGAATATCTCATGCGCCGCGGCCGGCCGCTGCTCGTCGACTATCTCGATCGCGAGCTCGAGCTGGGCGAACGCATCGTGTTCGCCAACGACGATTTTTGCGTCCTCGTGCCGTTCTGGGCGATCTGGCCGTTCGAGACCATGATCCTGCCGCGGCGGCGCATTGGCGGCTTCGACGAGTTGAAGGCGGGCGAAAAGACCTCGCTCGCCCAAGCGCTCTCGCAACTGACCCGGCGCTACGACCGGCTGTTCGATACGCCGTTTCCTTATTCGATGGGCTTCCACCAGAAGCCGGCCGACGGGGCCGTGCACGCCGAGTGGCAGATGCACGCTCATTTCTACCCGCCGCTTCTGCGCTCGGCGACGATCAGGAAGTTCATGGTCGGCTTCGAGATGCTCGGCTCCCCCCAGCGCGACCTCACCCCGGAGGCTGCGGCGGAACGGCTGCGCGAGGCGGCGGGGTAACTCAGTTTGCGTCGCCCATCTTGGCGGGCGGCAGCGCGGAGCGCCGGGATCGGGCTCAAATGCGCCGGATCGGCCCCGGATAATCGGCCACGGTCGGGTCGGATGTTACGAGCGTCAACCCTTCAACTGTGGCCTGGGCGACCAGCATGCGGTCGAATGGGTCTTTGTGGATTGGAGGCAGAATAGCGACCGCAGTCGCATGGGCGCCGGTCACCGGAAGTTCGGCATAGCCGTTCTCCAATAGGCTCCGCCGAACCAAGCTCGGATCGACGCGAAAGTCGTCGCGCGCGCGCCCCGTCTTGATCGCGATTTCCCAAAGGCTGACGGCGCTGAACACGAGCTCATGGTTCGGATCGCCAATGAAGGACTTGGCCGCCGGTGAGAGCCTCCGGCTCTCAGCAATGACCCAGAGGAAAACATGGGTGTCGAGCAGGAGCTTCAATCGTCGACGCCGAACATCCGTTCGATCTCTTCCTGGAACATTGTGTCGAAATCGTCCGGCACCGTGAACTCGCCAGCCATGAAATCGAATCGCTTCGCGACCTTCGGCGCGTCGATCGGAACGACCTTGACCATAGGCTTGCCCGCTTTGGCGATGATGAATGGCTCGCCCTTCGCGGCGGCGTCGACCAATTTGGATAGCTGGGTCTTCGCCTCGTGCATGTTGACAGTTTTCATAAGCGCAGCCCAGACTAAGTCTGATTAGTTTAGTTTATCCGCCCCGCCTGTCAAGGCGGGGATCGCCGCTCGTATTCCACGAACGCAAAATCCGCTTCGTCCTTCGGACCGCGATCGCCCTTCTCGCGCCTGACCTCGCGCCATTGGCTCGGATCGATCGGCGGGAAACGGGTCTCGCCCTTCCCCTCGAGCGCGACTTCGGTGATCAGGAGCCGGTCGGCGCGGCCGATCGTCTGGGCGTAGATCTCGCCGCCGCCAGCGACAATGACTTCGCTCGCTCCCATCGCGCGGGCGCGCTCGGCGCCGAGATCGAGCGCGGCTTCGAGATCATGGGCGACGAGGACGCCCGGTGCGGCGAAGCCGGCGTCGCGGGTCAGGACGATCGTCTCGCGCCCAGGCAACGGACGGCCGATGGTCAGATAGGTCTTGCGTCCCATCACCATTGGCTTGCCCCAGGTTAGCGCCTTGTACCGCTTCATGTCGCTCGAGAGCCGCCAGGGAAGTCCCTGGTCCGAGCCGATAACGCCGTTGCGACCGACCGCGGCGACCAGGACCAGCGGCGGATGGCTCACACCGCGACCTTGGCCTTGATCGCCGGCCAGGGTCATAGCCCTCGAACGCGATCTCGCCGGCGTCGAGGTCGAAGATCGAGCCGACGTCGCCGAGCACGAGCGTCGGCAGCGGGCGCGGGTCGCGGGCGAGCTGTTCGCGCGCCTGTTCCTCGTGATTGCGGTAGAGGTGGGCGTCGCCGAACGTATGCACGAATTCGCCCGCCTCGAGCCCGCATTCGCGGGCGATCAGGTGCGTGAGCAATGCGTAGCTGGCGATATTGAACGGCACGCCGAGAAAAATGTCGGCCGAGCGCTGGTAGAGCTGGCAAGAGAGCCTGCCGCCGCTGACATAGAACTGGAACAGGCAATGGCAGGGGGCAAGCTTCATCCGTTCGATCTCGGCGACGTTCCAGACCGAGACGACGAGGCGGCGCGAGTCGGGGTTGCGGCGGATCTCATCGATCACCCAGGCGATTTGATCGATCGTGCGCCCGTCCGGCCCCTCCCACGCCCGCCATTGCTTGCCGTAGACCGGGCCGAGGTCGCCGTCGGCGTCGGCCCATTCGTCCCAGATCGAGACGCCGTGCGCCTTGAGATAGGCGATGTTGGTGTCGCCGCGCAGAAACCAGACGAGCTCGGTCACGATCGACTTGAGGTGCAGCTTCTTGGTGGTGACGAGCGGAAAGCCCTTGGCGAGGTCGAATCGCAGTTGCCGGCCGAACAGCGAACGCACGCCGGTCCCGGTCCGGTCGTCCTTAACCGCGCCGTTGTCCAGCGCATCACTCATGAGATCGAGATAGGCGCGCATACCCGCGATCCTTGTGCCTTTGGCGGACCGCAACCTCTAGCCGATTCGCCTCTTCGCGGACAGCGCCGCGCGTCAGTGCAGGCTCACCGTCTCGAGTTCGTGCTCCCAGGCGTTGGCGATCGCCGCGTCCTTCGAATCGGTCAGCATGATCGGCGAGCCGTCGGCGCCGAGCAGCGCAAACAGCGTCATCCCCGGCTTGAGCGGCGGCGCCTGGGGGAACAGGCGTGCGACGTCTTCGGAAGCGATCGTCTTCACATAGGCGAGAGCGCCGTCGCCGAAATGGGCGAATTCCTGCGCCGTCAGGGCCTCGGTCGGGGCCGTTGTCTTGTCGCTTTCTTCTCTCATCGCGTCTCTCCTTCATCCGGCGGCCGCTTCGACCCGCCGCGCCCGCATGCCTAGTCGCGAGCCGATATTCGTATCTTGCGCACCACCCGCTCGGGCTGCGGCCGAACCAGATCGATCGCCAGCAGACCCTGCGCGAGGTCGGCGTTGAGGACCTGCATCCCGTCGGCGAGGAGGAAGCTGCGCTGGAACTGCCGCGCGCCGATGCCGCGATGCAGATATTCCCGCGTCTTGTCCTCCTGCTGCCGGCCGCGGATCGTCAACTCATTCTCCTCGACCGTGACCTCGATCTGGTCAAGCGAGAAGCCGGCGACGGCAAGCGTAATGCGCAATCGCTCCGGCTCGCCACCCTCGGCGGCGATTCGCTCGATATTGTAGGGCGGGTAACCATCCGACCCGGTCTTCGAAACCTTGTCGAGCGCCCGCTCGAGGTCGTCGAAGCCGAGCAGCAGCGGAGAGGTCAGCGCCGTCACACGCACCATGTTCGAAGCCCCCTTTCAGGCGCCTCCCGGAACCTTCAGGCCTTCGTCGAGAAGCGCCCGGTCCGGTTTTGTCGTCAACTCCGTCCGGTTTGGGCGAAACCCTTTCCGGATGAGGGAGATATGGGGCGGCGGAGCGAACGTTCAAGGCATCGGACTTGGCGCCGGAAGGCCTTCGTCTGGCGATGTTTTCGACAATTCTGATAAAATGCTGCGCTTCAAACCTGAATCAATCGTTTATGCTCGCACCTCGGGGCCGGAGGGCGAGGACTTATTGACCAAGAGCACGCTGGCGTCCGGCCGCCTTGGAACCAAGCGGCAATGCTTGGCTTGCGGGGCCAAATATTACGATCTCGGCCGTAAGCCGCCGGTCTGCTCGCGGTGCGGCGCGGCGGCCCAGCCGAAGCGCGCCGGCGAGGAAGCAGGAGCGAAGGCGGTAAGCAAGGAGGCGGCCGCCGAGACCCAGCGGCCCGCCGCCCCGTCGCACCCGATCGGCCGCGAATGGTCGCCCGAGCAGTCGGGCGCGATCGATCAGGTTGGCCGCTGGCTCAAGCAGGGCGAGCCTCAGGTGTTCCGCCTGTTCGGCTACGCCGGGGTCGGCAAGACGACGCTCGCCCGTCACATCGCCGAGGGCGCGCGCGGCGAAACCGCTTTTGCCGCTTTCACCGGCAAGGCGGCGTTGGTGATGCGCTCCAAGGGCTGCGCCGGCGCAACCACCATCCACGCGCTCATCTACCGGGCGAGCGAGGGCGCGGAAGGCGCGCCGACGTTCACCCTCAACGCTGACGGGCCCGCTTCCCGCGCCGGGCTCATCGTGATCGACGAATGCTCGATGGTCGACGCCGAGCTCGCGCGCGACCTCATCTCGTTCGGCAAGCCGATCCTGGTGCTGGGGGACCCGTTCCAATTGCCGCCGGTCAAGGGCGGCGGCTTTTTCACCGACGGCGCGCCGGACGTGATGCTGACTCAGATCCATCGCCAGGCGCATGACAATCCGATCATCCGCCTGTCCGAGGTCGTACGTTCGGGCGGCGAGCTCGAGGAGGGCGCCTATGGCGAGACGCGGGTCATCCGGCGCGCCGCAGTCGATCCTGCGGAGGTGCTCGGGGCTGATCAGGTGCTGGTCGGGACAAATCGCACGCGTCGCGCCTATAACCAGCGGATGCGCGACCTCAATGGCTTCAGCGAGCCGCTGCCGTTCGCCGGCGACCGTTTGGTCTGCCTCCGCAACGACCGCACGAAGGGCCTCATCAACGGGGGGTTATGGCGGGTCGAGGCCCTCGGCGGGGTCAAGAAGGATTTCGTCAAGATGACCCTGCGCTCGGAGGACGAAGGCGCCCGCGCGGCGGTCAAGGTCGCGGTCTTGAAAGCTTTCTTCGAAGGGACCGAGGGAGAACTCGCCTACGCCCTCCGACGCGAGTCGGATGAGTTCGATTACGGCTATGCGCTCACCGTCCATAAAGCCCAGGGGTCGCAATGGGACAACGTGATGCTGTTCGACGAGAGCTTTGCGTTCCGCGAGCATCGGGCGCGCTGGCTCTATACGGGGCTCACACGGGCGGCCCGGCGGCTCACCGTGGTCAGGTGAGCGGGCGAGGGCTATGAACTCCGCCCTCGAAATGGCCATTGGCGCGGCGCCGAATTGCGGCTAAGCTTGCCGTTGCGGCGCCGGAGACATTCCCATGCGGACTTCCCTCTCCAGGAGGGCGGCTGCCGCGTTCGCGGCGGCTGCGCTCTTCGTTTCGCTTAGCTGTGAGGCAGCGATAGCCCGCGGCCAAATGTCGTTCGGGCCGCCGGCCATGCGCCCGGGGATCGCCCATGGCCATCTCTCCGCGTCGGGTTGGCGCAGCGGAGGCGGTTCCTCATCGACTTGGCTCGGCGCGCGGCGCGACTGGCGCTTCAGCCGTAATGGAGGGTTCAGGAATCGGTTCGGGCTCTTTGGCGGCGGCTTCTGGTATTCGCCATACGCTTTCGGCGATACGGCCAGCGGGCTCGGACCGGTCATCGTGTTCGGCGCGCCATCGCTCAACGGGTATCCCGCCGCCATCCCCGCGGGCGCCGACCCGAGCGTCGAACGCGGCTGCGTCATCCACAAGCTCGATTACGACAGCGCGGGAAAATACCTCGGCGAGCGCCAGACGCCCGAGTGTTGACGCGGCTCGACCTACCACCGTCCTTCCGGCGGTCGTGGGTGCCGGCGAGAGGATGCTTCGAGCCAAAGCAGTCTGTCCTATCCGGTCAGCGCGTCGTCAAGATCGCGCCAGAGGTCATCGACCTCCTCGACGCCGGCGGAGAGCCTGAGTAGGTCGGGCGGGCATGGCGAGCCGGCGCCCTCGATCGAGGCGCGATGTTCGATGAGCGATTCGACGCCGCCGAGAGAGGTCGCGCGCTTCCATAAGCGCACCCGTGCGGCGGCCGCAATCGCAGCCTCGGCGCCGCCGCGGACGCGGATCGACAGCATGCCGCCAAAGCCGCCCTTCATCTGCCGGCGGGCGACGTCGTGGCCGGGATGATGCGGCAGCCCCGGATAAAGCACGGCGGAGACGGCAGCATGATTGGAGAGGCGGGTCGCGAGCTCCATCGCATTGTCGGACGCGGCGCGCACCCGCAAGTCGAGGGTTCTCAGGCCCCGGATCAACAGGAACGCCTCGAACGGATGAAGAATGAGGCCATGCTTATGGCGGATCTGGCGCGCCCGCGCGCACAGCGCGTCGTCCTTGCCGAAACACAAAGCGCCCGCGATCACGTCGGAATGGCCGTTCAAGTATTTGGTCGCCGAGTGCATCACGACGTCGGAGCCGAGCGCAATCGGCCGGGTCAGGATCGGCGTCGCGCAGGTCGAAGTTCGACCGCGAGCGCCGCGCCCGCCGCGTGGGCAATGCGCGCGGCGGCTTCAATGTCGCTCACGCCCCAGAACGGATTGCTTGGCGTCTCGAGCCAGACGAGCCGGGTCGAGCCCGGCTTCACCGCCCCGGCCAGCGCCGACAAATCCTCAGCGTCGACGAAATCGACAGCGAGTCCGAACGAAGGCGCCTCGTCGGCGAGCCAGGCGCGCAGGGCCCAATACATTCCGGCGGACGCAACGACATGCGCGCCCGGCCCGAGGCTCAGGAAAAGCGCGATCGCCGCAGACATGCCTGAACCCAGGACGAGAGTCGCCGCCGCGCCTTCGAGCGCGCCGATCACGGCTTCGGCTTCGCGCACCGTCTCATTGTCGGGGCGGCCGTAGATGTTCCCGCTGCGATAAAGGTTGTCGGGGTCGCGCTCGAAGGTGGTGGCGAGATGGATCGGCGGCACGATGGCGCGGGTGCTCTCGTCGATCCGCCCCAGGGCCTGGGCGGCGAGGGTGCGCGAACTCAAGCGCCGCGGCTCGGTCATAGCGCGAGCCCCCGCAAGAGCTTCGGCGCGCCGGCTCCGGCCCCGCCTGCTTCGGCGATCAAAAGGTCTTTCAGCGCCGGGGCGCGATCGACGATGCGAAGGCCGAGATCGCGGAGAAAACGCAGGCCGGCGAAATCGTTCGAGAACAGACGATTTATCGAATCAAGGCCGAGGCCGCCGGCGGCGACGTCGAAGCGGCGCCGTCGCTCGTAAGCGGCGAGCGGCTGAGCCGCGCCCGGATCGAGACCGAGCCGCATCTCGCCGACGATCGTCTCGGCGAGCGCCGCCACGTCGCGCAGGCCGAAGTTCAGGCCCTGTCCGGCAAGCGGATGGACGACGTGGGCCGCGTCGCCAATCAGCGCCAGCCGGTCGCCGACGAAGCGCCGCGCAACCTGGAAGCGGAACGGAAACGCCTCGGCGCGCGAGGCGAGGCGGATCTCGCCCAATTTTGGCGTGAAGCGAAGTTCGAGTTCGCGCGTGAGCGCCTCGGGGTCGAGCTCGAGCAGCGCGCGAGCGTCGGCGCGGCGCTCGTTCCAGACGATGCTCGACCGGCGGCCCGGAAGCGGCAGGATCGCAAACGGGCCGGCGGGGAGGAAATGCTGCTCCGCGCGGCCTTCATGATCGCGGTCATGGGCGATTGTGGCGACGATGCCGGCCTGGTCGTAGTCCCAGCCGACGGTCGCGACGCCAGCGAGCGCGGCGAGCTTCGAGCGTGCGCCGTCAGCGGCGACCGCGAGGCGCGCCCGAAATGAGCGGCCGTCGCTAAGCCCCAGCGTCGCGACGCTCTTGCCGGCCGACCAACCCGCGACCGACGCGGCGAAGCGCTGGACTTCGAGCCGGTCGCAGCGCGCCGCCAGCGCGCCGACGATATCGTCGTTGAACGCCATATGGGCGAGCGGACCGCTGCTTTTGGCTGCGAAATTGAGGTGGGTCGGGCGGACGGCGTCGCGCGTCCGACCATCCATGATCGCCATCGTGAGGATCGCTTGCGCCTGCGGTTCGATGGCCTGCCAGGCGCCGATGCGCTCCATGAGGCGTCGCGGCCCATCGGCGATGGCGACCGCGCGGAGCCGCGGCGCGCCCGGGGCCGGGGCCGGGGCCGGATCGACGGCGGCGATCGAGACGCCGCTTCCCATCGCCTGCTTGACCGCCGCCGCCAACGCCAGGCCCGAGACGCCTGCGCCGGCAATGACGATGTCGAAGATCGGAGCAGACTCGGTCATAAGGCTCGGCTCCTTCCCGCCCATTGTCGGATGGATGAGGCGGAGGAGCAAGGCAAGACCTGGCCTTCCGAGACCGCCCTCTCCTCCAGCCTTTGGGCGTCCGTTTCGAGCGATTCCCATAGCTTGCGGCGCCATTTCGGGCCCACCGGATGCGCACGCGCGCCTTTTTCGTGGCGTCCATCCCGTCGTGTGGGGTTAACGGCGTCGCCATTTGACTTCTGGTTGATATGTGATAAAAAATGAACATCATCAGTCATAAGTCGTCACAAAAATGGCCATTGTCGAACGCCGATCCCCCGAAGAGACCCGCGGCTGCATCCTCAGAGTCGCCTGGGACCTGTTCCGCCAGCTCGGGACGCGCACGACCGTCGCCGACATCGCCGACAAGTCGGGCATGTCGAGCGCCAATGTCTATCGCTTCTTCCGCTCCAAGCAGGCGTTGAGCGAAGCGGTCTGCGCGGGCCTGCTCGGCGAGATGCTCAAAGTCGCGCGCCGCGAGCTCGACGCCCCGGGCGCGGCCGCTCAACGGATCGCCGGCATGATGCTGGCCCTGCATCGCCTGATGCGCGACCAGATGACCGACGAAGCGCGGGCGCATGAGATCGTGAAGGTGGCGGTCGACGAGGTCTGGCCGCCGATCGTCGACTACTTGCGCAAGTGCGCGGCGATGCTGGCGGAGGCGATCGCAGACGGGCAGGCGGGGGGGAATTCGGACCCGGCGACCCGAAGGAGCTCGGCTGGCAGACGCTGCAAGCCTGCGCCATCATCCAGGACCCGACCATGATCGCGCAATGCCCGGCGATCCGTCCCGAGGCCCGTCCAGAGCATGCGATTGATTTCGCCTTGCGGGCGCTCGCCAATCCGCGCCCGCCCGCGCCCATCCCGGAAAGCTAGGAGCCTGTCTGCTTAATCCTCGGCGAGATGGGATTTGAACCGCTCAAGCCAGTCGGAGAGCCGGATGCAGCAAATTCGCGCATCCGGTTTGATGTAAGGTTGGGTGGAAGCTTTGCGGCCATCGTTCGTTGCACCGTTTCCGAGGTGGCGAAGCTCAGCCGGTTGCGCGTGCGGCCAGGGACGGGGTCCGCCCCTGGGCGAGCTTCAAGATATTGTGGGCGAGGCAGACGAGGCCCCACTCGTTGGCGACCTTCTCGACGCCGCGCAAGAGAAACTGACGGAAGCCGCGCGCCTGCTTGATCTGTCCGAACACCGGCTCGGGCAGCTGCTTTCTTAAGCGGTAGGGGCTGGAGTGCCCGCCGGCCTTGATTCTTTCGCGCATGGCGGCGACGCGGGCGCCGCCGCCTTCTCCTTCCCCGGCGTGCTTGGCCCGCCCCGGCGCGATATAGGCGTCGATCTCGCGTTCCTCCATCGCTGTAAGGTTGGCGTCGGAGCAATAGCCCGCGTCCGCCGACAGTTGCGTCGGCTTCTTGCCCAGATTGGCTTCGATGGCGTCGGCCATCGGCGCCAATTGATGTTGATCGCTCTGCTTCGCGTCGAGGCCGTGGGCGACGATCACCTGCGCCGTCGCGTCGACCGCCGCCTGCGCATTGTAGCCCTGGATGAAGCCGTCCTTGGTTTTCATGATGCGGCTTTCGGGATCGGTGAAGTTCTTCTGCGCTTTGGGGTCAGGCTCTTCGGATGGCGGGGCGGCGGGCTTGCCCGGTTTCTTGCGGCCCTCGGCTTGTCACCGCTCCTCGGCCTGCGCTTTGGCCTTGGCCGCCGCGGCCGCTTTCGCCTCGGCCTCCAATTCGGCCTTCGCCGCCCGGATCTTCTCGACGCGCTTCTTCTTGTCGGCGACCCATTTGGGCAGCTCCTCGCCGCTCTTGTCGCGGCCGAAGGCTCTGTCTTCCTCGGCGTCCGCAGCCTCGGCTGCGCTCAGCCACCGCTCGACCTCGGCCTCGAGCTCCGCCGCACGCTTCTCCATGCGCTCGTAGCTCATCGCCTTGTGCTTGGAGGCGTTCGCCTTGATCTTCGTCCCGTCGAGCGCGACATGGCCGAGCTTCACAAGTCCCGCCTGTTCGCACAGCTTGAGAACTTGCCCGAACAGTCCCGCAAGCACCTTCAAGTGCCGCTTGCGGAAGTCAGAGACGGTGCGAAAATCCGGCGGATCGAGCCCGACAATGCTCAGGAAGTCGACCCGTTCGCGCGCCGCCTTGGCGATCCGGCGCGACGAGTAGACGCCGTTGCAATAGCCGTACAGCAACAGCGCCGTCATCATCGCCGGGTCAAACGGCGGCTGCCCGCGCTCGCTCGCATACGCGGCTCGATCTCACCAAGGTCGAGAGGCTCGAGCACAAGCGCCAAAATGAAGCGAGCCAGATGGTCCTCGCCGACAAAGTCCTGAACGCTCGGCGGCAACAACAGCGGCTGATCGATCGTCCAGGGCCGGAAGGTCTTGCTCATAAGCAAACAGAATCCGATTCGAGCAAACGCCGCCACCACAATCCGCTATTATCCAGACAGGCTCCTAGGCCATGAAATCGCTTGCGCCTCTTGCCGCGCTCGGCGCGGCGCTCCTCGTCTCCGGCTGCGACCAGAAGACGGAGGCGACGAGAGCCGCGCCGATGAGGCCGGTGCTGGTCGCCGAAGCGCATTATGCGCCGCGCGAGCAGGCGCAAGTGCTGGCCGAAGTGGTCAAGGCGCGGATCGAGAGCGATCTCGCCTTCCGCATCGCCGGCAAGATGGCGACGAGACTCGTCGACACCGGCGCCTCGGTGCGTAAGGGCGATGCGCTGGCGCAGCTGGACGACGCCGATTTTAGCCTCCAGCTCGAAGAAGCGCAGGCGGAACAGAGTTCGGCTCAGGCCGCGCTCGTCCAGGCGGAAGCCGAAGAGCGGCGCCTGACGACGCTGTCGAAGCAGGGCTGGACGGCCAACGCCGATTTCGACAAGGCGCGCTCGGCCGCCGACCAGGCGCGCGCGGCGGTCACGCGCGCCGACCGCGCGGTGTCGCTGGCGCGCAACGCGATCGATTATGCGACCTTGCGGGCCGACGCGGATGGCGTCATCAGCGCGGTCTCGGCCGAGGCCGGCCAGGTTGTCGCCGCAGGCGCACCGATCGTTCGCCTCGCGCATGCCGATGAGCGGGAGGCGGCGGTTTCTGTTCCGGAAACCCTCGTCGATCGCGCGCGCTCCAATTCTGCGCGGATCGAGCTTTGGGCCCTCCCGGGGGTTTCCGTCGCCGCCAGGCTGCGCGAACTGTCGCCGACCTCCGATCCCGCGACGCGCACCTACCCCGCGCGGTTCACGCTTATCGACGCGCCGGCCGGGGTCCGGCTCGGCATGAGCGTCACGGTGTCGCTCGAGACCAACTCGGCGAAGGTGGCGCGGATGCCGATTTCCGCCCTGTTCGACATCGGACACGGGCCGAGCGTCTGGGTGGTCGATCCGATCTCCGTGACCTTGAGCGCCGCCCACGTCGTCCTGGCCGGCTACGACGCGGAATGGGCCTTCATCGGCGCCGGCGTGCCGGAAGGGGCGAAGGTCGTCGCGCTCGGCGTGCACAAACTCGACCAGGGCGAAAAGGTGCGCGTCATCGACAGCCTGGCCGGGCTTTAGATGGATCGGTTCAACCTTTCCCACTGGGGGATTCGCCATCCCCAGCTCCTCGCCTTCCTCATTCTGTTGATCGGGCTCAGCGGCGCTTTCGCCTATTCGCGACTCGGCCGGGCGGAAGATCCCGCCTTCACCATCAAGACCGCGGTGGTCAGCGTCGAGTGACCGGGCGCGACCGCGGCCGAAATGCAGGCCCAGGTCGCCGACCGGATCGAGAAGAAGCTGCAGGAACTGCCCCGGATCGACAAGATCGACAGCTATTACAAGCCTGCCTTCGCCTCGATCTCGCTGAACTTCCGCGACTCGACGCCGCCGCGCGACGTGCCGATGCTGTTCCTGGAGCTGCGCAAGAAGATGAGCGATCTTCTGCCGGACCTGCCGGCCGGCGTGCTCGGACCGTTCGTCAACCACGAATTCGGCGATGTCGATTCGGTTCTCTACACCATCGTCGGCGACGGCGCCTCATACGCCCTATTGAAGGATGTCGCCGAGGCGTTCCGCAAGCGCGTGCAGCGCGTGCCCGACGTCACCAAGGTCGATCTCTACGGCGACCAGCCGGAGCGCATTTTCGTCGAGTTCAGCCACGCCAAACTGGCCACGCTCGGCGTCCCGCTTCAGGCTGTGTTCGATTCGATCGGGAAGCAGAACGCGCTCAGCCCCGCCGGCGAATTCCAGACCGACGCACAACGCCTGCCAGTCAGGGTGACCGGGGCGCAGCAGGGCGCCGAAGCGGTAGCGGAGACTCCAGTGTTCGTCGGCGGTCAGAGCTTCCGCCTCGGCGATGTGGCGAAAGTCTCGCACGGCTACGAGGACTCGCCGTCTTTCCTCATTCGCGCCCAGGGGCAGCCCGCGCTCGAGGTCGGCGTCGTCATGCAGAAAGGCGGCAATATCCTCGCCCTCGGCAAGGCGCTCGACGCCACGCTCGCCGACTTCGAGACGGAATTGCCGCGCGGGGTCACGATTTCGCGCATTGCCGATCAGCCAGAGGTGGTCGACCGGGCGGTCGGCGAGTTCACCCGCTCCTTCGTCGAGGCGCTGGCGATCGTGCTTGCGGTCAGCTTCCTGTCGCTCGGCTGGCGGGCCGGTTTCGTCGTCGCGACCTCGGTGCCGCTGGTGCTGGCGATCGTATTCATCGCCATGGCGTTCCTCGGCCTCGACTTGCAGCGGGTGACGCTCGGCGCGCTGATCATCGCCCTCGGGCTCCTGGTCGACGACGCGATCATCGCCACCGAAATGATCGTGGTGAAACTCGAGCAAGGCTGGGACCGCGAGCGCGCCGCGTCCTTCGCCTGGACTTCGACCGCGTTCCCGATGCTGACCGGAACGCTGGTCACCGCCGCCGGCTTCATGCCGATCGGCCTCGCCAATTCCGCTGTCGGCGAATACACGGGCGGCATCTTCTGGGTGGTCGGCATCGCGCTCGCCGCCTCGTGGTTCGTGGCGGTGCTGTTCACTCCCTATCTCGGCTTCAAACTGTTGCCGAACTATGCTTCCGGCGGCCATGCGCGCAACGAAACCGCAATCTACGCCACGCCTTTCTACCGGGCCTTCCGCCGCGCCCTCGAGTTCTGCGTCAGGCGCCCGATCGTCATCATTGTCATCGCGACCGGGCTGCTCGGTCTCGGCCTCACCCAGTTCAGCCGGGTCCAGCAGCAATTCTTTCCCCTGTCCGAACGGCCGGAATTGTTTTTCGAGTTGAGGCTCGCCGAAGGCTCCTCGATCCAGGCGACCGAAGCGGCGGTGAAGGAGGCCGAAAACCTGATCGCCGGGGACCCCGAGGCGCAGTCCTATACCTCCTACATCGGCAGGAGTTCGCCCAGATTCTGGCTCGGGCTCCAGCCGGTCCAGCCGAACGAATTTTTCGCCCAGATCGTCATCGTCGCGCGCGATGTCGAAGCCCGCGAGCGCATCAAGGCGCGCATCGAGGCCGCCGTCGCCAAGGGCGCCCTCAGCGCGGCGCGGGTCAGGCTTGATCGGTTCAATTTCGGCCCGCCGGTTGGGTTTCCGGTTCAGTTTCGCGTCGTTGGACCTGAGCCGGACGTCGTGCGCGAGGCCGCCCGGCGGGTGCGCGACGTCATGCGCGCCGATCCGCGGCTGATCGACCCGCATCTCAGCTGGGGCGAGCAAATGCCGTCGCTGAGGCTCGAGGTCGACCAGTCGCGCGCCCGCGCGCTCGGCCTGACGCCCCAAGACATCGCCGAGACGCTGCAGACGCTGGTCGGCGGAGCGACGGTGACGACGCTGAGGGTCGGCGAGGAGCGGGTCGAGGTCGTCGCCCGCGCCATTCCGAGCGAGCGCGCGGCGCTCGACCGGCTCGAGGATCTGACCATCGCCACCCGCGACGGGACTGCGGTGCCGGTCGGCCAGGTGGCGCGCGTCATCCGCACGATCGAGGACCCAATCATCTGCGCAGGGATCGCGAAGTCGTCGTCACCGCTTTGGCCGACGTCGTCGACGGGGTGCAGCCGCCGGACGTTTCGCGGACGCTATGGCCGAAGCTCGCTTCGATCCGCGACTCGCTGCCGACTGGCGCCCGCGTCGAGATGGGCGGGGCGATCGAGGAATCCCAGAAAGGCAACAGCTCGATCTTCATCCTGTTCCCGGTCATGATCCTCGCCATGCTGACGCTGCTCATGATCCAGATGCAGAGCTTTTCGCGTCTCGCCATGGTCTTTTTCACCGCCCCGCTCGGCGTCGTCGGCGCTTCGCTGGCGCTCAGCCTCGCCGGCCAGCCGTTCGGGTTCGTCGCCCTGCTCGGGCTCATCGCGCTCGCCGGCATGGACATGCGCAACACCGTCATTCTCATCGATCAGATCGAGGCGGACGCGCGCGACCGGGGCTTGACTCGCCGCGAGGCGATCATGTTCTCGACCATGCGGCGGGCCCGGCCGGTGGCGCTTACCGCGCTGGCGGCGATCCTGGCGATGATCCCACTCTCGCGCAGCGCCTTCTGGGGCCCGATGGCCTTCACCATCATGGGCGGCCTGTCGGTCGCCACGTTCCTGACCCTCTTCCTGCTGCCGTCGATCTACGCGCTTTGGCATCGCCGGTCGCTCGGACCCGAAACCGCCAGCGTCCGGGTTCGCAGAGCGCCGACCCCGATCGCGCTCGGATCGGCGACGCCGGCCGAGTAGCATTGGGGCCGTGCGACGCGGAACAGGCGACCGGCGATAGCAGAGATCGACGACGACCCAGGCGAATTGCACCCGGGGGAAGCACAACCGGAATCCAGGCTCATCGCGCGCCGCCATCCCTTTCCGACTGCAGAGATCGTCCGCAACCCGACTTCGCCCGAATGGTCACAGAAGCATGGGCGATAGCGATTTCCCCGACACTTTGCCGGAGCGTTTCCCAAGTCGCACTTGACCGGACCGATTGGCGATAACGGGATGCAACCTCTGGGTTGATTCGATGGTCACATTCATGGCGCGGCCAGCCGCGCTGGCGGGCGTTCTCGCGGCAGGCGTCGTCTGCCAAGCTTTGATTTGCGAGCCTGCGCGCGCGGATTATTACGCCTTCGGCAACACGCTGACCGCCGGCTACGCGGTTCTGGATCTTGATGTCAATGGCACGTGGGAAGCGTTGACGACGCTTGGCGTCCAGGGATGGATCAGCACTGGACAATATGGGACCGGCGGCGGCTTTGGAACGAATACAAGTTATGCCGTCGGCTTTTATAACGGCGATTATTTCAACAATTATTTTGGCTTCAATTTGGCCGGTTCCGCTTGCGAGGTGGCGAGCCCTTCGATTTGCTCCCCTCTGCCGGCGAACGCGACCATCACGGCAGCAAATTTGGTCGTCTACTCGGGCAAGATCTCCAATAATATGACATATACTTTGTACGGTGCGACGCAGTTGCTCTCTCAAATGGAGATGGGCAGTCCGAACCCGGCTTTGTATGAGCAGATGATGTCGGGGGTGAGTTATGGGACCAGCCCGCTGCCCGAAAACAGCACCGGCGCCATTACCCAGCTGGTTTTTGCCCTCAACGCGGCGGGGGTCAGCGACGTCAACACGGCGGCCAAGAACCGGGCGATGTTTGCGATCGCCGGCTATGTCGATCCTCCACCTGTGCCGGAGCCCTCGACCTGGGTCATGATGCTCTCCGGCTTCGCCGGACTTGGCTTCATTGCGCGCCGCCGCGCGGCCCGGCGCCAGGCCGCGTCTCCGGCCGGATGAGAGGAGCGCCGCAACCTGCGGCGTAGCGCCGTCTCCGGCTCGCGAAAGGGCGACGGTTTCTCCGCGAGATTTGACGCCCGGCCGCGGAACGACCATCTGTGGCGCCATGGCTGATGTCTCTTTCCCGGCCGCGTTCGGCGCGGGTCTGATTTCCTTTGTTTCGCCCTGCGTGCTGCCGCTTGCCGCGCCCTATCTTTGCTATCTCGCCGGCGCCAGCGTCGAAGCGCTGGCGGACGAGAGCGAGGCCAAGGCCAGGCGCGATATCATGGTCACCGCGCTCCTGTTCGTGGCCGGTTTCTCGACCGTGTTCGTCGGCTTGGGCGCCACCGCGTCGGCGCTCGGAGGGCTGCTCAGGCAATGGAGTCATGCTCTATCGATCGCCGCCGGGATCGGCGTGATCCTGATGGGCCTGCATTTTCTCGGCGTGTTCAGGATCGGCGCGATGCTGCGCGAGAAGCGGCTCGAGATCGAAAAGCCTGCGGGCGTATGGAGCGCCTACCCGATGGGCTTCGCCTTCGCGCTTGGCTGGACGCCGTGCATCGGCCCGATCCTGGCCACCATTCTCGCCGTCGCCGGCAGTCGGGACACCGTCGCCAGCGGCGCGGCGCTTTTGGCCGTCTACAGCCTCGGCCTCGGCCTGCCGTTCATTCTCGCCGCGGCCGCGATCGGCCCGTTCATGCGCGCCTCGCGCCATCTGAAGAGGCAGTTCGGCCGGATCGAGAAAGCCGTCGGCGTCCTTCTGGTCGCGACGGGCGTCCTGTTCCTGACCGGCGGGTTCCAGAACCTCTCCTTCTGGCTCATCGAGACCTTTCCGCAGTTCGGACAGATCGGGTGAGGCGGCAAAAGAAAACCCGCCGTTTCCGGCGGGTCTCCATCAAACAGGCTGCGGGACGGAGCCGGATGCGTTACGACTTGTTCTGCACGTAGGTGATCTTGCCGTCGGGTCCCTTTTCCCAGGTGTACCAGACGTAGTCGACGCTGGTGCGGTCGCCCTTCTTGTCATAGGCGATGTCGCCGATGACCGTATGGAAGGTTTTGCCGGAGTGCATGTATTCGGCGATCTTCTTCGGATCGAGCGACTTGGTCGCCTCCGCCGCCTGTTTCATGATCTGGACCGCGGCGTAGGAATAGAGCGTATACGCCTCCGGATCGAAGTTCTTCGCTTTGAACTCGGCCACGACATCCTTCGCGTTGGCGTTGTTGCGCGGGTCGGGGCCGAACGACATCAACGTGCCTTCAACGCCGGGCCCGCCGATCTGCGAGAACTCGTTGTCGGTGATGCCGTCGCCGGAAATCATGACGGTCTTCATGCCCTGGTCGCGCATCTGGCGGATGATGAGGCCGCCTTCGGTGTGCAAGCCGCCCCACATCAGATAGTCGGCGCCGGATTCCTTGATCTTGGAGACGATCGCGGAATAGTCCTTCTCGCCAGTGTTCACGCCTT
This sequence comes from uncultured Alphaproteobacteria bacterium, assembly GCA_963767245.1. GTDB lineage: Bacteria > Pseudomonadota > Alphaproteobacteria > Rhizobiales > Beijerinckiaceae > Roseiarcus. The sequence continues at coordinate 195,814 of CAVYDG010000022.1, forward strand.
CGTAGAGGACTTCCTTGATGCCGAACTTGTGCATGTTGTCGAGCGCCGCGTCGGCGAGACCCTTGCCGTAGGTCGTCTTGTCGTGGACGACCGCGATCTTCTTGCCCTTGAGCTTGTCGCGGGCGTAGTTCAGCCCATAGCATGCCCTGCTGGTCGTCGCGGCCGCAGGTGCGGAACGCGTCCCACAGATTGCGATCAGTGACTTTGGGATTTGTCGCCGAGGGCGTAATAAACAGGATGCCGTTCTCGGCATAGACGTCAGAGGCCGGGATCGTCACGCCCGAGTTAAAGTGGCCGACGACGAACTTGACCCCGTCGCCGACAAACTTGTTGGCGACCGACACGCCCTGCTTGGGATCGGACACGTCATCGCCCTGCTCAAGGGTGATCTGCTGGCCGAGGATGCCCCCTGCCTTGTTGATGTCGTCAACCGCCTGCTGCGTGCCATTGACGAGCTGGGCCCCGAAAGCCGCGTTCGGGCCGGTGATCGGACCAGCGACGCCCATCTTGATCTGGGCGCTGGCGGCGCCCGAGAACGCCAGGGCCGCGAGAAGCGCGACGCCTGACAACCAATGTTTAGTCATTCAGTTACTCCCATGTGTTGCGGGCGCCTGGCCCTCCCTGACGCCCGTCGGCAGAAAGCAATTCCACCTTGGGCGCGGATACTTTCTCTTTTTTGATCAAGAGTCACCTTAAAAAACGCCCATGCGCCTCCGGTTTTGGGCGCGTCCTCAACCGTTGCCCTTCGCGCGCCAGTTCAGCCCCGAGCGTTCATAGGCCCAGGAATATTGCGTCGCCATCTGGGTCGCCCGCATCGCCCGATAGCCGAGCACGCCGACGGCCATCGTCCAGATGTACGCGGTTATGAAGAGCATCGGCGACAGCAACGGCTCGGCGTAGAGCGCATAGTGGAGGAATCGCACGCCAGCGGTGAGCAAGACCATGTAGAGCGCCAGCATCGCCAGCGGCCGCCAGGTCTGGGCCATCGCCCGCCCGGTCGCCCAGGCGCCCAGCCCGCCCAGGACCAATGTCAACAGGATGAAGGTGAAGAGCCCGTAAGGCTCGTCAGACCATAGGATGCCGCCCATCAGTGGCCCCCTTCGAGATAGGCGGCGCGCACTTCCGGGCGCGCCAGGAGCTCCGCGCCGCCGCCCTGCATGGTGATCGCGCCATTCACCATCACGTAGCCGCGGTGGGCGAGCTTGAGCGCGTGAAAGGCGTTCTGCTCGACCAGGAAGACGGTAAGCCCCTCGGTCCGGTTCAGTTCGGCGATCACTTCGAAAATCTGCTTGACCACCAGGGGCGCAAGACCGAGCGAAGGCTCGTCCAGAAGCAGCAATCGCGGCCGGCTCATCAGCGCCCGCCCGATCGCCAGCATCTGCTGCTCGCCGCCCGACAGCGTCCCCCCGCGTTGCGGCGCGCGCTCCTTGAGGCGCGGGAAAAGCGCGAACACCCGCTTCAGATCCTCATCGAAATGGGCGAAATTGTTGATCGAGGCGCCCATCTGCAGGTTTTCGAACACCGTCATGCGCGGGAAGATGCGCCGCCCTTCGGGCGACTGCGCGATCGACAGGCGCGAAATCATGTGGGTCGGCAAGCTGGTGATGTCGTGGCCGTCAAAGGTGATGCGGCCGCGGCGCGCGCGCGGCGCGCCGAAAATCGTCATCATGGTCGTCGATTTGCCGGCGCCGTTCGCCCCGATCAGGGTGACGATTTCCCCCCTGTTTACGTCGAGGTCGATGCCTCTCAGCGCCTGAATTTTGCCGTAGAAGGTCTCGATCCCGCGCATTTGCAGGAGCGGCGGCGCGAGCGCAGCGGCGGCAGCGACGCTCATTGCTCGAGCTCCTTTTCGATCTGTTCGACTTCCTCCTCGTCGGCGACGCCGAGATAGGCGGCAATCACCTTCGGATCGGCGCGCACTTCCGCCGGCGTGCCGTCGGCGATCTTCACCCCGTAGTCGAGCACCACCACGTGATCGGAGATCTGCATGACCACCGACATGTCGTGCTCAATCAGCAGCACCGACGTGTTATGGTCGGCGCGGATCGACCGCAAGAGCGCATTGAGTTCCCCCGATTCGCGCGGGTTCAATCCGGCGGCCGGTTCGTCGAGGCAGAGAAGCACCGGATCGGTGCACATCGCCCGCGCGATCTCGAGCCGCCGCTGGGCCCCGTAGGGCAATTCGCCCGCCGGATCGTCAGCACGGTCGGTCAGCCCGATCTTGTCGAGCCAGTACTTCGCGCGCTCGATCGTTTCGGCCTCTTTCCGGCGATACCCCGGCGCTCCGACCAGGCCCAGGATAGTGTAGCCGCTGGCGAGCATCAAAGCGTTGTGATGGGCGACCAACAGGTTCTCGAGCGCAGTCATGCCTTGGAACAGCCGAATGTTCTGGAAGGTGCGCGCGACCCGCGCCTTGCGGGCGATCTCATGGTCGGGCATCCGCTCGAGCAGAAAGAGCTCGCCGTTAGCCGTCGTCGCATGGCGCCCGCTCGTTCGCGTGACGGCCGCAACGTCCTCAGGCGTGGCGATGCCGTCGCGGGCAAGCGCGAGGCGCCCCTCCGTCGGCTTGTAGAAACCGGTGACGCAGTTGAAGACGGTCGTCTTGCCCGCGCCGTTCGGACCGATGAGCGCGGTGATATCGCCGCGCCCGACCGAGAAGCTGAAAGCGTTCACCGCGATCAGGCCGCCGAACCGCATGGTCAGGTTTTCCACTGCGAGCAGCGTGCTGTTCACCCAATTCATCAACCGTGCCCCTCTTTGACGAGGTCGGCGGAAACGGCTTTTCGCTCCTTGAGAAAGATCGATGGCAAGCGCGTCGACACGAGGCCCCTCGGCTTCCAGATCATCATGATGACCATGGCGGCGCCGAACAGCAGCAGGCGGTACTGCGTTGGGTCGAAGTCCTCGCCAAATATCCTTTTCAGCCAGTCGAGTTCGCGCATCAGCTCCGGAACGCCGATCATTACCGCCGCGGCGATGGCGACCCCGAGCTGAGAACCCATGCCGCCAAGCACGACGATGGCGAGGATCGTGGCCGATTCGATAAAGGTGAAGCTTTCGGGGCTGACAAACCCCTGACGCACGGCGAAGAACGAACCGGCGAAACCGCCGAACATCGCCCCCAGCGCGAACGCGGTCAGCTTGGTGGTGGTGGTGTTGATGCCGAGCGACCGGCAGGCGATTTCGTCCTCGCGCAATGCCTCCCAGGCCCGCCCGATCGGCAGTCGGCGGAGCCGAATTGTAACGAAATTGGTCAGAAGCGCGAGCGCGAGGATGAGATAGAAGAGAAAGATTGTGCGATAAATCGGCGTGAAGGGCAGATGAAAGATCGCCGCGAAGCCGTTGTCGTCATCGGTGAAGGGAATGCCGAAGAACGAAACATGCGGAATGCCGCTGATGCCGGCGTAGCCGTTGGTTAGGTCGACCCAGTTGATGAGCACTTGCCTGATAATTTCGCCGAACGCGAGCGTGACGATTGCAAGATAGTCACCACGCAGCCGAAGCACTGGGAAGCCGAGGATGACCCCCCACATCGCCGCTAGAATCCCGGCGAGCGGCAGGCAGATCCAGAATGACAGGCCAAAAGTAGTCGAGAGCAGCGCATAGGAATAGGCTCCGACAGCGTAGAAGGCCACGTAGCCGAGGTCGAGCAGGCCCGCGAGGCCGACCACGATGTTCAACCCCCAGCCCAACATGACGTAGATCAGGATCTGGACGCCGTAGTTGTTGATCCATTTCAACGATCCACTTGGCCCGAGGAGCCCGAGGGCGATGAGCGGGAACAAAATCACCAGGCCAAGCATGAACGGGCCGAAATAACGCCCGAACGCCACCCGGGCGGCCGACGGCGGGGCCGTGCCCTCGCCTTCCCGCGCCGCCTGCGCGAGCGCCCCGCCCATGCCGCCGGCGGCGATCGAGCCGACACGGTCAAACCAAATTCGCCAGTCCGCGCGCGCCATCTGGCGCAGGAAAACGAACACGAAGACGATCGCCGCGATCGCAAACGAGAGCGGCCAGCGGCCGATCAGAACGAGTTCATTGTTGATATTCGATTCCGCATGGTAACTGATGATAGGAAAACACAGGCCGAAGGCGACGAGCGCCGCCGCCGCTGCGTTGCGAAGCGCAGGAACGAGTTGCCCGGCGCTGGCGACGTTTTCGGTGAGCTCAGAGGTCTGAGAGGGCGAGCTCATGGTCAAACCTTCTCCACTTCAGGTCGCCCAAGAAGGCCGGAAGGCATGAAGATCAAGGTGATGGCGAGAATCATGAACGCCGCCACGTCCTTGTAGTCGGTGGTGAAATAGGACGACCAGAACACCTCGATGAGTCCGATCAGGAGGCCGCCGAGCACCGCGCCCGGCAGCGAGCCGATTCCGCCCAGCACCGCGGCGGTGAAGGCCTTCACCCCCGGCACGAAGCCGTCAGCGAAATTCACCACGCCGTAGTAGATGACAAACATGACCCCGGCGACTGCCGCCAAGGCGGCGCCGATGACGAAGGTGATCGAGATCGTCGCGTCGACGTCGATCCCGAGCAGCGCCGCCATCTTGCGATCCTGCTCGCAGGCGCGCTGCGCCCGCCCGAGCGAGGTGTGCTGGACGAGATACCAGAAACCCGCCAGCAGAACGACGGTGATGACCATGATGAGGATCTGGCGCACCGACAACGTGACGTCGTATGTGCCGCCCGTCAGATTGAAGACATGATTAGGCAACTGAGGCGCGGGCTTGTTGCGCGGCCCTTGCACAACCTGGACAAAATTTGACAGGAAAATCGACATTCCGATCGCCGAAATCAGCGGCGCCAGCCGAAACGACCCGCGCAACGGCCGGTAAGCTAGCCGTTCGATCGCCCAGTTCCACAGCCCAGTCAGCGCCATCGCCGCCACCAGCACGACGACAAACACCAGCGGCAGCGAGCCCAGATGCAGAATCTGGGTTAAAATCATGAATATGATCAGCGCGATGAAGGCCGAGAGCATGAACACGTCGCCGTGGGCGAAATTGACCATGCCGATGATGCCGAAGACCATCGTATAGCCGATGGCGATGAGTCCGTAGATCGACCCCAGCGTGAGCCCGTTAATCAGCTGCTGCAGGAAATTCGACATGCGCCAGCCCGCCCTTTCGTTTCTCTCCGCTTCGCAGGAAACGTGCCATCGAAGTCAGGCCGCCCCGTCTTGACCCGATCCCGATCCGCCGATCCGTTTTCGGCGGCGCGACCGCGCCCTCTTAATTCAACAGCCTAGCGGCCGCGCGCGCGCGCGGCAACCCGACGTTCGGGGCAGAGCTCCGAGGTAGGGTTGATCGCAGGTCGATGAGGGGGCGGGTTATCGTAATATTCATAAGAATATATCGTTGGCGCGAACAGGGATGTTCCGCCAAAAACTTTGTCTGAAACAGTGATCGGGCCAGCGGTGCTCAGTCGTACCAAGCGAGGAAGAATACCCCAGACCTCTTGATCTTTGCCCCCCGATGCGAAAAGCTGCCGATACATTGTTCGCCAATCGCGAACGCGCCGGCAGCAACCTTATGGCGGACGGTTCAAGTCCGCGGGGGAAGGAAACGTCGATGGCCATGACGATGACGGGCGAGGTGAGCTTGCCCGCCGATCGGCCGAGGGTTTGGGCGCTGCTCAACGACCCGGAGGTGCTCAAGGCCTGCATCCCCGGCTGCGAGTTGCTGGAGAAAACCGGCGAAAACGGCTTCGCCGCCGTGGTCAAGACCAGGATCGGGCCGGTGTCGACGACCTTCAGAGGAAAGGTCGAGCTCTCCGACCTCGTCCCACTCGTCGGCTACACCATCAAGGGCGAGGGCGAGGGCGGCGTGGCGGGCTTCGCCAAGGGCGGGGCGAAAGTGTCGCTCGCCGACGCCCCCGGCGGCACGCAGCTGCACTACGACGTTGAGGCGAATGTCGGCGGGAAGATCGCCCAACTCGGCGCGCGTCTCATCGACGGCGTCGCCAAGAACATGGCCGACAAGTTTTTCACCAATTTCGCCGCCATCGCGGCCGCAAGCGCTGCGCCGGCCGGCGCTGCCGAGCCGGCCGCCCCTTCCATCGCCGCGGCTGTTCCGGCGGTCGAAGCGCGGGCCTCCGTCCGCGCCGCGCCGTCCGCGCCGCCGGCGGCCGCCGTACGAGCGACGGCGCAAGCAATCCCGGCGGAAACGTTTTGGTTCAGGAGGATAACGGAATGGTTCATGTCTCTATGGCGGTGAACGGCCGGCCCGCATCGGCCGACCTCGATCCGAGAACGCTTCTGGTGCAGTTCCTGCGCGAGAACCTGCGCCTGACCGGCACCCATGTCGGCTGCGACACCTCGCAATGCGGCGCCTGCGTCGTCCATGTCGACGGCCGGGCCATCAAGTCCTGCACCGTTCTGGCCGCAAGCTGCGAGGGCGCGCAGGTGACGACGATCGAGGGTCTCGCCGTCGGCGGCAAGTTGCACCCGATGCAGCAGGCCTTCCAGGATAATCACGGTCTGCAGTGCGGATTTTGCACGCCCGGCATGATCATGGCCGCAGTCGACCTCGTCAATCACGCGGGCTCGCATCTCGACGAAGCGGCGATCCGCCACGGGCTCGAAGGCAACATCTGCCGCTGCACCGGCTACCACAACATCGTCAAGTCGGTCGCCCAGGCCGCACGCGAAATGGGCGCCGCCGCGACGCCCCAGGCCGCCGAGTGATAGCGCGCTTCAAGCCGTTCCAAGGGAGAGAAACAATATGAGCGCGACCGGTATTGGCGCCTCCGTCAAACGCACGGAAGACATCCGCTTCATCACCGGCAAGGGCCGCTACGTCGACGACATCAATCGTCCCGGCCAAGCCTACGCCTATTTTCTGCGCTCGCCGCACGCGCACGCGACGATCAACAAGATCGATGCGTCTGCGGCGCTGAAGGCGCCGGGCGCTGTGGCGATCTTAACCGGCGCCGATGCTGCAGGCGACAAGATCGGCGCCCATGTTGGCGGGGTGACCGTCCATTCCAAGGACGGTTCGCCGATGAAAGTTGGAGCGTTTCCGGCGCTTGCTCATGGTAAGGCGCTTTATGTCGGCGATCCCGTCGCCGTTGTCATTGCCGAAACCTACGCGCAGGCGCGCGACGCGGCGGAGAAGGTCGTGGTCGACTACGGTGTGCTACCCGCGGTCGTCGACACGGGGAGCGCGGCCAAACCGGAACAGCCGCAAGTGCACGAGCTTGCTCCCAACAACACAGTGTTCAACTGGCACCTCGGCGACAAGGCCCCGACCGATGCGGCTTTTGCGGCGGCGAAGCACGTGACCACGATCGACCTCGTGAACAATCGCACGATTCCCAATGCGATGGAGCCGCGCGCAGCGCTGGGCGACTATGACGAGGGGACGGATGTCATAACGCTCTACACGACCAGTCAGAACCCCCATCTCGCGCGGGTCGTGCTGTCGGCATTTCAGGGCGTCGCGCCCGAGAACAAGCTGCGCGTCATCGCGCCGGACGTGGGCGGCGGCTTCGGCTCGAAGATTTTCATCTACAATGAAGAGACGGTCTGCGCCTGGGCGGCAAAGAAGATCAAGCGGCCGGTCAAATGGACGGCGGACCGCAGCGAAGCGTTCCTGACGGACGCTCATGGCCGCGACCATGTCTCCCACGCCGAACTTGCTCTCGACGCCGGCGGAAAAATTCTCGGCCTACGGGTGCATACGATCGCGAACCTCGGGGCCTATCCGTCGACATTTTGGTCAGCCGTGCCAACATGGTTGTACGGGCCGCTCCTATCGGGTCAGTACAACATCCCGGCGATTTACGTGGAAGTTGACGGGGTCTATACGAACACTGTGTCGGTCGACGCGGTGCGCGGCGCGGGCCGGCCGGAGGCCACCTTCCTGATCGAGCGCATCGTCGAAAAGGCCGCGCGGGAGACCGGACACGATCCGGCGGAGTTTCGGCGGAAGAACTTCGTCGCCTCGTTCCCTCATCAGACGCCCGTCGTCTTTGCCTACGACGTCGGCGACTATGCGAAGGCGCTGGACAAGGCGTTGGAGCTCGCGGACTACAAGGGTGTTCCCGCGCGCAAGGCGGCGTCCGCCGCCAAGGGCAAGCTGCGTGGCGTCGGATTTTCCGCCTATATCGAGGCATGCGGCCTTGCGCCCTCCCAGACAGCGGGTGCGATCGGCATCGGCGTCGGGCAATGGGAGTCCGCCGAGGTGCGCGTGAATATGATCGGCACCGTTGAAGTTCTGACGGGGTCGCATAGCCACGGCCAGGGGCACGAGACGACGTTCGCACAGTTGGTTTCCTCGCGCCTCGGCATCCCGATGGAGAATGTCTCGATCATTCACGGAGACACCGACAAAGTGCAGATGGGCATGGGCACCTACGGCTCACGCTCGGGCGCGGTCGGCATGTCGGCAATCTTCAAGGCGCTCGACAAGGTCGAAGCCAAGGCGAAGAAGGTGGCGGGACACCTGCTCGAAGCCGCGGAAGGCGACATCGAGTTCAAGGACGGAAAATTCACCGTAAAGGGCACCGACAAGACGATCGACTTCGCCTCGGTCGCCACCAACGCCTACCTCGCGCACAAGTTCAACGGCCAGGAACTCGAGCCTGGGTTGAAGGAGAGCGCCTTCTGGGATCCTAAGAACTTCACCTACCCTGCCGGAGTTCATATCTGCGAAGTCGAGATCGATCCGCAGACCGGCGTCGTGACGGTCGAACGGTGGACCGCGGTCGACGACTTCGGCAAGCTCATCAATCCAATGATCGTCGAGGGCCAAATCCATGGCGGCGTCGCCCACGGCATTGGCCAGGCGTTGATGGAGGGCGCGCATTATGACGCCGACGGGCAATTGCTGACGGCGAGCTACATGGATTACTGCATGCCGCGTGCTGACAACCTGCCCTCGTTCAAGGTCGACACGATCGAGACGCCTTGTCCGTCCAACCCGCTCGGCATCAAGGGCTGCGGGGAAGCGGGCGCGATCGCCTCGCCGCCCGCGGTCATCAACGCGATCACCGACGCACTCGGCCACGAGGATATCGAAATGCCGGCGACCCCGCAGGCCGTCTGGCGGGCTGCGCAGAAGGCCGTCACGAAGCGCGCCGCGGAATGAACCGAGCCCGGAAGCGGCGCTGAGCCGCCTCGCCTCACGATCTCGTTGGGAGAATTGAGACATGTACGACTTTGAATATCTTCGCCCCCGGACACTTTCCGGCGCCGTAGCCGATCTCGCCAAGACTGACGCCAAGGCGCTCGCCGGCGGCATGACCCTGTTGCCGACGATGAAGCAACGCCTGGCTTCGCCGGCCGCGCTCGTCGAGCTCAAGAACGTGCCCGAACTCGCGGGCATCGCCCGGGAGGGAGACAACCTCGTCATCGGGGCGATGAGCCGCCACGCCGACGTCGCCCGTTCACGCGTCGTGAAGGCGGCGATCCCGGCGCTCGCCAAGCTGGCCGGCGGCATCGGCGATCCGCATGTGCGCAACATGGGCACGATCGGCGGTTCGCTCGCCAACAATGACCCGTCCGCCGACTATCCGGCGGCGGCGCTCGCGCTTGACGCGACGATCGTCACCAACAAGCGCCGCATCCCTGCCCAGGATTTCTTTACCGGCTTGTTCGAGACGTCGCTCGAGGCCGCCGAGCTCATCACCCAGGTGAGCTTCCCGATCCCGCAGAAGGCGGCTTACATGAAGTTCGCCAACCCTGCCTCGCGCTATGCCCTGGTCGGCGTGTTCGTCGCCAGGACGGCGGGCGGCGTCCGCGTCGCGGTGACCGGCGCCGGCGCGAACGGCGTGTTTCGCGCCAACGCGCTCGAAGCGGCGCTGAACGCGAATTTCTCGCCGGCCGCGCTCGACGGCGTCTCCGTGCCCGCGAGCGGCCTCAATTCCGACCTCCACGCCGACGCCGACTATCGCGCCCATCTCATCGGGGTGATGGCGAGGCGCGCGGTGGCGGCCGCCAGCTGAAGGCTGAGGGTTGAGCGCAGACCTGTCAAACGGCCGTCCCAGCGACGGTCGGGCTTGACCCGGCCGCGAGCGTTTTTGCAGGGTGCGGCGGCGGATTTTCGACGCGGAGTTGGTCTTGTCCCTGCACATGCCGGCGGTTCCGGCCTCGATCGATGATGCGTTGGCCCTGCTCGGCAGGGCCTCTTACGTCGGCGACCGCCCGCTTGCTACAGTCATTTTCTTAAGCCTCAGGCTGGGGCGGCCGCTGTTTCTCGAAGGCGAGGCGGGCGTCGGCAAGACGGAGGTCGCCAAGGTTCTTGCCGCGACGCTCGACCGACGGCTGATCCGGCTTCAATGCTACGAAGGCCTCGACGTCGCGAGCGCGGTCTACGAGTGGAACTATCCGGCGCAGATGATGGCGATCCGGCTCGCCGAGGCGGCCGGCGAGCATGACAAGGACCGCATCGAGCACGACATCTTCTCTGAGCGCTACCTCATCAAGCGGCCGCTGTTGCAGGCGCTTGAGCCAGGGACAAACGGAGCGCCGGTGCTCCTGATCGACGAGATCGACCGCGCCGACGAGGCCTTCGAAGCCTATCTGCTCGAGATCCTGTCCGACTTTCAGGTGACGATCCCGGAAATCGGCGTCCTCAAGGCGCCGGACCCGCCGATCGTCGTCATCACCTCCAACCGCACGCGCGAGATCCACGATGCGCTCAAGCGCCGCTGTCTCTACCATTGGCTCGGCTATCCCGACCTCAAGCGCGAGATGGCGATCGTGCGCGCCAAGGCGCCGCGCACGCCGCAGCGCCTGACCGCCGAACTCGTCGCTTTCGTCCAGCGCCTGCGCAAACAGGACCTGTTCAAGTCGCCGGGCGTCGCCGAAACTCTGGACTGGGCGGCGGCGCTGGCCGAACTCGACGCGGTCGCCCTCGACCCGGCGCAAGTTTCCGACACGCTCGGCGTATTGCTCAAATATCAGGACGACATCGCCAAGATCGAAGGCGCGAAAGCGCAAATGCTGATCGAGGAGACCCGCGCCGAGCTTCGCCGGATGGAGATCGGATAGCGCCCGCAGGAAAGCGCGAAAGAGATGGTTTGACGACCCCCCAATCCGAAGCCGGGCCTGCGCGCGGCGGCCTCTTGGCGCAGAACATTGTCCACTTCGCCCGCGCCCTGCGTGAGGCCGGCGTGCCGCTGGGACCGGGCGCGGTGCTCGACGCGCTCGCTGCGGTCGAGTGCGCGGGCATCGGCGATCGGGACGACTTTTACACGACCTTGCATGCGGTCTTCGTCAAGAAGCATGAGGAGAGCCTGCTGTTCGACCAGGCGTTCCGGATCTTCTGGCGGCGAAAGGGCCTGATCGAAAAGCTGATCGCGATGCTGTCGCCGCGGGCGCCTAGCCAGCGCGATCCCAAGCCTGCGGAAGCCGGGGCAAGCCGCGTCGCCGACGCGCTGTTCAAGTCGGCGCAAGACGGCGCAAGACAGGTTCCGTCGATCGATCTCGACGCCCGGCTGACCATGTCGGGGGCGGAGATTTTGCGATCGAAGGACTTTGCCCAGATGAGCGCCGAAGAAATCGAGCAGGCGCGCAAGGCGATCAAGAGGCTCGCCATGCCCGAAGACAAGCGCCGGACGCGACGGTTTGCGCCCGGCGGCGGCCGGGTTCGAATCGACGCGCGCCGCAGCTTCCGCCGCTCGTTGCAGCCCGGCGGCGCAATCGACCTCGAGTTTCGCGCGCCGGTCGATCGCGCCCCTCCGGTTGTCGCCTTGTGCGACATTTCCGGGTCGATGAATGAGTACACGCGCCTGTTCCTGCATTTCCTGCATGCCCTGGGCGAAACGCGACGGGTTTCGACGTTCCTCTTCGGCACCCGCCTGACCAACGTGACCCGCGCGATGCGGGCGCGCGATCCCGACGATGCGCTGGCGCGATGCTCGGCCCTGGCCGTCGACTGGTCGGGCGGCACCCGGATCGGCGAGGCTCTGGCGCGGTTCAACCGCGACTGGTCGCGGCGCGTGCTCGGCCAGGGCGCGATCATGCTCCTTTTCACCGACGGACTGGAGCGGGACAATCTCGACCGCCTCGAAGCCGAGATGGAGCGGCTCGCCAAATCGAGCCGACGCATCATCTGGGTCAACCCGCTGCTGCGCTTTGGCGACTTTGCCGCCAAGGCGGGAGGGATTCGCGCCATGTTGCCCTATGTCGATTCGTTCCGGCCGATCCACAACCTGGCCAGCATGGCCGACCTCTGCCGGGCGCTGTCCGGGCCGGAGGACTCGTTTGGCGACCGGAAAGATCGGCTTCTGGCGGGCGAGTGAGCGGCCCGCCTTGCGGAGCGGCCTCGCCGGGGCCATTTTCGGGCGAACCCGGAGCAAGTTGTATTAAGGTGGAATCCGTCATTGCGAGCGAAGCGAAGCAATCCAGAGAACATAGGGGACTGTATGTCTCTGGATCGCCGCGTCGCTTCGCTCCTCGCAACGACGACTCCCAGCGCGCAAGGAGGCTGACGCCATGCTGACACGGGACGAAGACGTTCTCGCCGCTGCCGAATCGTGGCGCGAAGCCGGGCGCGAGGTCGCGATCGCGACCGTCGTCGAGACCTGGGGCTCGGCGCCGAGGCCGGTCGGCTCCCATCTCGTCATTGACGGCGAGGGCAACTTTCTCGGCTCCGTTTCCGGCGGCTGCGTCGAGGGCGCGGTCGTCGAGGAGGCGGCGGAGGTGATCGCCAGGGGCGCGCCACGGATGCTGGAATTCGGCGTCGCCGACGAGACGGCCTGGCGCGTCGGCCTCTCCTGCGGCGGGCGGATCAAGGTCTATGTCGAGAAGCTCGCCTGATGCATCTTGACGTTCTCAAGGCGATGAATTCGGCGCGAGCCGAGCGGCGCGCCGGCGCGATCGTCACCCGTCTCGCCGACGGCGAGCAGCGCTTTGTCGCAGCAGAACGGATTGACGCCGACCCCCTTGGCCTCCAGTTGGAGGCCGCCCTGCGCGCGGGCAAAAGCGGCGCCGTCTCGGTCGAGGGCGAGGATTATTTTCTCACCGTGCAGTCGCCGGCCCCGCGGCTCACCCTGATCGGGGCGGTGCATATCGCGCAGGCGCTGGCGCCGATCGCGCGGATCGCCGGGCTCGATGTCTCGATCATCGACCCGCGCACCGCCTTCGCGACGCCGGACCGCTTTCCCGATACCCCGATCATCGCCAAATGGCCGGATGAAGCGCTCGCCGAGGCGCCGCTCGACCGCTATACCGCAATCTGTCTCCTGACCCACGACCCCAAGATCGACGACCCGGCGCTCATGATCGCGCTTCGTGCCGATTGCTTCTACATCGGCGCGCTCGGCTCGCGGAAGACGCATGCCAAGAGGGTCGAGCGCATGCGCGCCCGAGGCTTCGATGAGGCGGCGCTGGCGCGGATTCACGCGCCGATCGGGCTCGACATCGGCGCGGTCAGCCCGGCTGAGATCGCGGTCTCGATCATCGGCGAGATCGTTGCTTCGCTGCGCAGGAAGCCGCTGCGGGCCGAAAGCGCGGCGGCATGAAATTCGGCTTGACGCCAATCGAGGAGGCCGAGGGCGCCGTTCTCGCGCATGGCGTGCGGATCGACGGCGCCAAACTCAAGAAGGGCGACGCGATCACCGGCGAGCGGCGCCGCGCGCTGGCGGCGGCGGGCGTGGCGAGCGTCGTGGCGGCGCGCCTCGAGCACGACGACGTCGGCGAGAACGAGGCGGCGCTTGCGCTCGCCAAGCGTCTGGCCGGCGCGAACCTGCGGCTCTCGGCGCCGTTCACGGGGCGGGTCAACCTGTTCGCGGAGACCGCAGGGCTGGCGATCATTGGCGCCGAGGCGATCGATCGGGTCAATGCGGTCGACGAGGCGATCACCGTCGCGACCTTGCCGGCATATCGGGCCGTCGCCGATGGCGACATGGTCGCGACGGTCAAGATCATTCCGTTTGCGGCTCCCGCCCGAACCCTCGAGGCTGCGCTGGCGGCGCTGGGTCCGGCGGGCGCGCTCGCGGTTCAGCCGTTCCGGCCGATGCGCATCGGCGTCGTCTCGACAATGCTTCCGGGGCTCAAGCCCAGCGTGGTGGCGAAGACGCTGAAGGCGCTCGAAGCGCGCCTCGCGCCGGCTGGAGCGTGCATCGCCGCGCAGGAGACCGTCGCGCACGAGGTCGAGCCGCTGGCGAAGGCGCTGGGACGGCTGATCGACGGCAGCGATGCGGTGGTCGCGTTCGGCGCCTCCGCCATCACCGACCGCCGCGATGTCATTCCGGCCGCGATCGAGGCGATCAGAGGGCGCATCGAGCGCTTCGGCATGCCGGTCGATCCCGGCAATCTGCTGCTGCTAGCGGACAAGGCCGGGGTCCCGATCATCGGCGCGCCAGGTTGCGCCCGGTCGCCGAAGGAGAACGGCTTCGATTGGGTCCTGCAGCGGGTGCTGGCCGGTATCCCTATCGGCGACGCCGACATTCGCGCGATGGGTGTCGGCGGCCTCCTGATGGAGATCGGCGTGCGCCCGCAGCCGCGCGCGCCCGGTGACTAGGGTTGGCGCGATCGTGCTTGCCGCGGGCCAGTCGTCGCGCTTTCGCGCCGCCGGCGGCTCGGGCGCGACGAAGCTCGTCGAGACGCTCGGCGACAGGCCGATCGTGCGGATGGCGGCGGAAGCGGCGCTCGCATCGGGGGCGCGTCCGGTGGTCGTCGTGACCGGCCATGCGCGATCATCGGTCGAGGCGGCGCTCGCGGGCCTCGACGTCGAGTGGGCTTACAATCCGGAATTTTCCAGCGGCCTCGCCTCGTCGCTGAGGGTCGGGCTTGCCGCCATGCCGGCCGATGTCGCGGGCGCGCTCGTCCTCCTCGGCGACATGCCGTGGATCGAGGCGGGTCTCATCAACGCGATGATCAACGCCTTCCTGGCGCACGAGCGGGCGCTCGCCGCCGCGCCCTCGCACGGGGGCAGGCGCGGCAACCCCGTGCTGCTCGGGCGTGGCTTGTTCGCGGCGGGGATGCGCCTCGAAGGCGACGAGGGAGCGCGCCGCCTGATCGGCTCGCTCGGAGCGGACGAACTGGTCGAAGTCGAAGCCCCAAGCGCGGGGGCGATCATCGACATCGACACTGCGGCCGATCTCGCGGCCGCCCGACGATCACGGAGCGGCGACGGATAGAAGCCGGCGTCGCGATTGGCGCAAAGCGACGGCGGGCGCAGAAGCCAAATGCGAACCGCTTCGCTTTGCCTTGGCTTCACTTGGCTTCGCCTTGTTTCCCTCGGGGCTTCCCCTTTGCGTCCGTCGGCTTCCCTCGGGCTTCCCTTGATTTCAATCCGCTTCCCGCAATCGGGGCTTTTCAAGGGGTTACGGCCGATCCGGATCAGAAGCTCATTCTCTCCCTTTCCGGCTCTCGCCAATATCACAAACAGAGATCGTCCGTTTATTGCCGCCAGTCGCGCGGACGCACAGATTCCGATATAGAGAAATATGTAAAGCAAATTTCTGATTTTGTCAAGACATTTCTGGTCAAACCTGACAACAGGCATGGCGCAGAGGAACCGTCTTCGCGAGGAAGCGGTCGATGCTCTGCTGGATGGCTCCGGCGTGCCGCTCGCAACCACGGCGGTCGCAAGGCCGGAACTTCGCCGCCGCTCAGATCAGCTTCATCCCGCGCAGCGACGCATGGCCGTCGCGGCCGACGATGATGTGGTCGTGGACGGCGACCCCCAAGCTCTTGGCGACCGCGATGATGTCCTGGGTCATCCTTATGTCCTGGGTCGACGGCGTCGGATCGCCCGAGGGGTGGTTGTGCACCAGCACAATCGCGGTCGCCGACAGTTCGAGCGCCCGGCGGATCACTTCGCGCGGATAGACGGGGGTGTGATCGACGGTGCCCGACCCCTGGATTTCGTCGGCGATGAGCCCATTCTTGCGATCGAGAAACAGGACCCGGAAGATTTCACGGCCCTCGAAGGCCATCGAGGTGCGGCAGTAATCGATCACCTCGCTCCATGAGCCCATCGGCAGCCGCTTCCTGACCGCCCCTTTTGCGAAGCGCTGCGCGGCGGCCTCGACGATCTTGAACTCCACGATGGCGCCCGCGCTCATCCCTTCGATCTCAGCCAGCCGCGCGGGCTCCGCCGCGATTGCATCCGCGAACGAGCCGAAACGGGCGGCGAGGGTCTTCGCCAACGGCTTCACGTCGCGGCGGGGGATGGCGCGAAAGAGGATGAGTTCGAGGAGCTCGTAGTCGGCGAGGGCGCTTTGGCCCGCCTGCATGAGACGCGACCTCAACCGCTCGCGATGCCCATGATAATGCGGCGTTTCGCCTTCGCCGTCGTGACTGATTGCCGGATCGGCCGGCGACTGCGATCGGCCTGCCGCCGGGGCCGGCGCGCCGGCTTCACGCAATTGGGCGCCCCGCCGCTCACCTCGCCGCCGAAAGGTCCTGGCGCCCCCCCTCCTTCCGGGGTCATCGGATCGGCGCGCGGTCGGCCCCCGTGGGCGATAGGGTGAAAATCTCGTAGCCCGTCTCGGTCACCCCGACCGTATGCTCGAATTGCGCCGACAGCGACCGGTCGCGCGTCACCGCAGTCCAGCCGTCGGAGAGAATCTTCACCCCGTAGCCGCCGAGATTGATCATCGGCTCGACGGTGAAGAACATTCCCGGCCGAAGCGGAGCGCCCTCACCCTTCCGGCCAACATGGAGGATGTTCGGCTCGTCGTGGAACAATCGCCCAAGGCCGTGGCCGCAAAAATCGCGCACGACGCCGCACCGTTCGGCCTCGGCGTAGGTCTGGATGGCGAAACCGATGTCTCCGGTGGTCGCGCCGGGCTTGATTGCCTCGATGCCGCGCATCATCGCCTCATAGGTGACGTCGATCAGACGCTGCGCGCGCCGCGGCGCTTCGCCGGCGACGAACATCCGGCTCGCATCGCCGTGCCAGCCGTCGACGATCAGGGTGACGTCGATGTTGAGGATATCGCCGTCGCGCAGCGGCTTGTCATCGGGAATGCCGTGGCAGACGACGTGATTGATCGAGGTGCAGATCGACTTGCGGTAGCCGCGATAATTGAGCGGGGCCGGGTAGGCGTCGTGATCGCGCGCGAACTCGAATATGAACCGGTCGAGGCTCGCGGTCGTGACCCCCGGCTTGACGAGCGGCCCGATGAGGTCGAGCGCCTCCGCGGTCAGCGCCCCGGCCTTGCGCATCGGGGCGAAATCTTCCGGCCGATAGAGCCGGATCTGCCCGCTGCGCCGACCGATCTTGTCGCCCGCCTGCACGAATGTCGTCGATGTCGTCACCGCAGCGTTCCCTTGGCCGATCGTTCGAAACCCAACACATATGCCCCGCTTCGCGCCAAACACAAGGCGCCCGCGCCGGCTCGGGCGGATTCCCGCCGGCGGACTTTCCCCGGCTTCGTGATAGCCTCGCGGCTTGCTGACTGGCGCGCCACGAGGAACCCGGCGATGGACAAACCGACGACCGTAACCGCCGCCGTGCTCGTGATCGGCGACGAAATCCTTTCCGGCCGGACCAAGGACCGCAACCTCGGCTATATCGCCGAGTATCTGGCGAAGATCGGGGTCGACGTTAAGGAGGCTCGCGTGGTCACCGACATCGAGGGCGAGATCGTCGCGGCGGTCAACGCGCTCAGGGCGCGTTACGATTATGTGATCACCACCGGGGGCATCGGGCCGACCCACGACGACATCACCGCCGATGCGATAGCGCGGGCGTTCGGGGTTCCGATCGGCGAAGACCCCCGGGTTATCGCCGCCATGCTCCAGCGCTATGCGCCGGGCGATTTGACGCCGGCGCGGCGACGCATGGCGCGCATCCCGGCCACCGCCGAATTGATCGAGAACCCGATCTCGATCGCGCCGGGTTTTCGCATCGGCAACGTGTATGTCATGGCCGGCGTGCCCGCGGTCATGCAGGCGATGCTCGATTTCGCGGTGAAGACGATGAAGACGGGCGCCGCGATGCAGGTCGAGACGATCGAGGCGGGCGGGGTTCCGGAGGGCAAATACGGCGACGCGCTCGGCGCCATCGCCGCCGCCAATCCCGAGGTGTCGATCGGCTCCTATCCGTCCTACAAGGACGGGCGCTTCAACAATCAGATCGTGGTGCGGGGCAAGGACGAACGGGCCGTCGCGGCGGCTAAGGCGGCGGTCGAGGCGATGCTCGCCGGTTTTTCGGGCGCCGCCGCGGCGCGCTGAGGCCGGGGCGAGCGGCCGCAAGAAGCGAAAGGTGTTGATCCGGCGCCCATGGCTGCTCGCCGGTCAGCCTCGCCCTTGCTAAGGAAGACCGCGATCCACCCACCAGGGAGCCGAAGTTTGACCGCCCCCCGCGACAAGGCTTTTCCGGTTTCATGGGACCAATTCCACCGCGACGCCCGCGCGCTCGCCTGGCGCCTGGCCTCGGCTGGCCCGTTCGACGCCATCGTCGCCATCACCCGCGGCGGCCTTGTCCCGGCGGCGATCGTGGCCCGGGAGCTCGAGGTCCGGGTGATCGAGACCGTCTGCGTCGCGTCCTATCACGACTACAAGAACCAGGGCGGCCTCAAGGTCCTGAAAACGATCGCGCCCGAGGTCTCAAGGCTCAACGACGGGGCGAAACTGCTCATCGTCGACGATCTCGTCGATACCGGCGCCACCGCCAAAGTGGTGCGCGAGATGCTGCCGCGGGCGCATTTCGCCACTGTCTACGCCAAGCCCCTCGGCCGTCCCCTGGTCGACACCTTCATCACCGAAGTCAGCCAGGACACCTGGATCTATTTCCCCTGGGACATGGGCCTCGCCTTCCAGCCGCCGATCGCGGGCCCGGGTTGAAGCCTCGGGGCGGGAGGTTCATTTTCGCGGCGAAGTGTGAAAGAAGCGCGCGGAAAAAGCGGACGTGGCGAAACCGGTAGACGCAAGGGACTTAAAATCCCTCGGCCGCAAGGCTGTGCGGGTTCGAGTCCCGCCGTCCGCACCAAATGCGTCTGAACGCGGCAGGGCAAGCCCGTCACGCTGATCGACGCCGACCCACAGGGATCGGCGCTCGATTGGTCTGAGCAGCGCGCCAAGGAGGGTCTGCCGAGACTCTTCGGCGGCGTCGGCGTTGCTCGCGACACGCTGCACCGCGAAGCGCCCGAGCTCGCCAGAGAATCTGCAACGCAATCGATACGACGGATAAGCGATATCGACCTATTCCCGGGCGCCTCTCGCCAGACCTACCGGATGATCAAACGATCGATCCTTGGGCCGCCGGCGAACACCCGGGCGACGCGGCGCAGGCCGCGCTTTTCGCCCGGGCTCCCCTACTTCGTGCCGGGCGTCGCGCTCGCGCCCCAGCTCCAGTTCCGGACCTCGGGCAAATCCTCGCCACGCTCGTCGATGTAATGCTTGTGCTCGATAAGCTTGTCGCGCATCGCCTGTTTCAAGTAGGCGCCCTTGCTGCCGAGGCGCGGTAGTTTATCGACGACATCTTGCACCAGATGGAAGCGATCGATGTCGTTTTGCACTCGCATGTCAAACGCGGTCGTGATCGTGCCCTCCTCCTTGTAGCCGCGCACATAGAGGTTCCGGTTGGTTCGGCGATAGGTCAGTCCATGGACGAGCGACGCGTAGCCGTGAAAATTGAATATGATCGGCCGATCTTTAGTGAAGAGCGAGTCGTAGTCGGTCTCGCTCAGGCCATGCGGATGCTCCGCACAGGGCTGCAGTCGCATCAGATCGACAACATTGATGACCCGAATTTTCAAATCGGGCAGATGTTTGCGCAGGATGGATACGGCGGCCAGAACCTCAAGCGTCGGCGTGTCGCCGCAGCAAGCCATGACGACATCCGGTTCCGCGTCCTGGTCGTTGCTCGCCCATTGCCAGATACCGACACCCTCGGTGCAATGAATCACGGCTTGCTCCATCGTCAGCCATTGCGGCAGCGCGTGCTTGCCGGCGACGACAACATTCACGTAGTGCCGACTGCGTAGGCAATGATCGAACACCGACAAGAGGCAATTGGCGTCCGGTGGCAGATAAACCCGAACGATGTCCGCCTTCTTGTTGATCACGTGATTGAGAAAGCCGGGGTCCTGATGGGTGAAGCCATTGTGGTCCTGCTGCCAGACGTGCGAGGCGAGGAGGTAGTTCAACGATGCGATCTTGCGGCGCCAAGGCAGTTCAAGTGTGACCTTCAGCCATTTCGCATGCTGGCTGAACATCGAATCGACGATGCGGATGAAGGCCTCATAACTGTTGAACAGCCCATGTCGGCCCGTCAACAGATAGCCCTCGAGCCACCCCTCGCATTGATGCTCGCTCAGCATCGAATTGAGAACGCGACCCTGCGGCGCGAGAAACTCGTCATCGTCGACTTCGCGGGCGTCCCATTGGCGATTGGTGACCTCGAAGACGTCGCCGAGAAGATTGGACAGCGTCTCGTCCGGACCGAAGATGCGGAAATTGCGCTTGTCTTCGTTCCGGCGCGTGACGTCGCGCAGGAATTTTCCTAGCACCAAGGTGTCTTGTGCGCTGACCGAGCCTGGGGTCGGGATTGAAACCGCATGGTCGCGGAAGTCCGGCATTTGCAAATCGTGCAGGAGAATGCCGCCGTTGGCATGCGGATTGGCTCCCATCCGGCGGGCGCCCTTCGGCGCGAGCTCGGCGAGTTCGGCTCTTAGCGTTCCGTTCGCATCGAAGAGCTCTTCCGCTTTGTAGCTCTTCATCCAGCTTTCGAGGAGCTTGACATGGTCGGGATGCCCGGCGTCGACGAGCAGGGGAACCTGATGGGCCCGAAACGTCCCCTCGATCTTCAAGCCGTCGACGATCTTCGGCCCGGTCCAGCCCTTGGGCGAACGGAGGACGATCATCGGCCAGCGCGGCCGCGCGGGGTCTTTGTTTTCTCGCGCTCTCTTCTGGATTGCGTGGATCTGGGCGACGGCTTTTTCGACCGTCGCCGCCATCAGCCTGTGCATCGTCTCTGGACTGTCGCCCTCGACGAAGAGCGGCGTCCACCCGCAACCACGAAAGAACTGTTCCAATTCCTCGTGCTCGACGCGGGCGAAAACCGTCGGGTTGCTGATCTTGAATCCGTTGAGGTGCAGGATCGGCAGCACCGCCCCGTCCGTGATCGGATCCAAAAATTTGTTGGACTGCCAGGCGGTCGCCAACGGGCCCGTTTCGGCCTCGCCGTCGCCGACGATGCACGCGACGATGAGCCCCGGATTGTCGAACGCGGCGCCGAAGGCGTGGCTCAGCGAATATCCGAGTTCGCCGCCCTCGTGAATGGAGCCGGGCGTGGTCGGCGCGACATGGCTCGAAATCCCGCCAGGAAACGAGAACTGTTTGAACAGCCGCTTCATTCCGGCTTCGTCCTGGCTGATGTCGGGATAGATTTCGCTGTAGCTGCCCTCGAGATAGGTGTTGGCGACCAGAGCCGGCCCGCCGTGGCCTGGACCGGCGATGTAGATCATGTCGAGATCATTGAGGCGGATCGCCCGGTTCAAATGGACGTAGATGAAATTCTGCCCCGGTGTCGTTCCCCAATGCCCGACCACGAGCGGCTTGACATGCGCCAGCGTCAGAGGCTCGCGCAACAGCGGATTCGCGTAGAGATAGATCTGACCGACCGAGAGGTAGTTGGCGGCGCGCCAGTAGGCGTCGAGCTGCTGACATTCATGTGTGTCCAATGCCCCCTGCCCCCTTGCAGAGGAGTCCTCGGGGACGGGCACGTCTCGCGGTAAAACGGGAACGTTCATTGTCGTTGTGCCTCTCGCGCAGCCACGGAAATGGCGTTCAATGTTCCAGGGGACTTTCCAAGCCGGGAGCCGTTTTGTCCGACCCGTTGGGGCGCGGCATCGAGCGATCCGCTTTCTCGATGATCTCGAGGAAGGGCTTCATGATGTCGATGGGCATGGGGAAGACGACCGTCGAGTTCTGCTCGGCGCCTATTTCGGTCAGCGTCTGGAGGTAACGGAGCTGCATCGCAGCGGGAATGCTGCCGAGGATCTTGGCGGCGTTGACGAGCGTCTGCGAGGCCTGGAACTCCGCCTCGGCGTGGATCACTTTGGCGCGCCGGTCGCGTTCGGCCTCGGCCTGCTTGGCGATCGCCCGCACCATGTTGTCGGTCAATTCGACGGTTCTGATCTCGACATTGCTGACCTTGATGCCCCAAGTCTCGGTTTGCGCGTCTAGAATGCTCTGGACGTCGGCGCTGAGCTTCTTGCGCTCGGAGAGCATCTCGTCGAGCTCGTGCTGGCCTAGCACAGCGCGCAAGGTCGTCTGGGCCAGCATGTTCGTGGCCGGCAGATAGTTCTGGACCTTGATGATCGCCCGTTCGGGATTGACGACGTTGAAGTAGAGCACTGCGTCGACTTTCATCGAAACATTGTCGTGGGAGATGACATCCTGGCTCGGGATTTCAATGACTTGAATGCGCAAGTCCACCCGCACCATCTCCTGGATGAAGGGGAGCAGCAGGACGAGGCCCGGGCCCTTGACCCGCTCAAAGCGGCCCAAGGTGAAGACGACGGCCCGTTCGTATTCACGCAGGATGCGAACGGAGGCGATCAGGCAAACGACGACAGCGAAAAGGACGAAATAGACGAGGAGGGCTTCAACGGAAAACATGACCGGGACCCTTTCCTCTGATCGGTCCCCGCTGGCTTCGGACAGGGCGGCTCAATCGACGCGGGGAGGCGTTTCGACTAAATCCAGCGCGCAGGGGTTCTGAATAGAGGCTTGTGATGGCCACAGGGCTTAATGATGGGCCAGCGTCGGATTCTACTCATGACTGATCACGCTGGAGGGCGGAGCAACCTTTGAGGACAAATAACGGGACAAATCAGACCTTCCGTCGGGCCGGCTCGGATCGTGCGACGAGTTCAACAAATTGCCTGCTGCTCCGCGGCAATCTAGCAACCAATGTGCAACGAAAACTCGCTCCGCTTTCCGCGGTCGTCGGGATGAAAGGCTGCCGATTGCGTGTCGCTTCGGTCGTCCGACGACATCTCGGCGCCGCTCAGTTCAAAACTCTTGCCATTGTCATCAGTCACCCTGACCCACTGCAACATGAACTTCTCTTTGAGCTGCTTCCAACTCACTTGGATTCGATCCCAGTTCATGAACGCCTCCTGCGCCATCGCTCAGCGCATTGAGGCGCCATGAATTGGGGCGTGCAAGAATCGGAATCTACTCAGGCGGCCGTTTCAGCCGCCCTCATCCCGAAGCGCCCCAATGTCCAAGATTCTGGAACTACCCGCGACGGTGAGGGATCCCAAGGGCCGCCGAGACTCCATTCGCGAGCGAGCGGCGACTGTCAGCCAAGTCGCACGTTGATCCTGTGTTGACCCCCGTCGTCCAAGAGCGCCACGAGGAGCGGGCGTTCGGAGATCCCAACTCCGTCTACTTCTGCGAAGGTGACGCCCCGACTGACGCCGTTCGGGTTCTCGACGGAAATCGAGTATCGCGCGGTTCGATATTTCACCGTCGCCTCGTAGTGGCCCCAACCCTTGGGAATGCAAGGGTCGACTGACAAGAACGGTCCGCGGAATCGCAGGCCGAGCAGGCTCTCGACCCCCGCGCGCTGCAGCCAGCCAGCCGAGCCCGTGTACCAGGTCCAGCCCCCGCGCCCGACATGCGGCGCTGTCGAGTAGATGTCGGCGCAAACGACATAGGGCTCGACTTTGTAGCGATACGCGTCGGCTCGGG
The DNA here is from genome assembly GCA_963767245.1 of uncultured Alphaproteobacteria bacterium. Lineage (GTDB taxonomy): Bacteria > Pseudomonadota > Alphaproteobacteria > Rhizobiales > Beijerinckiaceae > Roseiarcus. Next base: position 219,419 of record CAVYDG010000022.1, read on the forward strand.
TTCGCGAGTGGCTGATGGGGTTGAGCAGTGAGAAAAGCTCGGCCGCCTTGTCGCCGTCGCCGAGCGCGGCGAACGCCATCACCGACCAGGTCGCCGCGTGCGTGTATTGGCCGCCGTTCTCGCGAACGCCGGGCGGATAGCCCTTGATGTACCCCGGATCGTGCGTCGTCTTGTCGAATGGAGGCGCGAACAACAGCGCCAGTCCGTCCTCGCGCCGAATTAGCTGTTTGTTGAGCGAGGCCATCGCACGGGCGGCGCGATCGGGCGGCGCGGCGCCCGACAATACGGCCCAGGATTGCGCAATGGAATCAATCCGGCATTCGTCGTCCGCTCCCGAACCGAGCCGCGCGCCGTCATCGAAATAGCCCCTGCGATACCATTCGCCGTCCCATGCTTCGCGCTCGATGGCGGCTTTCAGCGCGTCCGCGTGCGCCGTCCATGTTTCCGCTCGCTTCGTCTCGTTGCGCGCCAGCGCCAATGACGCAAAGGCCGTGAGCGCCGCTTGCAGGAACCATCCGAGCCAGACGCTCTCGCCCTCGCCCTTTTCTCCCACCCGGTTCATGCCGTCGTTCCAGTCCCCTGTGCCAATGAGCGGAAGCCCATGCCGGCCCACGGCCAGACTTGCATCGAGCGCAACCGCACAATGCTCGAAGAGAGTGGCGGTCTCTCGCGAAACTGTCGGCTCGAAGAAGCGATCCGTTTCGCCCGCTTCGAGCCGCGCGCCCTCGAGAAAAGGAATCAATTCGTCGAGTACAAGCGTGTCGTTCGTTGTTTCGATATATTGAGCGACCGCATAAGCCAGCCAGGCCCGATCGTCGGAGATTCGGGTCCGAACGCCTTGGCCGGAATGAGGCAGCCACCAATGTTGGACGTCGCCCTCGGCAAACTGGCGGGCGGCCGCGCGCAGCAGGTGTTCGCGCGTCAGATCGGGCCGGGCCGCGGCAAGCGCCATGCCGTCCTGCAGTTGATCCCGAAAGCCATAGGCGCCGCTCGCTTGATAGAACGCCGAGCGCGCCCAAATCCGGCACGTGAGCGTCTGGTAGAGCAGCCAGCCATTGAGCATAAGATCCATCGCGCGGTCGGGCGTCTTGACCTCGATCGCGCTCAAAATCTCATCCCAGGAGCGCGCAATGTCTGCTTCCAAGGCGTCGAGATCGGCGGCGCGAATGGCCAGGATCGCGGCGCGCGCGTCCTCGCGCGTTGCAGCCTCTCCCAGAAAGAACACGACTTCAGCCACGCTCCCTGGCTGCAATTCCAGTTTGGTGCGCATCGCGGCGCAAGGGTCCAAGGCGGCGCCAACCTTGTTGGACAGCGGCGACGCGCTCGCGAGTGCGCCCGGATTGGCGAGCGTCCGATTACGGCCTATGAACTCTCGACGATCGCCCGTCCAATCGCACTGGGCGCCCCGCATGTCGGCAAAAGCGACACGCGAACCGAAAGCAATATTCGAGGGATTGCGCGCGAAGATCGCGCCGGTCGTCGCATCGGTCTCGGTTTCGACAAATGCGAGAGTGGCGGATCTCGACGCGCCGAGCACCCACTCGACATAGGCGGTCACGCTGAGATGGCGGGTCAGGTTCGATTTGTTCGTCAACCGGAGGCGCGATATCTTGATCGATCCTTCGATGGGCACGTACTGAAGAAGATTGGCGGAGATTCCGTGGCCGGTATGCTCGAAGCGGCTATAACCCCGACCATGACGGGCGACATAAGTCGCCGAGGGCTCGCGGATGGGAATCGCTGTCGGACTCCAGACCTCGCCCGTTTTGTCGTCGCGCACGTAGAAAGCCTCGCCCGGGGAATCGCTGACAGGATCGTTAGACCACGGGGTGAGCTGGTTTTCGCGGCTATTGGCAGACCAAGTGTAGCCGCTGCCTTCGGTCGCGGTCTGGAAGCCGAAGCTTGGATTGGCGATGACGTTGATCCAGGGCGCCGGTGTCGCTTGGCCCGGCCCGAGTATCGTCACATATTCCTTGCCTCCTGCCGCAAATCCTCCCAGCCCGTTGAAGAACTCCAGCTCGGGCGTACGCAGCGCCGCAAGTCGCTCGGGGCGAGCCATAGGGGCTTCTTTGACCGGACGCATGGGCTCGATCGGGTTCACGATGCGATCGAGTTGATCAGAAAGGCTTCCTTGCTGCGCCACAAGCACAATGCGGGCGGCAGAGACAAGCAGCGAACGCGACTCGGCGGGGATCCGGTCCGCCCGAAGAACGAAGACCCGGCCTAGCCGCGGATCGATCCCGGGAGCGGGCCGCGATTGACTCGCGCGCACCAGCGTTTCGATCGCAACCTGAAGGTCCTGCACATATGACGATTTGCGCTCGTTCAGGATGACGAGATCGACAGCGAGCTGCTTCATCCGCCAATATTCATGAGCTTGCAGCACCTGCCGAGCGACGCTGAGAATTCTCGATCTCGGCGATTCGCAATAGCACGATCGGCAGATCGCCCGAGATGCCCTGAGACCACAGACCCGATTGCGGACCTGAACCGCGCCGGATGACATCCGATGGGGGCCGCAGATCGCGGCCAGCGAAGATGACGTGGCTTGCAAGGCTTTGAAAAAGTCCGGCTTCGCCGGGGTTGACGCCAAGGTGGTGGAGTTGCACCTGCGCCTGAGTCCACGCAAGCGTCGTTGCGCGCTCATAGGCCGCTGCATCCCGATGTTTGTCGATGCAATCCAAGAGCGCCGCGCGTGTCCCCGCCGCCATGGTCCAGAAGGCGACACGAACCGTGGCTCCAGCCGCCACGCGAACACGACGGCGCAACGCGAAAATCGGATCGAGCACGGCTCCGACCGAATTGGTCAACGGCCGCGCATCCACCATTGCGATCGGCGCGCTTACGCCGTGTCCGCGGCCAAGGAAGCGCGCCCTGTCGGTTTCGAACGTCGGCTTGCCCACCGCTTCGCCATTCGCGACGCTGAGATGCGCCGCCCAAATTTCGGGTTCCGAAGGGTTCCGCTTTCGGCGCATCGCGAGGATCGCGCCGAAGTCCGCAAGATATTCGGTCTCGACGAACAGCTTTGCGAAGACCGGATGGGCGAGATCGGCCCCTTGCGGCCCCAATGCGAGTTCGGAATAGGATGTGATCTCGATTTCGCGCGCCCAGCTTCCCGTGTTTGCGATGGACACCCGACGAACCTCGGCGTCGTCTTCGGCCGAAACCAGCATTTCAAGCTTTGTCGTCAGATTCCCGTCGCGGCGGGTGATCTCGACGCGATCCTCGCTGAAATCGACGGCATATTCATCGGGCTCGGCACCGGTCGGCTGAAAACCGGCCGACCAGACGACGCCGCTCCGGGTGTCCCGAAGAAAGATATAGGAGCCGCTATCGTCTCGGGTGGCGTCCTCTCGCCATCGCGTGATTGCCAGTTCGCCCCACCGACTGTATCCGGACCCGGCAGCGGTCAACATGACGGCATAACTTCCATTGGAAAGAAGCTGTGTCGCTGGCGTGGATTGATGAACGGAAACGATTTTTCGCCCGCCCGATGGATCCACGTCGCCGGCGCGCGCGCCAGACTTGACTTCCGTCGCCCATGGCCGCGTCGAGGCGACCTCCCGAGGAACCCGCTCCTGCAGCAACAATTCCGTCGCCCGAATGATCGGCTCGGCATGGAAGCGCTCCCGCATCGCGCCATCGAAGACGGTGTTGGCGATCCCGGCGACCGTCATGCCTTGATGATGCGCCATGAATGCGCGAACGAGAGCGAAGCGCTCGCCCTCCTGAACCCGCTTGGGGGTAAAATCCACCGCCTCGTAGAATCCAAACCGGCCCCGTGCGCCCATTGTCGCCAGTCGTTTGAAATTCGCGGCCGCGGCCGAGGGATCAACCATGGTCGCTAAGCCGGTCGCATAAGGCGCGATGACGCGATTTTCGCCCAATCCCCGTTTCAGTCCGAGACCCGGCACGCCAAAATTGGAATATTGATAGGTCAATTCCAGATCGCGGGCATTGTAGGCGGATTCCGAAATCCCCCACGGCAACCCGAGTTTTTCGCCATACTCGATCTGACGGCGCACAACGAGCCGATCCGTCTGCTCCAGCAAGCTCCCCGCGGGCGCGCGCATGACGAGCGGCGGCATGAGATATTCGAACATTGAACCCGACCAGGAGATCAGAGCCGCGCCGCGGGAGACCGGCGTCGCCGCGCGGCCGAGCCGGAACCAGTGTCGGGCGGGTATGTCTCCTTTGGCGATCGCGAAGAAACTCGCCAGCCGCGCTTCTGACGCTAGGAGGTCATAGCAATTGGGATCCAGGGCGGATTCGGAAACGAGAAATCCGATCGACAACAATTGGCGCGGTCGGTCGAAGAGAAAGCCAAACTCCATGTCCATCGCCATCGCGCGGAACGCGTCCTCCAGCACGAGCAGCCGGGCCTCACGGGAAGCGCTCGTCGCAGCCGAAAACTTGTGATCCGCGCGATGCGCCTCGATCGCGGTCAGGCTCGCTTTCGCCCAGTACAAGAGATCCGATCCGCTCCCATCGCTCCGCTCGAGCGCAATCGCGCCGGCGATGTCGACCATGATTGCAGCCTCGACGGCGAGTTCCGATAACTGAGTCGCGAGCGTCTCCTCTGACGGAGCGTCGCTGGTAAGGGCCTTGGTCATCGCCGCAAGCGAATCGTCGAGTTGGCGCGGCGTCACCGTCTGAGTTCGGCGGCCGAGACGCAAATGGACGGCGTGCTCAGCAGCTAGAGCGAGGGTGTCGGCGATTCCCGCTCGACGCGCCGCAGCGGCCATCGGCGATCGCCTCCACTCTTTGCAGGCATTCGCGATCGTTATGAGATGGCCGGCCAGATTGCCGCTGTCGACGGAGGAAACATATTTGGGCTCGAGCGCCTTGAGATCGCGAGTGTCGTGCCAGTTGTAGAAGTGTCCGCGAAAACGCGGCATGCGAGCCATTGTCGCAAGCGTCGCTTCCAGCCGTTCGATGGTTTGCGCCGTGCCAATCCAACCGAAGTCTCGGGCGCTGACGACGGAAAGCAGGTACAAGCCGATGTTTGTCGGCGAGGTTCGGTGGGCGATCTCGGGTTTGGGATCCTCCTGAAAGTTGTCCGGCGGCAGCATATTGTCTTCCGCCGTCACAAACGTTTCGAAGAACCGCCAGGTGCGGCGTGCGATCTGACGCAGGGCCAGTGATTGGGTCTCCGAGATCTTCGCCATGGAATCGATGCGCGGAGGCAAGCTGACGTAACGAGCGACAGCGGGCGAAATCAGCCACAGCGCGACGAACGGCGTCGCAATCGGCCAACTTCCATGTCCGAATAGGAGCGCCAGAAGCAACATTGTCGCAGCGACGACAAACGTCCCCGACATTCGGACCGTAAATCCCGGCAGATCGAGACGCTTTGCCGCCGAAGCCTGCGCTGCGGGGGCCCACTCGAGCAGGTGTCGGCGACTGACGAAGAGCCGCCACATCGTCCGCGCGATGGCGTCGCCCATCAACCATGCCTGATCCGCCAGAAATGTGATATTCAACGCTGACAGAGTCACAGCGAGGCGGAGATCCCCCGCAAGCGCTCGCAAATGCCCGGACACCGCAACTCCCGGGCGACGGCCCGGAATTGCCGAGATCAGGGGTATTAGACTCGGCAAGACAATTGTCGCGAGCACGAACGCGGTCCAGACGAGCGCCGGTTCAAGTGGCAACGTCCAGCCGATCGCCAAGGCCAGGACGGATGCGGGCGCGTTCAGCGTTCGACGCAGGTTGTCGATCATCTTCCAGCGACCGATCCGCGGCAGCTCGTCCCTGACGTTCGGCGCCTTGCTGCCTTTGGCGGCGAAACCGAAAATCCACGGCAGGAGTTGCCAGTCTCCTCGCGCCCAGCGGTGATGACGCCCGGCGCTCACGTCGTATCGCGAAGGAAAATCGTCCACGACTTCGACATCCGAAGCGAAGCCCGCGCGCGCGAAAGTCCCCTCGAACAGGTCATGGCTCAGCAAAGTTGAGTCTCGGAGTCCGACCCGAGAGTACGCTCTCGAATGCATCAAGATCGTAGATGCCTTTTCCTGCGTAAGAGCCCTCGCCGAACAGGTCTTGGTAGACGTCGGAGACAGCCGCGGCGTAAGGATCGATGCCGCTGGAGCTCGAAAAGACGCGCTGAAATAGCGAACCTTCGCCGCCATTCGGAAGCGCGGGCGTCACTCGCGGCTGAAGGACCGCATAGCCTTCCACGATTGCACCGCGTTCCGCATCGAAACGCGGGCGGTTGAGCGGATGCGCCATCTTGCCGATCAGCCGCCGAACAGTGTCACGTGGCAGCCTTGTGTCCGAGTCCAGGGTGACGACATAGCGGATGCCTTGCGGAGGCGATGGCGCTAAGCCGCCCATGTCCGTGAAGGTGGTGTCGGTGGCCCCGCGCAGAAGTCGGTTCAACTCATGAAGCTTACCTCGCTTGCGCTCCCAGCCGATCCAGCGTCGCTCACTTTCGTTCCAAACTCGCCGACGGTGCAGCAAGAGGAAGCGCGGGCCGCCGGGCGCCGGGCCGTAGCATCGATTGAGGCGTTCAATACCGTCGCGTGCGAGAGCGACCAATTCCGCATCGCCCTCCGCTCGAACGACGTCCGCATCCATCCAGTCCGATAGAAGAGCAAAATGCAGATCGCCTTCAGGGCTCGCCAGATGGTGGATCTCGAGCCGCTCCACCTGCTCCGCGATGTCTTCGGGCGCGGTCAAAAGGGTGGGCACGGCGACGAGCGTGCGCAACGATTCGGGAACCCCCCTGCGAAGCTCGAGGCCCGGCAAGGGAACCGGGCGAACGAAAAGCCCGACCCCTCGGTTGACAAGCGCCACGGCCGCGTCAATCGCGCAGATGGCGCCGAGAACCGCGAGTCCTATGAGCTGAACCGGGCCGAGCCCCAACTTGGCGAGGGCGATCAGCGGCGCCGCCAGAACGATCGCGGATGTGGCGACGATCGCGGTGGCGTAAGCGTCAAATTTCAGTCTTGCCGTCACCTGCGCGGGCCAGCCCCAAATCCCACGAAAGCCCATCGAGGCCTCGAATTCGCGGCGTCCTCCGGCGAGCAAATGGTAACCGGGGTCGCTATGCCGGAGTTGCTCCGGAGGCTCGCAAGACGGATGGGGTGCGTGCGCCGCCGCGACGGCGAGGCGCGCGATCTCGAGTTCGTCACGGTCCGACCTCCGCGCCAGGTCCTCGACCGCGCTTCGGTAGAGGTTGCGGGTCGCAAAATCCATTTCGTGAAATGCGCATCCTGAGGCCAGGACGTCGTCGACGGGACAATAGCGTTCGAACAGGACCTGCCAGTCGACCTCGACGATCACTCTCAGGCTCGTCACGATGTTGCGGACGGTCACGTTCGCCGCTCCTTGGCTGCGATGGACCTCGCGCACGGTCGAATCCGCGGTCAGGCCCTGTTTCGCGAGCCGCTCGTCGAGCCAGGCCAGAGCGGGCGTGAACTTCGGATCTTGATCGCGAAGCCGATGCACCAGTTCGACCGCGAAGGCCTCGGAAAGGGGCCGCGCGTCACGTCCGGCGAAAACGACCGACGCCGGCTCCGGGGCGCGCCCGCTCACTCCAAGCAGTCGATCCGCAAGGCGATCCGCCTCGTGGCGCGCGGTGCGGCTGCGTGTGATCTGCTGCGCGAGCCGCCTCAGATTCTCAATCAAAACGATCTGCAGGGTAATCAAGACGGCCCAGAGCTCGCCAATCGTGAGGGATTGAACCTCCTGATAGGCGTTGACGTAGGAAACAAGAATCTCGGGGTCAAAGCAGCTGTCGGTGTGAGCAACGAAGGCCCACGCCAGGCCGAAGACGCGGGGATAACCCGCGAACGGGCCGGTGATGAGTTTTGGGAGCTGGCGGTAATAGCTCGGCGGCAAATCGATGCTGATCTGACGGATCTGCCTTTCCACTAAATGAAAATTGTCAATCAGCCATTCTCCAGCCGGCGTAATCTGGCGCCCATCGTCGATCGCCTTCACGATCGATCGATAGGCCGACAGAAGTACCGTGGAATTGTCGGCAAGCCGGGCGGCCAGAGGCAGACCCCGGCTCGCGCGGGAAGCTACGGTTTGCGCGACCGCGAGGCTCTTCGCGTGCAACTCGAGGCGCTCGACGCTGAACAATTCCTCACGAATCGGCTGCTCGCTATCCCATGGCGACGCCTTCCGTGAGAATCCAAGGAAGCCAGGCGTTGCGATTGCGGGCTTGGCCGTCAACTCTAGGTTCGACAAATATCGGGTCTCCCGATGGGCTCGCGCTGCCAAAGAGGCCGCAAGCCAGAACCCGGCGGCCGGGCTCTGACGGCCAACGGCCGGTCGGCACAATTCATCGTCCGCGGCGAAATGGCCGTGCTATTTATGCGGCGCGGAAGGCACGATACGCGCCCGCTGAACGCCCACGGCAGCCTCGGAAACTACCTACGCTGAGCGTCGCCGTTCGGGCTTAGCGGCGGGGCCATTGCAGGAATCGGCTTCTGCCGCGCAGTTGATGATCGCTGTAAGGCGCGTCGAAGAAAGCGGCCTGCGCGAGGTCGGCAGCCGATCCCGCCGTGCCGTGAAGCAGTAGAACCCCATTGACAATTGCGTCACTCGCGTCGCGACGCGGCGTTCCGAGGGTCAGATAGTGCAGCCTCAGCGACGCCAGGCTCTCGCCATTGTGCGCGTTGACTTCGCGACGGGAGTAGGGGCGCGGCGGTTCGTAAGTACGGCTGCTCGGGGTGCGACCGAGTTTGGCGCGTGCTTGGCGGTCTCGGCTCCAGTCTAGCGTCTGGCCCGAAGACGGGCGGCGAGGTGGGGCGGGTCGGTGTCGGATTTCGGCGCGACTTTCGCCTCCAGCGCCGCCTCGGATCGCACATTCGGCGCGGATCTGGCTGCGATCCAATCGAGGGCCCAGTAGGCGATCAGCTTCACGCGATCATTCACGAGGAACCAGACCAGGGCGTAGCCCCAGACGAACAGCGCCCAGCCCCAGCCGAGCGGCGTCATGAACAGCCCGTAGACGGCGATCAGCGTCGCCAATATCTGCGTGCCGACCACCGCGGCCAACAAGATTCTGGCGGGACGTATGGACCAGAAAGGTCCGCGTGTGCGCGTCAGGAAAATCGTCAGATGACCGGCCACCGACAGCTTGAGATACATCAGCGTTTGGATATGGGCGCGGTCGAGATGGAAGACGCGCTCACCGAGATAGAAGAGTCCAAACGCGGAGATGACGCCGATGACTCCCAGCACGGTGGATACGCCCAGAACCGTGCGCATGTCCCAAGCTTCAGGCTTCTTCCTATAGATGACGTTGTCATAGGCGATGGACAGGATCGCGCCGTCGTTGAGCAGCGCCAGCATGACGATCATGATCGCGGTCAGCGGATAGAATTTGAACACGACGATCGCCAGCGTCATGAACAGGAGAACGCGCAGCGTCTCGGCGATACGATAGATGGCGTAGCTGTTCATCCGCTGAAAGATGCGCCGGCTTTCCTTGATCGCTTCGACGATCACCGAGAGGCCCGGCGTCAGCAGCACGATCGCCGCGGCCGCGCGCGCCGCGTCGGTCGCGCCAGATACGGCGATCCCGCAGTCGGCCTTCTTCAACGCGGGGGCGTCGTTCACGCCGTCGCCGGTCATGCCGACGATATGGCCGTGTTTCTGCAGCACGTCGACGATATGGAACTTGTGTTCGGGGAACACCTGGGCAAAGCCGTCCGCATCTTCGATGGTCTTGGCCACCGCCGCCGTTTCCTCGGTCTTGGCGTCGCCGAGCGTGTTCGCATCGAGGATGTTGGCTCCCATCCCCAGCGTTTTCGCGATCTCGCGGGCGATCGCCAGAGCATCGCCGGTCACCATCTTGATCTTCACGCCCATCTCAGCCGCCGTCGCGACGGTGGCTTTGGCGTCTTCGCGCGGCGGATCGAACAGCGGCAGGACGCCGAGAAGCCGCCACTCGCCGTCGCCGCCGGCTCGCGCGACCCCGAGTGCGCGAAAGCCGCGGGCGGCGAAGTCGTCGACCGTCTTGTCGACGGCGGACTTCGCTGCCGCCGCGTTCGCCGACAGCGCCAGGATCACCTGCGGCGCGCCCTTGGTCACCTTGAAGATCTTTCCATCCGCGCCCTTGACCGTGGCCTCGGTCCGCTTGTGCACGGGATCGAACGGCTGAAAATGCGTGACCTGATAGGGCTTCAGCGCCTGCTGATCCTTCAGGCCGCCGATCACCGCGAGATCGATCGTGTCGTTGTTCGCCGCCTGCGACGCCAATGCGCCCGCAAGGATGAGGGCGTCGGCGGTGACTGAAGTCCAGGCAGAACGGGTCGCCGAGAGTCAGCTTGTTCTGAGTGAGCGTCCCGGTCTTGTCGGCGCAGAGTACGTCCACCCCCGCCAATTCCTCGATCGCAACCAGTTTGCTCACAATCGCCTGTCTCTTGGCGAGCAGACGGGCGCCAACCGCCATCGTCACCGACAAGACCGTCGGCATCGCCACGGGAATGGCCGCGACCGTCAGCACCAGCGCGAACTGCAATACAGTCAGGATCGGCTCGCCGCGGTAAACTCCAAGTCCGATGATCACCGCCACGAGGATCAGCGCGAGGATGATCAGATAGTTGCCGATCTTCAGCACGGCTTTCTGGAAATGGCTGACCGTGACCGCCGTCTCCACCAGTTCCGCCGTCTTGCCGAAATAGGTTTTGCCGCCGGTCGCGTAGACCAGCGCGTCGATTTCGCCGCGACGAACGATCGACCCGGAGAAGACGGCGTCGCCCGACTTGCGGGTGGCGGGCAAGGATTCCCCGGTCAACGCCGACTGGTCGACAGAGATCTCGTCGCCGTCCAAGAGGCGCGCGTCGGCCGGCACGATATCGCCCAGGCGCAGGCGAATGGCGTCGCCCGGCACGAGTTCGCGCGCCGCCGGATTGACCCACTTCCCATCGCGTTTCACCCTGGCCTTGATCGCCAGCGTCGCCTTCAGAGCCGCGACGGCGTTGCCGGCCTGATGCTCTTCCCAGAATCCGACCATTGCGTTGGCAAGAAGCAGAATGAGGATGATGCCGAAGTCCGGCCAATGCTGGGCCGCCGCCGACAGGATCACCGCCGCTTCGATCATCCAGGGTATCGGACCCCAGAAATAGGAGAGGAACTTCACGATCTCGTTGGTCTTCGTCTCCGCGATCTCGTTCGGCCCATATTGGATCAGGCGCTTTTGCGCCTCGGCTTCGCTGAGGCCCTCGGGCGAAGACGCGAGCTCTTTCTCGACCTCCGCCAGAGGCCGGGTTTGCAGATTGTCATTGGCGACAGGCTTCGATCCCGTCTCGGACTTGCGAGCCTCGGGCCGATCCACGCGAGCTTCCATGATCGAAATTCTTTTTGGCATTGTTGTACGCTCGCTATACTCGCGACTTTATGCGAGCCGGTGCGGGGCGCCTCACGCCACGCCGAGCCAAGTGCTTCGAAGACCCACCGCAATCAGCTGCCCGGAAGCCCACCCGACGTCGAGCTCAGGACACTTGGGTTGAATCGAGCCCGCGCCAGCCGTCAGTGCCTGCGCCATCGTCGGTACTACGTAGCGGGAGACCTGAACCTGCGATAAGCCGCCGCTGGCCAGGCGAGAGCGCTTGGCAATTCCTGTCCTACGTGAGAGAGTTGAGATGCGGGCGCGGCGTTCCAGCCTGCTTCGAGCGCCGGCGCTAGAACCACCCCGACGCCGACCAGATAAACCAACACAAATAATGCGATGAACGCGCGCATAATTTCGGCCTCCGTGGCTTTGACCACGTATCCCGATCGCCTTCGGGCGTTGCCGTAGTCTTTAGGCGTTATCTCAAGCCATCGGACGGACGCGCGGCGCTAGTACCAGCGTCCCCGTCCGTAGAAGCCGCCACCGCCGAGCAAAAGCACGACGACGACGATGATGAGAAGAGTTGTCATATCCATGATGGTGGCTCCTTTGCCCGAAACCTTTGGCAATTTGATCGCTAACCTTTGGACGAACTTGGCTGCTCGTTGGCGCGCGGGCTGCGCCGATTATTTCTTTACAGCCTCGCGGACCGCGTCCTTGACCCCGCCAATCGCGTTCTGAACTTTACCGGCGGCTTTTTCGTTCTGGCCCTCGACCTCAAGCTTGGCGTCGCCCGTGGCTTTGCCAACGGCTTCCTTCACCGAGCCTTTGGCCTGCTCGACCGCTCCCTTGATGCGATCTTTATCCATGATCTCCAATCCTCTGTTTTTGCGGCCCGCGCCGCCCGTCAATTGTTCGGCGGGCGTCAGCGCCACGGCCGCGAATCTATGGCGTTGCCGAGTGGCCAAATAGGATCGGAATCTACTCAGGCGCGCCATCGCGCCGTCGCCGCCGCCTGAGTAGATTCCGACCCTCCGCGGCGCGCTGGACATGCGTTACGGGTAAAGATCGCCCGACATTGTCTCAAGGCGGGTTCCCGCCCAAACCAGCGGGGACAATCCGGGCGGAAGCGGGCGCGCTAGGCGGGGGTTGCCTACGCGCCCGCTCGGACTTTTCTGGCCCTCCCGGTGTGAGACAGCGTAAGTTGGTCTTTGGGATCGCCCGCGCCTTTGTCGCGAGCAGCTTCATGATCGCGTCGAGGCCCTAGGTTGGCTCACGGCCCCGGCAAGGCGGTTGCAACCGTCGGCATGTTGGCGACCTGAAGAAATTAATCGGGGCCGAATGAGTACTTTCCGAGGCTGCCCTCTCTCGAATTTCTCACCTACCGTCTGAATTTCAGACACGAATAGCTCACCGACAAAGCCATCACGCGCCTTCGTACACGCTAAGGAGAGCAGCGATGGACAAGAACAAAATCGCCGGTTCGTTCAAGGAAATGAAAGGAGCCGCCAAGGAGGTCGTTGGCAAGGCTATCGGAGACGCCAAGTTTCAGCATGACGGCAAGACCGAAGGCGGGAAGCAGGGCGAAACCAGATGTGGCGCAGACCTATGAGGGGCTGAGTCGAACGCGAGATCCAAAACTCGGATTCGCGTCGACGCCAAGCCACGTAAGGCGTGATCTGGAGTTTCGCCGTGCCGGATTCAGATCAACAGCTTGAGATTGAGGCGCCTGAGAAATCATCGGCGGATATGCCTCTGCCGTCCGATGCGAAGACCTTCTTCCTTGGCGGATGACGACGAAACCCAGAGTCTGCAATGCGCCTGTCGTGAACCCCATCCGGTAAACACCGAAGGTGAGGATGGCCGTGCAGAAGAGCAGTTCGCCGACGCCCATGATAACGCCGGCGATGGTCAGATTGCCGATCTGCCACGCGTTCGGCGCCGCCGACGGCCGGACATTGTCGGTCGTCAACGACATCCCGAGGAAGTCGCCGGTGATCATGATCAGGACCATCAGCAAGGGCGTCAGGATTGCATGCCCGGTCATGAGGAGGCCGATCGCGAGAAACAGCACCTGCACAGTTTTCTTGGTGATGGAATTCAGCGTGTAGCTGAGGATGCGCTGGAACGTCGTTCGCCCTTCTTTGACCGCTGCGACGATGCCAGCGAGCCCGGGCTCCGTCAGCACCATGCCGGCCGCCGATTTGGCGACGTCGGTCGCGGTCGAGACGGCGATTCCCATCTGGGCCTGGCGCAAAGCCGGCGCGTCGTTGGCTCCGTCGCCACACATGCCAACGGTGTGGCCGCCCTTCTGGAAGGCTTTGACGAGTTTGTACTTGTCCTCCGGCAGGACGCCGGCGAAGACCGCGAATTGCTCGGGATGGACAGCGTCGGGGATCGGCCCGGGCGGGCAGATGGCGCCGTCCAGCCCCACCGCCTTCGCGACGATGGCTGCCGTCGCGGGCGCGTCGCCAGTCACCATCACGGTGCGGACGCCGAGGTCGCGCAATTCGCTGACGAGCGCCGCGGAGTCATTGCGAGGCGGGTCGCTCAGCGCGATCAGTCCGACGAGCTTCATCGCCGTCGCTGGCCCGGCGGCGACCGCCAACACCCGGAAGCCCTTGTCTTCGAGTTCCTTGGCGGCGGCCGCCGCCGTCGCCGATGCTTCGGCAAGGCCGATAACGACGGCGTAAGCGCCCTTCACAATTCGCACTCGGACTCCTGCCGCGTCCGTAGCGGTTGCCTCAGACATCTTGTTGGCTGGGTCGAAGGCAACAAACCTGTTTAGCTTCGGCGCGTCAGGCACGGCTCTACTCGCGGCCGCTGTTCGTATGGCTCCGTCAACCGGATCTTGCCCGCCATCCGAGCTGGCGAGCGCGGCCAGCGCGAGAATGTGCGCCTCGTCGAATCCCGGCATTGGCCGTACGGTTGTGACCGTCAAGGCGTTTTGGGTCAGCGTGCCGGTCTTGTCGGCGCACAGGACAACCATCGACGCCGCTTCATCCACGGCCGAGAGGCGAGTCGGAAGGACGCCGCGCTTTGCCAGAGCTCGTGCGCCGAGCGCCGACGCGAGGGTAAAAGTGGCCGGCAACGCGACGGGTATCGACGCCAGGATCGCGGTCAGGACGAGAGCTATGATGTCGGCGGCGGGCATCCTGATGTACCAGGAGTAGGCTACCAGCAGCACGATGACGACGCCGATGAAAGCGGCGAGATTGCGCACCACGCGCAGAACGGCCGTCTGTTGGGTGCTCACGACGTGGGCGGTGCGAACGAGTTCGGCGGTGCGGCCAAATTTGGTGCGTGCGCCGGTCGCCGTGACCTCCGCCTCCGCCTCGCCACGTCGAACCAACGCGCCCGCGTAGGTCTGGACCCCCACGCCGGCCTCGATAGGCACGGATTCGCCGGTGAGCATGGACTGATCGAGTAGGACTTCACCGCCCGTGATCTTCACATCCGCCGCAACAACCGCGCCAAGCGAAAGTTTCACCACATCGCCAGGCGCCACCTCTGCTGCAGGTACGGTCTTCCACGCGCCGTCGCGTTTGACCGAGGCGGTCAGTGCGAGCCGCGACTTCAGCGCGGCAAGCGTCGCCTGAGCGCGACTTTCCTGGAAGAGTCCGAGCGCGGCGTTGAACGCGAGCAGAAAGGCGATAATCCCGGCCTCGACGTACTTGCCAAGCGCCAACTCGACTACGATGGCTGCTTCGAGCATCCATGGAACCGGCGCCCAGAACTTCTCCATCGCCATCCGCATTGGATGCGCGCTCGTGTCCGGCATCGAGTTGGGGCCGGATTTTGCGAGCCGGCGGCTGGCCTCATCGCTCGTCAAGCCCGCTTTCGAAACCACGTTGGGGGTATCCGCAGAACTGGCGGGGGCGGCGCCCGTCGTGAACAGGGACGTCTGCGTCTCGAGTTGCTTGGGCTCTCTTGTTGCCGAGCCCAACTTTGATACCTGTTGCGGCTCAGATACAGACCTCGGCGCAATCCTCGCATTCGCCTTTGCCCCGGGGATCGAATTCGAAACCGTGACCGGATCGACATTGGCCGCCATGCGCGTGGTTCCTTTCGAGAAGCCCCCGATCCGTAACGCCGTAGCTGAGCGCTGGCGTACTGGCTCCGCGCCACACTCAAGCTGGTGGATTCCAAATCAGTAGGTGGCCGTGTCGCCTGGGCGGTTGAAGCGACGGCGACGGTTCAAGTGGGCATCACCAATCTCCGGCTTCCGGGGCCCAGTGAAGACCCGCGTAGCCGGAATCCTATACAAAACACTTGCACAGCGTCGCGCCTAAACTCGGAATCTGCTCACGGGCGCGCCAAGAATTGGCCCATAATCCAGTGAAAGCGGCGCCGACGGTTGGGAAGCCGCGCAGATCGCCTTCGCGGTACCGGACATAACGCTCACTTGAACGACGCGCGAGCCGAGCGCCATCCGCCGGTCCAAGTCACTGCGACAAGCATAGCGTCCCTAACGCAAGGGCAAAGAACGTCAGCGGCGCGCCGACATGGAAACAATTCCAGAAGCTGATTCACACGCCAGGTCGTGGTCTACGGGCGGTTCAGTACGCCGTTCGGCTGGGGCCGGGCGCCGTTCATCTGGGGTAGCCCTGGCCCTGGTTCCTGGTGGATGATCGCGTAAACCGACAAATGCAGGCTTAGCGCACGTTTGTTGGCTCCTCGGCTCCCCCCGACGCAAGAAGCGCTAACCGGGCCAGCGCGGGCAGCGACTTCGACCCGGTTCTCGTCATGATGGCGGCGCGGTGGTTCTCGACCGTGCGCTGGCTGATGCAGAGGTCGGCGGCGATGTTCTTGCTCGGCTGGCCCGCGAGCACCCTTTCCATCACGTCGCGTTGTCGCAGCGTGAGACCAGCGAGGTGAGCTGACGCTCGACTCTCGCAGCTTCAGCAACTTGCTCGAATCCTGCGACAGTTCGAGAGCCCGATCGATGCTCGCGATGAGCTCCGGGCGGCCGATCGGCTTTTCGATGAAATCCAGTGCGCCCGCTTTCATCGCTTCAACCGCCATCGGCACGTCGGCGTCGCCAGTGATCATGATCGCCGGCAAGCGATGGCCCTCGTCACGGAGCTTCGCGAGCAGTTCAAGCCCGCTCATGCCCGGCAGATAGGCGTCGATCAGCAGGCATGCAGAATTGCCGGGATCAAAGGCGTCAAGAAACGCCTCACTGCTCGCATAGGATTCGACGACGCGGCCATCGTCCTCGAGCACGGTTCGTATCGTCTCGCGAACCTTGTCGTCATCATCGATGACAATGATTCTGGCTCCGTCGGAAGCGCTCAGGGCTTCAACAAAATGACGAGAAGTCAAGACCTGGGTGTCGGCCGGCTTGGCCAGGAGCTTCTCGATCGCCCGCGTCAAATCGCCCAGCTTGACGGGCTTGTGGAGATGAAGGCAGTCGTGACGGGCGATATCGCGCAGGGTCTCAGTCGAAATATCGCCGGTGAGAATGATGAATGGAATTTGCCGATCGAGCTCCTGCCGCAACCTCTGAGAGACTTGAACTCCATTCATGCCTCTTGGCAGATTGTAGTCGGCGAGGACCAGATCCGGTCGCATTGTTCGGCGAGCCAGCAATTCCAAGGCAGCGGGACCGTCAACGGCTGTCGAGATATTATAGCCCTCTTCGTTCAGGATCAGCTTGAGGTGCTCCCGCACCTCCGGGTCGTCTTCAATGATCAGGATCGCTCCGGTGCGCGGCGCCGTCTGCGCGGATGCACCGTCCGTCGCGCGCGGATGAGAATCAGGCGTCGAAGCGTGGCCCCTCCGCGTTAATGGGACCTCGATCGAGAAGACCGACCCCTTTCCGCGCAGCGAGCGCACCCGGATCGGATGGCCGAGCAGTTCGCCCAGGCTTTTGACGATCGAGAGGCCCAGGCCCAGGCCTTGGCTTCGCTGGCGGGCGGCGTTGTCCACCTGATGGTATTCTTCGAAGATCGCCTTCAGCTCCGACTGCGGGATGCCGATCCCGGTGTCCCAGATCTCGATGCGCAATGTGGCCTGGCGTCGCCGGCATCCGACGAGCACCCTGCCGCGCTGGGTATATTTCAGCGCGTTCGAGATCAGATTGCGGAGCATTTGCTCGAGCAGACGCCGATCGCTCCGAACTGACAGTGCGCAGGGGACCATGCGCAGCGCGAGGCCCGCCGCCTGCGCGTGATAGGTCAATTCTTCCCTAAGACCGTCGAACAGCTCATTCATCGGGACATCGACGGTTTCGGGCTTAACGGCTCCCACTTCAATCTGGTTGATGTCGAGCAGCGTATTCAGCATCCCCGTCATGGCGCCCAAAGCTTCGTCGATGCCGCCGATCAGTTTCTGGGCCTTCTCCCCGACCACCTTCTTGGCCAGCAAGCCCTGAAGCAGGGCAAGCGTTTGCAATGGCTGTCGCAGGTCGTGGCTGGCCGCCGCTAGAAAGCGCGATTTAGCGAGGCTCGCCAGTTCAGCCTGCCGCTTGGCGGCGCTGAGCGCTTCCGCCGTGCGCCGCCGTTCGGTTACGTCTTCGTAAGTGAAAACGACGCCTTCGGTCTTATCGTCGCTGGCGCGGTAGGGCATGATCCGGCGCACGAACCACTGATCGCTCTGCCCCTGGATTTCTCGCTCGAGGGGCTTCTGACTCTTGAAGACTGTTTCGGCATCGTCCAACAGGGCCTCGTCGGCGGCGAGCGACTTGAGATCCGTGAGCGGGCGGCCCACATCGCTCGGAATTACATTGAAGAGCGCTCTCGTCGCTGGTGTGAAGAACCGGATTTTGAACCGCGCGTCGAGGAAAATCGTTGCGACTTTGGTGCTGTAAAGGACGTTCTGCAGATCGTCCGCGGTCGTCCGCTGCCGCTCGAGCGTTTCCTGCAACTGGCTGTTGAGTGCGGTCAGCTCCTCGTTGAGCGATTGAAGCTCCTCCTTGGAGGCGAGCAGTTCCTCGTTCGTCGACTGATATTCCTCGTTGACGGACAACGCTTCCTCGTTGACCGCCATCTGTTCTTCGCTCGAAAACTCGAGGTTACGAATGGTGTTCTGGAGCTCGTTTCTTGTCGCTTCTAGCTCCCGTTCGAGCTCAACCACGCGCGGGACGTCAGCCGGCGCGATGCTGCCGCCCCCGACGACCCGCGCCCCCAGCTCGTCGACGAAGCAGACCAGCAACAACTCTTCGCGCTCACGCGGCGCCGGCGTGACGACGATGCTAAATGGCGGGCCGCCGGCCTCGCCTTTCGCAAAACCGCCGGAGATGACAACTCGCGTATTCTCGTGCAGCGCGCGCTGGACGGCCGATCTCAATTTCGCGCGCACGCCCTCGCGCGCCATTGCGATCACATCGTTGACCGGGCGGCCCGATACGACCTTGAGATAACGATCAACGGGTCCGTGGTAGTAGAGACATTCGAGTTTGCGGTTGATGAGAACCGCAGCTGGACCATAGGCCTCAAGCACCATCCGTCGACAAAGCTCGGCAAGCTCGATCTGACGCGAGGACGCGGACACCGTGCCGGGACGCGCGCGCAACCGGGAGCCATGGCCAGCGTTTGAGGACAACCTGAAATCGCCCGGTCTAGCGCCGCCAACACGGCGGTAAATGCGCTGCGGCTTCGAAATGGCGACGAACCGACCGTCGGCCACCCCGACCGTCTCGGCGTCGCCGACCAGCAGAAGGCCGCCTTCGCGCAACGCGAAATGGACGACGGAGATGACCTTGGCCTGCGCCTCCGGCAGAAGGTAGATCAGGAGGTTCCGGCACGACACGAAATCGAGACGGGCGAACGGCGGGTCCGCGAGCACGTCGTGCGCCGTAAACACGACGGTCGAGCGCAGTTCGGCCGAGACCCGGTAGAAGCGATCCTCCTTGGCGAAAAATTGAGCCAATCGTTTTGGCGACACCTCCGTCTCAATCGAGTCGGGATAGAGGCCTTCACGAGCGCGTGCCACTGCGTCCGGGTCGACGTCGCTGGCGAATATCTGCAACTTGATGTCGCGCTTCGAGGCGTCGATCTGCTCGCGAAAGAGCATGGCGAGCGAGTAAGTCTCTTCGCCGGAACTGCACCCGGCGACCCAGATTTTGAGCGGCCGATCTGGCGGGTGATCGCGCACAAGGTCGGGAATAACGCTATTGGCGAGAAACTCGAAAACCGGGGCGTCCCTAAAGAAGCCCGTGACATTGATCAGCAAATCCCTGGACAGCTGATCGCGTTCGCTGGCGTCGTGAAGCAAGAGGTCGAGATACTTGGTGGCGGTCTTGACCCCAGCCAGCGCCATCCGCCGCTCGACGCGCCGCTCGAGCGTGCCGTGCTTGTAAAGACCAAAATCGTGAGCCGTCTTCGTGCGCAGAAGGGTGATAATGTCCGGCAGCAAATCCCCGACTGACCTTCCCTGGGACGATGTCTTTCGTTCGGGCGCAAAGACGTGGCCTCGTTCGCGCGCGACCAGCGCCTCAGCGATCCTTGCCGTGCGAAGCACGAGGTCCACCGCGCCGGTTGCGACAGCGCTACGGGGCATGCCGTCGTAATCGGCTTCGCCGACGTCCTGCGCGATGACGAGGCCGCCCTTACTCTTTACGGCTTTCAGGCCGAGACTTCCGTCGGCGCCGGTTCCGGAAAGCACCACGCACACGGTGCGCGGGCCATGCTCGCGGGCCAGGGAATTCAATAGGAAGTCGAAAGGAAGGCGCGCGCCGTGTCGTGCCTGCGGCTTCGAAATCTGCAACGCGCCCTTGTCGTCGACCGACAGATAGACGCCGGGCGGAATGACATAGACGCGCTCGCGCTCGATTTTCACCCCGTCGGCCGCCAGCACGACCGACATTGAGGTGTGGCCCGCAAGCAGTTCCACCATCATGCTGTCGTGGCTAGGGTCTAGGTGCTGCACGATGACGAAGGCCATTCCGCTGCGCGCCGGCAGGGCGTCCAGGAGCTTCCTGCAGGCGTCAAGACCGCCGGCCGAGGCGCCGATCGCGACGATCGGAAAGTCCGCGCGCCCGCTGGCGGAGAGTGGCCTCTGAAGCCAACGCGGTCGATCCGCTTTGGCTTGCTGCGGATGACTTCCAGGCATTCTGCAATTTTTCTCGAGGAGCGCCGCTCCAATGGACCGGGCAAGAACCAATAGCAGAATTCGGGGTCAATCGCGAACTATTTTGAAGAAGACAACCTCAGGCCGGACGCGGATAGCGAAGCCAAGTATGAGTAGTTTACGAATCTTCTCCCGTCGTGAATCTTCGATCATGGTGTCCGCGTCGTCGCGGGCCGAGCGGTTCACGAAGATGGGAGACAACTCCGTCATGACCGCACAGATGAACGCAGATTCCGATCTTGCGCTGTTTCGCGAGGATCTTGACGCGGTAAACCGCGATGACGCTTGGAGCGGGGAGGTTATTTGATGAAGGCGTTGCGCGCTCTCGTCGTGGAAGACGACGCAATTATCGGTCGATTGCTAGCGGAAACGCTCGTGAGCCTTGGCCACACGGTCTGCGTCGTGGAGACCAATGTCGCTAAAGCGGCGGCCGCCGTTTCGCATTGGCGGCCGGATTTGATGATCGTCGACGTCGGACTCGGCGAGGCTAGCGGCCTCCTGGCCGTCAAAGAAATCCTCCGAAGCAGATTCGTCGCGCATGTGTTCGTGACCAGCAATGGGTTGAGGGGCATGCCGTTGGGCCCAGATACCGTCTTCATTCAAAAGCCCTTCCGCGTGTCGGATCTGGAGCGAGCGATTCAGAGGGCGTTTGCAACGGCGGCTGCTTCCGACCGAGCCGTGGTGAAGCGTGAAAAGGATCGCGTAGCGACATGACTCACGCCGCGCTGTCGCCGCTCATCGGGGCGGAGTTCGACCGATTTCTCGGCGCCTCGATTGGCGAAGATCGCAATGGAACTGAGCTCAGTGTCCTTTCCGCGCTTGCACGGCTCGATGTCGATCCCTGGAAAGAAGCCACGAGCCTTGCGCGGATGCCGAGGGAAGCGGCTGCCATGCGGTTGACCGAGCTGATTGAAGCGCTGCCGATCGCGCCTGCGAGCGTCATCCCGTCAAGGATGAGCGCCGCCAGTCTCGTTGCGCTGTTGCCGAAGAGCAAGGCCATCGACGTCCGTTCGTCGGATAGCCCATTTGCGGCAACGGGCTTATGCGAGACCCGGGTTCTCATGGCAATGGGCGGCTTCGCGATCATGATGCTCGTCCTCTTCGCAATGTCCGCGCTATTCTCGGGTGGGCCTGGAACCGGCGCAAATGCGTTGGCGCCTCGCGCCGCCAACGCCACAACGGTCGTGCCGAGCAGATAGAGAAGCCTCAGGGTTCGCTCTGCCCGCCTTGAACAAATCGCGAGCTGCGGTGTGTTCGACTTGGCGCGCTACCCAACCTTGTTTTCACTCCGCCGGGGAGATTTCATTCAACCGCTGCGCAACTGGGTCGACGCCGCGAGCGGCCGCGCCGACGCAAACTCATGGGCCGGTTTTGATCGGGCTCGCTACGAGGAGGCCCGCGGACTTCATGGCTTCCGCGTCGCGCACCGCGGCGCTCAAGCCGCTAGCATAGTTCCAAATCTTGTCGCCCACGCCGTCGCTGACCGCCCACCCAATGGCGTCTTCGGGCGCCTTTGACTTCCTTGATCGCGTGGGTGATTCTGTTCTGATCCATGGCTGTGCTCTCCTTGCAAATCGCCGCGACCCATGACGGCGCTTGGATCTAGGCCATTGGCGTCTGCCCTCGGATGTTAGGGAAGAGGTCTGTGAGCCGGCAGCCTCGGAAACTACTTACTCCGAGCCGCGCAGCATCGAGAGATCGGATCGGATGACGGCGGGCGCCGCCGCGTCCGACAATCCCGCCCATGCTTTGCCGAGCTCGATTAAGTTTGTCGAAAGAGCGTCAGCGCACGGCGCCGCGCCTGCTTCATCGACAACTCTGAGCAGGCATGTTCTGGACTGCAACGACGTCCTCGCACCGGACGTCGTCGATCGGTCAGTATTGATCGTAGTGGCGGTGATAGGGGTGATAAGCGTAGCCACGATGATAGCGCCTGTGATTGGACATCGAGTTTCCAATTGCCGCGCCCCCGACGCCACCGACGACCGCGCCGACCGGACCGCCGACAACAGCTCCAGCGACAGCACCCCCGACACCTCCTGTGACCGCGCCGCTTTCGTCGGCAAAGGCGATTTGAGATGAGGCGCAAAGCAACGCTACGGTTGAAAGAGCAAGAATCATTCTGGGCATAGAGACCTCCTGTAATTCGGCGAAACCCGCCGGGCTCTTAGCCAGTTAGTCGTCTATTGATCCGAAGGGTAAGAGTCGGAATCTACTCAGCGCCGCTCTCGTTGTCCGAGTGCACGAGATGTCCACAGCTGATTCCGGCGCCGGGCCGCCTGCTTGAGATGTCCACCCCTGCCGACAGATCGTAAGTATTTTCCGAGCCTATGAGGGCGTCGAACTTCCCGACATAGTCAGTTTGGTAAGGCCGGCGCGAAAAACTATCGCGCGTCGCGCCGAAAACTCAGGAAAGCACGGCTATGGACACGAATACAATATTGATCATCCTCGTGGTGATATTTCTGTTCGGTGGGTTCGGCTTCTATGGCCGAGGACGTTGGTTCTGAACCGACGCCAGGCTTAGCTTTAGCGACGAGATTTCGCGGCGCAACTCCCGCTGCACAGTGGCGGAGCGCGACTTCCGGTTTGCCGCGATCACTTCGGCGGCGCCGATGGGAAGAAACGACGGCTGTTGGCGGCAGAGTCTTGGAGAGGCGGTTGACGACAGCGGCGACACTCGAGACCGGCGAGTTCAGGCGACCCAAGATCGTCAACTGCGTTGCTCATCTGCGCGCTTTCGCCGTGATGCTCGCAGGCGATTGTCAACGGCGCCGACGATCTGGTGCGTGATACGATCCTGCAGACCTTCACCGCAGCGGACCGGCCGATCGCCATGATCAGGCTGAAGGTTCAAATGTTCGCGGGCCTGCGCAAATTGCACTACGCGGCGCTGCGCCAATCGACCGCAGCATCGGCCCGGGACGAACTCAAGCAGGACGGCATTGAGTCCGACGAGTTGCTCGGCATTTTCGGCCGCATCCGTGACGAGCAGCGCGAAGCGCTGATCCTGACGGTCGCGGCCGGTCTTTCTCATGAGCAGGCGGCCGAGGTGTGCGATTGTGACCTAGACACAATCAAGAGACGGGTTTTGGAAGCTTGGCGCGAGATATCGCGGATGAAGCGGGAGGCCTGGCGAGCGACAAATCCAATTGGAAGCGTTCGGTGAGAAGGGCGCCGGGAAAGTTGCACGCGGTTTGTTAAATCGTAAAACCGGCCACGGCTAGACTGCAGGCGTGCGACGCGCGGGTTTATCGTAGGAGATCGCGAGGCGCACAGCACATCTCATCAGCGCGCGTGACGCTACCGCCGCATGAGTATTTTCCGACGGTTTCGCTCGCGCCCCGAATCCCGGATAAGGGTTCATGCGTTGCTATTTCCTGATCGATGGACATATTGCGGGCGTCGAGATGCTCACCGGCCTCTCGGACCGAGACGCTACCGCGAAGGCCCGCTTGCTCTTTTCAGAGCGCAGGATCCCTTTTGATGGCTACGAGGTGTGGGATCAAACCCGCTTCGTCTTGAGGCATCCTAATAACCCGTACGTCGAGACACCAGCGCCGATCGGCCGCGGGCAGCCCCGTTGACGGATGAGCCCGAACTGGCCTTGGCCAGCCGCAGGACCGCATGACTGAATTCGCCGGCCTAAACGACCAATAACGACCACGGACGCTGGCGCGCGCGACTGATCGGCAACATGCGGCTCTGGGGAGGGGAACGGCTGAAGACTCAGCGGGCGGGGCGCGGTATATTGCCAACATCGGGGCGCTGGCATTCTCTTTTGTTCCGGGGAGGCCTCCCGCAACATCTCGCCCCAAGCCTCGGTCGACGCACTTTTCGTGCCGCACCGCCGGCGTTCACGAAAGGAATACCGCGGCCAATCATGATTTAGCCGCGGCGATAAAGCTCTTGACCACCTGCGGCGCGGGGTAATCCCCATTGCCGCAGGTCCTCGCCAGCGAACCGCTCATTTGAAGGCGGCGGCTTCGCCAGCCGAAGTCTAGACAGTTCGGATAGGACCGGTGGCGCTCTGCGTCCAGCCTCGGAAACTACTCAATGAGGGCAAGGGCCCGGCACGAAACCCGGTTTTTACTTCGGCTCACATGGCACGCTTGGTCGCCTCGCGGGCCGGCTATCTCGACTGCTCGACTTCCGTCGCCCATAGCCATAGCTATTCGCCGGCGATGAATTTGGCTTTCCCGTTGCGCGTTCGAGGTGGAACTGCTCGATTTGCACCCGAGCAATGTCGAAAGGGGCGGTAGGTTCCGAGCTTCGTAGTAGAGGCGTAGCGGCCGTCGTCGAAGCCCGCAGGCATGGCGACAGGCGCGTCCAGCGAGCTGGTGGACTGTTCAGTCGTCGTTGCGTTGTTGGCGGGTTTGATATTGGCTCGCTGGCCGGAAAGCACGAAACGTCGGGGCGACGCGACGGTCTCGGCGTCGGCCCGAACCGGGCCATCCTCGGCGTGGACGTAGCGCATGAACTGAGTGACTGTTTTGAGGGGTTCGACCCCGATATGCGCTTTGCGCGAAACACCGCTCCCAGTTTCTCGCGGCGCGCTCTGGAGAATCGCAGGATTCCTGGAGTAACGCGCGTGTGATCATTTCGCCGGAACAATCCGAGCTGAAGAGCATTTCGCGCTCGCGGGCGATCGGAGTTCGTCGCCCCACCGGGCCAAAGTGCGACGGAGCGAGGGGATGGTTGACCGGTCTTTGATCTTTGACGTCGGCTCCAACGATGGACAGGACGCCGATTTTTACCTGAAGAAAGGTTTCCGGGTTGTGGGGGTCGAAGCCAACCCCGCGTTGTGCGAGGCTCTGAAAGAACGTTTCGCCGCCGAGATCGCCGAGGGCCAATTCATGCTTGTGGAGGAGGCGATCGCCGAGGAGGCGGGCGAAGTCGCTTTTTACGTGAACGAACAAGAAAATATTCGAAGCACGATTCGGCCCAGTCACGTTGAAATAGCCCCCGCATTGGGCCGGCCGCCGACCAAGACGGTTGTGCCGTCGATAACCTTCCCGTCGCTAATCAAGAAATTCGGGGTGCCCTATTTCATGAAGGTCGACATCGAAGGCGCCGACCTGCTTTGCCTCGAGGGTTTGGCTCCCTTCGACGAGGTTCCTCTGTTCCTGTCGACGGAATATCCGTTGTCATTGGCGGGACAGATTCGTGTCCTGCTTCTTCTCAAAAAATTGGGCTACCAGCGCTTTCAGGTGGTCGACCAAAAGTCGGTCCCGTCGCAAGTTCCCCCGCGGCCGGCGCGCGAAGGCCAGTATGTCGACGTCCGGCTTGAGTTCAATGGCTCAGGGCTATTCGGGAAGGAGCTCCCGGGCAGCAATTGGCTTACGTTGAACGGCGCCATCCTGCATTTCGTGATGCTGTTTGCGCGCAACAAACGCATGGGCCTTATGAGACGCCTTCCGGTTCTGAATCGCTTCGCCGGCCATGGCTCCTGGTACGATATTCACGCGGCCCTTCCAGCGGCCGCCCGCGCCGCTACGCAGACCTGAAACCGCCGACATTCGCCGCCGAAAAGCGTCAGGCGTCGTCCGATTCGTTCTCGAATTCGGCCAGACCCTCGAGCTCGGAAGGCGAGCACGCGACGCCGTTTTCTCTCACGACCCGAACATTCGGCGCGCCGGATTTGGCCAGTTCGCGGATGCGATCGAGCGCCCCGGTCGCGGTCTCCGCGCTCTCGACGAGTTCCTGACTCGGCGCCCCGGAGGTGATGCGAAAGCTCATGGCGGCGACATTATCATGCCGACGCCGGCGCGGTCTGCCAAGAAGCGACGACCGCGACCCCGGCCGCCTCGGTCTTGCGGCGGCGGCCGCGTTCCCGTATCGCACGGAAAGTGAAACGATCTGCGCGATCCGCACGCCGCGTTCAGACGGAATCCGGCGTCGGGCGGACACTCGGTCTCGGCCCGGGGACGTGGCGATCCAAGAGTCGCAGGGCTCCAACATTCTCCTGTATTGGTTCGCTCACGCTCGCAAACGGCGGTTTGATTGCCGCGTTGAGTGTCAGTCGCTTTCCTTCGCTCGCAGCGAGAGGCGCACGGCTTCAATGTCCGCGCTGTGATCCTCTTCCAGCCACCGCGAACGCCCGGCGCGGTTGAGCTGATGGTGAGCAACAGTTGGTCCTGAGGTGCCGAGGCAGTAGGAGCAGGCGGCCAATGGCGTCGGGCCGTTCAGGCAGCGGTCGACCTCTTCATAGAGATTCGGGTTGTCGTGGAGGGCTACGCCATCTATCGGAATATTGTCGAAGTCGACCCCTCTCAAAGCATGGCGCGCGCCCATGAACGGCGCAATCGAGCACTTGTAGAAACGACCGTCGTGAACAGTGTGGCACGACCACTCGCCGGCATTCCTGCAATCCTGAAAGATGGCCTTGATCAATTCCGGGTCAGCGATGGGGGTGTTGATAACGGTCTTCTGGAACGTTTGATAATCGTTGATTTTCAAATGCACGCCATGCGCTTCGCAGAGTCGGGCGCACTCCTCGTCGCCGAGCTTTCGCTTTACCCCGGGATATGCCGATATCCACAATTCGTCGATCAGCCGCCAGAATTCGGGCGGCGCCTTGTGCAGCAGCACCCCGTTGGTGATCAGCACGATGGAGTTGGCGATGTCGATGCGCCGCGCCTCGGTCAGAAAATCGGTCAGCCGCGGATGGAGCAACGGCTCTCCGCCCAATATTCTGATCTGCTTCGAGTGGAAGACCCGAGCCAGCGCCTGGAGGTCTCGGGAGAATGATTCTACTGAGGCGAACTTTTTTGCCAGGAGCGGCGAGGCGTGATCGCACTCGCAGCAGTTCAGGTTGCAGTGCTCGGTGAGGTTGAAGTCGAAACTCGGTCTGGTGAGCTTGCGGGCGGGCGCCCCGGTGACGGAATCGTCGCCCGTTCCGGCAACTCTATCCGGCAAGAGCGCATACGCCATGCCTTCTTTCGACGCGGGAAAGATCTTCCGCCTCGCTTGATGATAACGGTCCAGCAGATTTGTCATGGCGCGATCACCTTTCGGACAATCCAATGCACCGTTGGCGCGCTGTCGTCCTGACGGAGCGTTGGTCCTAATTTTGTCGGCATGCGGGCTCCCATCCGCCTTGCTTCGTCAACAGTGGGTTTGCTTCGCAAACCCCCATCCTATGCCGTTGCTATTGTTCGGCGGCAATGGCCAGCCGGCGTTTTCCCGAAGGTTTTTTTGGCTCGTTGCCGTCGGCGCCGCCTCTCTCGAGAAACGCAACGCAATTCCCGCAAAATGGGGAACAGACTTGCCGGCCGGCCAGGCGCTTGCCGATGAATACGCAGCGGTTTGCCTCTGATAGGCTGCTGACCATGAACATCCTCGTCGTCGGCTCAACCGGTCCCCAATGGCGAGAAGTCGTAGCGCAGGCGTTGGCTGGCGGGCATGCCGTCCGCGCTTTGGCGCGCAACCCAAAGGCGGCTGACGCATGACCGTCGCGCGAACGCCTGATCGTTTGACCACCCCCCGGTCCCTGATCGAAGCGGGGCTCGCCGCGCCGGAGCGGCTCGCCGAGCTTGAGGCCATCGCCGGGCGCTATGCGATTGCCGTCACGCCGGCGCTGGCCACCCTCGTTGAGCGTGGCGAGCCCGCCGACCCGATCGCACACCAGTTCGTGCCCGACGCCCGCGAACTCATTCGCGATCCGGCGGAGCGCGACGACCCGATCGGCGACGACGCGATGAGCCCAATTCATGGACTGGTGCATCGCTATCCCGATCGGGTGCTGATCAAGCTGGTCGCCGCTTGCGCGGTTTATTGCCGCTTCTGCTTTCGCCGCGAACGGATCGGCCCCGGCGCGGGCGCCCTCAGCGCCGCCGACTTCGCCACGGCGCTCGACTATGTCCGGGCGCGGCCGGCGATCTGGGAGGTCATCCTTACCGGCGGCGATCCCATGATCCTGTCGCCGCGCCGAATCGCCAAAGCGACCCAGGCGCTGGCGCAAATCCCGCAGGTGAAGACGCTGCGGTGGCACACCCGCCTGCCGGTCGCGGCGCCGGAACGGGTGACGAAGGCGATGGCGCGGGCGCTGATCGCCGACGGCAAGACGACGGTCGTCGCCATCCACGCCAACCATCCGCGCGAACTCACCGAAGCCGCGCGCGCCGCCTGCCGCCGCCTCTCGGCCGCGGGAGCGATGCTGGTCAGCCAGAGCGTGCTGCTCAAGGGGATCAATGACAATCCGGAGACGCTCATCGAGCTCATGCGGGCGTTCGTCGAAGCGCGGGTCAAGCCCTATTACCTGCATCACGGCGATCTCGCGCCCGGAACGGCGCACTGGCGCGTGCCGATCGAAAGGGGCCAGGAATTGATGGGCGCATTGCGCGGCCGCCTTTCGGGGCTGGCGACGCCGACCTACGTGCTCGACATTCCCGGCGGACGGGGCAAGGTCCCGATCGGGCCGCAATGGATCCATCGCGACGGCGACGGAGCGCATGTGGTGACCGACCCGCAGGGAGTCGCCAATCGCTATGTCGACCGGCTGGGCGCCGACGGTTAGTCTGTTCGGCACGGCCTCGCGGCCGCCTCATCCGATCAAGGGCCGACAAAATCGAGCAGCGCCGGGTCATTGCCGTCGGCAATGCTCTTGGCCACGCTGGCGTGGGCGACCGGATAAAGCGCGACAAACCCGAGCGCATAGAGGACGAGCGCGATTGTCAAAGCCGTGGTCTTTAGGGTCGGGGCCGGCGAACTTGAACGAGCCGGCAAGAAGCTGTCGCGGAATTCGAGCTGTTTTTCGAAATGAGTCACGATAGGCCTCCTCTTCGACTGGCCTGCGTCACCGCAGGGCCGGTGGGGCGCGCGATGGGATCAGGGGCCGTGGAACGACATTTCGGCTGAGCTCGCGTGCTGCGGAGCGCCTGTGAGGATGTCTTGCCGGAGCACGCCGCCCCGAGCAGATAGAAGATCAGTGCGACGACAAAGGCGACGCCAATGCTGGCGGTTGCCGACAGCTCGCCGTCCACGGCAGCCAGGTCGACAATGCGCGCCGGCGATCGCTTTTCAACTATACTCAACGCAATATCTCCCGTGCGGCCGCGGAACTGCGGCGCGTTTTGCATTTCGATGAGGATTCTCCCTTTCGGAGTGCGCGTGCATTCGAGCATTGCGCGCAGCGGGACGCAGTGACCTGCGTCACAGTCGCGATTCGACAATGGGGATTGAGCCTGCCGAACCCGACGCGGCAGCCCGTTAAACGCGGCGCGGCCGATTCGATGACAGGGAAGCGATGACCTGATTGATGCCCGCCACCGTTCGATGTCGACTGCTGGCGTTGGGCGCGGCGGAAGAAGCGCCTAAGCTTCCCGTCCGCGTCAACTTTCCGGCGGCCACACGCATGGCCGGGGCGCGCCTCATCGCTCGGCGCCGAACAATTCAGGCGACCCGCTGGGATAGGTCAAGGTTTCGCCCGGCCCGGGCAGGGCCGCAAGCGTCAAATGCGCCTGCTCGATGTGGCCCTTGCCAAGGATGTGGAAGACATCCTCGCCCGCGGCGATGAGATAGTCGGCGATGATGCGGCGATGGCAGCGCCACCACAGGCCCTCCGCGCACATGATGCATGCGCGCGCGGTTTCGCCCAATTCGCGCAAAGTTCGAAGGCCCGACCGGAATTCCTGGCTCATGGCGTAGTCGGCGTAATTGTGGAAGCTCGTGTTCTCCCAGAAGGCGTTGGTCTCGGGCAGAACGTCGCGCTGCGTTCCGCGCAACCCGCCGAGCGGGGCGAGATGCTCGTAAGCAAGCCCGCAGGCGGTGAGCGAAGCGGGGAGGGCGTCGCGGTTGAATTGCGGATTGAAGCGCGAGCGCGGGACAGTCCTCACGTCGACGACCAGCTTGACGTCCGCTTCCGCGAGCAGCGTTGTGAATTCTTCGATCGGACGGGTGGAATGTCCTATGGTGAAAAACGGGTTCGCCATTCGACCGCTCGGTTTGCTTGCTTGCCGCCCCGCTCAATGCGCGTCTCCTTCTCCCGAACGGAAGAGGGGAGGACGATGCGCGATTTGGCGCTGAGGTCGCCCGCGCGCCATACATAGGCCGCAAGCAGCGGCTCTCGCGCGGTGCGCATGGCGTGGACCGTCCATGAGGGATGATGAATCCGTTCTCCCGGCGCCGCGAAGCCGCCAGTCGGATGCGCCGGCGCGCCATAGAGCGCAGCCGGCCAGAGGGAGATAGAGTTCTTCCGCCTCGTGCGAATGGGCGGGATATTCGGTGTCCGGGCCGAGCATGAGGACGCCGCACGCAATCTTGCCGCTGACGAAGGCGCCGCGCTCGCCGATCCATTCGCTCCAGCCGTAGTTGTCGAGGAAGCGCTGGCCGAAATCGGCTTCGGTATAAGTCTGTCGCCAGTCGAGTTCGCCAGCCAGCGCCGCGATGCCTTCGACCAGCGCCCGCGTGCCGGGCGCGGCGAAGCGCGAGAGGCCCGGGAGCGCCGCGACGACCGGAAGCGAGCGGGCGACGACCGGCCGCGCGACCAGCTCGCGGGGCCAGTCGCCGATGAAGGCTTCAGCCTCCGCGCCGGCAGTCTCCAGGAGTTGGCGGAGGAGGTTGACGAGGGGGGCGAGCGGTTCCGCAAGCGGAGGCGGGGTCGAGCGCCCTCGTCGATCGTCGCGAGAAAGGGATTTGGACATCCGCTCGAATTCCTCCCGACCGGTCATTGCAGCGCGGGGCTCGCGAGCCTCGACGCCCAGACCGGCTTCACGGCTTCAGGTGCTCGACCTCGATGAAGGCGAAGTCGAACGGATTGGCGTTGACGACATTGTGCTCGACGCCTTCGCGCCGCGCGTAGGGGACATGCCGCGTGAGCTTCGCGGTGCGCGAGCCGCCGCCCGGCTCCTCCAGCAGAAGCTCGCCATCGGCGAGCGGCACGACGACATAGTCGGCTTCATGCCGGTGCCACCCTGTCTCGGCGCCGGGGACGAACCTCCACTCGGTGACCCGCACATGCGGCTCCGAGATGTGGACGTGGGGCGTGGCCTTGGGGCGTTGGGGCATGAGAATCTCCACCACGAGCGGGCGCAGGGCTTGCTCAAGCGCCGGCCGCAATGGCCTTTCTGGCAAGGTGGTGGCCGGGCCTGCCCCTACCTGATAGGCTTGAATAGGCGGCCCGATGAGAGTGTTCAAGACAGCTACGGAGGCTGACCATGCATAATCTTGGATTGATACGCCGGGTCGCGATTGCGGTAGGCGGCGCCTCTGCGCTTCTCGCGGCGGCCGCGTGTCAAAACGCTCTGGCCCAGTCGGGCCGGCCGATCCGCAATATTGAAGTTGATGTCGCGCCCCTGCGCGCGAACGTCGGCGACCCAACTGCCGCGTGGGTGCAGCGGGAACTGCCGGATCAGCTTGCCAAAGCCCTGGCAGGCCGCATGACGGCGCAAGGCGGCACGCTGGTCGTGCGGATCGACTATGCCACTCTGGGGCCGCTCAAGGACGCCAAGGCCTGGGACAATATCAGCGGGGTCGCGATGATTGGGGGCGTACAATGGCCCGTGCGCGCGACCTCGAGATATCAGGCTTCGGCGGTGGATCAGGTGAGGTTCGAGGAATCCAATCATCAACGTGTGAGGCTACTCGGGCAAGCGCTCACCTATTGGCTGGCCAGAGACCTCTGAATTCCTCATGAGCGCCCGCGCGAGACGGCGAGGCCTGGTCTTCCGGGTCGCCGGCGAGACGGTCATTGTCCTCGTCCTGAAGTGATGCGCGGTGAGGGAACGCGACTGAGTTCACGCCCCGCTGGCAGGCTTCTTCATCTGCAACGCCCGACTTTTGCGGCCAAAGCAGGCGTCTTGACCCCTTCGTCGGAGGCTTTGTAGGCTCCCTGCAGAGCGGTTCGGTCGCCCGCGGCCTCAGCGAGCCAGAGAAAAGTGAGCGCTCGATGACCGCAAAGACCCCTGAAGAACGCATCGCGGAACTTGGCCTCGCGCTTCCTCCCCGGCCCGCGCGGTCGCCAATTATGCGCCCTGGGTGATCACCGGAAACCTGGTGATGACGTCAGGCAATCTGCCGTGGCGGGACGGCAAGCTCGCCTATGTCGGCAAGATCGGCCGCGAGATTTCCGGGGACGACGGTTACAAGTCGTGTCAGCTCTCGTGTCTGAATACTGTCGCGCAGATCAAACAGGCGGTCGGGGAGCTTACGAAGGTGAAGCGCATCGTGCGTCTGGAAGGGGTGTTGGGCGTGGACGAAGCCTACAAGGAGCATCCCAAATGCCTCGATGGCGCGTCCGATCTGATCAATACGGCGTTCGAAGAGAAAGGCCGTCACACGCGAATGATCTACACGAATCCGGTGATGCCGCTCGACTGCACGTCGCTTGTGGTCTTGTTCGCGGAGATTGGGTGACCGCTCGTGGGCGCCTGCGCAGCCCTCTGCCTTCCTCGCGGGAGCGGCGCGGTGCGGGAGGCGCCGCCCGTCTCCGCCAGTGGAAACTGGAGCTGATCGAGAGCTTCAATCCTGAATGGTCGGACCTTTACGAAACACTGAACGGTTGAGGGTCGATAAAGTCTCTGGATCCCCGCTTTCGCGCGGATGACAGGGGGACAGTCGGGGTGCGGCGCGTCGTGGCGCTCATCGCCTTGTGAAGCAGCAGCGGTTTCGTACTACTGGTGAACCTTATCCGGGAGTCCCGCATGCGCCGGTTCATCCTCGCCACCTTTTTCGCCCTCATCGCCCTCCCCGCCAGCGCCGGCGAGCGATGGCAGACCCTGCCGCCGACGCCCGCGCCAATTCCGACCGACCGCACGGGCGAAATCGACGCCAACGGCATCAAGATCCATTACGCGATCTACGGCCAGGGCTCCCCGGTGATCTTCCTGCACGGCGGCCTCGCCAACAGCAACTATTGGGGCGAACAGGTCGAGGCCATCGCCGTTCATCACACCGTCGTCCTGATGGACAGCCGCGGCCACGGCCGCTCGACCCGCGACGCGCGGCCTTACGGCTACGATCTGATGGCCGACGACGTGGTGGCGCTCATGGACGCGCTCAAGATCCCGAACGCGTCCATCGTCGGCTGGAGCGACGGCGGCATCATCGGCCTCGATCTCGCGCTGCGCCACAAGGATCGGATCGGCAGGGTGTTCGCCTTCGCCGCCAACACCGTCACCTCAGGCGTCATCGAGGGAGTGGAGAAGAACTCGACCTTCGCAGCCTTCATCGCCCGCGCCGGCACGGAATACGCCGCGCTCTCGGCGACGCCGAACGAATACTCCGCCTTCGTCGATCAGATCAGCAAGATGTGGTTCAGCGAGCCCAACTGGACCGACGATCAGCTCAAGGGGATCGACACGCCGGTGCTGGTCGTCGACGGCGACCACGACGAGGCGATCAAGCGCGCGCACACCGAATATATCGCGGCAGCGATCCCGCACGCCGGCCTGCTCATCCTGCCGAACGTGAGCCACTTCGCCTTCCTGCAGGATCCGGACCAGTTCAATTTCGCCATCCTGCATTTCTTCGGCGACGAGTAGGGGAAGCCGCGCGCGTCATTGCGAGCGGAGCGAAGCAATCCATCCAACGGCGCTAGGCAGGAGGCCATACGGGTCGCCTTACTGAGGCCGCGGGGGATGGATTGCTTCGTCGCTAACGCTCCTCGCAACGACGCCGCCCGCCTTACCCCTTCAGATGCTCGATCTCGATGAAGGTGAAGTCGAACGGGTTGGCGTTGACCACGTTGTGCTCGACGCCCTCGCGCCGCGCGTAAGGGACATGCCGCTTGAGCGTCGTCGTGCGCGAGCCGCCGCCCGGCTCCTCGAGCCCTCTCAGAACAAAAAATACCTCTGCGCCATCGGCAGCTCGTCCGCCGGCTCGCATACCAGCAGCTCGCCGTCGGCCGTAACGTCGTAGGTTTCGGGATCGATCTCGATCTTCGGCGTCGCGCTATTGTGGATCATGCTTTTCTTGCCGATCTTGCCCCGCGTGTTCTCGACCGCGACGAGGCGCCGCTGCACCTTGAGCTTGCGCGCCAGGCTGCCGGCGAGGGCCGCCGCCGAGACGAAGGTAAAAGAGGACGTGTGCAGCGCGCGGCCGTGCGAGCGGAACATCGGCCGGTAGTGGACGGGCTGGGGCGTCGGGATCGAGGCGTTGGGGTCGCCCATCAGCGCCGCGGCGATCGCGCCGCCCTTAATGATGCAATCGGGCTTCACGCCGAAGAAGGCGGGCGTCCATAGCACGAGATCGCGAGCTTTCCCTTCTCGACCGAGCCGATGTGCTTCGAAACACCGTGCGCGATCGCGGGATTGATGGTGTATTTGGCGACATAGCGCTTGGCGCGCGCGTTGTCGTTGCGGGGCGTATCGGCCGGCAGGGGCCCGCGCTGGCGCTTCATCTTCGGCGGTCTGCCAGGTGCGGATGATGACCTCGCCGACCCTTCCCATCGCTGGCGAATCGCTCGACATCATCGAGAGCGCGCCAAGATCGTGCAGGATGTCCTCGGCGGCGATCGTCTCCTTGCGGATGCGGCTCTCGGCAAACGCGAGATCTTCGGGAAGGTCAGGTCGAGGTGATGGCAGACCATCAGCATGTCGAGGTGCTCG
>CAVYDG010000023.1:0-317063 GCA_963767245.1 uncultured Alphaproteobacteria bacterium
ACAGTCTTCTGGACGGCCGCGATACTTGCCCTCGGCCCTGGCCCGCGCAATCCCGTGCACCTGACGGCGGCGGCGATCGTCGTAGTCCTTACGCGCCACGGCGGCGAGCACATCCAGCATCATGCCGTTGACGGCGGTGAACATGCGGCCGGTGAACTCGTCGCCCGGCGCGGCCAGCATCCAAGACGTTGGAAGGTCGAGCGCGACGACGCGGATCTGCTTGGCGTCAAGAGCGGCGCGGAGCTTGTGCCAATCGTCCGCCGTGAGGCGCGACAGACGATCGACCTGCTCGACCAACAGCACGTCGCCCGGACGCGAGTCGGCGATCAGGCGGAACAGTTCGGGCCGTGCGAGCTTCGCACCGCTCTCGTTCTCGACGTAGGTTCCGACGATCGGCAGGCCGCGCTCGGCGGCGAAGGCTTCGATGTCCTTCCGCGCGCGGGTTGCGTCCTGTTCGACGGTGCTGGCGCGGAGGTAGGCTCGGGCGTTCATGAGTGGAACCTCTCAAGTTTGGTTTGAGTGGTTCACTATATCGAGTTCAGTTTAAGCCGTAAAACGGTATTTTGTGAACCGGGGATAGGCTGATCTCGCCCGCGTATGCCCAAACGGTCCAGGGGCGGACCGCTAGGAAGGCCGCCAGCGCTTTAGGGGTGTTGGGGGGGGTGGGGAAGGCCGTCCGGACCGGCTAAGGCCACGGGCGGGCGTCTGTGGCGGCCTGCGCGGCCTAATCGCCGGTGGCGTCGCTCGCCGGGGGCTCGACCGGGTCCGGCTCGTGTTCTATCGCGCCCTCTATGACCAGGGGGGCGGCGGCCCGGAGCGCGCTTGCCGGTGTGCGCAGCATTTGCATGAAGGCTTCCATCGCGTCGCGGGGGTCCATGCCCTTCGTTATCTTGATGTCGACGTAACCGGCGGCGTTGACATTCACGTTTTGAGCGGCGTTCCATTCGCGCGGGGCGCGGTTCTGGAGCCAGAAGCGGGCGGCGTTCTCGGACGGCGGGACGTGCTCAACGACCGGCACGCGGGTCACCCGCCCGTCGGTGACGAAAACTTTCTCGCTGTGGTACGTGTATCCGGTCGCACGATGAAGAACGCTGCGCTTCACCCGGTCGTTTTGAAACGTCCCGTCCTCGTCGCGGTAGCGCATCGCCTCGGCAAACGCCGCGTGCTTGAGCTTCCAGTCAGTGATCGTCTTGGCCTCGACGCCGAACGCCTGCGCGATCTCAAAGTCGTTCGCTCCTAGCGCAACGAGCTTTCGTCCGATCTCGGCGTGACGCGGCTCGTACTTTGTCGGGCGGTGTTTCTCTGTCCTGATCCCCCAGCGGCGCTTGAAGGCGAGCCAGGCGCGGTGCAAACCAACGGAACAGAAGGTCGTACTCCAGCCGCTCCATCAAGAGACGCTCCGAGCGGATTGAATAGAAGGTTTGCAGCAGCATTGCCCGCAGCAGCTTTTCCGGCGCGATCGAAGGCCGCCCCATCGGCGAATACAGCGCCGAAAAATCGCCGGCTAGCGCCGTCAGAGCCTCATTCACGATCATGCGGATCGTGCGTAGCGGATGATTCCGACCAACCCGAGCTTCGAGATCGATATAGCTGAATAGCGATCCCGACCGCTCGTCCTCGTCCCGCATGATTCGCTCCCTACACCTTCGCGCGGAAACAGAATCACAATCCAATTCAAGTGGCCACGGACTTTTTCAACGGCCTGCTAGTCGCGAAACAAGCCTTCAATGCAGCAGCGTACACTCCGCGAAATTTGTCGATCGCGCAGTAGATGACTTCGCCCCGCTCCGGTTAGCTCCTCCAGTCAGTTGTCGGTCATCGCGGGAGAGCGCCTCGAAACGTTGCGCCACTTCGTCCGGAAGGCAACATGTCTGCCCGGCGGCAAAAAGGCTGCGGTGAGCGGGCGAGGCGATCGGATCCCGAACACGACCGCCAACCTCGGGTCTGCCCGTGGCCGTAATGGTGGGCGTAGACACGAAGCAGGTGCGCAATAATAGAAAGCCCACCTCGCCTGCGGCTACATGCGACGCTGATTTAGAACCTAACGACGACGGGGTAGGCCGGTGCACCGATCGATGCGTAGTCGAAAGTTGCAGTCACTACGTTGGGTTGGATGCTCGGTATGTCCGAACGTCGCCTGTTGCCGCCGCCGCGGTTCCGCTGGCCACCGCCCCCACCTGGACGGCTGTTCCCAGGCCGATTGTTCCCAGGCCGGCTGTTCCCCGGACGGTTGCCAGGTCGATTGTTGACCGGCCGATTATTCCCCGGCCGACTATTCCGCGGCCGATTGTTGCCTGGGCGGTTGTTCACCGGCCGACGATGGGGCGGCCGCATGCCTCGATGCCAACCCCGACCGTTCCAGCCTGAGTTCCAGCCGCCGCCCCAGCCGTTCCACCCCCAACCGCCGCCCCAACCAAGGCCTGAGCGCCATGCCCAGCCGCACTGATAAAAGCCGGCGCCTCGCCAGCCGTTAGGATACTAGCAGTAGGTGGCGCCCCGGTGTACGAAAAACGCCTCCTCGACCGGCGCGATTCGCTTCATTTCGCTCGCCGGCGCGAAGGCGCTGTCAGCGATCGACGCCTCGGCGATGTCCCAGAGCGGCATTCCCGCGCAAGAGGCGAGCGCAAGCGAAAGAGCGAATTTGCGAAGCATTGAACATCCTCCCGTCGCCAAAAGACGGTACCGGGTTTTCAACCCAGACAGTTACTTCGGGATCAGGTTTGCGTGCAGGATCGAATGGATGCGTCCCTTTGTGCGAACGACCTGCTCGAGGACGCCCATGCGCTCAGCCGTATGGCGCCGCTGCCGTTGGGTGTCGTCGTCTGGGATCCAGACTTCCGGCAGAAAGCCGCCGGCGTGTAGTTTGGCCAAGATCGCTGCGTCGATCTTGTCGGTCTTCACTCGCGCGTAGGCGATCGCGCGAACCATTCTCGAATTTGCCACGACAACACGCTTGACGAAGGGCCGCAAGATTCGCTCGACAGCCGCGCTGTTGCCTGTGGCCTCGATGACGACCTCGTCCTCGACCGACAACGTCTTCGCGAACTTGACGAGACGATCGTGAACGAGTTCGACCCGTTGCTCCCGCTTGATCTGCCCGTTCTCCAGGAACGCCACCTGGGCGAACGAGCGATGAATGTCCATGCCAATGATCGCCATGACTCCTCCATCTTCGTTCTAGGGAGCCAGCGGGCTTGCACGACATCTACGGATCCGCGCTCGCGGCGCAACCGGGCAAGTCGTAGGGGCGGCCATGTAACAACTCGAGCTCGCAGCTCATGGATAGGACGGCCTGCCGCCGTTTCGCGCTCCCGACGCCCCGATCCCGGTGGTCCATTCATGACTTCCTCGGAGCATGAACGCCAGTCGGAAGGGGAGCGTCGCAGGCACCATACCCGTTAACAACGCGGCGGAGCGAGCGCTGCGCGGGCTGGCTCTCGGCAGAAAGTCATGGCTGTTTGCCGGATCGGAGCGCGGAGCAGAGCGGACCGCCCTCATGTACACGCTCATACGACGAAAGAGACCAAATCGCCATTTTGCGGGCGGTTCGCGGTCGAG
The DNA here is from genome assembly GCA_963767245.1 of uncultured Alphaproteobacteria bacterium. Lineage (GTDB taxonomy): Bacteria > Pseudomonadota > Alphaproteobacteria > Rhizobiales > Beijerinckiaceae > Roseiarcus. The sequence continues at coordinate 3,559 of CAVYDG010000023.1, forward strand.
CAGGCGATCGAAGGCCTCGCCTCGGCTATGAGCGCTGTCAAGGCGCCTAAGACGATCGCGCTCCAAACGGCGGGTGAGGAGCAGCCCTCTGCAATGAACGGTCATGACGCCCGGTTGCCGACGACTGTTGCTCCATCCGCCGCGTCGAGGGTGCAAGAATTGGGATACGGCTCTGCCGCGGCTCAGCTCTACAGCAAGGGCGACCCCGCGGGCCTCGGCGTGCTCGCCAAGGCCGCGCGCGCCCCCGATGAAAGATTGGCGCTGGAGTGGGCGTCTTTGCGCTTGGATCCTCATCCCTCGGTCCCCGCGGCGGCCGCATTTGCCGAAGCCCATCCTGGATGGCCGGACGGAGGGTGGATTTGGCGTCTGCGCGAAGCGGAACTGCTAGGTAGTTCCGAGGCGCCGGCGAAGGTCGCCGCGTATTTCGCCAGCGAGCCGCCGCAAACAAGCGCGGGAGTGATCGCCGCCGCGCGCGCTGCAAATGCGACTGGGCGGTCCGACGAAGGGGCAAGGATCATCCGCGCTTTGTGGCGTGACAGCGATCTCGACCCTTCCACCGAAGCGCTCATCCTGAGAGATTTTGGCGCAACGCTCACGAGGGCTGACCACAAGTACCGCACCGACCACCTGCTCTACGCCGAGAGTTTCGAATCCGCCTTGCGCGCAGCCGCGCTCGCTGGCCCCGATATTGCCGCCCTGGCGCGGGCCCGCATCGCCGCTGCGCACGGACGCCTAACCCCGCCGCTCGTCATGACCGTATCGCCGCCTCTCAGGAACGATCCGGGACTCCTGTTCGCTCGCATTCAGGACGCTCGGCGCTCGAATCGTGCTTATGAGGCCGCGGCGCTGCTCGAAGTGGCGCCGCGGGATCGCGAGGCCTTGGTCAACCCTGACCGTTGGTGGAGCGAACGGCGGAAGGTCGCTGGCGAACTGCTCGATCTTGACGAGCCGCGCCTGGCGTTCGAACTTTGTGACAACACGGTTAGACCAGACGACCCCGCCAATCAGGTCGACGCCAACTTCTTTGCAGGCTGGATCGCATTGCGTTTTCTCAACGACGCGCGCGCCGCAGCACTTCGCTTTGAGCGCGCCGCCGAGGTGGCCCGCACGCCGATCTCCATCGCCCGCGCCGCCTATTGGCGCGGACGCGCCGCCGAGGCGCTTGACGATTCCGACGACGCAAAGGTCTATTATGAAACCGCCGCGAGCGAGCCCATCGCCTATTATGGCCAGCTTGCAGCCAAGCGTCTGGGCGAGAAGAGGCTGGCGCTGCGCGCGGCGATCACTGCCGCTGAAGGCGACCGGCGTGACGAGGCTGTTCGGGCGGCCGAGGCGCTCTACGCCGACGGGCTCGACGACCTCGCCTCTAGGCTCGCCTTCGACGCGGCCCGGCAATGGCGGGACGAGTCTCAGCTCGCCGCGATGGCGGATGTCATCAAGCGCTTCGGTGATGCGGCGACTGAGGTGGCCTTTGGCAAGATCGCTTCCAACCGCGGGTACCACTTCGATGCGATGGCGTTTCCGATTTCCGGCGTGCCGACCTTCCTGCCGCCCGCTCATTCCGCTGATTTGGCCCGCATCTATTCAGTCGCCCGCCAGGAAAGCGAATTCATATGGCAGGCGTCCTCGGGCGCGGGCGCGAAAGGCCTGATGCAACTTCTGCCGTCAACGGCGGCTTCGACAGCGCGCCGCGCTGGCGTTGCGTTCGACTACGCGCGTCTCCTGGCCGATCCGGCCTTCAACACCCAGCTCGGCGCAGCCTTCCTTGGCCAGGTTTTGGAGGACGAAGGCGGTTCGGACGCCTTGGCGTTCGCGGCTTATAACGCCGGCGGCGGCCGAGTGGCGCAGTGGATCGCCGCACACGGCGATCCGCGAACCGGCGGCGCTGATCTTGTCGACTGGATCGAGCGAATTCCGTACGACGAAACGCGGGACTACGTTGAGCGGGTGAGCGAGAACCTCGGCGTGTATCGCCAACGCCTTGCCGATGAGCCGCCCGCGCCGACGCCGATGTCGCTGCTGCTGGCGCGTGAATAGATTCGGCGACACTTCAATATTTCATGTCATGTGCACTATCAGAGGTCCCGCGGCGGAAAGCACCGGGGCCTAGATTCCCTCGCAGGCTATGGCTCGACTTTAGGCGGGGCCTCGATGGAGGACTCGTCCTGTGCCCGGACCTCCAGTCGAGACACAACCCGGCATGCCTTGGCGCATGAGGAATTCGCGCGCTACTTCCATGGGTCCGCGGTAGAGCGGCTGTCGGCAGCGTCCGCTGCGGCTCGTATGCAAATGCGAGACGAGCCCTGACCAGAACGCCGGGCCTTCGCGAACGTCTACGCGCGCGCGGGTGGTGGCGCGGTGGAGAGCACGGCGGTCGCCCGTGCGACGGGGCCGCGAGCGCTGCCATACCTTCGTCGCCGGCCGATCCGAGGGACCCTACTGTTCTCGCGAGCGTACGCGAGAACCAATGACCTTGAGGACCGCGTTGCCGCCGTGGTCGCGATCGCGACGCTTCTGTGGTATCCGCCCGCCCTCGACCCGATCGCGGAACACTTTTTGGCCGCCCATGGAGCGACTTTCTAGGGCAGTAATATTCGGCCCTGAAAGTCGCCGTTTGTCCGCGAATGGCGGCCGATTGCGCGAAGCGGACGGCGGGTGTCGGCGTGAAGCGTATGCTTGCGTCTCATATTACTCCGCCATTCCCAGTCATTCGTCGATCCCGATCACGGTTGGGGACCTCGAGCGCGGAGCGCGCATCTTCGGATGACGCGTAGGAGGGTGACATTGCTCGCCCACCTCACCAAGCGATGGGAGAAGCTTGATGCGGGTCAACCGTCAACCGCTCAAGGCGAGCGCGAGACGGTCGAGGCTGGGCCGGCGACGTTTACGCCGAACCGCCGGCGGAGATGCCTCGCACGCATATGACTGCGTCGCAGCAGTGGAAACGCCGGGCAAGAAGCCGGTGCACGAACTCTGCCGCCCGCAATTAGCCCGGTTAATTCCACCTTAATGGAAGCGGGCGCAAGACGATGGTTCAAGTAGTGAACCAAGCCTAGGCACCCGCATGACTCTCTTTTCAGAAGAGGCCCTTCCCAGGGTCAGCGCCACCGCCGCCGCCGCGTTGGGTAGGCACGTGCTTGAGACGGCGCCCCGGCCGGCTGATGCCATCTACGCCGTACCTTCCAGGAAGGTCGACGCCGGTTCGCGAAGAGTGTCAGCTTTTACCCTGGCTTCTCTAGCCCGCCGATCGCTCTTCGCCCTGACGGTTTGCCTGCTTGGCGGCGCATGGCTTGGCGGATCACATTTTCTCGGTCTCCACCGAACCATCGTTCAGGAAGTGAGCAAGCAGGGTGCCGAGCCAGGCCACTCGACGCTGAATACCACCGAGGATGTCCACGACCAACAAGCCGACCTCGGCGGTATGCGCGCCTCACAGAGCCTAAATACGGAAGATGTTGCAGGCCTTGGAAACACAAAGCCCCGTCCCGATGCGGCCAAAACCGAAATCAGCTCCGGGATTGCCGACGTTTCAGATAAGGTTGCGTACTCGGGATCAAAATCCGCGGACAACGTCCCCAAAGTTGGCTGGCAGCCAGATCGCATCGGACTCGAGATCGCCGCGCTCCACGCTGCCGCTCCAGTCGCGGACCGCTCGCAATCGCTGGCGTCGGTCACCCCGAGACGAACCCGGCGCGGTGACGCCTTTGACCCGTCCAAAAATCCGAACGCCCCTGGCGCCCCCCGGCCGCTTGGAACCATAGCGCGCCCGGCGACCGCCAAATACGCGTCGGCGGAATACTCATCAGCGCGAGTTGTCCGAAGAACCCAACGCAAGCGCGGTGACGCCTTTGACCCGTCCAAAAATCCGAACGCCCCTGGCGCTCCCCGGCCGCTTGGAACCATAGCGCGCACGACGACCGCAAACAGCGTGTCGACGTCGAACTAGCGCCAGACGGCGTCGTCCCCGTCTCTCTGATTTCGGCGACCTGGGAACCCGCGGGGTCAAAATCTGACGCATGATTCCCACATCGACGGACCGGAGTCGCGGACGTAGCGACCGCGGCCTTACTGCTCTCGCGCGCGCACGCGAGAATTGAGGATTTGAGGAACAGATCCCCAGCGTCCGCGTCGCGCCAGCACTTTCATGCGCGGAACTTCACGACAGCCAGCAAGGAGGCGGGATCGCATCCGGCCAGCTTTCGAAGGCCTGCGTTGCGCTTATTTCGTTGGCCTCCACTCCCGCACTAACCGCTGCGCCTCGGCGATCTCATCACGGGTCATCTGGGAAGCAGCCTGATCACGCTCCCCCACCGCATCCGGCTCATGTGCGGCGGCTAGGTTCATCCACATGTACCCTAGAACGGCGTCCTGCGTCACCCCTTGGCCGTTCCAGTACATGATGCCGAGGTACGCCTGCGCGGGGGCGTAGCCCTGTTCGGCCGCCTTACGCACCCAGTTCGCCGCCTCGGCATAGTCCCGCTCGACGCTTTGGCCGTTGTAGTACATGCCGGCGAGGCGGGTCTGCGCGCGGGCATCGCCTTTTTCGGCAAAGGGCCGGCATAGCTGAAGGGCCGCCGCGTAGTCTTGCCGATCGTAAGCCGTTACGCAGTCCTCTAACGCCCCCGCTATCGCGTTTCCAGGAAGGAAGACGGCAACAGCCACGCCGCCCAACACACGTGAGATCTGCATTAGCGAGAACCTCCACCCCTGGGCTAAATAGGCTAAGGCCGGAGGAACGCTTTGGCCAGTGAGAGCGCGCGCTGACGCGAATCGCGTTGTGCAGCGGGCAGTTGGCGCGCAAGAGAATGGCGCTTCGCGCCGCGAAGCCCGAGTGGATCAGCAAGGTCGAGGGAACTCGAAGCTTGTTGACGAGGCGCTCGCAATCATTCGCGAAGTCAGCGCGGCATTCAAGGAGACCGGCGCAGTCTGCCGCCCGCCGATCGACTTGCTCGCATCATTGCCGAAAGTATCGGCCGTTTCGTTGCCAACCCATCGCATCTCACTCGTCGCCGAGGAAATGGAGGATGGCGAAGTTGAACTGGTCCGGGTCCTGCAAGAAGGCGAAATGGCTCACGTTCGGCAGGATGAGCAGGCCCGCGTGGGGAATGGTCGCGGCGATATATTCGGTGTGGGCGCGCTTGATCGCCTCGTCGTGGTCGCCGTCGACGACGAGGACGGGCGTCTCGATCGCCTCGAGCTCGGCGTCGGTCCAGTTGGGCTCGCCGAACCACATCTTGCTGATCTGATCGACGAAGGCGGCGTATTCGTTCGGCGTCGACGAGAGGGCGGCGTATTCCTTGCCCGCGCGCGCGATGAAGGCGGCGAAGGTCGGGTTCTTCTCGACATCCTCCACGACGCCCGAGGTCCTGGTGTTGGCGGCGAAGGCGAACACCTTGCCGATCCGGTCCTTGTGCCTGAGCGCGAGGTCGATGCCGATGATGCCGCCGTCGCTCCACCCGACGATGTCCGCCTTCGAGATCTTGAGTGCGTCCATCAGCGCCACGACGTCGTCGGCCATCAGGTCGTATCCGTAGGGCCGCGCGTCGCGGGTCGAGCGGCCGTGGCCGCGACTGTCCATCAGGATCACGGTGTGGCGCGCAGCGACCGCGGGAACCTGATTGCCCCAATAGTCGCTGTTGGCGAGACCGCCGTGTAGGAAAATGACCGGCGAGCCGCTGCCATAGATCGCGTAGTGGATCTTGATGCCATTGGCGTCGGCCATGCCGCTGCGGCCGGTTAAGATCGGCGCCGGAGTCGGCGGCAGGGTTCGCCACCGCTCGAGCGCGCCGGCGGGCAGGGCGATCAGAACGAAGAGGGCGGCGAGGGCAAACCGGCGCATCGAGGTGAAGTGGCAGCTATTCCTTGAGGCTGGTGTTGGCGGACTTTCTGTGCAGAACACCGCTACCTACGACGCCCCGATTTCTGAACGATACCACAGCGCCAGGAGCACGGCTGCCTTGGATAATTCGCCGGCGGCCGGTACCTGTCAACACGTAGCGACCTCTCACGTCGTCCCACCGCACAAGGTTGTCTCGGACCACGTTCTCTCGGAGCAACATCGTCATTGGATCGTGCACATGAGCGGGCGCAACATCTCCATGCGCGTCCACGCTTTTCAAAGCCTCAACAAGTCTCTTTTCAAGCAGTCGCCCAAATGCTACTCGCGGGAGGCTACCCGATCCGCGCCGTGGCCCGCGACGAGGCAAAGGGTAAGATCTGGGCCGACAAGGGCTGTCAAGCAGCTATCGCGAACCTCCACGATGCTGACGCTCTGACTGCCGCATTTGCCGGCGCTGACGGCGTCTTCCTGATGACGCCTGCTAATTACGATCCTGAGCCCGGCTTTCCGGAGACGCGGGCCAACGCCCTCGTGATCGAGAAAGCGATCGCGAGAGCCCGGCCGCGCAAGGTCGTGTTTCTGTCGACGGTCGGCGCGCAAGTCGCCGAACCAAATCTCCTAAACAACTCGAAGATCACCGAGGAGACGCTGCGCCAATCGCCGATGCCTGTCGCGTTCTTGCGTGCCGGCTGGTTCATGGAGAATGCGTCATGGGAGGTCGAAGCTGCGCGGAACGGCGTGGTGCCTAGCTTTCTGCAGCCGCTTGATCACGTCGTTCCGATGGTGGCGACGGCGGATATCGGTCGCATGGCCGCGGCGCTCCTTCAAGAGAGCTGGAACGGCGTTCGGATCGTCGAGCTCGAAGGGCCAAGTCGTTACTCGGCCGCCGATATTGGACGTGCCTTTGCCGCCGCTCTCGGCCGCGAAGTCCGCATGGAGCCTGTTCCGCGCGAGACCTGGGAGAAACTCTTCCGCTCGCAGCGCATGAAAAACCCTATGCCGCGCATCCGCATGATCGACGGTTTCAACGAAGGCTGGATCGACTTCGAGCGTGCCGGCGAACACCGCCGGGGCACCGTGACCCTCGAGACCGTCATCATCGGGCTGACCACCAAACGAGACACAACATGACGACCAGATTCACAGTTTCAGGTACGCGCTTGGTATGGCGCGGATCGCCAGCTTCGCTCTTATCCGCGGCGCGGGCCGCGAATTAACCGCCCGCCGTCAATGCGGGATGTCGGCCGCGTTCGAACACAGGTTAGCCGCCAGCCGTCGTGAGGGCGGCCCATGTGCTCGGCGTCGAGTTCGTCGTCGCCCCCTGCCTGTCGCCCGAAAAGCGGCCCAAGGATCGCGCGGGCTGGATCGCGCTCGGGCAGCGGCTCGCGCGCACTCGCGATATGATCGAGCGCGAAGGCCTCCGCTTCGCCTGGCACAACCACGATTTCGAATTCGAACCTTTGCCCGACGGCAGCTACCCCATCGAACATATTCTTGGCTCAGACCTCGCCTGGGAAGCAGACGTCGCCTGGGTGACGCTCGGCGACGGGGACCCGATTGAATGGATCGACCGTTATCGCCACCGCATTCCGCTTATCCATGTCAAGGACGTCGCTCCGGTCGGCGAAAGGATTAATGAGGACGGCTGGTCCGACCCCGGCGAGGGGGTGCTGCCGTGGCCGGCGCTGTGGAGCGCGTGCGTGGCGGCGGGCGCCGAGGTCATGATCGCCGAGCACGACAATCCGAGCGACTTCGACCGGTTCGCTCGCGTGAGCTGTACGGCCATGCGGACGTTCTTGCGGGCGACGCCGTCATGAGCGTCGGCGTCGGCATCGTCGGTTGCGGCAACATCTCCGAAGTCTACCTTGTCAACGCGAAGCTCTTTCGCGACATTCGCGTTGTCGCCTGCGCCGACATCGACGTGGAGGCTGCCAAGCGTCAGGCTGACCGTCATGGCGTCGTCGCCGCCAGCGTCGCCGATCTTTTGAAGCGCGACGACGTCGACGTCGTTCTCAACCTGACCATTCCCGAGGCCCACCCTGAAGTGTCGCTCTCCGCGCTCGAAGGCGGAAAGCACGTCTACAGCGAGAAGCCGCTGGCGACGACCGTCTTCGATGGCGAACGAATCCTTGCCGCCGCCGAGCGGTGTCGTCTCCGCGTCGGCGCGGCGCCCGACACGATTCTTGGCGCGGGGTACCAGACCGCGCGTCGGGCGATCGACGTGGGCAAAATTGGCCGGCCCTTGTCCGCGGTAGCCGCGATCATGTCCCATCGCATGGAACAATGGCATCCGAACCCTGGCTTTTTCTTCCGGAAGGGCGCCGGTCCGGTGCTCGACATGGGGCCCTACTACGTGTCCGCGCTGGTCAGCCTGCTCGGGGCCGTCTCGTCGGTGCAGGCGGTCGCAAAGATTGGCTTTGCCGAACGGGTGGTGTCCACCCCAGGCTCAAAGCTCCTCGGGCAGACGATCCGCGCGGAGACGCCGACGTCCGTCCAGGCGCTTCTCGAATTCGCCTCGGGCGCGCAGGCAACCTTTCTCGCGAGCTGGGATGTGTGGAAGCACAGTTTGCCGCCGATCGAGCTGCATGGTGAGATCGCGTCTCTGCGCCTGCCGGACCCGAACTGGTTCGGAGGCCGCGTCGAGATCGCGGAGGGCCACGATGGATGGCGTACGATTTCAGCGCGTCGGGAGCCGTTCTCTGCCGCCAACTGGCCTTTGTCGAAGCCTGCCTACGCCAATTATCGCGGGCTCGGACTTGCCGACATGGCCCGCGCGATCGTCGAAGGCCGCCCGCATCGCGCCGACGGAAGGTTCGCACTCCACACGCTCGCGGCAATGACGGGCATGCTGGACGCGGCTGCCGACGGCCGAAAGGTCGCCATTACTGTACCGTGCAAACGGCCCGAGCCGTTCAGCGTGCGCGAAGCGAAGAGCTTGCTCAAGGGCTAGGCTTGAACCGGTCCGTTGCGCTCGCCCACAACAATTTCGCGACCCGTAACACCAGCTGGCCTCCAAGCCTGTTTCGGAATCATGGACCTCGCGTTTGAGCCCGTCCCAGCGCTTCGACTCAAATCGACGATAGTGACAGCTCCTGCTGCCTGAAAGTTTCTGACGGAAATGAAGATCCTTGGTGGTCCTCAGGGGTCATCAGTTTACGCGCGAGAGAGAGCAGTAAGGTCCCTCGGATCATCCGGACGAAATTCCCGCGGCATTGGAGCGCGAAGCCGATCTGGAGTGGCTGATGATCGACTCCACCATCGTTCGAGCGCATCAGCACGCGGCGGGCGCAAGCCGGCAAAAAAGGGGGGCGATGCCCAGGGCCTTGGCCGGTGTCGGGGGGCTTGAGCACGAAAATCCACACCGCAGGCGACGCCCTCGGCAATCCGGCGCGGCTCATCGGGGTCGCCATGGCAGCGCAAAGACATCGCCTTCTCGCACGAGCTCGTCGAGGGCTACGCCATTGCCGTCACGATCGTCGACAAAGGCCACGACGACGATCACCTCTGTGACAGAATCGCCAAGAGCGGAAGCGAGGTCTGCATCCCGCCAAAGCGCAACCGGACCGTCCAGCGCCCCTATCCGCCGACCTGTACAATGAGCGCAACATCATCGAGCACTTCTTCAACAAGCTCAAACAGTTCCGCCGCGGCGCGACCCGATAGACCTTTGGTATAGTTGCGGGACTTGCCCGATCCTCCCCTCGCCGCTGGCGACGATCCTGAGCGCGTCGTTAGGCAACGGCCGCTTCAATTCGAGAGCCTTAGGCGCAGCCGCAACCTAAAGAGCGCGCTTGTCTCGTTTGACCGGCGCGCTGGATGCGGGCCGCGATGTTGCGTCGTCGATCAGCACGTTGGCGTCGGCGTCGGTCTTAGTGGACCAGCGACGCGGCGACGTTGACCACGGGCGGCGGCTCCGCGCTAAAGCAGCGGTCGTTCGCAGACGGTGCCGCGAAGGCGCCAGATCGCCCCGTTGCTGACGCTGCGGCTCAACCCCGAATGTGCGGAGAGCGGGAGAAAGCTGCCGTAACGGAAGGCGACAGAGGCGCCTGGAGCGACCGTTCCGGAAAAGCTACCAGTTCCGCCAAAAGCCTGGCATCTTTCGGGTCCAGCGTGTCGAAACCTTCGGTGAACAAGTGGTAGACTGGCATGAAGAGGTTATGTCGCGCTGCACTCCTGATCCAGCGCGCGCTCGCCGGCGATCGGCAGGGGGCCGCGGTGGACCCATTGAACAGGGGCGGTCCCGATCCATCTTCCGGAGCGCTATTGAGACGAAATGATGTTGCGGTATAGAAACATAGCCCGGATCGGCGCGCGCGAGCCAGTCACCGGCGCATTGTCGGGATCGGCAGGCGCGCTCGGGTTCGATGCCGTTGCGCTGACCGGAGGCCGCCTGGACGACGTTGGACGCGCCGCGGTAGGCGGGCTCGGCGTTTTTCTTGACCTGCCGGCCGGGCAGCTCGAACCCTGGCTGGAAGCCGGCGTTGTCGGCTTTTGCTGCGAGGCCGCACACGAGAGACCGCCCGCTTCATGGAAGCGGCTGATCACGCAAGCGCGCGGCCCGTATCCGGAGACCTTATTCCTGGCCTTCACCTACGGGGCGGCGCCCGCAGCGATCACCGCGCTCGCGCAATGCGGCTTCGACGCAGCGGCCTCCTCGTCCTGCTGGTGGGATTTTCGCGCGGCGTGGATTGACGAGGACGCGGCGCGCGTCGAAGCGCTCGGCGAGGTGATCGCGCTTACGGAGCCGCCGTCCGGACCGCGCCCGATGACGGAGCGCGCGAGGCGGCGGGCGCTCATGCTTGCCGCTCACTACGCGCCTCTCTGGATGATGACCCTTGGGTTCGAGGCTGGCTTCGAAGCCGAGGTCGCCGCCATCAACGCGCGCCGGCGGGAGCAGCCCGAGCTCTTCGCGGGGCCGGCGGCGCGGCTACTCTCGGCGCCCGGGGCCGAGGTCGCAGTGCTCGCGCGCGGCAGCAGAGCGGCGCCTCGGCTCGTGTTGGCGTTGAACCCGAACCCCGATGAGGGCAGCGCGCTCCCAGCTGAGGTGGTGCTGTCCGGGATCGGCTGCGCCGGTGGTACCCTGGTTCCGCTTGACGAGGCCGGGTCTGCCCATGGGCCGATCGCGGCCTGGGGGACGTTCGAAATGGCTCCGGCCGAGGCTCGTGCGTATCGCTTCTCGCCGGCGAAGCCGATCCGCCGCCCCGCTCCCCCCGGGGCCCAGCGCGCCGCGACGCTGCCGAGGATCGCGATCGAGGCTGTGCGGCCGGTCGTCGAGGGCGGCAGGTTCGCAGCTAAGGGCATCGCGGGCGAGATGGCGCGAATCGAGGCCGACTTCATCAGCGACGGGCACGGCAAACTCGCCGCCGATCTCCTCTGGCGGCCTGCCGACACGAACGAGTGGAAGCGGACGCCGATGTCGGACCTCGGCAACGACCGGTATGCGGCAGTTTTCCCGCTGGAGCGAGTCGGGCGCTATTTCTTTACGGTCGAGGCCTGGCACGACGTCTTCGCGAGCCTGCTTGAGGACATCTCCAAGAAGCGGGCGGCCGGGATAGCTGTGGGGCCGGAAATCGATGAGGCGATGGCGCTACTAGCTGTGGCGGCGGGCAAGTCCAACGGGCCGATCGCCGCGCTTTGCGCGACACTGGAGGCGGCTGAGTTCGAAGAACGGCTGCGGCTGATCACTGAGCCCGAGACGGCGGCGCGAATGCGCGCCGGTGCGGCGCGACCTTTCCTGGTGCGGCTTGAACCGGAGATGCCGCTCGAGGCGGAGCGCTCGGTGGCCGGGTTCGCGAACTGGTACGAGATCTTCCCACGCAGCCAGAGTGGCCATCCGGCCCGCCACGGCACGTTTGCCGATGTGATGGCGCGGCTACCGGCGATCCAGGCGATGGGCTTCGACGTGCTCTATTTCCCGCCGATCCATCCAATCGGCCGGATCCATCGCAAGGGGCGGAACAACGTGCTGACGGCGCTACCCGAGGATCCGGGCAGCCCCTATGCGATCGGCTCGGACGAAGGGGGACATGACGCGATCCATCCGGCACTCGGCACGCTCGAGGACTTCCGCCGGCTTTGCGACGCCGCTTCAGGGCAGGGGATCGAGATTGCGCTCGATTTCGCGATCCAGTGTGCGCCGGACCACCCGTGGGTCCGCGAGCATCCGGAATGGTTCGAGTGGCGGCCCGACGGCACGATCCGCTACGCGGAGAACCCGCCGAAGAAATACGAGGATATCGTGAACGTCGCGTTCTATGCGCCGGGCGCGGCGCCGGCGCTCTGGGAGGCGTTGCGGGATGTCGTGCGGTTCTGGATTGACCAGGGGGTGCGCATATTCCGAGCGGACAATCCCCACACCAAGCCGTTGTCGTTCTGGGAGTGGCTGATCGAAGACATCCGCGCACGCGACCCGGATGTGATCTTTCTTGCTGAAGCGTTCACGCGGCCGACGATGATGTACCGGCTAGCGAAGATCGGGTTCTCGGAGTCGTACACGTATTTCACTTGGCGCAACACCAAATATGAGCTCACTTCGTACTTCACGGAGCTTGCCAAAGAGCCGGTGGCGGAATTCTTCCGCCCGCACCTATTCGTCAACACGCCGGACATCAATCCCTTCTTCCTCCAGACTGGCGGACGGCCGGCGTTCCTGATCCGCGCGGCGCTCGCCTGCACGCTCTCGGGGCTCTGGGGGATGTACAACGGCTTCGAGCTTTGCGAGTCCCGCGCACTGCAAGGGCGCGAGGAGTACATCGATTCCGAGAAATACGAGATCCGCGCCTGGGACTGGGACCGAGCCGGCAATATCAAGGCTGAGATCAGCCGGCTGAACCTGATCCGCCGCGCCAATCCGGCGCTGCACAGCCATCGCGGTCTCGAGTTCCTCAATGCCTTCGACGACACGGTGCTTTACTATGCGAAGACCACTCCGGACGGGCGCAATACGCTGCTGGTTGCCGTCAGCCTCGATCCCCGGCGGGCGATCGAAACGGAACTCGAGATTCCCCTGTGGCGTTTCGGTCTGCCGGACGAGGCCTCGATCGGGGCGGAGGATCTGATGCGTGACCGATCGCTGATCTTTTATGGCAAGCGCCAGCGCGTACGCCTCGACCCGAGCGATCTCCCCTTCGCCATATGGCGGCTCGACAACCCGGGCGGACGCCGTTACGGGGCGGCGCCATGAGCCGGCGCCGCCGCGCGGCTCGGCCGTTGGCCGCCGAACCGCTCTGGTACAAGGATGCGGTCATCTATCAGGTGCACGTGAAGTCGTTCTTCGATTCGAACAACGACGGCATCGGCGACCTGCCCGGGCTGACCGCGAAGCTCGACTATATCTCCGAGTTGGGGGCGACCGCGATCTGGCTCCTGCCCTTCTATCCCTCGCCGAGGCGCGACGACGGCTACGATATCTCCGACTACCGTGCCGTGCACCCCGAATATGGCACGATGCGAGACATGCGCCGGTTTATCGCGGCCGCGCACGCGCGCGGTCTTCGCGTGATCACGGAGCTTGTAGTCAACCATACCTCCGACCAGCATCCCTGGTTCCAGCGCGCGCGCCGCGCCAAGCCGGGATCGGCATGGCGCAGGTTCTATGTCTGGGCCGACAACGACCGCGGCTACGCCGATGCGCGGATCATCTTCACCGATACGGAGAAATCGAACTGGACCTTCGATCCTCTAGCCGAGGCGTATTTCTGGCATCGCTTCTATTCGCACCAGCCGGATCTCAACTTCGACAATCCGCGCGTGCTCCCGGCGGTGCTCGGAGCAATGCGGTTCTGGCTCGATCTCGGCGTGGACGGCTTCCGGCTCGACGCCGTTCCTTACCTGGTCGAGCGCGAAGGAACGGACTGCGAGAACCTCCCGGAGACGCACGCGATCATCAGGCGCATCCGCGCCGCCCTCGATCGGACCGCCAAAGGTTGCATGTTGCTCGCCGAGGCCAACGAGTGGCCGGAGGACGTGCAGGAGTATTTCGGCGCCGGCGACGAGTGCCACATGGCGTTCCACTTTCCGCTGATGCCGCGCATGTACATGGCGATCGCCCAGGAGGACCGTTTTCCGATCACCGACATCCTGGGCCAGACGCCGGAGATTCCGGATGCGTGTCAATGGGCGATTTTCCTGCGCAACCACGACGAACTGACGCTCGAGATGGTGACCGACGCGGAGCGCGATTATCTCTGGGAAACCTATGCGACTGACCGCCGGGCGCGGCTCAACCTCGGCATCCGCCGCCGTCTCGCGCCGCTGCTCGAGCGTGACCCGAGGCTGATCGAGCTGATGAACGGCCTCCTGCTCTCGATGCCGGGCACGCCGGTAATCTATTACGGCGACGAAATCGGGATGGGCGACAACATCTATCTCGGCGACCGCGACGGGGTGCGCACGCCGATGCAATGGTCGCTCGATCGTAACGGCGGCTTCTCGCGCGCCGATCCGGCGCGCTTGGTGCTGCCGCCGATCATGGACGCGATCTATGGCTACCAGGCAGTGAACGTGGAGGCGCAGGCGAGTAATCCACATTCGATTCTGAATTGGACGCGCCGGATGCTTGCGGTTAGGCAACGCCACCGCGCCTTCGGACGTGGGCGAATCCGCATCCTGCATCCCGGAAATAGAAAAATTCTTGCTTTTCTCCGGGAGTTCGAAGCCGAGGGTGCGGAGGAGACGATTCTCTGCGTATCCAACCTCTCGCGCACGGCGCAGGCGGTGGAACTCGATCTTGTGCAGTTTGCAGGAAGGACGCCCGTCGATCTGCTGAGCGGCTCGGTGTTCCCGCCAATCGGGCAGCTCAGCTATCTGCTGACCCTCCCGCACCACGCTTTCTACTGGTTCAGCTTGGCGAAGGATACGGCGATGCCCGCCTGGCGCGTGCCAACCTCCGAGCCGCTACCCGAACTTGTGACGCTGGTAATGCGCCACGAGATCGGAGAGCTGTTGGCGCCCGAGCCAAAGCGCATCATCGAACAGGAGATTCTCGCCCCCTATCTCGCGCGACGGCGCTGGTTTGCGGCCAAGGACCGCAAGATCAGTTCGATCGGGATCGCGCGCGCCAACGTGATTCGCGGGCACGCCAGGGACTTCGTGCTCTTCGAGATCGGGGTCACGACGGTGGGGCGGCAGGATCGCTACTTTCTGCCAGCGGGTATCGTTTGGGAGGACGAGAAGCCGCCGGCAATCGTGCAACAACTTGCGCTGGCGCGCGTGCGCCAGCACCGGCGCATGGGTTTTCTCACGGATGCCTTTGCGGTCGATCCGCTGCCGGCGGCGGTCTTGGCGAGCCTCGCGACGGGACGCGTGGAACCGCTTCCGGATGGCGAGCTGCGTTGGCTTGCAACCAGCCAGGCAATTCCGTCCGCGCCGCCAGGGATGGAGATCCGCCGGCTTTCGGCCGAACAGTCCAACACCTCGCTGATCCTCGGCGACATCGCGGTCTTGAAGATCCTCCGGCGGGTCCAAGCCGGACGCCATCCGCAGACCGAAATGACCCGGTACCTCACTGAGCTGGGCTATGCCAACAGCCCTGCTCTGTTCGGCGAGATGGTGCGCGTGGATGCCGACGGCACGCCCGAGACGCTCTTAATCGCCGAGCGGTTCGTGCGCAACCAGGGCGATGCCTGGCAGTGGACGCTCGACAGGGTCCGGCGCGGCATCCATGCGCCGGCGCTTACCGGAACTGACGACGAGGCGGGGCGAGAGGCGATTGCTGCCTACCAGCCGTTCGCGAGGGTGATCGGGAAACGCCTTGCCGAGATGCACGCCGTGCTGGCAAGCCCAACAGACGATCCCGCATTCACGCCCGAGCGGGTCGGGGCGGGCGAGACAAAGGCCTGGGCGACGGCGGCCAGTGAGGAGGTCGATCGGGCGTTGCTGACCCTCGAAAACTTCAACGCCTGGCGAGACGATGCCGAACGCGAGGGTGCGAAGGAATTGGTCGCGCTCCGCGGCCCGCTCGGGACCAAGATCCAGGAGCTTGCCGAGGCCGGCGTCGGGACGCTGAGGACGCGCTTGCATGGGGACTTTCATCTCGGTCAGATCCTTGTCGCGGGAGACGATGCGATCCTGATCGACTTCGAGGGCGAGCCATCCAAGCCGCTTGCGGAACGAAGGGGCAAAGGCAGTCCGTTGCGCGACGTAGCCGGGCTGCTGCGCTCGTTCGACTATGCCGCCGCAACGATCGCACGCGAACCGGCGCCCGCGGGTTTGCCGACGGCGGACCGTCGTGACCAACTGCTTGGGCACTTTGTCACAGTGGCTTCGGCCAGTTTCCTCGAGGGCTACCGAACGGCGGCAGCAGCGGGCGAGCACAAATGGGTTCCCGACGTCCGGTCCGCGACGGCGCTGATCGAACTCTTCCTGATCGAGAAGGCGGCCTATGAGATCGGCTACGAGGCTGGCAACCGTCCGGCCTGGATCGGCATTCCGCTGCGGGGCCTGACGATGCTGGCCAAGCGGCTCCTGAAGCGCCGGGGGGAGAAGGTCGATGCGCGACGAGCGGCCAATGAGTGAGGCCGCGATTGAGCGCTGGCGCAGGGGAGGCGCGGCGATCTATCCGGCGACCTTGTTCCTTGCCATCACCTACGGGGCGGCGCCCGCGTCGGTCGCTGCACCTGCTCAATGAGGCTTCGACGCCGCGGCCTCCTCGTCCTGCTGGTGGGATCTTGCAGGGGGATGCACGACACGCTGCGCCACATCGGCCACGAGCCGGTGCATCGCAGATACCACCACGGTTCGGGTGCTCTATGCGTTCTTTGAGCGTTTCACCGGGAATGGCGCGGCGCGGCGAATGCTAATCGAGGCTGCCTGGAGTTATCGGTTCCCGGCGCGCATCAGCCGAGAGCAACTGCTACGTCAGGAGGGTCTGGCCAAGCCGATCCGCGACACCGCGTGGAAGGCCCAAGAGCGGTTGTGTCGGCGCTATCGCAAGCTCGCCCGGGCGGGAAAATCACCCACAGTGGTCACGACCGCGATCGCTCGAGAACTGGCGGGTTTTGCCTGGGCGGTCGCCAAACACGTTCAAACCGCCAACGTTTGATGCGCTGAGATCGATAGCGGACATCAAGAATAGGAGGTCATCGCCGACAACGCATCTATCCAAAGCCGAGCAAGGCTGGAGGCACGGTCACGGCCAGGAGAACCCTCGCGTCCACTATCAGCCGGATATCATCCGACGCTGGCGCCTAGACAGAGGAAGCTCCGCGACGCATCACCGGTCCGGCGGTATCCAACCCGCGCATCAGAGCATGATCAACCGTCGTTTTGATGATCGTGCCTCCTGCCCTGCTCAGCCGCGGCCATTCTGAACCGCTCGCGCGCGAGCAACGCATTCTTGTGCCTGCTACTTGAAACGGCGAACATGAGAGCGAAACGATCGGCGCGATCGCAGCGGCGCTGGCGAAAGCTCAGGTTGAGCTGACCAACCCCGAGAAGTCGCTGGTTGCGACCATTCGCACTTCCAGCTACCGGGATCAGGATCAGACGTTCCGCTACGCGGCGCTGTCGAGCGGCCTCGACATCGTGCGGAAGGCCCTGGGCGGTCACGAGATCGCGACTGTGCAGACCACGGCGATCGACAAAGAAGCCGAGCTCATCCGCCTCACCACCACGCTCGCCCATGCGTCGGGGGAGCGGCTATCGTCGGAATGGCCAGTGTGCCCGCTCGCCGAAACTTCTGCGCCTCGCCGCATGGGAGCGGCGCTCACCTATGCGCGAAGGTACGCCTTGTTCACACTGGTTGGAATTGCAGGCGAGGACGATCTCGATGCGCCCGATCTCAATGAAGGTGCGAGTGCCCCCGACAAGGCCGACGCCGCTGACAGGGACGGCGTCGCCGCGCGACTGAGGCCCCCCGCGGCGTCAGAAAAAACGTTAGCGGCAATGTCGGCCGCTCGCCGACCCGAGAAGCCCATCCGGGCCGCCCGGACTGCTCTGGGGACAGAGCCATCGGCTGCGTTGCGGGAGCGGTTGCTCGCCAGTCTCGGCCAGCTCCAATCCGCCGATGAGGCCGCGGACTGGGTCCAAGTCAACCTTGCGGCCAAGAACACTCTGATCGCCGCCGATGCGGACAGGGTCGAATCGGGTTTCCGCGACAGGCTTGCAGAGATTGATGCGGCTTCCGCTCGCAAGGAAGACCCGCAGTCAGCACCGGCGGCAGGAATCGCCTCTCCAGTCGAGAAGCCTTTCCTTGCTCAGACGGAGGTCGCTGCCGCGGCCGCGATCATCTTGCCCTCAAGCCCTGGCTTACAGCGCCGACGCATGGCGGGGAAGACTATTCGCCTGCGCGACAAGGAGCACTGCAAGTTCGTAGCCTCTCAGCCATGCATCATCTGCGGCCGGACACCTTGCGAGACCCATCACATTCGCTTCGCCCAGCCGCGCGCGCTCGGCCGCAAGGTCAGCGACGAGTACACCATCCCCGTCTGCCGACTTCATCATCGCGAGCTGCACAGCTACGGCGACGAGGCCTCATGGTGGGCCGGTGTCAGCATCGACCCGTTGCCCATCGCTCTCGAGCTGTGGAGCCGGTCGCGATCGCTGAACTCCCCCGAAACGTGATGTCAAGCGCCTGGCGACGGCCGCAAACATTCGAAAGTCGGTCAGAGTGCTGCCGGATCCGAGCAGAAGTCAGGCACGCGCCCGCAAGGCTCCATCAGCTCGAGCGACGTCTCTAGACCAGCGCCCCTAGCAAGCTGCTGGAGGACGCACCGTTTTTTGGCACGCTGTTTGTCGCGTTGACACCAGGGCGCGGGTGCGTTCGATCCCAAACTGTTCCAACTCGGTCGAGACTTGCGGCCTGAAGTAGTGGAATTGTACCCCAGAGGTGTTATGGAACCGGCGTTTTTTTGGAGATTACCTTACCCTAATGGGGCCCACTCCAGTACCGCACGCTTTTTCAGAGGGGTTATAACTGGGTTTATCATCAGGGAAGCGGCGCGATTGAGGGCTCGCGCGCAGCCGGAACGCGCCAACCTTCACCACGGGACAGCTGCGTCAATTGTCCAGAAACTCCTCAGCTTCCGGCTCCGGCTCGGATGCTTGATCTCCGGTCAAGCTCGGGGACTAAAGCCTTCAGTTGTCGAGAAAACTGCGCAGTTTTCGCGAGCGCGAAGGATGTTTCAATTTGCGCAGCGCCTTGGCCTCGATCTGGCGGATGCGCTCGCGGGTGACCGAGAACTGCTGGCCGACCTCTTCGAGCGTATGGTCGGTGTTCATGCCGATGCCAAAGCGCATGCGCAACACCCGCTCCTCGCGCGGGGTCAGCGAAGCCAGCACGCGGGTGGTCGTCTCGCGCAGGTTGGACTGGATCGCCGCATCGATCGGCAGGACCGCGTTCTTGTCCTCGATGAAGTCGCCGAGGTGGCTGTCCTCCTCGTCGCCGATCGGCGTCTCGAGGCTGATCGGCTCCTTGGCGATCTTGAGCACCTTGCGCACCTTTTCGAGCGGCATGGCGAGCTTTTCGCTGAGCTCCTCAGGCGTCGGCTCGCGGCCGATCTCGTGCAGCATCTGGCGCGAGGTGCGCACGATCTTGTTGATCGTCTCGATCATATGCACCGGGATGCGGATGGTTCTCGCCTGATCCGCGATGCTGCGGGTGATCGCCTGCCGGATCCACCAAGTGGCGTAGGTCGAGAATTTGTAGCCGCGTCGATACTCGAATTTATCGACCGCCTTCATAAGCCCGATGTTGCCTTCCTGGATCAGGTCGAGAAACTGCAGGCCGCGATTGGTGTACTTCTTGGCGATCGAGATCACGAGGCGCAGATTGGCCTCGACCATCTCCTTCTTGGCCTGTCGCGCCTCCCGCTCGCCCTTCTGCACCATCTGCACGAGCCGGCGGAATTCCTGGATCTCAAGCCCGGTCTCGGTCGCCAGCGACTGGATTTCGGCCCGGATCTCCTTGATCGGGCTCTTGTCGGCGGCGATGAAGTCCTTCCAGCCGCGCGTCGTGAGCTTCGAGACGCGGAGCAGCCATTTCGGGTCGAGCTCCGAATTCTGGTAGTTCTTGAGGAAGTCCTCGCGGCCGACGCGATGGGCCTCGGCCATCCGCATGAGGCGGATGTCGAGCCCGATCAGGCGCTTGTTGATGTCGTAGAGCTGCTCGACCAGCGCGTCGATGCGGTTCTGGTTGAGGGAGAGCGACTTGACGTCGCCGACGATATCCTTCTTCAGCGCCTTGTATTTGCGCTCCTGGGCCGGAGAGAGGGATTCGCTCCGGAGCTTGTTCTCGACGTTCTGATCCTGCAGGCGGCGCAGCTTCTTGTAGGCGTCGGCGATGCGGTCGAAGGTCTCGAGCACGCGCGGCTTGAGGTCGGCCTCCATCGCCGACAGGGAAACCGAATTCTCGAGATCGTCCTCGTCGTCGAAGTTCTCGGGCTGAGGGATCTGATCGCCCTCGAATCCTTCCGGCGGCGCCTGCGGGGCGGTGGCCGGCGCGATCCGGTCGCGGGCCGGATTGGGCGGCGGCGGCGCGCCAGGGGCGGAATAGTCGGTCTTCGGCGCCTTCTTGCCGTCGGGGCCGGCGTAGGTCGCTTCGAGATCGATGATGTCGCGCAAGAGGATCTTGCCGTCGTTGAGCTCATCGCGCCAGATGATGATCGCCTGGAAGGTAAGAGGACTTTCGCACAGACCCGCGATCATAGCCTCGCGGCCGGCCTCGATCCGCTTGGCGATGGCGATCTCGCCCTCGCGTGACAAAAGCTCGACCGAGCCCATTTCGCGCAGGTACATCCGCACCGGATCGTCGGTGCGCTCGGCGGGTTCGGAACTGCGGGTCGTGACCGCGGTCGATCGCGGGGCCTCGACGATTTCGCCGCCCTCGGCCTCTTCCTCGTCGGCGCTCTCGGCGCTTTCCTTTTCCGCCTCTTCCGCGTCCTCGCTTTCGACGACATTGATGCCCATCTCGCTGAGCATCGAGTTCATGTCCTCGATCTGGTCGGACGAAATCTCTTCCGACGGCAGGACCGCGTTCAATTCTTCCTGCGTCACCCAGCCGCGCTTCTTGGCGATCTTGAGCATGCGCTTGACGGCGGCGTCGCTGAGATCCAGCAGGGGACTGTCGGGCGTCTCGACAATCGCCGCTTCGCCCTCGCTCTTCACCTCATCCTTCTTTGCCATCGCGGCGTCTCCGTCGTCCCGCCGCCAACGGCGCGAGGTGTCCAGTATGGTCCTTCGACCGGCCCGCAAGTCGACCGGTCCCACAAAGATTGTTCAGGCCAGGCCTAAGGCCACCCTTCTGCGAAGCTCCCAAGGAATCGCCGCCGTCCCCATCCCCCGCCCGCGCCGTCGCCCATCTTTCGTGGGGCCTTCCCGGTCAGATTGCGGACGAGGCGCGTCCGGACCCATCGCCAAAACCGTCAATCGCCGCTTCGGCATCCACAAGGTCCGCCAAATTCGCTTTGATATCAAGCAGTCGGGCAAGATTGAGCTCGTTGGGCTCCGCCGCAAGCGACCGCTCGGCGAGCTTCAGGTCCCTATGTAACGCGCCCGCCCGCCGATGCAAGGCCAAGCTTTGCCTGAGCGCCAGATCGGCGTCGTCGGTTGCGGCTTCCGGCCGCATGCACCACCAGTCCGGCATCTTCGCGGCGGCGGCCAGGATGCGTTCGCGTTCTGGCCCGCGCCCAGCGCCGTTCAGCCAGCCGGCAAGCGCGACGGACGAATCCAGCGCCTCGGCCGGAGCAGCGAGCAGAGCGTCGCGGAATGCGCCGAGGCCGGCGCCGGCGAATTCGCCCGCCGCCAGGTCCTCGCAACGCCTCTCCAGCAATGACGGATGGCCAAGCGCGATGGCCAGGATCATGGTTTCGCGCGCGGGAAAGCGCGCCCTGCGCCCGAGTTTGCTCTGGGGCTGCAGGGGCGCTTCAGCGAGACCGGTGCGGGGGCCGCGCGCGGGAAAAGGCCCGCCGCGCCCAGAGCCGAAGGCGCGCCGTGCACGGCCATCGCCGCGGCCCGGGCGCTCGCGCTCGTCGCCAAAGAGCGTCGCAAGGCGCCGCTTGACGTCCGCCTGGTAGTGACGTCGCAGGGGTTCGTCGGCGATTTTCCCGACCGCCTCGCCGAGGCGCCGCTCGAGCGACGCGCGCTGTTCGGGCGTGTCGAAACGCTCGCCGTCGGTTTCGCGCAGGAACAGCATATCGGCGAACGGCAGCGCGCCTTTGAGATGGTCGGCCATCGCCGCCGGTCCGCTCAGGCGGATGAGGTCGTCAGGATCCTGACCCTCGGGCAGGAGCGCGAAGCGGAGGCTTTTGCTGGCGCCGATCAGCGGCAGCGCGGTCTCGATGGCGCGGAACGCCGCCCGCCGGCCGGCGCTGTCGCCGTCGAAGCACAGGATCGGTTCGCTCGCGATTCCCCACAACAGCGCGCACTGGTCGGCGGTGAGCGCGGTGCCGAGCGGCGCGACCACGTTGGGAAAGCCGGCTTCGCTGACCGCGATCGCGTCGATATAGCCTTCGACGACGATGATCTCGCCGCTGTCATGGGCGGTCTTGCGGGCGCGGTGATGATTGAACAGCAACGCGCCCTTGTGGAAGAGCGCGGTCTCCGGCGAATTGAGGTATTTTGCCTTGGCCCCCGGCTCCATCGCCCGCCCGCCGAAGGCGATGACCCGGCCGGAGCGATCGTGGATCGGGAACATGACCCGGTCGCGGAACCGGTCATAGGGGACGGCGATGTCCTCGCCATGGATGAGGAGTCCGGCTTCGATCATCTGATCGGCGCCGACGCCCTTGGCCGCAAGCGCATCGCGGAGATGAAAGCGTTCGGGCGAGGCATAGCCGAGCGAAAACCGCTGCTGCACGGCGGGGCCGAGGCCGCGGTCGGAGAGATAGCCACGCGCCTTCGCCCCAATCGGCTGCTGGAGGTTCGCTTCGAACATCCGCGCGGCGAGAGCCAGCACTTCGATCAGGCTCGCGCGCTTTTTGTCCTCGGCGGCCTCAGCGTCGCTGCGGCGCGGCAAGGCGAGGCCGGCCATCCCGGCGAGCCGCTCGACCGCCTCGGGAAAGGTCATGCCCTCAGTTTCCATCAGGAAATCGAAGATCGAGCCGTGCTTGCCGGACGAGAAGTCATGGAAGAACCGCTTCTGATCGTTGACGAAGAAGGAGGGCGTTTTCTCGGAGGTGAACGGCGACAGACCGCGCCATTCCCGCCCAGCCTTCCGCAGTTTGACCCGCGCTCCCACCACCTCGGAGACCGGCAGCCGGGCCATGATCTCGTCGAGAAATTCGGGCTGGAACTTCATGGGACGCCAGATTGGCTCAGGCTTTGGCTTTGGCAAGGCGGCGCGGGCGTTTTCCCCGGGATTCGTGTCCCCGCGGATCCACGCCCGGCCGGCCACCCTCACACGTCCAAATTCGCCACGCTCAGCGCGTTGTCCTGGATGAACTCGCGGCGCGGTTCGACCACGTCGCCCATCAGCTTGACGAAAATGTCGGCAGCCTCGTCCTGCTCCTTGATCTTGACTTGGAGCAGCGTGCGCGCCTCGCGGTCCAGCGTCGTCTCCCAGAGCTGATCCTTGTTCATCTCGCCCAGGCCCTTGTACCGCTGGAAAGTCACGCCCTTGCGGCCGCCGGCGTTGACCCCCTCCAGAAGCTCCGAGGGGCCGGAGACGGTCGTCGTCTCGCCGCGGCGAGCAAAGCTCGCCGATTGAGCGAACGCTTCCCGCAACGGCCCCGCGTGCTCGTCGAGGCGGCGGGCGTCGGCGGACGCGAGCAGGCCCGCGTCGAGGATCGCCGCCTGTCGCACGCCGCGCACTTCGCG
This sequence comes from uncultured Alphaproteobacteria bacterium, assembly GCA_963767245.1. GTDB lineage: Bacteria > Pseudomonadota > Alphaproteobacteria > Rhizobiales > Beijerinckiaceae > Roseiarcus. The sequence goes on from CAVYDG010000023.1 coordinate 27,149, forward strand.
GGTGAGCGCGTAGCCGCCCGCCTCAACTCGGCAGGTCCACCCGCGTTCGGTTTCCTCGGCGATGGCGTTCATGCGCGCGGCGATCGCAGCTGCGCGCGGCGGCGCTTCCGGATCGACAGGGTCGGCGAGCGGCTTCAATGCCCCGGCGAGGGCCGCCTGTTCGACGACGCTTCTGTTGTAGCGGGAATGCAGGGCGTCCAACTGCCGGCGAAGCGCGCGCGCCTCCTCGACCAGCGCCCGGAGGTCTTGGCCAGCCAGCATCTCGCCGCGGGCCAGCGTTAGCGTCGCCCCATCAAGGCCGGCCTCGATCAGATAGTCCTCGAGCGAGCGCTCGTCCTTAAGATATTGCTCCGATTGCCCGCGCTTGACCTTGAACAGCGGCGGCTGGGCGATGAAGAGGTGCCCGGCCTCGATGATCGGGCGCATCTGTCGGAAGAAAAAGGTGAGCAGAAGGGTGCGGATGTGCGAGCCGTCGACGTCGGCGTCGGTCATGATGATGATCTTGTGGTAGCGCAGCTTTTCGAGGTTGAAGTCGTCCGTCCCGATGCCAGCGCCGAGCGCGATGATGAGCGTGCCGATCTGCTCGCTCGAAAGCATCTTGTCGACGCGGGCGCGCTCGACGTTGAGGATCTTGCCGCGCAGCGGCAGCACCGCCTGGTACTCGCGGTTGCGTCCTTGCTTCGCCGTACCGCCGGCAGAATCGCCCTCGACGATGAAGATCTCGGACTTTGCCGGATCGCGCTCCTGGCAGTCGGCGAGCTTGCCGGGCAGGCTCGCGATGTCGAGCGCGCCCTTGCGGCGGGTGAGTTCGCGCGCCTTGCGCGCCGCTTCGCGCGCCATGGCCGCCTCTACGACCTTGCCGACGATCACCCGCGCCTCCTGCGGATGCTCTTCGAACCATTGCGACATGAGGTCGTTTACCAGCCCCTCGACCACCGGCCGGACCTCGGAGGAGACCAGCTTGTCCTTGGTCTGGGAGGAGAATTTCGGATCCGGGCACTTGATGCTCAAGACGCAGGTCAGGCCCTCGCGCGTGTCGTCGCCGGAAAGGTCGACTCTCTCCTTCTTGAGCAGCCCCGAACTTTCGGCGTAGCCGACCACCTGGCGGGTGAGCGCGCTGCGCAAGCCGATAAGATGGGTGCCGCCATCGCGCTGCGGGATGTTGTTGGTGAACGGGAGCACGTTCTCGTGATAGCTGTCGTTCCACCACAGCGCGACCTCGACCCCGATGCCGTCGCGCTCGCCGCTGATGAGAATCGGCTTGTCGATGAGCGCGGTCTTGGCGCGGTCGAGGTAACGCACGAACGCCTCGAGGCCGCCTTCATAGTGGAGGTCCTCGCGCTTCGACTCGGCGTGGCGGAGGTCGGTCAGCACGATATGCACGCCTGAGTTGAGGAACGCGAGCTCGCGCAAGCGATGCTCGATCGTCGCATAGTCGAACTCGACCATGGTGAAGGTTTCGGGCGAGGGGGTGAACGTGACTTCAGTGCCGCGCTTCGGCCGGCCATCGACCGCCGGCGCGGGCCCCACGACCTTCAGCGGCGCGACCACGTCGCCATGAGCGAATTCGACGAAATGTTCGAGGCCGTCGCGCCAAACGCGCAAGGCGAGGCGCGTCGACAGGGCGTTGACGACCGAGACGCCGACGCCATGCAGCCCGCCGGAAACCTTGTAGGAGTTCTGGTCGAATTTCCCGCCGGCGTGCAATTGGGTCATGATGACCTCGGCCGCCGACACGCCTTCCTCGTCGTGGATGCCGGTCGGAATCCCACGCCCGTCGTCGATGACAGTAACCGAGCCGTCGGCGTTGAGGGTAACGGAGACCAGCTTCGCGTGGCCCGCCAGCGCCTCGTCGATGGCGTTGTCGACCACCTCGTAAATCATGTGGTGGAGGCCTGAGCCGTCGTCGGTGTCGCCGATGTACATGCCCGGCCGCTTGCGCACGGCGTCCAGGCCGCGCAACACCTTGATCGAATCCGCGCCGTAGCTTTCGCTGGCGGCCTCGGCCTCGCCGGCCAGGTCCTTGCCTTCCTCTTCCAAAATCAAAGCCTTATGAGTGATTGGGCTTAAGCGACGCCGAGCCTCGATTCGCGCTTCGCCCACCTTAGCTTGTCAGGCCCGCCAATGCACGCTGCAACCGACTACGAGACGTCGGTCGGGTGTGCTCGCAGCGCATGTCCGCGCCCATACCGGATATGGGCGGCGAATTGGGGTTTTTCCAGTGCCGGCGCCGTTCCTCAGGCGCCTCCGGCCCGCGCGGCAGCGAGCTCGCCCCGCGCCGCAGCGCGGATCAGCGCATGGTCGCTGGCGATGGTGCAGAGCCGGTAGCCGAGCCCGAGCATTGCGCGCGCGTCCGCGCCATCGAAACAGAACATCGCCGCGTATTTTCCGTGCGCCCTGGCGCGCTCGGCGACGCGCCGCGCCTCGATCATCAGCGCCGCGCCGCGCGGCTCGAGGCTCACGCCGCCACTCAGAGGCAATCGACAGGTCGGAGGGGCCGACGAACACCCCGTCGACGCCCTCGACCGCGAGAATATCGTCGAGCGCATCAAGCGCGGCGCGGGTCTCGATCATCGCGATCGCCTGGGCCATCGCATTGGCCGCGTTGAGATAAGCGGTTGCCTCGAGGCCGCTCAGCGGGAGCGCGGTTCGCGGTCCCCAGGAGCGTTGCCCGAGCGGGGGAAATTTGACGAAATCGACCAGGCGGCGCGCATCGTCGCCGCCGTTGATCATCGGCGCCAGGATCCCGCTCGCTCCGGCGTCGAGAAGCTGGCTCGCGAGGGCAAACGCGCCGACCGGCACCCGCACGATGGTCGGCTTGCCCGCGAGGGCCACGCTGAGGATTGAGCGTATCGCGCCGTCGAGGTCGATCGCCCCGTGCTGCATGTCGAGCGCCACCGCATCGAACGCTTCGCGCGCCAGCCATTCGGCGACGGCCGGCTCGTTCACGGTGACCCAGGCGCACAGCGCCCCTTCGTTCGCCGCCAGCCGGCCGGCGAGCTTTCCCAGCACGGATTCGTTCATGTCCGCTCCCCGCCCGACAGGCGCCCGTTTACCTTGCGGTTACCGCGTGCGCTTACCGCGAAGTCTTCGCCGCCGCCATCCGGCTTCATTACGCCGAGTTAATTTGCATTTCATCTGGCAAGCGATCAGCGTCGGCCCGTCGAATCAGGACAGGGTTCTTTGTCATGAAACGAACGGTCTTCTGGGTCGCGGCTACGCTTGCAGTCTCCGGTTCCGCGTTTGCGCTGGCCGCCGCGGCCGAGAGCGATCAGCCCTCCCACGCAGAGCGCATGCGGCACTGGGCGGCCGATCGCGAGACGATGCTCGACGCCAAGCTCGCCGGCATGAAGGCCGGGCTTCAGCTGACTTCCGACCAGGACAAACTCTGGGTTCCGTTTGAAGTCCGCGGTCAAGGACGCCGCGAAGGCGCGCGCTGACGCGATGCAGCAGATGATGCAGACGCGCGAGCAGGGCGAGCATCTGTCGCCGATCGACCATCTCGAAGCGATGGCCGACCGCCTGTCGCAGGGCGCGGCCGACATCAAGAAGATCGCCGAAGCCGCCAAACCGCTCTACGCCAGCCTCGACAATTCACAAAAACACAGGTTTGGCATGCTTGGACGCATGCTGATGCCGGAGCAGCCGCGGTCCGCGATGGAGATGATTCACCATCACATGGGCGACGACAACGGCGCAGAGTAGTCCCGGGGCGCGTTATCAGCCTCGGTGAAGCGGAGACGCGGCCGGTCCCCCCCCGGCCGCGTCTTCCATTTTCGGGCCCCTAACGCCAGCTTTTTTCAAGATCGTCAGATCGCAATTGAACATGGCGGGTGCAGGCCGTGGCGCTTGCGCGACCCGCCGCCGTGGCGCAAAATCGTGGCGGCCGGCAAGGGGGAAGCTTGAACGCCAACGTCATTATTTCCTGCGCCGTGACCGGCGCCGGCGACACGGTCGGGAAGCATCCCGCAATTCCGGTCACGCCGCGCCAGATTGCCGATTCGGCGCTCGAGGCGCACAGGGCCGGGGCGGCGATCGTGCATCTGCATGTCCGCGATCCCGCGAGCGGCAAGGCGGCGCGCGATCCCAAGCTTTACCGGGAAACTGTCGATTTCATCCGCTCATCGGCCGCCGACGTGGTCATCAATCTCACCGCCGGCATGGGCGGCGATTTCTTCTTTGATCCGGACCATCCGGCGTCGGGCGGACCGGGAACCGACATGGCCGGCGCGGCCGAACGGGTCGCCCATGTCGAGGAGCTGAGACCCGAGATCTGCACCCTCGACTGCGGTTCGATCAACTTCGGCAATGGCGCGTTTCTCGCCACCGCCGATCTGTTGCGCGAGATGGCGCGGCGCATCCAGGCGGCGGGGGTCAAGCCTGAGATCGAGTGCTTCGAGCTCGGCCATGTCTGGCTCGCCAAGCAGCTGATCGCCGAGGGCCTGATCGATCCGCCGCCGCTCTTTCAGCTCTGCCTTGGCATTCCGTGGGGCGCGGAGGCGACGACCGAAGCGATGCTGGCGATGCGCGGCCATCTGCCGGAGGGCGCAAACTGGGCCGGCTTCGCCATTGGCAGGATGCAGATGCCCTTTGTCGCCCAGGCGGTCCTGCTTGGCGGCAACGTGCGGGTCGGGCTCGAGGACAACATCTGGCTCGACCGCGGCGTGCCGGCGACCAACGGCGCGCTGGTCGCCCGCGCCCGCGAGATCGTCGAGCGCATGGGCGCGTCGGTCGCGACCGCTGCAGAGGCGCGCGCGAGGCTCGACCTGAAGAAGCAGAAATGAACTCGTTCGCATGAGCGTCTCGGAAGCCGAAGCCGCTCCACACCCGGCCTTCCCGGCCGGCGCGTTGTTCGTGCTGGCGGCGGGACTGTCCTGGAGCTTCACCGGCGTTTTCATCAGGCTCGCGCCCGGTCTCAATTCCTGGCAGTTCTTGACTTGGCGGAGCCTCGGCGTCGCCTGCGCCTTCGCGCTGATTCTGAGATCGCAGGGCGGCGAGCCGATCCTTGCGCGCCTTTCCGGGATGGGGCGGATCGGCGTCGTGGTCGCCCTGTCGCTCAGCATGAGCTCGATCGCCTTCATCGTCAGCATGAAGACAACGACGGTCGCGAACGCGCTCTTTCTCTCCTCCTGTTCGCCGATCCTGGCGGCGCTGCTGGGACGGATGATCCTGGGCGAAAAGCTGAGTCTCAGCCAGGCGGCGTCGGTGGCGCTCGGCCTTGCGGGTCTTGGCGTGATCGTCGGGGGCGGGCTCGAAGCCGGGGGTCTCGCCGGCAACGTAATGGGCGTCCTCACCGCGCTCGGCTTCGCCGGCGCGAGCGTAGCGATGCGCTACGGGCCGCCGCGCGATTATTCGCCGGCTGTCTTCGCCTATGGGCTCATGGCGAGCGTCTTTTCAGCAGGCGCATGCCTTGCGCGGGGTGATGTGCTGGTCCCGTCCGCGCCGGGGGCGCTGACGGCGTTCGCTGCCGGCTTTCTGGTCATGGGGCTGGGTTTTGCGCTCTTCCTGCGCGGCGCGCCGCATGTGCCGGCCGCCGGGCAGACGGTGCTCGCGCAGACGGAGACGATTTTCGGCCCAATCTGGGTCTGGTTCGCCTTCGGCGAGACGCCGGCGGTTACCACGCTGATCGGCGGCGCCGTCATTCTGGCGGCGGTCGTCTGGATGGCCGCCGCCGGGGCCGGCCCGCCGATGGCGCGGGCGACGAAATAGGACTGGAACGAGGCGGGCGCGGGATGGCTTCGACAATCGAACGGGTCGCTATTGTCGGCGCGGGAGTCATCGGGTCCGGCTGGGCGGCGCGACTGCTGGGCGCGGGCCTCGACGTGTCCGCCTGGGATCCTGCCGCGGACGCCCGAAGCAAGGCGTTCGCGGCGGTCGATGCGGCGTGGCCGGCAATGGCTCGCCGGGGGCTCCCGCCCGGCGCAAGTCCTTCACGGCTGACCTTTTATGACACGCTCGAGGATTGCGTCGCCGGCGCCGATTTCGTTCAGGAGAACGCGCCCGAGCGCGAGGGGCTGAAACAGGACCTGCTCGCCCGCATCGACGCCGCCAATCCCAAGGCGATCGTGGCCTCCTCGACCTCCGGGCTGTTGCCGACCCTGTTGGCGGCGAAGATGACCCGGCCGGAGCGGATGCTGGTCGGCCATCCGTTCAATCCGGTCTATCTCTTGCCGCTCGTCGAGCTGGTGGGCGGCGAGCGGACCGCGCCAGGAACAATCGACGGCGCCGCTGCATTCTACCGCTCGCTCGGCATGCGGCCGCTGACGGTGCGCAAGGAGATCGTCGGCTTCATCGCCGACCGGCTGATGGAGGCTTTGTGGCGCGAGGCTCTGTGGCTCGTGAACGACGACGTCGCCACTACCGAGGAGGTCGACGCGGCGGTGGTTTACGGCTGCGGCCTGCGCTGGTCGCTGATGGGCACCTTCCTGACCTTCCATCTCGCGGGAGGGGAGGGCGGCATGCGCCATATGCTGCACCAGTTCGGCCCGGCGCTGAAACTGCCGTGGACGAAGCTTGTCGCGCCCGAACTGACCGACGAGCTGATCGACAAGGTCGCCGACGGCTGCGCCGACCAGGCCGCAGGCCGTTCGATCCGCGAGCTCGAGGCGCGGCGCGACGAATTCCTTGTCGAGCTCCTCGCTCTGGTGCAGAAATACTGGCCCGAGGCGGAAGGCCGTCCGGGCCGGCTGTGAGGCTCATTTCGGGGGAACGCCATGCGGCGCGGCCTAGCGCTTCCGGTGCTCGAAACGGCCGTGGTCAGCGAATGGGTCGACTATAACGGCCACATGAACGATGCGGCCTATGCGCTCGTCTTCAGCCGCGCCGGCGACGCGCTGATGGACCGCATCGGCCTCGACGCGGCGGCGCGCAAGCGCACCGGCCAGACGCTGTTCACGCTGCAGGTCATGCTCCACTATTTCAAGGAGGCCAAGGAGGGCGACGCCATCGCCGTCACCTGCCATCTGCTCGAGCACGACGACAAGCGGATGCGCCTGTGGCTCGAGATGACCGCGCCCGGCGGCGAGCGCCTGGCCGCCTCCGAGCAGCTTCTGATCTCGGTCGCGCAAGCCGAGGGCGCCGCCCGCGCCGTCCCCTGGGCGTTCGAGACCAAGGCCGCGCTCGACGCCCTCGCGAGGGCCCAGAGCGGCCTGCCGCACCCGCCGGCCGCAGGGGCGGGAATTGCGCTCAAGCGCAAGCTCTGAGGCGGCCGCTGCCGGCGCAACGAATTCCAAGACGGGCGCATTAAATTCCAAGCCAAGCGCAACAAAATCCAAATCAGGCGCAACTGAATTCAAATCCAGCGCAACAAAATCCAAATAATATTTTGAGTATGTTCAATTGGTTAGGCTGAAAAGCGATCAAATCCTCCCTGCTCCCGCACGGCCGGCGCATTTTCCCAATGCGAAACCGAGGATAGCAGGCTTTCTGATTAGCGCAAGCTTTTGTCGATATTGCACTTCCCGTAGTACGGGGCGCTGAGTTGCCCCAGCCGCCCCGCCGACCCGGCTCTTTCCTTATCGGCTGCGCGGCTTCCATAGCGCGACTGTCGGCCCGGAGTAGCGGAGCGCGCGCGGCGAGTGCTAGCCTCAGCACAGTTCACAGATATTGGAGGAGACCATGTTTCGTCTCGCAGCTTGTGCGGCGCTCTCGCTCCTATTTGTCGCGGCGCCAGCGCAGGCGGGGGAATTTGGCACCTCCAAAGAAGCCAAGGCCATGCTTGCAAAGAGCGGTTGCCGCCGTTAAGGGGGACAAGGCGAAAGCGCTCGACATGTTCAGCAAGGGCGAGGGCGGCTTCAAGGACCGTGATCTATACGTGTTCTGCGCCAGCGCCTCGGACGGAGTCCTGACGGCGCATCCCAACCTGAAAGGCGAAACTCTGCAAAAGATCAAAGGCAAGAAGGGCTTTCCCCTCGGGCAAGAGATCATGCGGACCGCTGCTGAGGGAGAGATCAAAGAGGTTACCTACTGGTGGCCTCGTCCCGGCTCCGACAAGCCGTTCGAAAAGCGCACTTTTTACACGAAGGTCGGGGATCAAAACTGCGGAGTCGGCTACTACAAAGAATAAATCGAGAGGCTCAGGAAGGCCAAGCCGCGTGGTCGACCTGCTCGAACGTGGTGATCACGCCGGAGTCGATCTCGCCGCTGAGCCTGTCGAGGAAATTGTACAGGTCCGTCTCAAACGCCGAGAGGCTCTCGGCTAAGCAGAGATTCTTTGAATGACCAACGGATTGACAGTTCGCTCCCGGTTCAGGGCAGCCACGGCTGCGTGGATTGCGCGGTCGAGGACGTCGGCATCAGCGAAGGTCTGATGGGCCAGATGGCGCGCCTTGAGATCGTGCCAGACAACCTCGATGTCGTTGAGTTCGGGTGCGTATTTTGGCAGCCACTCGACGGTGAGCCAGTGTTTGCGCGCCTCGATGGCTTTAAGAGTGAGCTTGCTGACATGGATCGGCCCGTTGTCCTCGACCAGTACGACGGTTTTATTGCCCGTCCTGGTTGAGGACCGAACAGGTGGTCGAGTTGCTCGAGGTGAGCGATGAAGTCGCGGCTGCGCTTGGTCTGGCTCGTATGCACAATCAACTGGCGCGTGACATGATCGAGTGAGCCGATTATCGCCACTTTCTTGGCCTGACCCGGCGCCGGCGCCCGCAGGTCCGCACCGCGCAAGGCCCACGCCCGCGCCAGATAAGGGTGCGTCAGGGCCTCGCTCTCGTCGCCGTAGAGGAGGATGATGTCGCCGGCTTCGGCCTGAGCCTTGCGCAGTTGAAGGCGCAGTCCCACGCGTTCGATCTCGGCGGCAATCTGGCGGCCTTTCAGCGTGTGCCGGGGCCGCCGCCAACGGAAGTTTTTTTTCGCAACGCCTTGGACAACTGCGACTTGCCGATCTTGACGCCCTCGCGCGCCTCGATCTCGGCCATGAGGCGCGGGATCGTCCAGTTGGGCCGGTCGGCGACGGGAGCTTCGAGCAGAGGCGCGACGACACGCAGCGCGGCTTCGGTCTTTACCGGTGGCGGGCCGAGCGCCACGGTCGCCTTCAACGCCTCGACACCGCCGCGCGCGAACTCGCTGCGCCAAAGACGCACCGTGTCTTCGCGCACGCTGAAGGCTTCCGCAATGCGCGGGCTGGTCCATCCCGACAACGTCAGCAATATCGCCCGCGCCCGATCAGCCTCGCCCCGATCGCGTGAATGGGCTAACGTCAGCAGTGCGTTGCGCTGTTGGTCACCCGCCGTCACCCGAGATTTGCCCGCCACGCCCCGCCTCCGCAAATCAACGCGAAGATCAAATCACACCTGCGATTCGTTGGTCAAGCTGAGGGAGTCTGCTTAGGCTACGAATCTGCGCCAGGGTCAGCAACTGCGGCTTGCCGTCCTCTTCATCCAGCCAGGAAAACAAGGCGCGGTCATCCGCAGCATCAGCGGCCAGGCCTAGGTCCTGTGGACACTTACCGCAGCCAGAGGATGGTGGCTGCGAGAGTGACGATTGCGAGGAAGTTTCTTGCTGTCTTTTCGAAGCGGGTCGCAACGCGGCGAAACTGCTTGAGTTTCGAGAAGCAGCATTCGATGAGATGGCGTTGGGCGTAGAGATGCTTGTCGAGCGGATATTTGATTGTGCGCGACGGATTGTTGGGGATGACGGCGAGCCCCCCTTTGGCGGCGATGGCCTGGCGCAGGTGATCGGCGTCATAGGCGGCATCGGCCATGACGACTTCGGCGGCCAATCCCTCGATCAATGCGGTGGCTTGCGGCGCGTCGCCCTTCTGGCCTGCGGTCAGCGTGATCCGCACGGGACAGCCCAAGCCGCGAACGGCCATATGGATCTTGGTGCTCAGGCCGCCGCGCGAGCGGCCGATCGCCTGATCTTCAGACCCCCCTTTTTAGCCCCGGCAGCGTGCTGATGGGCTCGGACAATGGTGGAGTCGACAATCAGATATTCGAAGTCGGGATCATCCGACATCGCCTCGAATATTCGCCACCAGACGCCTTTGGCGCTCCATCGACTGAAGCGACGGAACACGCTGTTCCAGTCCCCGAACGCTTCTGGAAGATCGCGCCAGGGAGAGCCCGTGCGCACGATCCACAGCACACCTTCCACGAACATCCGGTTGTCGCGCCCGGTCGAACCCTTCTGGTCGGGTCGGCCTATGATAAGCGGCGCCATACGCTCCCACGCCGCATCGCTCAAAACCAATCGGTCCATCACACCCAAAGCCGCCTCCCCAAAAGCAGCTTTGAATCTGATTTGCGACCGATTGGGAATCCCTAAAGTCCACAGGGCCTAGTGTCCTTTGATTGGCCGGATAGCTCACCGTAGGCGGATCGCTCTTTACGAGCGCAGCATGGACGGTGATTTTCGACCCGCCTTCAGCGAGAAGCGAATAGGCGCGGACCTGTCGAATGCGATGGTGCATCTGATCGAGCGCATAGGTGCGTAGCTCGTCGTTCATTGCCCAACCTCAAGACAAACCAAGCGCCGCAGCTTTATCACAACGCCGGGCGCCATAGACGCCTGACGTGGGATGGGCGCCGCAGAACATTCGGTAGCCTTCTCTCAGCGGCTTCAGCACATTTCGATGCAACTCGACGCGTGCGCGAGATTTCGCCGCCGTGGGAGTTTGACCGCGCCAGGTACTTGTGTGGAAATGTCTGCGGCCGCGCGCGCTTTAAGACGGCCTAACCGAAAAGGGGCCGCAAACATGGCTTTGGCTCTGGTCACCGGAACGAGCAGCGGCATCGGACTGGCGACGGCCGTCGCGCTCGCCCGAGCGGGACATACGGTCGCCGCGACGATGCGAAATCTCGATGGCGGCGAGGAGATCCGTAAGATCGCCGCGGCGGAAAAGCTCCCGATCCATCTGATCGCGCTCGATGTCGACGACGACGCCTCGGTCCGCGACGGCTTCGCCAAGGTCGTCGCCGAGCACGGGCCGATCGACGTGCTCGTCAACAACGCCGGCATCCCCGGCGGCGGCGTCGTCGAGGAGACGACGATCGAGAGGTTCCACCAGGTGATGGAGACGAATTTCTTCGGTGCGCTCCGCTGCGCCAAAGCGGTCATCCCGGGCATGCGGAAGCGCCGGCGCGGAACGATCGTGAACGTCAGCTCGATCGCCGGCCGCTTCGCCCTGCCCAGCCACAGCAGCTACGCGGCGTCGAAATGGGCGCTCGAAGCGGTGAGCGAGGCGCTCGCGCAGGAATTGCGGCCCTTCAACGTGCGCGTCGCCATCGTCGAACCCGGCGTGATCGCAACCCCGATCACCGCAAGAACGCCGCCGCCCACGGGGGAAAGCCTTTATCCGTTCCGCAAACGACTCATCGCGACGTTTGCGGCCGCGCGCGCCACGCCGGTCCCGCCCTCCGTAGTCGGCGACGCAATCCGCGACATCGTCGCCAGCGACAGCTTGCGATTGCGCTATCCCGTCGGGCCGGGCGCCGAGCTTTGGCTCAGGACGCGGGCCGGCAAGACGGACGAGCAGATGGTGCTGGAAGGAAACGAGACCGACGCGGAATACGCCGCACGGATGAAACGCGAACTCGGGCTCGACGTTAAGCTTTAGCCGGAAGCCGAGCTAAGAGACCGCGCCGGACCTCACTCCCAGCCACTCGCGCAAAATCGCATCCGCGCCCTGACGCGGGTACACCAGAAGCGCCTCTTGAAATCCTCCGTAAGCCGTCCATATACCATCCAGACAGATGGTAGAGGCGAAACCCATGACGGCGGAAATTCATCGGCTGGGCGATAGAGCGGCAGGCGACAGCGAGAAGATCACGATCAATCTGGGATTTGTCGATCTGGGCCATATCGATCTCCTGGTGCGCGAAGGATTCTACTCCAACCGCACCGACTTCATCCGCACCGCGATCCGCAACCAGCTTTCGACTCACGCCGACGCGGTGAAGCAATCGATCGTGCGGCGCACGCTCGAGTTGGGGCTCCGGCGCTTCAGCCGCGCCGAGCTCGAGGAGGCTAAGGCGAAGGGCGGCAGGCTTAGCATCCAGGTCTTGGGGCTTGCCACGATCGACGACGACGTCCCTCCGGAACTGGCGCTCGCGACCATCGAATCCATCACGGTGTTCGGGGCTCTTCACGCCAGCAAGGCCATCAAGGCGGCCCTCGCCGACCGCATCCGGTGATCGCGGCTCCAAGCTTTGCTTCAACAAGGAGTTCCAACATGAAAACCGGTCTCGGCGCCACCATGCGCCACGCCCTGCGACTCACCCGCGCAGGAAATGTGGTCGAAGCGACCAGGGTCATCGGGCTTGCCCTCGCGGACGCCGAGCCCGCTGGGCCAACGGCCGGCGAATTAAACGAACATGCACTGCTTCCGCCGCCCTCGCCGCCGCAACCCGGGAGCGCCGGCGCCGTCCAGTCGCCGCCGCAGCAGGAGCCGCATCGCGCGGCCAGCGCAAGCGACGCCGCGCCGGAACGACGGCCGACGGGACGCCCGCGGGCGCCCCTCGGCGAGGTCCTGAAACTGCTGCGTCGCGGTGAAATATCAGGTTTTCGGCCCCGCTCGGCGCCTTTGCCCGGGTTGCGAAAGCCGCCGCCGGTACCCGTGCCCGAGGGGGCCGCTTATCTCGCGCGAAGCTTCGCCTCCGCCGCGGGCGCCAGGGACTACAAGGTCTATGTTCCGAAGGGCGCCGATGACCGCGCGGTTCCCCTGGTTGTGATGCTGCACGGATGCACGCAGAACCCGGACGACTTCGCCGTCGGCACGGGCATGAACCGCCTCGCCGACGAACTGGGCTTCATCGTCGCCTATCCTGAGCAGCCCGCGAGCGCCAATCCGTCGGCCTGTTGGAACTGGTTCGATCTCGCCCATCAGGGACGGGACCAGGGCGAACCGGCGATCATCGCCGGGATCACTCGCGCCGTCATGTCGGAGTTCGGGGTCGACCCGGCTCGCGTCTATGTCGCCGGCCTGTCGGCCGGCGGCGCCATGGCGGCAATCCTCGGCGCGACCTATCCCGAGCTTTACGCCGCGGCCGGCATCCACTCGGGCCTGCCGCACGGCGCCGCCGCGGACATGCCGTCGGCCTTCGCGGCGATGCGCGGCAAACCGAGTTCCTGCGGGGGCGAATGGGCGTAGGGTCAAAGGCGGCGGGGGACGCGTCCGCACTATCGTTTTCCACGGGGCGAGCGATCGGACCGTCGATCCGTCGAACGCCGACGCGATTCTCGCGGAAGCGAGCGCCGGCGTCGGGGGTCCGGTCCACGAAGCGCGAGAGGCCGGAACCGCGGGCGGCCTCGCCTATACGCGCACTCTGGTCAGCGACGCGCGCGACGTATCGCAGGCCGAATATTGGGCGGTCGATGGGCTGGGCCACGCCTGGTCAGGCGGCAGCCCCGACGGCTCGTTTGCCGATCGCCGCGGCCCCGACGCCTCGCGCGAGATGCTGAGATTCTTCCTCGAGCCGGCTCTTGATTCGACAGAATGAAATCCGCGCCCTTCCTCGACCTTAGATTGCATTTGGGTCGAACCGTGGCCGTCATTGCGAGCGACCCCCGGATCAAGTCCGGGGGGAAGCAATCCAGGGAACGTAGCGCGCCAGCGTTCCTGGATTGTTGGGGTGGACGGCCCCTGAGCGGCATCTGTGTGCCATGATGAGGTTTGTCGAGACTTCATCAGAGAGGAGCCGTCCGTGGACCAGATTATCCGCATTGGCATGGATACGTCGAAGCGTTTCTTTCAGTTGCATGGCGTCGATGGGGAAGGTCGGCCCGTGCTGCGCCGCCAGCTGACGCGCGCGCAGGTGTTGCCGTTCTTCGAGAAGCTGGCGCCGACCTTTGTGGCGATGGAGGCGTGCGGGGCGGCGCATCATTGGGCGCGCGTATTGACGCGGCTCGGGCATGAGGCGCGTCTGATCGCGCCGCAACTCGCCAAGCCCTATGTGGCGCGCGGCAAGAACGATGCGGCGGATGCGGCGGCGCTGTGCGAGGCGGCAAGCCGGCCGCATATGCGCTTCGTGCCGGCGAAATCGATGGATGAGCAAGCAGCTCTGATGCTGGCTGGTCAGCGGGAGCGGCTGGTTCGGCAGCGCACGCAGCTTGTGAATACGATCCGCGGTCATGGGGCCGAGTTCGGCCTCATCGCCGCCAAGGGCCCGGCGGGGATTGGCCCGCTGCTCGAGCGCCTTGCCCGGGCTGATATCCCGGCGCTGGCGCGCGAGCTCTTCGCCGAACTGCGGGAAGAGCATGCGGCGCTGTGCGGTCGGATCGCGGCGCTCGACCGGCGCCTGCGCGGCTGGCGCAACGCCAACGAGACGGCGCGGCGCCTCGAAGCGATTCCGGGGATTGGTCCGTTGATCGCCTCGCTTCTGGTGATGAAGGCGCCGGACCCGCATCTCTTCAAGTCGGGGCGCGACTTCGCCGCCTGGCTCGGGCTGACGCCGCGCGACCATTCGACGGCCGGCAAGGCGCGGCCGGGGCGGATCACCCGCGCCGGCGATCCGATGCTGCGCAGCCTGCTCGTGGTCGGGGCGACCGCGGTGATCTGGCGGACGCGCCGGGGCGCGGCGAAAAACCCGTCCGGCTGGCTTGAAGCGCTCATCGAGCGCAAGCCCGCCAAGCTCGCGGCGGTGGCGCTCGCCAACAAGATGGCGCGGATCGCCTGGAAGCTGATGGCGAGCGGCGAGCGCTACGCCGGCGGCGACGTGGCCGTCGTGGCCGCCTGACGAGATCGGCGGGCTCGAAACGACGTCCGGGCTCGCCGCGCCGACCTTGCAAGAGACGGGGAGATGGATGGGATCGTTCGATCCGCAACGGGAGATAAACCGCACGAAGCAACGGCCTTTGAGGTCGCTGGGATTGTTTGGATCTCCCGCCCGCGGAAACCATCTTGGCCAGCAGCCTTCGCTGCACAAACAGGCCGGACACATGCACGCAAGCGAACGCACCCCAGAAAAATCCTCCCGCCACACCTTGCAAGCGAGGGGCCGTCCACACATGCTTCGTCGCCATAGCCCGTTGAAAGACGGGCGTCTTCCGAACGCCCTATCGCTCCTCGCAATGACGATTCCAACGGGCGCTGCTTACTTGCCGAACACCCGCTCGAAAATCGCATCCACGCCCTTCAGGTGGTAGCCGAGGTCGAACAGCGCTTTGAGTTCCTTCGCGCTCAGGGCCTTGGCGACGGCCTTGTCGGCCTCCAACAGCGTAAGGAAATCGCCTTCGCTGCGCCAGGCTCGCATGGCGTGGCGCTGGACGATTTCGTAAGCCGCCTCGCGCGACACGCCCGCCTGCGTCAGCGCCAGCAGCACCCGCTGCGAGTGGATCAGGCCGCCGAGGCGGTCGAGGTTCCTCAGCATATTTTCCGGATATACGATGAGCTTGTCGATCACGCCGGCGAGCCGCGCCAGCGCGAAATCGACGGTGATCGTCGCATCGGGACCAATCATCCGCTCGACGGAGGAATGCGAGATGTCGCGCTCGTGCCAAAGCGCCACGTCCTCGAGCGCCGGGATGACGGCCGAGCGCACCATGCGAGCAAGGCCGGTGAGGTTCTCGGAGAGGACCGGATTGCGCTTGTGCGGCATGGCGGACGAGCCCTTCTGGCCCTCCGAGAAGAACTCCTCCGCTTCCATCACCTCGGTGCGCTGCAAATGGCGGATCTCGGTCGCTAGGCGCTCGACCGAAGAAGCGACGACGGCGAGCGCGGCGAAGAAGGCCGCATGCCGGTCGCGCGGAATCACCTGGGTCGAAATCGGTTCGACTTTCAGCCCGAGTTTCTTCGCGACGTGCGCTTCGACCCGTGGGTCGATATTGGCGAACGTGCCGACGGCGCCGGAGAGCGCCGCGGTCGAAATCTCCTCCCGCGCCGCGACCAGCCTCCCGCGCGCGCGCGAAAACTCGGCATAGGCCGAAGCGAGCTTGAGGCCGAAGGTGGTCGGCTCGGCGTGGACCCCGTGCGAGCGGCCGATGGTCGGCGTGAGCTTGTGCTCATAGGCGCGGCGCTTGAGCGCGGCGAGCAGCGCATCGACGTCAGCGATCAGGATGTCGCTCGCCCGCCGGAGCTGAACGGCGAGGCAGGTGTCGAGCACGTCCGAGCTGGTCATCCCCTGATGCACGAACCGGGCGTCCGGGCCGATGAATTCGGCGAGGTGGGTGAGGAAGGCGATCACGTCGTGCTTGGTCGTCCTTTCGATCTCGTCGATCCGCGCCACGTCGAACTTCGCCTTCGCGCCCTTGTCCCAGATCGCTTTCGCCGCCTTTTTTGGGATGGTCCCGATCTCGGCCATCGCTTCTGCGGCGTAAGCCTCGATCTCGAACCAGATGCGAAAGCGCGTCTCGGGCGACCAGACGGCGGTCATCTCGGGGCGGGAGTAGCGGGGGATCATCGGCGGCGCCTAAATTTGATTGTTCGGATCCAAGCGCGGTCTATAGGAACGGAACTCGAGAATCGAGCGGCCCGGTTTCGCATCGCATGGGCGTCAATCTCAGGAGAAGATTCGTTCCATGCCCTCGCAGAGCGTTGACGTCATTGTGCTCGGCGCCGGATTTGTCGGCGTCTCGGCGGCGCTCGCACTCCAGGCGCGCGGGCGAAAGGTCGCACTCATCGACCGGCACGGCAAGGCGGCGGGCGAAACGAGCTTCGGCAATGCCGGCATCATCGAGACTATGGCGGTGATTCCCTACGTGTTTCCGCGCGCGCCGGTCGGCATCGCCCGCGGGGCGCTCAATCTCGATCCGCGCGCCTATATCCGTTACCGGGCGCTGCCTTCGATCGCGCCGGCAATCTTGCGCTATTACGCGGCTTCGACGCCGGCGGGAAAGAACGGCACCGCCAGGGCGATGGCCCCGCTGCTCGCCGCGGCGAACGCCGAGCACCTCGAGTTTGCGCGCGCGGCGGGGGCCGAGGCTCTGCTGCGTCGCGGCGGCTGGATCAAGGCGTTCCGCAGCGCGCGCGGGCGCGAGATGGCGATGAAGGAGGCCGAGGAGCTGAAGCCCTACGGGATCCGCCCGGGCCTGCTCGATCGGCCCGCCCTTGCCGCGCTCGAGCCGCATCTTGGCGAAGCCGCGATCGGCGCGGCGCATTACGCCGATACCCTGTCGACGTCCGATCCCGAGGCGCTTGCGCAAAGCTACGCGGCGCTGTTCGTCAAGCGCGGCGGGCGAATGGAGACGGGCGATGCGCGAAGCCTCGAATCCGCGAGCGGCGGATGGATGGTCAAGACCGCCTCCGGCCGGCTCGCCGCCCGCGATGTCGTGATCGCGCTCGGGCCGTGGTCGGATGAACTGGCGCGCTCGCACGGCCTGCGCCTGCCGTTTTTCGTCAAGCGCGGCTATCACATGCATTACGAGGCAAAAGGCAATGCGGGCCTCACCCGTCCGGTGCTCGATCTCGAGCGGGGCTACCTCGTCACCCCGATGGCGCGGGGACTTCGGCTCACGACGGGGGCGGAATTCGCCCGCCGCGACGACGCGCCGTCCTCGGCCCAGCTCGATCGGGTCGAGCCCTTCGCCCGCGAGCTTTTTCCCATCGGCGCGCGCAAAGAGGCCAAGCCGTGGATGGGGCGGCGCCCTTGTCTGCCGGACATGCGCCCGGTGATCGGACCGTTCCCGGGCAAGCCCGGCCTCTGGCTCGATTTCGGCCACCACCATCTCGGCCTCACCCTTGGCCCGGTCAGCGGTCGGCTGCTGGCGGAAATGATGAGCGGCGAAGCGCCGCTGGCCGACCCCGCCCCGTTCCGGGCGGAGAGGTTCGGGTGATCATCCCTTCTCCCATTGGGAGAAGGTGGCGCGAAGCGCCGGATGAGGGGATTGCGCCGAAAGTGAGGGGTTCGAACCCCTCATCCCAACCCCTCTCCCATGGGAGCTACGGCGTTCACACAATCGAGTCGTTTTCGACTGGCATATGGTTTGGGCTTCTGATTTAACGCCTCTTCGGTTTTCGGGAGGCGTTGATGGGCGATGGTTTCTGCGGCGATATTCGAGTTTCTCGCCGATTTGAACGGATCCTCGAGGACATCGCCGGTTCTGGCGCGCTGGTGGTTCGCAAGTTTGGCCGGGATCGCGCGGGGGAGATAGCGGCCCATCGCTTTCTCGGATCGGAGCAGGCGACCCCGGAAGCGATCACGGAGGAGGCCGCCCAACGCACGGCGCAGGCTTGCCGGGGTCGGCGCGTTGTCGTGGCGCAGGACACGACCGAGATCAATTTCGCCGGGCGCGACAAGGGGCGGAAGCTGGGGCTGGGCGGCGACGGGACAAGTCTCGGCTTCTTCATTCATTTGCTTGTCGCCGTCGACGCCGACGATGAAGCGCTTCTGGGCGTAGTGGGGGCGAAGATTTGGACCCGCGCGCTCGGCGAAGTGAAGACGCATCGCCACAAGCGGAGCCTCAAGGACAAGGAATCCGTGCGCTGGGTCGATGCGGCGCAGAGCGCGGCTCAACGGCTCGCCGACGCCGCCAGCATCGTTGTTGTCGGCGACCGCGAGAATGACATCTACCAGGCCTTCATCCGAAAGCCGGGCGACGTCGATCTCATCACGCGGGCGCGCGGCGACCGCAAGTTGGCCGGAGGCGGCCTCCTGTTTGCCACAGCCGACGGTTTTCCGACGGCGCTCGAGATCGATGTGGCGGCCGCCCCACGCCAGCCGCGCGCGCCGGATGCGCGCGTTCGAACGGCCCGCGTGGCCGTTTCGTTCGGCAAGGCGACAATCGCCAGACCCAAGACCGGACAGGCCGCCGGCGATCCCGAAGCCTGCGAGATCAACGTCGTTGTGGCGCGCGAAAGGGACGTTCCTTTGGGGACCACGCCGCTGATGTGGCGGCTTTTGACGACCTTGCCGGTTGAGACCGCCGAGGACGCTCGGGAAATCATTCGCCTCTATCGTCTGCGCTGGCGCATCGAAGAGGTCTTCCGCGTGCTTAAACGCGACGGCTTGGCTCTGGAAGAGACGCAGGTCGAGAGCGCGCGGCGCCTGTTCAACCTCGCTGCCCTCGCCGTGGTCGCAGCGGCGCGAATCCTTCAACTCACCGACGCCCGGGACGCGGGCTCCCGCCCCGCAACCGACGTGATCGACGAAAGCGCGGTCGAAGCCGCCGCCGCCATCGGCGGCGCCTTGGAAGGAAAAACAATGCGGCAGAAGAACCCACACCCGCGCGGCTCCCTCTCTTGGCTCGCATGGATCACCGCCCGCCTCGGCGGCTGGAACGCCTATTACAAGCCGCCCGGACCCAAAACCATGGCCGATGGTTGGCGTCGCCTCGCCGCCATGCTCGACGGTTATGCAATCGCCCACGGCAAATCGCTTGTGTGAATCCCGTAGCCCATGGGAGCTACGGCGTTCACACAATCGAAGTCGTTTTCGACTGGCATATGGTTTGGGCTTCTGATTTTAACGCCTCTTCGGTTTTCGGGAGGCGTTGATGGGCGATGGTTTCTGCGGCGATATTCGAGTTTCTCGCCGATTTGAACGGATCCTCGAGGACATCGCCGGTTCTGGCGCGCTGGTGGTTCGCAAGTTTGGCCGGGATCGCGCGGGGGAGATAGCGGCCCATCGCTTTCTCGGATCGGAGCAGGCGACCCCGCAAGCGATCACGGAGGAGGCCGCCCAACGCACGGCGCAGGCTTGCCGGGGTCGGCGCGTTGTCGTGGCGCAGGACACGACCGAGATCAATTTCGCCGGGCGCGACAAGGGGCGGAAGCTGGGGCTGGGCGGCGACGGGACAAGTCTCGGCTTCTTCATTCATTTGCTTGTCGCCGTCGACGCCGACGATGAAGCGCTTCTGGGCGTAGTGGGGGCGAAGATTTGGACCCGCGCGCTCGGCGAAGTGAAGACGCATCGCCACAAGCGGAGCCTCAAGGACAAGGAATCCGTGCGCTGGGTCGATGCGGCGCAGAGCGCGGCTCAACGGCTCGCCGACGCCGCCAGCATCGTTGTTGTCGGCGACCGCGAGAATGACATCTACCAGGCCTTCATCCGAAAGCCGGGCGACGTCGATCTCATCACGCGGGCGCGCGGCGACCGCAAGTTGGCCGGAGGCGGCCTCCTGTTTGCCACAGCCGACGGTTTTCCGACGGCGCTCGAGATCGATGTGGCGGCCGCCCCACGCCAGCCGCGCGCGCCGGATGCGCGCGTTCGAACGGCCCGCGTGGCCGTTTCGTTCGGCAAGGCGACAATCGCCAGACCCAAGACCGGACAGGCCGCCGGCGATCCCGAAGCCTGCGAGATCAACGTCGTTGTGGCGCGCGAAAGGGACGTTCCTTTGGGGACCACGCCGCTGATGTGGCGGCTTTTGACGACCTTGCCGGTTGAGACCGCCGAGGACGCTCGGGAAATCATTCGCCTCTATCGTCTGCGCTGGCGCATCGAAGAGGTCTTCCGCGTGCTTAAACGCGACGGCTTGGCTCTGGAAGAGACGCAGGTCGAGAGCGCGCGGCGCCTGTTCAACCTCGCTGCCCTCGCCGTGGTCGCAGCGGCGCGAATCCTTCAACTCACCGACGCCCGGGACGCGGGCTCCCGCCCCGCAACCGACGTGATCGACGAAAGCGCGGTCGAAGCCGCCGCCGCCATCGGCGGCGCCTTGGAAGGAAAAACAATGCGGCAGAAGAACCCACACCCGCGCGGCTCCCTCTCTTGGCTCGCATGGATCACCGCCCGCCTCGGCGGCTGGAACGCCTATTACAAGCCGCCCGGACCCAAAACCATGGCCGATGGTTGGCGTCGCCTCGCCGCCATGCTCGACGGTTATGCAATCGCCCACGGCAAATCGCTTGTGTGAATCCCGTAGCCCATGGGAGAGGGGAGCCGCAAGCCTACTCCGCCCTCTCCCAGTCGGTCACGCTCACTTCGTCGTCGAGCCAAAGCGTCGGGCCGGGCTTGAGGCCGGCGGCGGCTAGCGCCGCCTCCGGCTCGCCGCCGTACGCCTCGCGGATGAAGACCGGCAGGCCGTCGGGAATGCGCACGTTCACTGCCCGGCTCAGATGGAAGTTGTCGTAACCGCGCTTGAGGAAGTGCGTATAGACCAAGGGGCCGCCGAGGATGGCGACCGTCCCCGAGCTCAGGCCGAGCGCGGCGCAGGCCTCCTCGAACGATGCGCCGGCCGGATTCCAGAGTCGCGCCATGAAATTCTCGGGATCCGGAGCGAGCGAAGCAACACGGCGCGTGAGTATGAGCCTGCGCCGCCTCACCGAGTCCGGTTCGCCTTCGTGCGAATGCCGGCCGTGCACGACCGCGTCGACATGGTTGAGCCCGGCGGCGAAAAAACGGTGGTCGGCGTCGAGCTTGAGCGACGCCGGGTGCCCGCTCGCGTCAGCGATGCGGCCGTCGGCGGAGGCGATGACGTAGCCAACGATGCGAAAGGCGCCGATCATGGAAAGCGGCGCGCTACTCGTGAGTGTCGGCGTTGACGAGGGCGAGGAACTCGTGCCGGGTCTCCGGCTGGTCGCGAAACACGCCAAGCATGCGACTGGTGACGAGGTCGGCGCCGCGCTTGCGGACGCCGCGGTCGATCATGCAATGATGCGCCGCCTTGACCACGACCGCGACCCCGCAGGGCTTGAGCACCTCCTCGATGGTGTTGGCGATCTGGGCCGTCAGGCGCTCCTGGATCTGCAGCCGCTTGGAGAAGATCTCGACCACCCGGGCGAGCTTGGAGATGCCGACCACCCGCTTGTCCGGAATGTAGCCGACCCACACCCGGCCGATGATCGGCGCGATGTGATGCTCGCAATGGCTCTCGAAGGTCACGCCGCGCAGCACGATCATCTCGTCGTAGCCGTCGACCTCGCTGAAGGTCTTGCGCAGGACTTCCTCCGGGTCCTCCTCGTAGCCGGCGAAATATTCGCGGTAGGCGCGCACCATCCGGTCGGGCGTCTCGATGAGGCCGTCGCGGTTCGGGTCCTCGCCGATCCATTTGAGGATGGTGCGGAACGCGTCCTCGACTTTGGCTTCGGAGATTGCCTTGGCGCCGCCTGAGGCGGCGCCGGCGCGACTGTCTTCCTTGACCGCCATGCTGTCTTTCCCGTTTGCGCCCTCGCGGCGCGCGCCCTGCGCCATGTAATGGCTTGAGCCGGATTGTCAAAGGCGTGTCTCGGCGCGCGGATCGCACGATGGGCGCTGGCGATAACGCGCAGGGTCAGTCAGGCCGCTTTTCCGAGACGCTCCGCGATCCACAGCTTGACGAGCGCCTGACGCGTCACGCCAAGGCGCCGGGCCTCTCGGTCGAGGGCTTCCACGACCCATGACGGGAAATCGACATTGACACGCTTGAGCTCCAGATTGGGGCGTCGCGCCTTGCCCCAATCAACATCGCCGGAGATTATCCGCCCCGGCGTCGAATTTCCGATCAAAATCACGCGCTTTCATAAGCCTCGAACTCCTCGGCGCGCGAACGCCTTCAACCGTCATGGCCGGGCTTGTCCCGGCCGTCCACGCAGACCACCCGCGCTCAACTGTTCAGGTCGAGATAGAGATCGCGCCAGTCCGGTTCATGGCGAGGATCAGGCGGACCTTCCACACATAGCCCTTCTCGATGCTCGTATGCGCGTCTGGCGATGTCTGCGGTAACCCCGCGTAAAGCGTCCCGTTCGGTCGGTTTGTCATGATGTAGACCCAGCCGCCGCGCATCTCAGTGAAGGTACGTCAGCCTGAGGAGGGTGCAAGGCGTGGATGGCCGGGACAAGCCCGGCCATGACGACCGACGCGGAGGGCTACCCCGCGACCTTGGAGAAATCGGCGACCGCGTGCATCGCCTGGCGCAATTCGCCGAGCAGTCTCAGGCGGTTCACACGCAAGGCGGGATCGGCGGCGTTGACCGTGACGTCAAGAAAGAACGCGTCTACTGGCCCGCGCAGGGTGGCGAGCGCCCGCATCGCGCCCTCGAAATCCTCGCGCCCTGCCCGCTCGCGCGCCGCCGCGCCGGCCGCGACGAGAGTGTCGGCAAGGTTCTTCTCGGCCGGGAGGGCGAGGAGGCCCGGATTATGGCGGCCAGCGAAGGCTTGGGCGCCATCCTTCTTTTCCTCGGCGCGCAGGATGTTGGCGGCGCGGCGATAGCCGGCGAGGAGGTTCTTGCCGTCCTCCGTGTCGAGGAACTGTCCGAGCGCCTCGACCCGGCGGACGATCAAGAGGAGATCGTCCTGGCCTGGAAGCGCGAACACCGCGTCGATGAGATCGTGCCGCGCGCCCTTGCTTCGCAATTGAGTCTTCAGCCGCTCCGCGAGGAACTCTCGAATTTGAGACCCTGTGTAAGCGTCAAAACTCACTTGTACGGCCTCATCAACCGTTTCCGGCTGTTTTGCCTCGATCCAACGCTGGATCCCAGCCGCGACAGACGGGTTTCCGTTGGCCTTCCAGGTATTACGCGCTGCTGCGAATAGATCGACGAGCGGCAGCCGTAGTTCGCTCTCCAGCATGATCCGGATCACGCCAAGCGCCGCGCGCCGTAGCGCATAGGGGTCCTTGCTGCCGGTCGGCTTCTCGTCGATGGCCCAGAAACCGACCAGCGTGTCGAGCTTGTCGGCGAGCGCGACCGCGATCGAGACTGGCGCGGTCGGGATGCGGTCGTTCGGCCCTTGCGGCTTATAGTGTTCCTCGATCGCATCGGCGACGCTCCGGTCCTCGCCTTGCTCGATCGCGTAGTAGCGGCCCATAAGGCCTTGCAATTCCGGGAACTCGCCGACCATTTCGGTCGGAAGATCGGCCTTGGCGAGTTTCGCCGCGCGCGCCGCGAGCGCGACATCCGCGCCGACTTTCGGCGCAAGCTCGCGCGCCAGCGTCTCGATCCGCGCGACGCGCTCGCCCTGCGTCCCGAGCTTCTCGTGGAAGACGACGCGGTCGAGTTTTTCCAGCCGCTGGTCGAGCGGCTTTGCGGTCTTGTCTTTGGCGTCGGGCAGGGCTGCGAGGTCGGTCTGCCAGAAGTGGCGGGCGTCGGAGAGGCGCGCGCGAACGACCCTTGCGTTGCCCGCCGCGATCGCCGCCCCGCCGTCGGGGGCGACGAGGTTCGAGACGAGGATGAACTTGTTGGCGAGCTTGCCGCCGCTCTCTGCCGCGTCATGGCCGGCCTTGTGCCGGCCATCCACGCCGTTCCGCGTTGCGGACTGAGACGAAGACGCGCCTTCCGGCGCCCCGTGGATGGCCGGGTCGAGCCCGGCCATGACGGAGGAAGGCCCAGGCGCCTCGCGCAGCACGAAGCATTTCTGGTTGGCGCGGATGGTGGCGCGGATCACTTCGGGCGGAAGGTCGAGGAACGCCGGCTCGAATTCGCCCATGAGGACAACTGGCCATTCGACCAGGCCGGCGACTTCCTCCAAGAGGCCGTCGTCCTCGATCAGCTCGAGCCCGCGGGCGAAGGCGAGGTTCCTGGTGTCGGACAGGATGATTGCTTTGCGCCGGTCGGCGTCGAGCACGACCTTGGCCTTGTGCAGCGCGTCGACGTAGTCGTCGAAACGGCGGACATGGATCGGCTTAGGCGCCATGAAACGGTGGCCGAAGGTTACGTCGCCGGCCGCAATCCCGTCGATCTCGAACCGGACGATCTCGGACGCGTCGTGTTGCGTGGCGAGGGTGCAGATGATCCCGCGGAGCGGGCGGACCCAACGCAGCGCGTCGGGCTTCGCCGACGCCGCGCCCCAGCGCATTGATTTGGGCCACGGAAACGAGCGAACGATCGAGGGCATGATCTCCGCGATCGCCTCTTTGGTCTCGCGGCCGGGCTTTTCGATCACGGCGACATAGAACTGGCCCTTCTTCGGGTCGGTCTCGATCCGGGCGTCCTCGATGCGCGTAAGTCCAGCGCTCTTCAAAAAACCCTGGATGGCGCCGTCCGGCGCGCCGACGCGTGGGCCCTTTCGCTCCTCGCGTAAGTCGGGTTGCGCCGCCGGCAAGCCGACGACATGGAGCGTCAGGCGGCGCGGGGTCACAAAGCTTTGCGCGCCCTCGTAGAGGAGATTGCGTTCGACCAGCGCGCCGGTCACGAGGCGCTTCAAATCCTCAGCCGCCTGTCGCTGCATGCGGGCGGGGATTTCTTCGCTGAACAGTTCAAGCAGGAGGTCGGGCATAGTATCCGGAGCCGGTCTCCTCTCCAGTGGAGAGGCCATGGTTCGCGCAAAGGTCGTGTTACGGCGCGCGCTAGGCGGTCAGCCAATTCTCGACCCGAAGGCCGGGCATACGGACGAACTCGCGCGTGTTGTTGGTCACAACGATCAGGCCTTCGCTGCGGGCGTGGCCGCCGATCTGAATGTCGTGAGGGCCGCAGGGCGTCCCTGCCTGCTCGAGTTCCGCGCGGAGCTGACCGTAGTGCGCCGCGGCTTTTTCTCCGAACGGCAGAACCTCGAGGCGGGCGGTGAAATGCGCAATGGCGGTCAGGTTCGCTGCGCGTCGCGCTGACTTCTCAGCCCCAAAATAGAGCTCGCCCAGCGTGATGGTCGATATACAGAGCTGCTCGGCCAGTGCGTTGAACCGGTCGCGGATCTCAGGCGGGTAGGTCTTCATGACATGGATGCAGATGTTGGTGTCGAGCATGAAGGCGAGCATCAAAGAGGCTCGCGCTCTTCCGGCTTTGGCTGGCGGCGCTCGCCGGGAAAATCGTCGGTCAGACGCGGACCGTTCAGGAAGAGATCGTCCCACCTCCGGCCCTGCGGCGCGATCACGCGGCTCATCCCGATCTTGAGGATATCGACGTGATGCACGTCGTCCGGAAAGGCGACGGCCTTTGGAAGTCGCACCGCTTGGCTGCGGTTGCTGGTAAACACGGTCGAACTGGTCATGGGCTCTTCATCTGGGATATGCCTGCGCCATATACGTCATTGGGTGCGGGAAATCAAGGATTCGCGGGTGACCCATACCTCACGCGGCCCCGCCCGCCGCGGTCCTCAGCCAGGCCGCGCCGCAGGCTTTGGCGAGCTCGCGCACTCTAAGGATGTAGCTCTGGCGCTCGGTGACCGAGATCGCGCCGCGGGCGTCGAGCAGGTTGAAGACGTGGCTCGCCTTGATGCACTGGTCGTAGGCCGGCAGCGCCATGAGGTGGCGGTCGCCCGCCGCGCCGCGCTCAAGCAGCGCGATGCATTCGGCTTCGGCGTCCTTGAAGTGCTGGACGAGTACGTCGGTGTTGGCGTGCTCGAAGTTGAAACGGGAATATTCCTCCTCGGCCTGCTTGAACACGTCGCCGTAACTGACGCGAGCCTCGCCGTCGCCGCCGTTGAAGTTGAGGTCGTAGACGCTGTCGACGCCCTGCACATACATCGCCAGCCTTTCGAGGCCGTAGGTCAGTTCGCCGGAAACGGGCGCGCATTCGAACCCAGCGACCTGCTGAAAGTAGGTGAATTGCGACACTTCCATGCCGTCGCACCAGCATTCCCACCCCAGGCCCCACGCGCCCAGCGTCGGGCTCTCCCAGTCGTCCTCGACGAAGCGCACGTCATGGAGGGCCATGTCGACGCCGATCGCGGCCAGCGAATCGAGATAAAGCTCCTGAAGGTTCTGAGGGCTCGGCTTCAGGATCACCTGATACTGGTAATAATGCTGGAGCCGGTTCGGGTTCTCGCCGTATCGTCCGTCTTTGGGCCGGCGGGACGGCTGGACGTAAGCCGCCTTCCAGGCCTTGGGGCCGAGCGAGCGCAGCGTCGTCGCCGGGTGGAACGTGCCGGCGCCAACCTCCATGTCGTAGGGTTGCAGCATGACGCAGCCCTGACGCGCCCAGAAGGTCTGCAAGGTCAGGATGAGGCCCTGAAACGACCTCGCCGGGTCGAGCGCGGCGTCGTCCGGGAAGGTTTTGGCATGTCTCTCGATCACGGGGCGGCGACCCTAGAGAGGCCGCCGCCGGTGGTCAACGCGGCGCACAAATTCGCAGTGGGTCAGGCGGAATTCTCACGGCCCGTGACCTGACCAAAACCGATATCGTGCCCGTCAATGTCTTGCGTTCCGAATTCTCGGCAACCATAGGGTTGGTCACAAAGGTCATAATCTATCTTTGCCCCTCGGCCTTGAAACTCCCTGTACAACGCCTCCGCGTCGTCAACCCAAAAGTACATGTCCCAAAGATTGGACGAGACATCCCTGCGGGGGATGATGGCCGAGTGATCGGGAACGCTCTTCAGCATGACGTGGAAGCCGTCGCGACCGAGAATCACAAAAGACGGCGGGTCACCGTAGAAGCGATCAAACCGGAAACCCATCGCGTCACGATAATGCTCGGCTGACGCCTTCACATCGCGAACAAAGAGGATTGGGGCCGACGAGATGATTTTCGCCATCTGTACCTCCTCGAAGGGTGCATCCGACCAAAGGTTGTTACGCGTTTCCCGCTCGTCAACCAAGCTGGTTTCAAGATGGCCGTCGCCCACCTACGCCTCTGGCGTAAGAATTTGCTTCGCTCCCCGACTGCCGCTAGAGCGGGCCGCTTAAGTCAGGGAGGAACTTGATGCGTCCGTCGAAACGCGCCGCCGATGAAATGCGCTCCGTAAGTTTCGAGCGCGGGGTGGCGCGCTACGCGGAAGGCTCGTGCCTGGTCCGGTTCGGCGAGACGCATGTGCTTTGCGCCGCCTCGCTTGAGGACAAGCCGCCGCCGTGGCTGCGCGGCCAGGGCCGGGGATGGGTCACGGCCGAATATGCGATGCTGCCGCGCGCCACCTTGACCCGAACCCGGCGCGAGTCGGCGACCGGCAAGGTTTCCGGCCGTTCGCAGGAGATCCAGCGCCTCATCGGCCGTTCGCTGAGGTCGGTCGTGGATCTACCCCGGCTCGGCGAGCGGCAGATCACCATCGATTGCGACGTGCTGCAAGCCGATGGCGGCACCCGCACCGCCGCGATCACCGGCGCCTGGGTGGCGCTGCGCGACTGCCTGCAATGGATGGCGAGCCGCTCGATCCTGCGCGACAGCCCGCTCAAGGATCATGTCGCGGCGGTGTCGTGCGGGGTCGTTGGCGGCGAGGCGGTGATCGATCTCGACTACGCCGAGGACTCTAGCGCACACACGGACGCGAATTTTGTCATGACCGGGACGGGAGGGCTGGTCGAGGTGCAAGGGTCGGCGGAGGGCGCGCCGTTCACCGAGGCCGAGCTTATCCACATGCTGGGGCTGGCGCGAAGCGGCATCGGGCGGCTGGTCGCGATGCAGAAAGCGGCGATCGTATAGAATCCCTTCGCCCCGCCTGCGGGGAGAAGGTGAGCGAAAGGCGTCCGGAAGGACGCCCGTCCTACCGGACGGGCTATGGGCGCCGGATGAGGGGCCGCAATCTCCCCGCGAGCGGGGCGAGGAGGCGTCCTTAGAGCCTGTCCGGGAAAATAACGAATCGTTAGAATTGCTTGTGATTTCAAGCAAGGCGGCCTGATTCGCTTGGGGGTTCGCCTGTGTGGACGAATGAAAATCGGGGTCGCTATGACCGCAGCAAGTTGCGCTATCCGAGCGACCTGACCGACGAGGAATGGGCGCTGTCGGAGCCGCTCATCCGGCCGGGGAAGCGCGGCGGCAACAGGCGGACGGTGAACGTACGTGAAGTCGTCAACGGCTTGATGTATGTCTTGAGCACCGGCTGCCAGTGGCGGGCGATCCCCAAGGACTTGCCGCCGCGCTCGACGGTCTACGATTATTTCGATCTGTGGAGCTGGGACGGCACGCTCGACCGCATCCATGAGGCGCTTTACACGCGCTGTCGCGAGCAGGCCTCCCGCGAAGCGAGCCCGACCGCCGCCATCATCGACAGCCAGAGCGTCAAAAGCGCGGAAAAGGGGGGCCTGCATCGATCCGCCCGGTTACGATGCAGGCAAGAAGATCAAGGGCAAGAAGCGGCACGTTCTTGTCGACACGCAAGGCCTCCTGATGCACGCGATCGTGCATTCCGCCGACATTCAGGACCGCGACGGCGGCGCGCTGCTGATGGCGAGCCTGTTCGGAGCCTTCCCGTTTCTGGTCAAGCTCTACGCCGACGGAGGTTACCAGGGGCCGGAATTCCAGGGCGCGATGAAACGCATTCTGGTGCGCCTCGACCTTGAGATCGTCAAGCGATTGGGTCACGCCAAAGGCTTCGTCGTCCTGCCCAAGCGCTGGATCGTCGAACGCACCCTCGCCTGGCTTGGCCGCTGCCGCAGACTGGCCAAGGACTGGGAATGCCTCAACCGCAAGGCGCTCGCCTTCCTGCGCCTCGCCTCCATCCGCCTCATGCTGCGAAAGCTATGCAATCCGACATGATGTTTCCGGACAGACTCTTACGGATACTCGTGCGAGAAAACGTCCATGACCTCGAATCCGGCGAGGTCCAGGCGCACCCGATCAGGCAGATAGGCGAATGCGGCGCGCGCATGCCCGGCCCGGCCCTCGCGCTCGAGCATGGCGTTGAGCTTCTCGCGTAGCGCGTGCAGATGCAGCACGTCGGACGCCGCGTAGGCGAGCTGCGCCTCGCTGAGCGCCTCGGCCCCCCAGTCGGACGACTGCTGCTGCTTCGAGATCTCGACCCCGAGCAATTCGCGCGTGAGGTCCTTGAGCCCATGCCGATCGGTGTAGGTGCGTGCGATCTTGGAGGCGATCTTGGTGCAATAGACCGGGGCGGCCATGACGCCGAAGGCGTGATGCAGGACCGCCATGTCGAAGCGGCCGTAGTGGAACAGCTTCACGACGTTCGGATCGGCCAGCAGCCGCTCGAGATTGGGAGCCCGCGTCTGGCCGGCGGAGATCTGCACGATGTCGGCGCTGCCGTCGCCGCGCGAAATCTGGACGAGGCACAGGCGGTCACGGCCAATGACAAGCCCAAGCGTCTCCGTATCGATCGCCACCGCGTCGCCGAATGACGATTCGGCGGGCAAATCGTTGCGATGGAAGCGAATCATCGGCAATGCGATGCCTGGTCTCGTTCAAATACAAGGCGTTAAATGTCGACGACGGTATCGTTAGCAGCCGCCTTCGTGCTGGGTCAATCGGACCGGCGCAGAAGGGCGGCTTCGGCGCGAATCCGTGCGGCTACCGGAGCGGCTTCAGGCCGCGGCGGATTGTCCCCCCTGACAGATTTTGGCGACGGCAGCGCAGAAAATATAGCCGATTCCGCGCACCGAGCGAACCAGCGGCGGCCGATCGGCGCCGCCGGCCAGCTTCTTGCGCAGCCGCGCCACCAAGGTATCGATCGAACGATCGAAATACCTCCACTCGCGCCCTCTGAGCGTGCCGAGCAGAACGTCGCGCGACAGCGCTTGCCCCGGCTGGCGGACAAAGGCCAGCAAGAGATCGAACTCGGACGAGGTCAGGTCGACCCGCCGGCCGGCGGGACTGACAAGGTCGCGCGCGGTCTCCTCAAGCGTCCACCCGGCGAACAGGTAGAGCCGCTCGATCGGACTCGCGGCGTCGGCGCGAGGGATTTCGACGTCGCGCTCCCGGACGACCTGTTCAGTGAACGTCCGTCTCTGGTCGGCGTCGTCCAGAATGAGTATCCGCATCAGCCGCCCCGATTTCGATTTCCGCCGCTGCTGGCTGGCGAATCGCCAGATCGGCACGAATCGTGACACGAGGCGCTTTATTGTCAATAATTTACGATACGTGAAGCAATTGATTCTTCAATCTTGGGCATAAACATTTATCTACCGTCAGCATGACGAATTCAATTCTTCGCGTTGCGTGGCTTTGGTTCGAGTTAGCTTGGCAGTATTTCTGCGTTCTTTCCGATAAGTCACTTGGGCCGGCGCAAGGACGGTCGAGCGAAGACTATTTCAAATTTCCTGCGATCACTGCGGCAACTCTACGGCGCCGGAACGCCGAAGCGTCAATGATTGCATGTGCGCTGGTTATGGCGGGAGCGAATCGATGTACAAGGGGGAGGCAAACCTCGTGCCGGATCGGGCGGCTCTCATGCGCGGCATTCCCATAGATATCCTGCGAGCGTTTGTCGCGGTCGTGGAGGCGCGAGGCTTCACCCGCGCGGCCGAGGAACTGGGCCGGACGCAGCCGACGATCAGCCTGCAGGTGAAACGGCTCGAGGAGCTCGTCGAAGCGCCGCTGTTCAAGAAAGGCGGCCGCTTCGAACTGTCTGGGGTGGGGGAAGTCTGTTTCGACTACGGCAAGCGCCTGCTTCGGCTGCACGACGACATGCTCGACGAGGTCGGCGGCCGCAACAGTCCGAACGGCGCCCTGCGCATTGGCATGCCCAGCGAATTTGCCTCGGTTCTGGCGCCGCGGCTCGCCCAGCTGCGCGCGGACGCCGAGACCCGCGCCGCCTTCGAGGTGGTGGTCGAGAGCTCGCAGGCGCTCTCCGCCGCCTTTCGTCAGAATGCGCTTGACGTTGCGTTCGTCATCGGCGCGGGCGAAAGCGAACCCCACCGGATCGAACAGTGGCGCGGGCAATTGCGCTGGTTCGGCCGCGCGTCCGACGACCATCCCGGCGATCGGCCGCTGCCGCTCGTGGTCGCGCCGCAAGGTTCCGCTATTCACGAGGCGGCGACGGGCGCGCTGCGCGCCCACGGGCGGAAATTCGAAGTCGTTTGCACGAGTTCCGATTTCGCCGTGCTCGCCGCTGCAGCAGCAGCCGGTCTTGGCGTCATGCCGATGATCGAAGGGCTCGCGGCGGGGGGACTGAAGCCTTGCCTCGATAAAAGTCTTCCGCCCTTGCCGGAGGTCACACTGTTGCTCCTGGCGCGCTCCCGGACGCTGGCGCTAGCGAGCCGCCGCTGGGTCGCCGGCATGGTCGAGGCCCTTCAATCGGCTTGACGGCGCGCGGGCGCAGACTTCACCCCGCATTGCATTTTGTAACAATTCGTCACCCAGCCCGTCCCTCGATCATGGCAATATTCGGCCACCCGCCGGGGAGTCAGCGACGTCGACAATGAACACAGAGCTCAAACCGCGATTCGCCAATTCAGCGCGATGCGCCCCCTCGAAGGCGACGGACGAGGGCGACGAGCTGGCCCTTCTCGCCGAGTTCATGCGCGCCGGTTCCGTTGCTTCGCTCGCCGGCGAGATCGCTGAGCGTCTGGGCGCGGATGTACGAGGCGACGACCTGATTGTCGCGGCGGGCCTTGGCGGAAATCGCCGCAGCGGCTGACACGAAGGCGAGTCCGCGGGGCGCGCGCGCGCCGTGGCGGATTAACCGACCTGCAGGGCTTCGCCGCTAGCGTCGTGACTTCTGCCTCATCGCGCTCCGGCGCTTCGGACTGAGCCGCGCGAGTCCCAAATGCCCAATACGACAACCACCTACCTCGCTGTGTCGCAGAACCTGCCCCGCTATCAGGCGATGACTGCGGCCGAGCCCGCGGTGAGAACCGCGACCGCCTATTACGAGGCGAATATCGGCTCGGCGACGTCGATCCAGGACGTTCGTCGGCAACTATCGGCTGTTGTCCTACGCTCTCGACGCCTATGGCCTCGGCGACCAGATCAACTCGACGGCGCTGATTACGAAGGTGCTGGAAGGCGGAGTTTCCAATCCGAAAAGCCTTGCCAACACTCTGCCGGATTCGCGGTGGAAGGCGTTCGCGTCGGCGTTCAATTTCGCCGCGGGCGGCGCAGACCTCGCCTTCGTCGGCGAGCGTGGTCCAGACGACGACGAACGACTATCTCGAACAGCAGCTCGAGAGCGATCAGGGCGCCCAGGACGTGGGTGTCCAGCTTGCGTTGTATTTTCAGCGTGTGGCGCCGACGGTCACCAGCGAATATGGAATCCTGGCCGATCCAAATCTCCTGCAAGTCGCGACGACGATCATGGGGCTCTCGCCGTCGATCGGCGGCGACCTTCAACCCCAGACACTCTCCGAGCTCATGCCGATCTCCGACCTGCAAGATCCGGCCAAACTCCAGGAGCTCACCGAGCGGTTCACCGCAATGTACGACGCGACCTATGGGCCCGGTTCCGGAGCGACCACGAACCTTACGGTCGATTCGGGCAATTCGAGTTCAGGCCAGTCTGGCGCCGCCGCTGTCCTGGCTGACGTCATCAGTTCGAACGGCTCGGTGCTGAGCAGCGCGCTCAACGCCTTCACCGGCCAGCCCGCGCCAGTGTTTTCGACCGCCCTGTTGTCGAGCCTGCAAAGGTTTTCGCTCGGCGGCTGAAGAAAGGCCCACGCAAGCGCCGCGCCTTAATCCGCGGCATGTTTTGGACCCAACGTCCTTTTTGCCTTCCGCTGCCCGCGGCGCCTGAGGCCAAGCGGTGAATCCTGGCCTTTCTCAACCCGATGCGCTTTACGCCGCCGCCGCCGTTCAGTGGCGCGAGCGCCGGCGCGACGAGGCGATCAAGCTCATCGACGAGGCAATCCGGCTGAGACCCGATTTCGCCGCCGCGCTCTGCATGGGCGCCTACATGCTCGGCGAATTGGGCAAGCCCGAGCCGGCGCTGCGCTTCTATCGGCGGGCGCTCGAGCTCGACGCTTCGCTGGTCGTCGCCCATGTCAATGCCGGCAAGCTGCTGTTCAGCGCCCGCCGCTTCGATGAGGCGCTGCGTTCGTTCGAAGCGGCGACGGCGCTCGCGCCCGACGATCCCGACGCCTGGTCGAGCCGCGCCGGGACGCTGCGCGAGCTCGGGCGTCTCGAGGAATTGCTCGACGCGGCGCGACGCGCGCTGTCGCTGCGCGACGATTTCCCTCAGGCCGCGATCAACCTCGGCAATGCGCTTCTGAAGCTCGATCGCCCCGAGGAGGCGCTCAGCGCCTACCTCCGAGCGAGCGCGCCGGCGCCCTAGTCGGCCAGCGGCTCTCTGCGGCCAGGCGTTGGCGCTGCGCAGCCTCGGCCGTTTCTCCGAGGCGCTTGCGGCGTTCGAGGCGGCCGAGGCGCTCGGCAGCCGCGAGGCTGAGGCGGGCAAGGGCTGCCTCCTGCTGACGCTTGGCGACTTCGAGCGCGGATTTCAGGGTTACGAGGCGCGCTGGCTTAACGGAAAATCGCTTGGCGAAGCGCTCGGAGCGCGCTTCGAGACCTGGCGGGGGCC
Organism: uncultured Alphaproteobacteria bacterium; assembly: GCA_963767245.1. GTDB lineage: Bacteria > Pseudomonadota > Alphaproteobacteria > Rhizobiales > Beijerinckiaceae > Roseiarcus. Next base: position 60,981 of record CAVYDG010000023.1, read on the forward strand.
GGGACGACAAGGAGAGCGCGTCCTGGTGCTCAACGACCATGGTCTCGGCGACACTATTCAGTTCTTTCGCTATGTGCCGTTGATGGCCGCCGCCGGCGTCGATGCGACCTTCGTCTGTCCGCCGAGGCTGCGCCGGCTCCTCTGTTCGAAGGCAAACATACGAACCGCCGATGCGCCGTCGGAGGGGCAAGAATTCGACGCCCAGATCGCGATCAGCAGCCTGCCTTACGCATTCGGCACGCGGCTCGACACGATTCCCGCCACGGTTCCCTATCTCGCGGCCGAGCCGGCCTTGCGGGCAAAGTGGGCCCGGCGCATCGGCGCAGCCGGCTTCAAGATCGGCGTTGTATGGCAAGGCAACCCAAATCCGGAGGCGGATCGCGCCCGGTCCATGCCGCTTGCGGAACTCGCGCCGCTTGGCAAGGTCGCGGGCGTCAGGCTCATTTCCCTGCAGAAAGGCGCCGGCGAAGAGCAGCTTGCCCTTCTGCCGTCGTCGATGCGGGTCGAGACGCTGGGGGCGGATTTCGACGCCGGGCCGGACGCCTTCGTCGACACGGCGGCGGCGATGGCCTGGCTCGATCTCGTCGTCACCTGCGACACCTCGATCGCGCATCTCGCGGGGGCCCTGGCCGTCCCGGTCTGGGTGGCGATGAAGAGCGACGCCGAATGGCGCTGGCTGACCGGACGCGCCGATTTGCCGTGGTACCCGACCATGCGCCTCTTCCGCCAGTCGCGCCGGGGCGTCTGGGGCGACGTGTTCGACGCCATGGCGATCGAAGTCGCCGCGCTCGTCGCGCGTCGCGCCGCGCCGGCGATGGTTTCATGCCCGTGCTCGCTCGGCGAATTGATCGACAAGATCACCATCCTGCGGATCAAAGCCAAACGCATCCGCGAGCGCGAGAAACTCGCCAATGTCCAGCGCGAGCTCGAGTTGCTCGAACGGCTGGCGGGCGAGAGCGGCCCAACCGGATCGTCGATCGATCTGCTCGCCGACCGCCTCGCCGCGGTCAACGCGCGCCTTTGGGACATCGAGGATGCGATTCGGACCTGTGAGCGCGAGGGGGACTTCGGACCCCGCTTCGTCGCGCTCGCGCGATCGGTCTACGGCGAAAACGACGTGCGCGCGGCGCTGAAGCGCGCGATCAACACCCTCGCCAGTTCGGCTCTCGTCGAAGAGAAGAGCTACGCCTGACTGGGTTCAGCCGGGGACGGCGTAGTAGCGTCGCCTCAGCGCATAGCGGTCGCTGGCCTTGAGCGCGTCCGCCGCCGCGGCCTCGTGCAGCCGGACTCCGATTGTCGCCCCGCGGCGCCAGACGATTTTCGCGTCGCGCACTTCGCCGGTCTCGTCGATATGTACGGCCAAACGGGGCGGAAGTCTGATGTCGCGCGCCAGGGCGAGGCGCAGTCCGTCCGGAGACCGATCGCAGATCCGGCCCTCGCAGACGAAGCGATAGCCTACGTCAAGAAGTTTGGCCGAGCGCAGGCGCGCGGGCTCGCGCCGGCCGCGGCGCTGATCGCGGGCCATGCTTTCGCGCGCGCTCCCTTCGGGCGCGATGGCCCAATAGGCTACCTCGCCGCGCCGCGCGAGTTCGCGCCCAAGCCTGAGCGCCGCACTCGGCCGGGCGCGCCAGTCCCGGCGTTTGACCCCGAGCAACACGGCGTCGCCGGCGCGGTCGCCGCGCGTTTTCCCTGAACGGCGCCCGGTTAGGACTGCGTTAACCATTTCATAAATACATGGAACCATAACAGACGTACATCATGCGTTAACCAAGTTGGGGGTACTTTTCGATCTCAATAAAGATTTGTCAAGAAAAAGCGAAACGACTTTTTGGATAAAAGTTAACAATCGGCGGTCTCGGGGTCAATAAGCCAGTTGTTGTCTCAAATACACAATCGCTACCGTTCCTAAAACACAGCGTATCTAATCCTGTCTCGGTTGAATTCGAGTGTTGTCGTAAAAGAGGGCGTTCCAAGGTCAATTCGGTCCAGTGGAGCAGGTCTATGTATATTATTATCGACGATCGCGACATCGTGGCGGGAGGCTACGCCAACGGTTTTGATCGTGAAGGCGTCTCCTCGGCCGGGATCGAAGCCGGTGAATTTCGCGAATGGATCGGCAAGATCAGCGACACGGACATGAGCGCGGTCGAGGCTTTTCTGATCGGCGACTGCGGCGAGCGTGAAGCGCTCTCGCGATTGATTCGCGAACGGTCGAACGCGCCGGTTCTTTGTCTCAATGATCGCCATTCGCTCGACGATACATTGTGTCTGTTCGCCGCTGGCGCGGACGACGTCCTGCGCAAACCGGTCCATGTGCGGGAAATCGTCGCCCGGGTCGGGGCGATCAACCGTCGCGTGTTCGGCGAGAAGGGCCACGTGACGGTCGGCGAACTGCGCGTCTATTTTGACGGCCGCGAGCCCGAGGCGAACGGCAGTCCGTTTCCTTTGCCCCGTCGGGAGCGCCGTATCCTCGAGTTTCTGTTGCGCTGCCGCGGCCGGCGGGTCAGCAAGACCCAGATCTTCAATGCCGTCTATGGGCTCTTCGACGAGGACGTCGACGAGAACGTCATCGAGAGTCACATCAGCAAGCTGCGCAAGAAGCTCAAGCACCGGTTGGGGTTCGACCCGATCGATTCCAAGCGGTTCCTCGGCTACTGCATCGAGAAATAGCGGCGAGTTCGGCATCGATCCCCGCCATCCCGCCAAGACGTCCCCTGGACGCCCGGGTATCACACAGCATGAACCTGGCTCCCCGCGCGCCTTAGGTGTGGGACCTGCCGGGGGCGGGCAAGCGGCGCGCGGGGAATTGGGGAACGCGCTCTTGGCGGCGAGCCACGGTCGGCGAGATCGTCTGGACCTCGCCGGCCGCGCCGATGTTACTGGAACAGCTTCAGGATGAGCGCCGCGTTCTGGTTGGCGATCGACAGCGACTGGATGCCGAGCTGCTCCTGCGTCTGGAGAGCCTGCAACTGGGTCGAGGCCGTGTTCATGTTCGCATCGACCATGCCCGAAACGCCGTTGGCGTAGTTTGTCATCAAGGCGGTGTTGAACGTATTCGCTGTCGTCATCCGGTCCTGGGTCGCCCCGATCAGCGCGGCGTAGTTTGTGACCGCCGACAAAGCCTGGTTGACGTCGTTGAGCGCGGTCTGCGCCGCGGTGGCGCCGGAGACATTGAGATTGGTCAGATCCGTCCCATTCTGCACCAGCAGATTTTGCGACGCCGGTGTCGTGACCGTCGTCGTGACCGCGTAGGACGCCGCAGCAGCAAAGGTCGGGCTCCCGCCCTGGGCGATCGAATTGCCGTTGGCGTCGAGGGCTGTGTAGACGGTCGTGGTTGCCGTGCCGTCGAGGGCTTTCGACTGGACCGTGAACTGCTGCGTAGCCGTGTTTTCGTAGATTGCGTCCTTGCCATAAGTGGCGGTGACGGTTCCGGCGGTGACGGGGGTCGTGTCGGCCGTGTCGGCGCCCCACTGGGTCTGCAGCTGAGCAATCGTCGCCGCGTCCGCAACAGTGGACTGGCTGGTCCTCGATGTCGATGTTCCACCCGTGGTCAATCCGTACAGCGCCTGCGTGGTGAAGGCCATAGTGTTGATCGTCCCGCCGGTCGCGCTGGCGTTGAAGCCGGCGACGAAGTTAAGCGACGCAACGCTGCCGTTCAGGACGTTCAGGCCATTGAAGGAAGCGGCATTGACCGCGTCGGTGAGCTGTTGACCGAGTGAGGCGAGCGAGGTGTTGATGTTGCCGAGCTCCGCGCCCGGCTCGGTCGCCTGGGTCAGCGCCGTCTGGATCGAATTGATGGTGGTGATGACCGAATTGATTGCCGAGCTCGCGGTGGCCAGCAGAGACTGCCCCTGGGACAGGGCGTCGTTGGAAGCCTGTACGACGCCGCTGTCGGCGTTGAGCTGGGCGGCGATCGACCAGTAGGAGGAATTGTCAGCCGCGGTGGCGACGCTGAGGCCGGTCGAAACTTCGTTCTGAACCGTCGAAAGCGACTGCTGCGTCATCTGCAACGCCTGCAGCGCGCTCAAGGCGGCCGGATTGTCCAAGATTGAACTCATGAGGGTGCTCCTGTCGGAAATGGTCGCGGGAAAGGGACGACATTTCGGACTCGCACCGAGACGACGGACCGGCAGCATGCCCTAGGCTCGAAGTCGAGAGCCCAACCGTCGTGTAGAACCAGGGCGGCGCTCTTGGCCATGCTCGTCCCGGCGGAGCGAACACTAAGGGGGCAACCGCTAATGGCCGGTTAATTGGGCGAAAATCGATTCGCCCGCCCCTCGCGGCCGGTCGCCCCGGTCGCTCCCGCCATCCCGGCGCAAGCTCCGCCGCCGACGATGGCCGGGGCGAATTCATCGTTCAGGCTCGAATGTGGCGACGAACCTGCTGGCGCAAATCGAACGGCTTTGGGCGAACCTGCAGGGGCTCGGCGTCCGGCGGCTGACTGCGCTCGCCGTGATCGGCGCAGCCGCGTTCGCGGCGACGGGACTGGCCGGCTACTACCTCAGCGGTCCGACGATGGAGACCCTCTATTCGGGACTCGATCGCGACGATATCGCCGCCATCGGCGCCGCGTTGCGCGAAGCGGGCGTGCCGTTCGACGTCAACGCCGAGAGCACAATCGTCCTCACGCCGGCCGGGCAGACGGCGGCCGCGCGGATGATCCTGGCGGAAAAGGGCCTGCCGCGCAGCGGCGCGGCGCCGTCGGCAACGAACTGTTCGACAAGCTCGGTTCGCTCGGCCTGACCTCGTTCATGCAGGACATCACTCGCTTGCGGGCGCTCGAAGGTGAAATCGCGCGCACGATCCAGATGATGCGTACGGTCAAGGCGGCCCGGGTGCATATCGTGCTCGCCGACGAAGGCTCATTTCGTCGCGACCGTCAGCCGCCCTCCGCCTCCGTGGTCATTCGGACCGACGGCGGCGACGACCGCGCCACCGGGCAGGCGATCCGCCACCTTGTCGGGGCCGCAGTTCCCGGAATGAAGCTCGATGACGTCACCGTGCTCAACGTCGACGGCCGCCTCCTGGCCTCCGGCCACGAGTTCGATCGAGAAGTCGCCGGACAATCTGCTCGCGCTCGAGCAGGAAGTCTCTCAGGAAATCCGCGACAACGTCACCCGCACGCTGACCCCTTACCTCAGCGCCCGCACTTTTCAGATCTCGGTCGCCGCCCGGCTGAACGCCGACAAGACCCAAACCAACGAGACGATCTACAATCCCGATAGCCGGGTCGAGCGCTCGGTGCGGGTGACCAAGGAACAGCAGAGTTCGCAGAACGCCGCAGGCGAGCAGGCCGCGGGCGTCGAAGCCAACCTTCCGAAGCCGAAAACCTCCGGCGGCGAATTGAAGCAGTCGAACGACCAGACGCAGAAGCGCGAAGAGCTGACCAACTACGAACTCTCGTCCAAGTCGATTTCAGACCACCAGCGCCGGATTCGCAGTCCAAAATCTCTCCGTCGCGGTGCTCATCAACCGCGCCGCGCTTACCGCCTCGCTCGGCGACAAGCCGTCGCCCGACGCCCTCGCCAATCAGGTTCACGAGATCGAGCAGCTCGTTGCGTCGGCCGCCGGACTCGACCGGCAGCGAGGCGACGCGGTCAAGGTCTCGGTAGTCGACTTCATCGATTCGTCGCGCGATCTCGACCCTGCGCCCGGTCCCTCGCTGATCGAAATCGTTGCCCGTCAGACGGGATTGATCGCCAACGCCGGCGCCATCGTGGCGGTCGCGGCAATGGTGGTCTGGTTCGGGGTTCGGCCCGGGTTGAAGATGGCTCTCGCCCCAGAGCGGCTGGCGGCGACCGGAGACGGGCGCGGCGGGGCGAGCGGCCAGACGCCCGCGCTGGGGCCGCCCGACGGCGATGGCCGGCCGACCGAAAGCATTCTTATCGATACGGAGTCCGGCCGCGACGCGTTTCTGCAGGCGCTGCTGGCGCGGCGCGACAACGGCCCGGAGCGCAAGCTGCAGAAACTCGTCGAATTCGATGAGAACCACGCCGCCACGATTCTCAAACAATGGATTCGTCAAGGAGCGAATGGATGAAACCGCTTTCGATCGCCGACTATCTCGATCATCTCGGCGGCGCGACAACCGAAAAAGCGCCGCCGCGACGCGAGAGCTCGCCGTTTCGGCCGCGAAGCCTGCCCAGCGCGGAGAACGGCGAGCCGCGTCTGCGGCCGGCCTTCAGCGCCCTGGCGAACGAGGACAGCGCCGGCGAGACGCAAGCGAAGGATAGCGCCCGGCGCATGCCGTGGGAGCGAAAGCCGATACCGCTCGCCGCCCCCGCGGGGGGCGGGGCGGTCAAGCCGGAAGATATCGCGGTCAGGCTCGCCGAAGCTCATGCGCGCGGCCGCGAGGAAGGGCTGGCCGAAGGGCGGGCGGACGCTTCCGACCGCCATGAAGCGGAACTCGCCGCAGTTCGGCAGGAGGCGGAGACTGCGCGGCTCGAGTTTGAGCACAATGCATGCGCCGGACTCGAGCGCGCGCTCCGTTCCGGATTGAAAGAGATCGAGGCCAATGTCGGAGCGGCCGTCACCCGCATCCTCACGCCGTTTCTGGAGAAGCAGGCGGTGAAACACGCGGCGGACGAATTGGGCAAGGCGATCGCCCGGCTCAGTGCGGCGGGCTCGCCCGGGTTGATCACAATTCGCGGCCCCGAGCGCGTGCTCGCGCGCCTGCGCGAACGGATCGCCGATCTGCCGGTCAAGCTGGCGTATGTCGACGACAAGGGCGCCGAGGCAGTCGTAGAGGTGGGCGCGACCCAAATCGTCACCTCGCTCCTCCTGGGCGAAGCTGCTCGCCTCGGTCGCCGACTGAGCGAGCGCCAATGTCTGCGCAACATCCGGAAATCGTCATCGTCAGGCGCCGCGGTTCGCACGAGGATGAGCATCACGGCGGCGCCTGGAAGATCGCCTTCGCCGATTTCATGACCGCGATGATGGCGTTTTTTCTGGTCTTGTGGATCATCAGCGCCACCGACAAGAACACCAAGACGCTCATTGCGCGCTACTTCAATCCGGTGAAGGTCGAAGAGCCGGCGAAGGCGCAAAAGGGCATCCACGGCGTGCCGGAAAAGGACGCCTATCAGCCAGGCGCGGGTTCGGCCGCGCCGAGCGCCGGCAAGCCGTCGGCCGAGCTCGGCGAATCGGCGGGGGAATCGGCTGACGATGGCGCGACGGCAAACGCCGCGAACCAAGGCGATCAACGTCGCCCGGCGACGCCGCAGTCGCCGCTGCCGCCTCCGGATCCGGCTAAGCCCTATCCGACCATGTCGGAGCAGGAATTGTTCAGCGATCCTCGCGCGAGCCTCGACAAGATCGCCGGCGCGCCGCCCCCGGGGCCGCGCATCGATCCGTCGGCGGCGCTCAAGGGCTACGGCGAAGTCGGGCCGAGCGCCGACGAGGCGCTGCGCGATCCATTCCGTCCGCTCGGCAGCGACCGTGCGGTGAATGTCATGACTTCCAATCCCGGCGCTCCGCCCGAGGCCGGCGCCCCGGGCGACGAGCCGGCGTCAATGTCGACGCCGATCGCGCCGGAGGCTGCGCCAGCGCCGAGTCCCGCCGAAGCTCAAGGATCGGGATCGCCTGCGCCGTCGTCCGCGTATCCGCCGGCGCCCGACGCCGCCGAAGCGCGCCGGACGGCCGCCGCCAACCTGCTTGCCGATCTCAAGAAGCGGCTCGCGGGCGAGGCCGCGTCGACGCAAGGCCCGCAGCTGGATGTTGAGGCCACCCAGGATGGAATCCTCATCAGCCTCACCGACCGGCAGAATTTTTCGATGTTCGCCGTCGGCTCCGCCGAGCCGCAGCCGCGCGTCCTCAAGATCATGGACGCCATCGCCGCGAGCCTGCAGGCGATGCCCGGCGCGATCGTCGTGCGCGGGCACACCGACGCCCGTCCTTACCGCTCGGCGACTTACGACAATTGGCGACTGTCGTCGGCGCGGGCGCAGATGGCCTATTACATGCTGAGCCGCGGCGGGGTGGCGGAGAAAAGGTTCGAGCGCGTCGAGGGCTACGCCGACCGTCATCTGAAAGATGCGTCGCATCCGCTGGCGGCCGAAAACCGCCGGATCGAAATTCTCCTGCGCGAGCCGACGCCATGACCTCCGCCCGGCGCGCATGGGCCTCGGCCGCGCTCGCGCTCATGGCGCCTGCCGCGGCGCTGGCCGATTCCGCGAATCTGGCCGGGATGGCCGACGACCTGCAGCGGATCCAGCTTCAGATCGCCCAGGGCGAGAAAGCCGCGTACGCCGCTCAGCTTGATCAATTGAAGGCCATGCGCGGGACGATTGCGGTGGCCCGGCCGGAAAGCTGGAAGGACAGGCGCGAAGCGGATTCGCTCGTCGTCTATATCCTCAGCGGTGGATCGCTCGCCGACGTTTCGCTGCTTCTGAAAGGCGACGCGGTCGCCGAGTCCGAGCGGGCGCTGGCGCGGGGGCGCTCGCTTACGTCACCAATCATGAGGCCGACGCGATGTCTCTTCTCGGCAAGGAGGATTTGAACGCCCTCGACGCGCGCTTGGCGGGCGAGGTCGCCTTCGCCCGTTCGGTGCTCGAGACGAAGCGGGACGCCAAGGCCGCAGTCGAGCATCTCGACTGGGCGCGCGTCCTTGCGCCCGGGGGATTGGTCGAGGAGGCGGCGCTGCGGCGCGAGATCGTGCTTCTCGCCGAGGGCAAGGATGTCGGCCGCGCGGCGATGCTGACCCGGCAGTATGCGACCCGCTTCGCCGCATCGCTCTATGCGGCCGACTTCTTTCGCGATCTCGCGGTGAGCGTCGCCCGGTCCGGCCTGGCCGACAATCCCGGCGACTACCAGCAGATTTCGCGAGCGGTGGCTTCGTTGCCGGCTGACAGCCGTCGCGACTTCCTGCTCACGCTGGCGAAGTCCGCCGTCGTCAACGCGCGATTCGACGCCGCCGCCGCGGCGGCGACCGAGGCGCTCGAGGGCGTCAGCGCGGAGAGTCCGGGGGCCATGCGCGCCCGCCTCTATCTCGCGGCCAGTCGAATGTTCTCCGACGCGTATGATGCGGCGGCCGCCGATCTGCGGACGATCGCCGTTTCGAAACTCGACCGCGCCGACGCCAGTCTGCTGATCGCGGTCCGGCGGGTGGCGGCAGAGTTGCGGATCACCCCCGAAACGGGCTTCGTCAGCTCATCGGGCGCTTCGCTCGGCGATGGCGACAAGGAAAAGGACAAAGCAAGCGGGCCGGCGCTGACCATCGAGAGGGCGCGGGACGCGCTCGATCGCACCGCTGGTCTCGTGGGTGGACGGGACCGAGGCCCGCAATGACCGCGCCCACCGCCGCGCCCGTTTCCGGCGCAATCGTCGCCTTCCCGATGCGTGCGGCGCCGCACGCCGCGGTCGATGGATCCGCGTTCGCGGCCACGCTCGATTCGCTTCCCGGCGCGGCTACGAAGGCCACCTCTTCCGCCGCGGAGAAAGGGGCGCAGACTTCGAACGAGCCGAAACCAGGACAGTCGCGGTCAGGACAATCGGACGGCCATCCGATGCTGGGCGACGGCGCGTTTCTGTCGTCGTTGCCGTTTGCCTTGTCGCCGGTCATGACGGCGAGCCAAGGTCCAGCGGCGGCCGTCAACGTCTCCCCGCCTGCGCCGGCTTCGACCAAGGAGGCGAAGCTCGACATCAGCGGCGCGTCCAGCCTCGCGACCGCAAACCCCGCGCAGCCCGCGGCCGCCAGATTGACTGGCGAACGCGCGTTTCACCTCGCTCTCTCGACCTCGGGGGTCGTCGTCACCGGCGCTTCGCGGGCCGCCGGCGCGCCGTCGACCGAGGCGCCTTCGTTCGCGCCGGCTCCGCCCGGCGGCGAAAGCGAGACCGGAGCACCCAGTCCATCCTCCTCCGCGCCGCTCTCGATGCAAGGCCGGGGGCCAGCGCGCGACCCGGCGCCATCTCCGCCCTCCGCTGCAGGCGCTGGCCTCTCGCTCGCCGCGGCGACGCCCATCGCGGACGCCGCGGCGGCGATGAGCAGGGCGGCGGCGCCGGTGGCTTCTCGCGCAGCGGGCGGGGCGGCAAATCCGACCGCAGCCTCGACACGGTCGGCGGCGCCGGATGCTGGCCGTGGCGGGCGGAAGGCGGAAGCCGCCGCGCCGCCCTCCATCGGCAAAATTGCGAGTTCGGCCGCTTCCGCGAAAGCCCAGCCGGGCGACAAGGCCGACGCTGGTCAGCCCGATCCAGCTGCTTCCGGCGGACGGCCGGCGACCCAGGGAGCCGTGCTTGGGGCGCCGCTGTCGACCGCGGCCGCGGGGCCGTCATTCGGGCCAACCGAGGCCCCTGCGGCGGCCGAGATCGCGCCGCGCGCGAGCCCGTCCGCTTCTGCAACGCCGCCCGCGGCGGCGCCGGTCAAGGAGATCGACGTCGACCTCTCGCCGAGCGGCCTCGAGGATGTCTCGATGACGATGCGGCTCGCGGGCGACAAACTCTCGGTCGTCATCCGCTCCGCGAGCTCTCAGACCGCGGGATCGATCGAGGGCGCGCGCGATGCGATCGCCGACCGCCTGGCGGCGATCGGCCAGCCGCTCAATTCGCTCATTATCAGGCAGATGGGCGTGAACGCCGATGCGAATACGAACGGAAATGCAGGCTCTGCCGACGATGGCTCGACGGGCGGCGGACGCCAATCGGGTCAAGACGCAGGCGAGCAAGGGAGCTCGGGCGATGCGAGTTCGTCTCGGCGCGGCGCTGCTCGCGATCGCACTTTCTAGCGCCGGCCCAGTGGGCGCCGAGGAGCCGCTCGCATGCGAAAAGGAGATGACGCGCGCGGCGGCGCTGAACGGCGTCCCGCTCAATGTCCTTTATTCGGTCGGGCTGACCGAGACCGGGCGCAAGGGCGAGCTCAGTCCCTACGATATGAACGTCGACGGCCGGGCGGTGCATTCCACGAGTCTTGCTGAAGCGATGGCGCGCTTTGCGCAGGCCGAGCAGCGCGGCGCGAAGTTCATCGACATCGGCTGGATGCAGATCAATCATCGCTTTCACAGCGCCGACTTTCGTTCGCTCAGCGAGATGTTCGACCCCGCGCGCAACGTCGAGTATGCCGCGAACTTTCTTAAGTCGCTCAAGGCGCAGGAGGGCTCATGGACGCTGGCGGTCGCCCGCTATAACGCCGGGCCCAACAATCCGGCGGCGGAGCGGACTTACGTCTGCGCTGTCATCCGCAACATGATCGCGAGCGGTTTCGGACGGTGGACGGCGAATGCGAGCGCGCTCTGCCGGTAGGCCTCCCGCCCGAGCCTCGTTTCGTTCCACGAAACGAGGCGCTTCGTTTTGAAGCCTGGGCGGCGGATTTCCTGCGCTCTACCGCGCTCAGCTTCGCCGCGCGTTGCGTCAGGTCCCTCGCAAGTCATTGGAATCGTTGGGGCGCGAAATATTCAATTTCGTGGAATCGTTTGTTTTCAGGAGCTTGGGCCCCTTTTGGCTTCGCCGTTCGGAAGGCTGGCCATTTTCGTTGCCACCCGGTCGCCCGCTTCGGTCAACAGGAATACATATAGTGACATTTCTGATTTACGCAACAGATGGTTTGAAAAATCGGGCCGCTGACACCGCTGCCGCAGGACTTAGGCCTCGACCTTGTCCTTATAGGACCGCCAGCGCAGCGCGTCGTCGCCGGATTCGGCCTCCGCCATCGCGGTCGCGACGATGCGCTGGTGATCGGGCGACTTGTGGCAAGCAGGATCGGTGCTGCGGGCGTCTCCGGTCAGCGCCAGCGCCTGACAGCGGCAACCGCCCCAGTCGACCTCGCGCCGGTCGCACGAGCGGCAGGGTTCGCGCATCCATTCCGTGCCGCGGAACGTTCTGAACGCGGGGTTTGAGCGCCAGATGTCGGCGAGCGAATGATCGCGGACGTTCCAGAATTCGAGCCCCGAAATGGTCTCGGCGGCATGGCAGGGCAGCGCCTTGCCGGTCGGCGAGATATTGAGCGCGATCCGCCCCCACCCGCCGGCGCAGGGCTTGGGATAGCGGGCGTAATAATCGGGGATCACCATGTCGATCACCAGCTCGCCCTTGAGCCGCGCCCGCGCCTCCTCCACCAGCGCGATCGATTTTTCGACCTCCTGACGCGGCGGCATTAGTGCGGCGCGGTTCAAGAGCGCCCAGCCGTAGTATTGGGTGTGGGCGATTTCGAGCCGGCGCGCGCCGAGTTCCACCGCGAGCTCGATGAACATGGCCACCTGATCGAGATTGGCGCGATGAATGACGGCGTTGAGGGTGAGCGGCATGCCGGCCCGTGTCACATAGCCGGCGAAGGCGCGCTTGCGCTCCCAGGCGCCGCGATAGTGGCCGAGCCGGTCGTTGGTCTCCTTGTCGGCGCCCTGAAAGGAGAGCTGCGCGTGATCGAGGCCGGCCTCGGCCAGTTCGCCGGTCAGCTTCTCGCTAACTCCGACGCCCGAGGTGATGAGGTTGGTGTAGAGGCCGCTCCGCGAGGCGTGGCGGGTGAGTTCGACGATATCGCGCCGCGCCGTCGGCTCGCCGCCGGTGAGATGGACGTGCAGCGCTCCGAGCGCGGCGGCCTCGCCGAACACCCGCTTCCAGGTTTCAGTATCGAGCTCCGCGCCGGGCCGCTCGAGCGCCAGCGGATTGGAGCAATAGGGGCAGCCGAGCGGACAGCGATGGGTGAGCTCGACCAAGAGCCCGATCGGCGGCGCCGGCGGGGGCGCGGCATGAGCGGTCATGTATCGAGGACCCTTTTGGCCTTGAGGTCGGCGAGCATGGCGACGACGTCCTTTTCGATCACCGAACGCGGCGCATTATAGCGCGCCGCGAGTTCGGCGACGATTGCGGCAAGATCGCGCTCGCCGTCGCAGAGCGCGAGCACCGACGCCGCAGTCGCGTCGACCTCGAAGATCCGCTCCGGCGCGAGCAGCGTCCAGCGTCCGCGCGCCTCGTCGCGCTTCAGCCGGACGCCGCGGGGGAGATGCGGTTTCGACTGCGAATTAAGCTCCATGGCGATTCCCAGGCCGCGGTCAATTCCGCGGCGCAACCCCCTCCACCACGCCATAGCCCGTCGAGAGACGGGCGTCCTTCCGGACGCCCTGTCGCGTGGTCCCCCTCCCCCGCTTTGCGTGGGAGGATAGCGCGGCCCATCCTCCCCCGCTTCGCGGGGGAGGGGAACCGTCCGCAGGACGGTGGAGGGGGCGGCGCCGCCAAACCGCCGGGTAGCTCCGCTCCATGAGTTCCGTCATGCGCTGGGCCGGAAGGCGCCCGGCGGGATCGCCCCGGTCACATAGGCGTGATGCAGCGCGTCGAGCTGGGCCCACAGCACGTCGGTCTTGAACTTAAGGGCGGCGAGCGCGCCCTGCTGCTGTTCGACCGAGCGCGCGTTGTGTTTCACGTAGTCGAGCGCGAATCTGGCGTCCCTCGGCGCCTGATCGAGCCGGCGGCGGAAATAGGTCACCACTTTCTCGTCGATGAAATTGTAGTTGGCCAGCATCCCGGCGATGCGGCGTTTGTGCAGCGAGGGCGCGAAGAGTTCGGTCAGGCTCGACGCCACCGCTTCGATCAGCGGCCGCTCGCGGACGAAACGGACATAAGCCTGGACCGCGAATCTTGTCGCCGGCAGCGCGCCTGCGTGCGACATCACATAATCGCGGTCGAGCCCCAGCCCATCGGTGAGGATGAGCCAGCGCTCGATGCCGCCGTTGTCCTCGCCCGAGCCGTCATGGTCGGCGATGCGGCGCCGCCACTCGCGACGCAGCTCGCGATCCTCGCAGCGCCCGATCAGGGAAGCGTCCTTCATCGGGATCGCCGCCTGGTAGACGTAGCGGTTGAGCGCCCACGCCTGCACCTGGCCCTTGGTGAGCTTGCCGTCGTGCAAGAGGCCGTGGAACGGATGGAGGTCGTGATAGCGCTCGGGGCCGATGGCGCGGAGCGCCGCCTCGAGCGCCTCCGGGTCCATGGGCTCAGGCCCGGTATGCTTGTTCATAAGTCGATCTCCATGCCGTCGAACGCAACCTCCCAGCCGGCGGCTTTCACTTTCGCTTCTTCGGCCGATCCTTCGATCAGGATCGGGTTCGAATTGTTGATATGGATGAGGATGCGCCGCACATGGGCATGCCGCGCGAACGCCTCCAACGTTCCTCCTTTTCCTGCCACCGGCATGTGGCCCATGCGCCGGCCGGTCTTGTCGCCGAGGCCATTGACGATCATTTCGTCGTCGGCGAACAGGGTGCCGTCAAAAAACAGCACGTCCGCTTTGCCGGCGCGGGCGTCGAGATCTTCGGTAACATGAGCGCAGCCGGGCGCATAGACGAGCCGCGCGCCATCCGCTTCCGCGGCGACGCAGACCGTGCCTTCGCCGACCTCGTCGAGGCTGACGTTTCCCTCTTCGAGCCAGAGCGGTACCTTGCCTGGAACGGCGAACAATTCGATTCTTGAGGCCGGGCAGGGCCTCGAAGGCCTCGCCGAGGCGGACTGCGCGGCGCGATGCGATGGCGTGATCGAGGGCGTCGAACATCCGGTTGGCCCCGATCGCGTCGAGCGTAGCCTGGGTGGCGTAGATCGCGAGCGGCTGGCGCTCGCGCAGCGCGAGCAGGCCGGCCGAAGAATCGACCTCGGCGTTGGTCAGGACGACTGCGACGACGGGCGAATGGCGTCCTTCGCCCTTAGGCTGGAGCGCCGGGGTCGCCAGGATCTGCTGGCGCAGGTCGATCGAGGCGTTGAGCAGGAGCCAGTCTGCGCCGTCGACGCTGAGCGCGAGGCCGGCCTGGGTGCGCGGCTTGACCCGCTTGTCGCCGCTCCAGGCGAGCCGGCAGACACGGCAATTGCAGTTCCATTGCGGCACGCCGCCGCCGGCGGCTGAGCCCAGCACCAGCGCCCTCAGTCGGGGGCTAGCGGGCGACATAGTTGAAGCTCGTCGAGATCCGCTGAGAGCCGCCAGGAGGCGGGGGAAATCGAGACCCCTGCACCAACGAGCGCGCCGCGGCGTCGAGATCGCTATCGCCGGAGGAACGGGTGATCGAAAACGAAGTCACGGCGCCGGACGAACCGATACTGAACGACACCCCTACTACTCCCTTCGCGCCACGCGCACGGGCGCCTTCCGGATAGGACAGGCGACTATGTAGGATGGCGCTCACCTCGCTTCCATAAGCCGAGCGCGACTCGGCGCTCGCCGCCGCGCTCGAGGGCGCACTCGCCGAAGGAGCGCCGCGCGATCCCTGCGCCGGCGCGGGACGCGGCTGCGCCTGAGCCCGAGTAGGCGCGGGCGCGGCGACCGGCTTCGGCGCCGGTCTCGCCTGGGGCTTCGGCGCTTCGACGCGCGAGGGCGGAGCGGGCTTTGGCGGCCGGGCCTCGATCGTCTTGGGAGGCGGCGGCGCAAGCTCGACCGGGGCCGGAGGCGGCGAAGGTTCCGGCGCAGGAAGGGGAGGTTGCTCCTCCGGTGGCGGCGGAGGCTGTTCGGCGACGGCAGGCGGCGGAGGCTCCGGCAGCGGAAGGGGGGGCTGCTCCGGCGGCGACGGAGGTTGCTCGGCGACAGTTGGAGGTGGCGGTTCCGGCGACGGAAGAGGGGGCTGCTCCGCGCCCGGCGGCGGCGGCGCCTCGACCGGCGGCGGGGGCGACTCGGCCGGCGCAGGCGCGGCGTCCTGCGCCGGCGGCTCAGCCGATTTTTCCACCGCCTTCGGCTCTTCGGCGGGCGGCGCCGGGGTTTCCGCCGGCGGGGCTTCCGGCTGAATGTCGACGATCACTTCTCCCGGCGGCTCGGGCGACTTCGGCGTGAGTGTGAGGATCGAGAGCGCGGCAGCGTGAAGCGCGATCACGATCGCAATCACTGCCGGCCGAAGCCAGCGCGGACTCAGGGGCGGCGGCTCAAATCCGAGCCGGCCGAGCGCAGCGTCGGTCATTGCGCGGGCGCGGGCGGCGGGGGGCGGCGCCACGACCGCTCGAAACGATGGCGATGCGGCTGACGCCGCTCGCGGCCAGATCGTCCATGACCGCGACGACGTCGCCGTAAGCGGCCTCCTTGTCGCCGCGCAACTGGACGATTCCGTTGGACTCGCCGAGCCTCGCCTTGACCGTCGCCGCCAGTTCATCGCGCGCAACCTGGTCCTTGCCGACCGAAACCGCGCCGTCCTTGGCGACGACGACCACGACCGGCTCCTTGGTTTCGAGCGGCTGCGCCGTCTTCGCGCTTGGCAGGTTGACCTTGATGCCGCTCGCCAGCATCGGCGCCGTCACCATGAAGATGATGAGCAGCACCAGCATAACGTCGACCAGCGGCGTGACGTTGATTTCGGCCAGCGGCTGATAGAGGCCCTCGCCGACCTTGCGCGATTTCATCGCCATCAGGGCGCCTCCGCGCGACGGCGTTGGCCGTCGTCGCGGGTAACTTCCGCCGGACGCGAAATCAGGAAAAGCGCGCGCTCCTCGACGAAGGACGCCATCTGCTGGCCGACCCGTGCATAGGCTGCGCCGATCCGGTTATAGCCGATCGAGGCTGGAATCGCCGCCGCGAGGCCGTAAGCGGTCGCCGCGAGCAATTCGGCGATGCCGGGCGCGACCGTCGCCAGCGAGGTGTCTTGCGCCTGTGAGATGGCGGCGAAGCTCGACATGATGCCCCAGACGGTGCCGAACAGGCCGACGAACGGCGCAACCGAGGAGATGACCGCGAGGTTGGGCAGCCCGCCTTCCGAGCGGGTGAGGAGATCGCGCGCGGCGCGCGCCATCGCATCCGAGATGCGCTCCCTGAGGTCGCCCACGGTTTCGCCGGGAATGCGGCGGCGCGACTCCTCGTCGCCGGCGGTCGCAATTGGCTCGAGCGACTTTGCGATCGCTTGACCGGAGCGGGCGGCGCGGACGGCGCGGCCGAGACGCACAACCGAAATCACCCCTTCGATGATCAGGACCCAGCACCAGAGCGAAGCGAGAAACAGCACGCCCATGACGAACTTGCCGACGAGGCTGGCGTCGAGAAAAAGCCCGACCGGAGATAGGTTCAACGCTTCCATCTCATCGCATACTCGCCAACGACCAACTCGCGCGCCTTCGAAAACTTCACTTCGGCAATTTCAATAGCCCGCGGCCCGGCCTGCGTCGCAACTGTTTTGCATTGAGCGTCCCATCGTTATCGACATCCGCCGCTCATGTCAGCCGGGCCGCCTGGATGCGAGGCTTACTCAGCCCTCAAGCTCTCCGATGTGCTTTTGTGAGTACAGCTGAACGCCGAGCTGTTCGATCAGCGTGAGCTGCGCCTCGAGGAAATCGATGTGCGCCTCCTCGTCGGTCGTCAGCTGCTCGAACAGGTTCATGCTGACGCGATCGTTTGCGCTGTCGCAATATTGCGCGGCCTCAAGGTAGAGTGTCCGGGCGCTGATTTCCGACGCCAGATCGCATTCGATGATTTCCTTTACGTTCTTTCCAATTCGCAACTGATCGAGAGACTGCATGTTCGGCGCTCCGTCCAGGAACAGGATGCGCGCGACAAGCTTGTCCGCATGCTGCATCTCCTCGATCAATTCCGCCCGCCACGTCTTGGCGAAGCCCCTGTAGCCCCAATTGTCGAGAATCCGATAATGGAGCCAATATTGATTGACCGCCGCGAGCTCGTGCCGAAGGGCCTTGTTGAGATATTCAATGACTCGCTGATCGCCGCGCATCACAATGCTCCAGGACGTCGCGACGACCAAACCGCCCGACAGCTCTCACGCCAACATAAGCGGACATTCAACGATGACCGCCGGGCCGCCGACGTATTTGGCCCATTCCCGGCTTTGTGACAAGGCTCACGCCCATTGTCGACGAAGACGCCATGGACAAGCAGATCGCTCAAGAATAGCGCGCGATCAGTTCCGCCACGAGGAGCGTGAACAATCCGCCGATCACACCCGCAAGCGCAAAAGTCATGCGCCATTCTAGGGTTTCCTTGCGCGTTCGAGTCGTGACTCTCATCCTGGTCCGCCGTGGCCAGGCCGGCGAGCGCCTTGCGGCTGCCTGCCACGTTTTGTCGGCGGGTCGATCAACAGGCGCGTCACAATGCGATCCGTATCCCCCCATAGACGGCGAAGGGCTTCGCCGGCCCAAACGTCTGCGGATTGGTGATGGACGGGCCGGCCATGAACTCCCCGGTCTGGACCAGGCCGCCGGACGTATAATAACGCTGATCGAAAATGTTCTGAGCGTAGCCAAAAAGCTGCACTTGCTTGTTGTATTGGTAGGAGGTGTGGAGGCCGAAGACAGCGTAGCCGGGAACTTGGGGAACCGCGTTGTTCTCGTTGCCGAAGATGACCTGTCCCGACGCCGCGACCATGTCCATGCCGATCTTCCAGTTGTCGGTCACGGCGTAGTCGACGCCCACTTTGACCGTATTTTTTGGAATGCCGGCGATCTGCGTTCCGTTGGTGATCGGAATGTTCCCATTGGCGTCGGCCAACGGATTGTTCTCCGACGGCTCCTCGAAGGTGGTGAGATAGACGGCGTCGATATAGGTATAGTTGGCGTAAGCCGTCCACCGGTCGCCGGTCCACTGGGCGCTCACCTCCGCGCCCTGGCGCAAGGTTGTCCCGACGTTGGTGTAGTAGCCGAAGCCGTTGAACGTACTCACCGCCGGCAGAATGTCGTTGGTCAGCGTGGTGCGGAAAAGCCCGGCCGACCATTGCAGCTTGCCCCATTGGGGCCCCAGTGCGGCAAGGGCGTTCTGCCCGCGGAAGCCCAACTCGAAACTATTGCCGACGACCTGCTTGAGCGGCGGGTCGGAGGACAGGAAGTTGTTGATGATGCACGGGTCGGTGGGGCTCGCGCAACCGAGCTCGAGCGGCGTCGGTGTGCGATTGGTCATCGCATATCCGGCATAGAAGTTGATGTCGGGCGTGATCTTGTAGGTGAGGCCGGCCGTCGGATTGAGATGGAAGTAGTCGGAGTAACCGCTGAGGAGGGCGTCGTTCGTGCCCTCAAGACTGATCCCGGCGAAATTGAAACGCGCGCCGCCGGTCAGCGTCAGGCGATCGGTCGCGCTGAACGTGTCGAGGGCGTAGACGCCGGCATAGGTGTTGTTCGCCTTGACGTCGATCGGGTTCAGAAAGCTGTCAGGCTCGTCGATGATGTACGGGGAGGCGGTCAACGGGTACGAGTTGTTGGTGAAAGCGATCGTGCCGAGCGTGCTGTTGCCGGTGTAATGCGTCCAGCCGTAGTCGAACGACGCGCCCGCGGTCAGTGTGTTGTCGTGGCCGAAAATCTTGTCGGTGTCGGCCACTTGTCCGCTGACGCCGACGGAGCGCGATTGCGTCTGGTTGTCGTCGTCCTCGCCGAGGTCGAGCGTTCCGCCCTGCGAGATGTCGGGGATGATATTGCCGTGCGTGTCATGCACCGGGCTCCCGTTCAGGCACGAAAACGGCGGACAGGGAGTCACATCGGTTCCGTTGCCGTCGACGTGCTGCTGGTTGAACTGACGGTAATAAGCTGCGGCTTGGAAATTCAGCGTCGGCGAATAGGCGTAAGCGCCGTTCCACTGCAGCATCGCCATCTGGTTATAGGTGGTCTGGGGAATGGTGTAGACGCTGCCCCAATTCGTCTGCAGCTGCTGGAGCGGCGTGTAAGCGGAGACGCCGAACTGGGTGTTGCCCGCGGTCAGTTGCAAATGCGACTCGAACCCGTTCGCCTTGTAGCCGACGTCGCCGTAGAAGTTGGTGAGCTGCGACGCTTCGGCGACCCGCCAGCCGCCGTCGTTGATCTGCGAAGCCGCGAGATAGACCGACCAATTGGCGAACTGCTTGCCGAACTGGAATTGCTCTTGCGCGTTATAGAACGAGCCGCCCTGAAGATTGGCTTCGAAGCCCTGCCAGGTGAAGCCGTTCTTCATTGTCACGGTGACGGCGCCGCCGAGCGCGTTGAGGCCGAAGATCGGGTTGGCGGCGACGATCGTCGTCTTGTCGATCGCAATTGCCGGGATGAGGTCCCAATTGACGACGTCGCCGAACGCCTCGTTGATGCGAGTGCCGTTCTGGTAGACGGCCAGGCCCTGCGGCGTGCCGGTGACCGCGGTCGCATCGAAACCGCGGTAGAAGAGGTCCGGCTCGAACTCGTTGCCGGAAACGTTGCCGACGGTGACGCCGGGCGCCGAGCGGGCCAGCGACTGGGGGAGCGTCGTATCATTGAAGGTTTGAATGTCCTGCGCGCTGGTTTGCCACACTGCGAAGGGAGACTGCGAAACATTGATCTGGCCCCCGTTCAGCGGCGTCGTCGCGACGACGTCGAAGGTCGGCAGCACGATCGTGTTCGCGCGGGCCGCGGTCGGCGCCCACGTCAAAAGGGTGAAGCCCACCGCGCCGTAACGCCAGGCTGTCCAACGCGCCATGCGCCCCTCCTGCGCCATAAGGTCAATCGGGCGAGGGTCGGCTCGTTGAGAGGAAGAGACGCCGGGCGTCTCCAAACCTCGTTACCCCCCGCTGTCGCATGACCTTAACCTCGCTCGACGCCGCGTGTTATTTCAATGATCGGAAGATTTTCGGGGATCAATTCCTGAGCTCGCCGGGAATATTTCCCGCCCGTCAACGGCTTCGGCGGGGCCGAAGCGCGCTTCGACCAGGACGCCGCCGCCGGGCGGAGAGCCCACGGCGACCTCGCCGCCGAGCAGCCGGACCCGGTCGCGCATGCCGGCAAGGCCCATCCCGGCTTCACTCTCGGCCTGCAATCCGCGACCGTCGTCGGCGACCCGAATGATGAATCCGCCAAGGCTCGCGTCGCCCAGCCCCGGATCGAGCGCCGGCGTCTCAAATCTGAGCGACACGTCGATCCGCTTCGCGCCGGCGTGGCGAAATGCGTTGGTCATCGCCTCCTGGACGAAACGATAGGCCATGAGGCTCGCGCGCTCGTTCATCGCCTCGACGCGCGGATCGACATGAAGCGTGACCGCGACCCTTGGCTCGGCTCGCCGCCAATGGGCGACCAGCGCCTCCAGCGCCTCGACGAGCCCCAATTCCTCCAGCGCGGCCGGACGCAGGTCGGCCAGAATGCGGCGGTTCTGGCCTTGAAGCGCCTCGACCTGGGCCGCAATCGCGCTTGCCGCCGCATACGTCAGAGAATTGTCGCCGGCCTTTTTGGCCAGCGCCGCGGCGCTGGCGCGCAAGGCGAACAGATGGGGCCCGAATTCGTCGTGGAGCTCGCGAGCGATCACCCGGCGCTCCTCGTCCTGGGCGTCGAAAACCCGCGCCGCCAATTTGCTGTTGGCGCGTTTCAGGCCGCCAAGCGCCTCCGCGAGACTGTTGATCTTGAGGTTGAGATCGCGAATCTCGGGCGGTCCGTCGCCTTCGGCGCGCGCCGCGTAGTCGCCTGTCTCGAGCCGCGCCAGCGTCGCGCTGGCGACGCCAAGAGGTTTCACCGCGCGCCCGACCAGAAGGCTCGTCACCCCCAACGCCGCCAGCGCCATTATTGCGCCGACCAGCGCGTGGTCACGCGCGCCCGTCCAGACTTCGTCGATCTCGTCGGCGGGATCGGCGACGATGACGATCGATTCCGTCCTGCCGTCGCTCAAGCTGACCGGAATGGCGGCGATTTCGCTCGGCGCGTTGACCAGCGCGCGAAACCACCGCGGGGCGTCCGACTCGTTGTTCGGCTCGCGCAAGATCGACGAAGCGAGCGACGGTTCGCCGAGACCCGCCCGCACGTGCCGCAGGTTCTGGAGGCTGGCGACCAGCGCCTCGACCGCCTCCGGCTGTGGCGCCCCTTGCATCCGCGCGAGCGCCGTGGCGACGAAATCCTTGGTCAGCCGCATCGCGCTTTGCGTTTCGGCGCGGGTTCGCCCGCTTGCCTGAAAGACGACGTGGCCGGCGTCGACCGCCAGCCAGAGCGCGAACAGCGAAGCGAAAATCAGATTGAGCCGATTGCGCAGCGAGACTGAACGCCACATCCGTCTCACGCCTTTCCAGCTTCACCGTTGATTTTGCTTGCGCCCTTGTCAATGCTGGGGCGGAACGCGGGACCTGCGTCCCATCGCTGGGTCCGCCAGAGAAGGTTCAAGCTTTTGCGGGTACTTATCGTCGATGACCATCCGATTGTCGTATCGGGATGCCGGGCGCTTCTGGAGACGGATCCGGACGTCGAGGTCCTCGAGGCGCAGGACGGCGGGTCCGGCTTCGCCGCTTTTTTCGACTCGAGACCCGACGTTGCGGTGATCGATATCAATCTGCCGGGACATTCGGGACTGGAGCTCATGCGGCGGATCATCGACCGGGCGCCTGAGGCGCGGCTTATCGTCTTCAGCATGAACGACGACCCGGTCATCGCCGCGCGCGCGATTGAGGCCGGGGCCAAAGGCTACATCGCCAAGAACGACGACCCGTCGCTCATCGCCGAAGCGGTGAGGCGGGTGGCGAACGGCGGCCTCTATCTGCACCCCGAAATGGCGCGGCAGATCGCCTTCCTGCGCGCCGGCGCCAACGCCGACGCGATTTCGAGCCTGAGCCCCCGCGAGCTCGAAATCCTGCGCCTTCTCGCCGCCGGCCGCACGATGGCCCAGATCGCCGATCTGCTGGCCGTCTCCTACAAGACCGTCGCCAACAACTGCACCCAGCTCAAACAGAAGCTCGGCGCCCGCTCCGCCATGGACCTCATGCGCATAGCGCTCGGCGCGAGGATCTGAGGGACGCGGTCTACACCCCGAGCGCGGCGTTCTTCAGCGGCAGCGAGCGGATGCGCTTGCCGGTGAGGGCGAAGATGGCGTTGGCGACAGCGGGGGCGATCGGGGGCGTGCCGGGTTCGCCGAGGCCCCCCCATTTGTCGCCGCCGGAGAGGACGAAATGGGTTTCGATCACCGGCGCGTCGGCCATCTTGGCGATTGGATAGGAGTTGAAATTGCCTTGCTCGACCCGGCCGCCCTTGATGGTGATCTCGCCGAAGAGCGCAGCGGTGAGCCCGTAGAGCACGGCGCTTTCGATCTGCATCGCCGCGGTGAGCGGATTGACGAGATGGCCGCAGTCGACGCAGGCGACGACCCGCTCGACCCTGACCTCGCCGCGGTCGCTGACCGCGACCTCGGCGATCTCGCCGACGATGGTGCCGAAGGCCTCGTGGATCGCGACCCCGCGCCCGACCCCTTTTCGCAACGGCTTGCCCCAGTCGCCCTTCAGGGCCAGCGCATCGAGGACGGCGAGGAAATCAGGCTTGCCTTCGAGCAGCCCGCGCCGGTATTCGAGCGGATCGCGCCTGGCAGCATGGGCGACCTCGTCGATGAAGCTCTCGACCGCGAACGCGTTCTGCGACGAGCCGACGGAACGCCAGAACATGACCGGCACGTGGGTGTTCTTGAGGTTGACGCCGACTTTAAGCGCGTCGGCGCGATAGGGACAGTTGGCGAGGCCCTCGACCGCGGAACCCTCGACGCCGTTCTCGACCTTGCCCCAGCCGAGCGAGCGGGTGATCGATCCGACCGCGGTGGCGAACTCGAAGCCGGAAGGCGAGCCGTCGTCGCGGAGCGCCGCGCGCATTCTCAGCGCCGCCTGCGGGCGGTAGCGGTCCGAGCGGATGTCCTCTTCGCGGGTCCAGATCAGTTTGATCGGACGCTTGAGCGCCTTGGAGACCTCGACCGCCTGGGTCAGTTCGTCGTTGACGGCGCGCCGGCCGAAGCCGCCGCCGAGGAAGCAATTGTGGACGAAGACCGCCTTCGGATCGACCCCGCCAGCCTTGGCCGCGCGCGCGAGCGCGGAATCCGGATCTTGGGTGCCCATCCAGACGTCGATCCGGTCTTCCCGCCAATGGGCGGTGGCGTTGAGCGGCTCCATCGGCGCGTGGGCGAGGTAAGGGACCTCGTAGACCGCCTCGACGATTTTGGCCGGTTTCGTGAACGCGGCGGCGATGTCGCCGTGGCCGCCGCCGTCGGCGAGCGGGCGATCGAGCGCGGCGCGATAGTCGGCGGCGAATTCGGCGCTGTCGGTCGAAGCCGCTGGGCCGAAATCCCATGCGATCGGCATGACGCTGAGCGCTTCCTTGGCGCGCCAGAAATTGTCGGCGACCACCGCAACCCCATTTGTCACCGGCACGGCGACGATGATCCCGCGCCGCCCGGAGATGGCGGAAAAATCGTATGATTTAAGTTTGCCGCCGAACACTGGGCAATTGGCGGCGGCGGCGTAGGCTATGCCCGGCAGGCGGGTGTCGATGCCGAACCGCGCCGCGCCGGTGACCTTGAGCGGCGTATCGATGCGGTTCAAGCCCTCGCCGATGAGCCTGAATTGATCGGGCGTCTTGATCGCCGGCTCGGCGGCGAGCGCGACCTTTGCCGCGTCGGCCGCGAGCTCGCCGAAGGTCGCCGACCGCGCGGAGGCAACATGCCGGACGAAGCCGCCGCTGGCGACGCAGGACGCGGGTTCGACGCCCCATCGGGCCGCCGCCGCGGCGATCAGCCGCGCGCGGCCGGAGGCGCCCGCCTGCTGCAGGAACACCCGCGAACGGCGCACCGAGGACGAGCCTCCCGTCCCCATCGACTGGTAGACATTGCTGTCGGTGAGGTTGCGGTGGGCGGAGGCGTACTCGACCTTCACCTTGGCGAAGTCGCATTCCAGCTCCTCCGCGACAATCATCGCCATCGAAGTCAGGACGCCCTGCCCCATCTCGGATTTGGCGACCCGCAGGCTGATGGAATTGTCGGGGTCGATGACGACGAAAGCGTTGACCTCGTCGGGCGACCTGCCGGTCTCGGGGCTCCACGGTTCGCCGGCGATGGTGGTCGCGCCGGCGAATTCGGGCGCGAACGCCGCGATCATCAGGCCGCCGGCGGCGGAGAGGCTAGCCTTAATCAGCGAGCGGCGAGAGAGCATGACGGTCATCGCGGCTCTCCGTTCAGATCTTCATCAGTTCGGCGGCGCGGTGAACGGCGGCGCGCATGCGCGGGTAGGTCCCGCAGCGGCAGATATTGGTCATCCCGTCGTCGATGTCGGCGTCGCTCGGATGGGGATTGTGCGCGAGGAGCGCGACCGCGGCCATGATCTGCCCCGACTGGCAATAGCCGCATTGCGGCGCGTCGGCCTCGATCCAGGCCTTCTGCACCGCGTGCAGCGCTCAAATCGGCGCGAGCGGTGAACAAATTGGCGTGAATTGTGCGAGGCGCAAGACCTTGAGGCGCGGGCTGCGTCCCCGCATGATCGGCGGCTAGGAGCCTGTCTGGATAATAGCGGATTGTGGTGGCGGCGTTTGCTCGAATCGGATTCTGTTTGCTTATGAGCAAGACCTTCCGGCCCTGGACGATCGATCAGCCGCTGTTGTTGCCGCCGAGCGTTGAGGACTTTGTCGGCGAGGACCATCTGGCTCGCTTCATTTTGGCGCTTGTGCTCGAGCCTCTCGACCTTGGTGAGATCGAAGCCGCGTATGCGAGCGAGCGCGGGCAGCCGCCGTTTGACCCGGCGATGATGACGGCGCTGTTGCTGTACGGCTATTGCAACGGCGTCTACTCGTCGCGCCGGATCGCCAAGGCGGCGCGCGAACGGGTCGACTTCCTGAGCATTGTCGGGCTCGATCCGCCGGATTTTCGCACCGTCTCTGACTTCCGCAAGCGGCACTTGAAGGTGCTTGCGGGACTGTTCGGGCAAGTTCTCAAGCTGTGCGAACAGGCGGGACTTGTGAAGCTCGGCCATGTCGCGCTCGACGGGACGAAGATCAAGGCGAACGCCTCCAAGCACAAGGCGATGAGCTACGAGCGCATGGAGAAGCGTGCGGCGGAGCTCGAGGCCGAGGTCGAGCGGTGGCTGAGCGCAGCCGAGGCTGCGGACGCCGAGGAAGACAGAGCCTTCGGCCGCGACAAGAGCGGCGAGGAGCTGCCCAAATGGGTCGCCGACAAGAAGAAGCGCGTCGAGAAGATCCGGGCGGCGAAGGCCGAATTGGAGGCCGAGGCGAAAGCGGCCGCGGCGGCCAAGGCCAAAGCGCAGGCCGAGGAGCGGCGACAAGCCGAGGGCCGCAAGAAACCGGGCAAGCCCGCCGCCCCGCCATCCGAAGAGCCTGACCCCAAAGCGCAGAAGAACTTCACCGATCCCGAAAGCCGCATCATGAAAACCAAGGACGGCTTCATCCAGGGCTACAATGCGCAGGCGGCGGTCGACGCGACGGCGCAGGTGATCGTCGCCCACGGCCTCGACGCGAAGCAGAGCGATCAGCATCAATTGGCGCCGATGGCCGACGCCATCGAAGCCAATCTGGGCAAGAAGCCGACGCAACTGTCGGCGGACGCGGGCTATTGCTCCGACGCCAACCTTGACGGCGATGGAGGAACGCGAGATCGACGCCTATATCGCGCCGGGGCGGGCCAAGCACGCCGGGGAAGGAGAAGGCGGCGGCGCCCGCGTCGCCGCCATGCGCGAAAGAATCAAGGCCGGCGGGCACTCCAGCCCCTACCGCTTAAGAAAGCAGCTGCCCGAGCCGGTGTTCGGACAGATCAAGCAGGCGCGCGGCTTCCGTCAGTTTCTCTTGCGCGGCGTCGAGAAGGTCGCCAACGAGTGGGGCCTCGTCTGCCTCGCCCACAATATCTTGAAGCTCGCCCAGGGGCGGACCCCGTCCCTGGCCGCACGCGCAACCGGCTGAGCTTCGCCACCTCGGAAACGGTGCAACGAACGATGGCCGCAAAGCTTCCACCCAACCTTACATCAAACCGGATGCGCGAATTTGCTGCATCCGGCTCTCCGACTGGCTTGAGCGGTTCAAATCCCATCTCGCCGAGGATTAAGCAGACAGGCTCCTAGAGCCAACGATTCGGAATGACCATGTCCTCGCGCCTGTCGCTTCTCCGCGTCCGCCCCCTTGCCGGAAACCGGGCGCGGGGCTGGCTGACGGCGGGGCCGTTTCGCGTCGCCTGCGCGCTTGGACCGGCCGGAATCGTCCGCATCAAGCGCGAAGGCGACAAGGGCACCCCGGCGGGGCGGTTCAGGATTCTCTGGGGTTATTGCCGGGCGGACCGGGTGCGGCTGAGGAGCGCCGGCGCGCCGCTCAAGGTCATGCGCCGCGACCAGGGCTGGTGTGAGGACCCGGAAAGTCCCCGCTACAATCGCCCGGTGCGGCTGCCGGCGAGAGACTGCACCGACAGGATGTGGCGGGACGATCATCTCTATGATCTGACCTTCGTGCTCGACCAGAATTTCTCCTGCCGCTCGAAAGGGCGGGGCAGCGCGATCTTTTTCCACCTCGCCCGCGGGGGGCTCACGCCGACCGCCGGCTGCGTCGCGATTTCCGCCGCCGACATGCTGAAGCTCGCCCCGCGCCTGGCTCGCGGCGCGATGATGGCGATCGGGTAGTCGACGCCGGGGCGTCCACGTTCCTATGATGACGTCCGACCGATCCTAAGGACCATGCCTTGAACCGCATCCGCCTCGCCGCGCTCGTCTTCCTCTGCCTCGTCCCCGCCGCGGCCGCCGCCGATCCGATTCCGATCATTTCCCCGTTCGCCACCGCGCGGCCGGTCGTCGCCGCGCACGGCATGGTCGTGACCCAGGAGGCGGCGGCGTCGCGGGTCGGGCTCGACGTGCTCAAGCGCGGCGGCAACGCCGTCGATGCGGCGGTGGCGGT
This sequence comes from uncultured Alphaproteobacteria bacterium, assembly GCA_963767245.1. Taxonomy (GTDB): domain Bacteria; phylum Pseudomonadota; class Alphaproteobacteria; order Rhizobiales; family Beijerinckiaceae; genus Roseiarcus. The sequence continues at coordinate 88,464 of CAVYDG010000023.1, forward strand.
CGGCTTTGCGCTCGCCGTCACCCTGCCGCGCGCCGGCAACATCGGCGGCGGCGGCTTCATGCTGATCCATCGCGCCGATCGCAATCAGACGATTGCGATCGACTATCGCGAGACCGCGCCCGCGGCGACGACCAAGGACGTGTTCCTCGACGCCAATGGCGAGGCCGATCCGTTCAAGTCGCGTTATTCGGGCCTCGCGGTCGGCGTGCCGGGCACGGTCGCCGGCCTCGAGCTCGCGTGGCGCAAATATGGTTCGGGCAAGTTCTCTTTCGCCGACCTGATCGCGCCTTCGATCGCGCTCGCCCGTCAGGGGCTCACGGTCGACGACGACGTCGCCGATTCGCTTCCCCTCGCCGCCAAGGCGTTCGCCGCTCACCCGTCGTCGGCGCGCATGTTTCTCAGAGCCGACGGCAGTGTGAAACAGGCCGGCGATCGCATCGCCCTCGACGACCTCGCCGCGACGCTCGAGGCGATCGCCGCGAATGGCGCGGCCGGCTTCTATGAGGGGACGGTGGCGGAGAAGATGGTCGCCGCGGTCCAAGGGGCGGGCGGGCGCATGACCATGGCGGACCTTGCCGGCTATCGCGCGGTCGAGCGCCAGCCGGTCAGCGGAACCTATCGCGGCTATAATGTCGTCTCCATGCCGCCGCCGTCGTCGGGCGGCGCGCACATCATCGAAATCCTCAACATCCTCGAAGACTTCCCGCTTACCGGTCAGGGCCTCAATTCCGCCGCCTCGCTGCATGAGATGGCGGAGGCGGAAAAGCTCGCTTATGCCGATCGCGCGGCTTGGCTCGGCGATCCCGATTTCATCAAGATCCCGCTCGCTGGCCTCACCTCCAAGGCTTACGCCGAGCATTTGCGCGCGCTCATCTCGCCCGACCACGCCCGTCCGGCGACCGACATCCGTCCCGGCGAACCGCAGCGCTACGAGAGCGACCAGACGACCCATTTCTCGATCGTCGACAGCGACGGCGACGCGGTCGCCAACACCTATACGCTGAACCTTCCTTACGGCAGCGGTCTCGTTGCCGACGGCACGGGAATATTGCTCAACAACGAGCTTGACGACTTCGCCGCCAAGCCCGGCGCCGCCAACGTCTATGGGCTGCTGGGCGGCGACGCCAACGCGCCCGGACCGATGAGGCGCCCGCTGTCGTCGATGAGCCCGACATTGGTGTTCAAGGACGGCAAGCTGATGATGGCCACCGGCAGCCCCGGCGGATCGCGCATCATCACCGTCGTGCTCCAGGTCATCGTCAATGTGATCGACCACGGGCTCAATGTCGCCGAGGCGCAGAATGCGCCCCGCGCCCACGACCAGCTCTACCCCGACGAGATCAGGATCGAGCGCGGCATATCGCCGGACACCGTCCGCCTGCTCGAGGCGATGGGCCATAAGGTCGTCTTGAGCCCATCGATGGGCTCGGCCAACACGATCGTGCGCGCGCCGGACGGCGAGCTCACTGGCGCGTCGGATTTGCGCCAGCGGGGAACGCTGGCGGTCGGATATTGATCTTCTGTTGTGAGGCGGGGAGCGCGAGGGGCCATGGCAGTGAACGTCGGCGTCATCGGAGTGGGCATGATCGGCCAGGAGCATATCCGCCGGCTCATGACCACAGTCCCCGGCGCGAAGGTGGTTGCCGTCAGCGACGTCGACGAGGTCCGCGCGCGGGAGGCCGCCGCGTTGCTCACCGACGTCGAGGTCTACGCCCTCGGCGAGGGCCTGATCCTCGCAAGAGAGGTCGAAGCGGTCATTGTCGCCTCGTGGGGTCCGACCCATGCGGCTTATGTGCTGGCGGCGATCAGGGCCGGGAAACCGGTCCTCTGCGAGAAGCCGCTCGCGACCACGGAAGCGGACTGCTCGGCGATCCTCGACGCCGAGGCCGCCTTCGGCCGCCGGCTGGTGCAGGTCGGGTTCATGCGCCGGTTCGATCCGCAGTACCTGGCGATGAAGGAGACGATCGCATCGGGGGCGATCGGCGCGCCGCTCATCTTCCAGAGCGGTCATCGCAACGCGTCGGTGCCGGCGCATTACACCGGCGACATGGCGCTGACCGACACCGCGGTGCACGATATCGACATCGCCCGCTTCCTGCTCGACGACGAGCCGGTGGCGATTTCGGTTCGCGCGCCGCGGCGCAACAGCCGCGCCGGCGATATCGCCGATCCGCTGATGACCATGATCGACATGCGCGCTGGCGCGCTGGTCGTGATCGAGACCTCGGTCCATGTCGCCTATGGCTACGACATCCGCGGCGAGGTCATTGGCGAGAGCGGGACGGTCAGCCTCGCCGAGCGCAACGAGGTCGTGGTCAAGGCGAACGGCGCCTTCATGGGCCGCGTGCACGGCGACTGGCGCGAGCGGTTCGGCCCAGCCTTCGACGCCGAGTTTCGCGCCTTCATCGCCGCCGCGGGCGAGGGCCGGGTCTCCGGTCCGAGCGCGTGGGACGGCTATGTCGCGACCGTCACGACGCTCGCCGGGGTGAAGGCGCTCAGGACCAAGAAACGCGAGCCGATCAAGCTTCGCCCAAGGCCCAGGCTCTACCCGGAGTGACAACGGGTTTGATCGCGCAATGCATTGGTGCGCTTCTAGGCCACATCCAATGTCGGAATGGTCTTGATCTGTTCGCCCAGCTCCCGCTCGGCGCGTTTAAGATCGTAGCGTTTCTGCAAATTCAGCCAAAGCTCCGGACCATTTCCGCACAGCTTCCCGAGCCGCAGCGCCATAATTGGTGTCACCGACTGCTTTTCCTCCAGTATGTCATAGAGCGTCTGACGGGACACGCCGAGCAGCTTTGCAATCTCTGTCTTGGGGCGATCAAGCGCGGGCAAAACTTCCTCGCGCAGAAGTTCTCCGGGATGCATGGGCGGCAAGCCGCGTTTCGGGAGCTTCTTGGTCATCGATACCGTCCTTAGTGATAATCTTCCAGATCGACGTCGACGGCATCCCCTTCCGCCCAGCCGAACGTAACCCGCCAGTTTCCGCTGGCGCTGACCGCAAAGCGCCCCTTGTCGCGGCCGACGAGCGCGTGAAACCGGAAGCCGGGCAGGTCTACGTCCTCCGGCCGCGAAGCGTCATCGAGCGCACGCAATATGTTGCCAATTCTTTTCGTATTCTGCACGCTGAGCCTGCGCCCGCCTCCGGTCGCGAAGAAACGTTCGAGGGCCTTGTCTCTGAACGAGCGGATCACGTGTTCATGTGAGCCGGTACCTTACAAGTGTCAAATGGGTTGCAGTTGGTTCAGAACAAGGGGGTCAATCCCCACCCGTCGCTGCGCCCGTCCCGTTCATGACGCTATAAAGCGCGCGGGCTTCCGGCGCCGGGCCGCGCCTCTCGCCCAGCGCCTCGACCCTGACCGCGAGCCATCGAGGTCCTTGCGCGAAAGTGAGGACGTCGCCGCAGTGCACGGCGCGGCTCGATTTGTCGACGGAAGAGCGCGCGCCGCCGCGTGTGAGCCGGACGCCGCCATCCTCGATGATGCGCGCGGCGAGGCTCCTGGTCTTGAAAAAGCGCGCGCGCCACAGCCAGACGTCGATCCGGCAGGCGTCGCCGGTCACGAAGCGCCGGCTCCGGCAGTGCGGCGACGGCGGGCCTTGGCGCGTCGGGCCCGCCGCGCCGCGGCCGAGTTCGGCTTGGCGAGCGCCGCGAGCGCGGCGAACGGTGTGACCGCGATGCCCGCCGACGTCGGCGGCGCGGGCGTCGCGCGCCTGCGCCAAAGGCCGCCCTCGGCGGCTTGGCCCTTGCGGATCCGGGCGAAACCGAGCCCGCGCAGAACCTGCTCGGCCTCACTCAGGTCCCATCTGAGATCGGCTAGAAGCGCCGGCGTCAGTTCGACGGCGCCGGCGCCGTCGGGCAGGGCGGCGCGGGCGAGCGCGTCGAGCCGCTCCAGTTCGGCGATCGGCGCCGCAAGCCAGCCGACGGCGCGCAGGCCGCGCAAGGAGAGAGCCTCGGGCGGCGGAGCGGGATGGGGCAAAACCGTCAAGGCTTCCGGCTCCGGCCGCCAGCCGGGGCTGGCGAGTTCGGCGTAAACCGCGCCGATGAGCTGCGCCTCCGCGGTCAAGAGGGAGGGCAGATAGAGGCTGAAGACGCCGAAGCGCACACCCAGCCCCTTCAGCATCCGCCGCTCGTGCCGGCTAAGGGCCCTGATACTGCCCTCCGCCACCCGCCGGTCGAGCGCGCCCGCTTGCTCGACCAGCTGATAGGCGAGGCCGCGCGCCAGTCCCTTGAGCCGTCCGTCCCCGATCGCCTCCTTCAGATGCTTAAGGGCGCCGAGCCGTCGGCTGGCCTCGGCGGCGGCGAACGCCTCGAGCCGCCGCGCCGCCCGCTCGCGCTGCGGCTCGGCCCCGAATTCGCCGATCAGCCGGACCCGCGGGGCGAACGGCGACCCTCCGGCGATCTCGCCCGCCGGCTCGCCGCGGCAGGCGACGAGGCCGCCGGGGGCAAGAGCGAACGCCTCGTCGCCCTCGCTCGCGAGCGCGCCTAGCCGCCGCGCGACCTCAGGCGCGACGACCCGCTCGACCGCGCTCCTGAGCGCCCGATTCTCGAGCGCGGTGGCGCCGCGCTCGGGCTCGAAATGGAAGCCGGCGAGCCGGCCGACCAGATGGCCCTCGACCGTCACCGCCCCTCCCGGGTCGATGCCGCCGAGGATCGGCCCGGCGCGATCGCTCAAGCTGCGCAGAAGCGCGCTCGTCCGCCGGTCGACGAACCGCTGCATCAGCGATTGGTGCAGGGTGTCGGAGAGCCGGTCTTCGAGGCTTCGAGCCCGGCCCTGCCAGCTTGCCGGATCGGCGAGCCAGTCGGCGCGATTGGCGACATAGGCGAGGGTCCGCACCCGGGCGAGGCGCGTCGACAGCGTATCGATGTCGCCGTCGATCCGGTCGAGACCGGCGAACTGGCCATGCATCCAGCCTTCCGGCAGCCGCCGGTCGCCCTGGGTCAGGTGCTCGAACATCGTCCCGATGAGGCGGGAGTGCTCGTCCTGCGTCGTCTTGCGAAAATCCGGGGTCTGGCAGACTTCCCACAACCGCATCAAATTGGCGCGGTCGCGCGAGCGGCGGATGATCAGTTCATCGGTCGAGAGCTGGCGCAGCGTCGTCTCATCCTGGCTTTCCTCCGCGAGCCTCAAGGCCGGCGCCGGCGCCGGCGCCGCGAGCGAGCGCATCAACCCCTGAAGCGACTGGAAATCGAGCCGCGCATTGCGCCATTCCGCCGCCAGGACGGGCGGAAAGACATGGCCTTCGACGGCCGCCACGATGTCGGGGTCGAGGTCCGGCGCATCGCCAGTGAGGCCGAAGGCGCCGTCCTTGCGGAACCGGCCGGCGCGGCCGGCGATCTGGGCGATCTCGTGCGCATGGAGGCTGCGCAGCCGCCGGCCGTCGAACTTGCGCAAGCCGGCGAAGGCGACATGGTCGACGTCCATGTTCAACCCCATGCCGATGGCGTCGGTCGCGACCAGGAAATCGACTTCGCCAGACTGGAAGAGGTTCACCTGGGCGTTGCGGGTGCGCGGACTGAGCGAGCCCATGACCACCGCCGCGCCGCCGCGCTGGCGGCGGATGAGCTCGGCAATGGCGTAGACCGCGTCGGCGGAGAAGGCGACGACGGCGCTGCGCCGGGGCAGGCGGGTCAGCTTCTTCGGCCCGGCATAGGTGAGTTGCGACAGACGTTCGCGGAACTGGATGTCGGCGTCCGGGCTGAGCTGGCGGATGAGCGAGGCGACGGTGGCCGCGCCCATCAGCATGGTCTCCGCCGTCCCCCGCGCGTGCAGGAGCCGGTGGGTGAAGACATGACCGCGCTCGGGGTCGGCGCAAAGCTGGATCTCGTCGACGGCGAGAAACTCAACCTTGCGGTCGAGCGGCATCGCCTCGACCGTGCAGACGAAATAGCGCGGCCGAGGCGGCACGATCTTTTCTTCGCCGGTGATCAGCGCGACTTCAGCGGCGCCGCGCGCCTTGACCACCCGGTCGTAGATTTCGCGCGCGAGCAGCCTTAGGGGGAGGCCGATCATGCCCGAGCCGTGGCCCAGCATGCGCTCCACCGCCAGATGGGTCTTGCCGGTATTGGTTGGCCCAAGGACGGCGATGAGCCGCGAGGCGTCGCCCCGTGCTGGCGAGCGATTCATGCCCATCAATGTGGAGGACGCCGGCGCGCGCCGCAAGCCTCGGCCGGGGCGGGGCGATCTGCGCTTGTCACGCCGCGCGCCGCTGTTATTCCTCGATCCCGGAGGGGCGCAAGCCGGGCCGCCAATGACAATCACTTCCGCAACCGGGTCGTCCGACCCGCCTCGGGCGCTCCCGGTCGTCGTCATGGGCGTCGCCGGGGCCGGCAAAACGACGGTCGGGCTGAGGCTCGCCGAGGCGCTTCATGGCCAATTCATCGACGGCGACGATCTCCATACCGACGAGGCGCGCGCCAAGATGAGCCAGGGCGTGGCGCTCACCGATGAGGATCGCTGGCCGTGGTTCGACCGCATCGCCGCGGCGATCCGCACCGGCATGAATCGCGGCGAGACGACGATCGTCGCCTCATCGGCGCTCAAGCGCGCTTACCGCGACCGGCTGCGCCAGCACGCCGGCGCCGGCTTGCGCTTCGTTTATCTCAGCGCCGATCGGGACTTGATGCGCGCGCGGGTCGCCGGCCGCCACGGCCACTATATGCCGGCCTCGCTCGTCGACAGTCAGTTCGCGACGCTCGAGCCGCCGGACGGGGAGCCAGACGTCATCGCGATGGCGGCCGACGCAGACCTCGACTCGGCGATCCCCGGACTGGCTGAGCAACTGAAAGGGCGATGAGCGGTCGAACCGATGTGCGGGTGCGCAAGTCCTGTGCCGGCATGGGTACTATTGGCCATAGACAGGCATGGGTAGTCTAGGCACGTTTACCTAGCTTCATATTATATACGCTTTCTAATTGTTAGATAGACTTGATTAGGGGCGGGTCGATGGGCGGGCTCACTTGCCATTTGCGCGTGAAAGCGTTGAAATCGACCGTTGCGCTGCCCGCCGTTTTCCTCGCGCTGTGCCCGGTTGCGGCCTACGCGGATACGGTCTCAGTTTCGGGCGACCCATTCACCGACCCTTCGGCGACGGCGACTGCGGGACCGAACAGCGACTTTGGCAATTCCGCGAGCGCGTACGGCGTTCAGCCTATTCCTTCGGTGAACATGAACAATGGCGGCTCAGCGACGGCGTCAGCCACCGCCGAGCAGAGTTTCAGCCTCCCTGTTTTCAGCCCCCCTGTTGGAGCGGACGCAACCGCCCAGGGCGGCGACAGCGCCGAAAACACGTCGGGCGGCGGCGGGGACGCCCATGCCACGAGCGCCGCGGCTTCGCTTGGATATCTGGTGACCAGCCAGGCGACCGCGACCGGAGGGTACGGCAGCTCGATCTCTGGAGCCGGTCCAGGGGGCTTCGGCGGCGACGCGTCGTCGAACGCGACTGCGTCGGCTGTGGGCGGGGGGCAGGCCATCGCAGCGAGCTCGGCGACCGGCGGGGGCGGCTTTAGCGGCGGCGCGGGCGGCGACGCCACCGCGACCGCTGGCGAAGATCCGGTTTACGGCTCTACGACCGGCGAGTTCGATGCAACCGTCTCCTCCGTCGGCGGCGCTGGCGGCGGCTGGTCAACCCATGGCGGTTATGGCGGGTCGGCCACCTCGAGCGTAAACGACACGGCTGGGACGGCCGCCGTCGTGAACGCAACCGTCACGGCGCAGGGCGGGAACGGCGGATCGGCCGCTTCTGGCTCTGCGGGAGCCGAGGGCGGCGCCGGGTTGGCGAGCGCGACCGTAAGTGGAAGCGGCGATCTGTTCGCCTCCACGACCGCGACCGGCGGAGCGGGAGGATCGGGCGCGTCTGGAACGGGGGGAAAGGGGGGATTCGCCTCGGCGTCCACCAGCGCCGCCGCGCCCGGCGGGGGCTTGAACAACACCGTTGAGTCCGACGCGACCGCGACCGGCGGCGCCGGCGGCTCGGGCGTGAACGGCGGCGCAGGCGGCGGCGCTGAGGCTTCGGCCTCGGCCGACCTGCTGTTCGGGTCTGGCCAGCCGACGGTCAGCGCAATCGCCTACGGCGGCGCCGGCGGGGCGGGGTCGGGCTCGGGTTCGACCGGCGGGGCGGGCGGCGGCGCGTCCGCGACCGCCTCTTTGGCGAACACCATCGCCTTAAATGACGTCACCGCCGAGGCGCACGGCGGCGACGGAGGCGCCGGTTTTGGCGGGGCGAAGGGCGGCGCCGGAGGGTCGGTAAACCTTTCCGACGCGATCACGCTCACCAATGTCCGGGACGCGCCGGGGTCTCAGAACGCCTTCGGCGGCAACGGCGGTTATTCGTCGGACGGCGCGGGAGGCGCGGGCGGCAAGGCGACCTCGACCCTCACAATGACAAGCGGCGCCCCGGCCTACGCCAACTTCTCCACTTTGGCGCAGGGCGGAACCGGGGGCGGCGGGAATACGGGCGGCGGCGCGGGGGGCGACGCGACCGCCTCCACCACGGCGACGAGCTTCGTCGTCGATATCTATGCGCGGGCTTTCGGGGGAGGCGGCGGCAACAACGGGCTCGCCGGCGGTGGCGCCCCGGCGAACGGAGGACAGGCGTCAGCGACCGCCGTGGGAACCGCGGACTATCTCGGTTTTGTGACCGCGCAAGCCACAGGCGGGACAGGCGGAACGGCATTCGTCTCGGGCGCCGGCGGCGCCGGGGGGACGAGCGAGGCGACAGCGACCGGCTATTCGTCCAGCCTGGCCGCGCCCGGGTCGGCGAGCCTCACGATCGAAGCGGATTCGGCTGGCGGCGCGGGCGGCAACGGCCTCTGGGGCGCGAACGGCGGCGCCGGCGCAGACGCCAGCCTCGTCAACGCGGTCGGCGGAACGACCCCCGGCGATCTCCAGCTCACCCAAGTCGCGATAGGCGGCGGAGGCGGCTGGACGTCGAGCCAGCCGGTCGGCGGGCCGCCGAACGCGACGTCCGGCGCGGCCGGTCGCGGCGGGTCGGCGTCCTCCACGCTGGTCGTCAACGACGGAACGGCGTCGTCCATCGAGGCCACCGTGTCCGCGGCCGGCGGCGCGGGCGGCTCGACCGACAACGGGACCGTGGGCGACGGCGGAAACGCGAGCGCCGACCTCAACGTGACCTCGTCGGCTGCGACCTCGGTCACCGCGGCAGCCTATGCGGGCGGCTGGAGCAGCGGCGGAAAGGGCGTCGGCCCGAACGGGGGCATCATTCCGTCCGAATACCCCGGAGCGGGGGGCAACGCGTCGGTCATTTCGGCGGTTTCCGTCACCGGCGGCAAAGGCGTGGCGATCGCCGACGCGTCGGGCGGCCAGGGAGCGGCGCCCAGCGCCGCAAACGCCGAGGCCTCGGTCGTCGGCGCGGACACCGGCTATGCGCAGGCGTCCAGCACCGCCTACTCCTACGCGGGGTCGGTGACAACCTTTGCGAAGTCTCCGGTCGGCGGACCCGCAAGCGCGGATACCTTGGCGGAAATCGGTTCGCGAATCTGCCGAACCCTCCGATCGCGGACGGGGAGACGGCCTCCTTCGCGGAGCTCGCGCCCGGCTCGGCCGACTTCGGCAAGGGCGCGTTCTCGGTCGGCTATGGCGGCACGGGCGAACTCCTGACCTATGAGGCCGACGCCGACTTCGCCATCACTACGACCTCGGCGGAAGCGCTGTCGATCGACCTCGGGTCGAGCACCGCCAGCGGCGCCGGCTTCGACAACCTCGAATTCGTGATTGTCGTCGACGGCGCGACAATTCTCGACGAGACGTTTACCGAATTGGAGGCCGAGGCGTTCTTCGATGGATCGACGTTGGCCCTCGGGACATACGGCGCCGGGCAACAGACCATCGATCTTACTTACTTGCTCACCGCGCAAGGCGATCCTCCCGGATTCAGCGTGACTTACGGTCTGGGTGGGATCCAGACCGGATCGCCCGTCCCCGAGCCGTCGACCTGGGCGATGCTTCTTTCCGGGTTTGCCTGCCTCGGCATTGCCGCGCTTCGCCGCGGCTGTCGGCCGCGCCCGTCGACCGAAGCGTGATCCGGCGAATCGACCCGTCGGCCGGCAGGCGAAGACCCTCGCTTGCCCGGATGGGCTCTTGCCGTCCAGCGCCGCAGGCGCCAACCTTCGCCCGACAAGGGCGCCTGCGACAGGGGAAAACCAATCATGTTCTACGGACAAATCGAGGGAACGGACTTCGTCGTCCTCGACAAGCGGTTCAAGCGGCTGTTCGCCGCCCATATCCGGGTCGACCGTCTGTGGACGGGGGCGGTATGGTCGGAGGGCCCGGCGTGGTTCGGTCCGGGGCGCTATCTCGTCTGGTCGGATATTCCCAACAACCGTATGCTCCGCTACGACGATGCGTCGGGTCACGTCTCGGTCTTTCGCCAGCCCTCGAACAACTCGAACGGCAATACCGTTGACAATGAGGGACGGCTCGTCACCTGCGAGCATCTGACGCGCCGGGTCACCCGGACCGAATTCGACGGCTCGATCTCGGTCCTCGCCGACAAGTGGCAAGGCAAGCGCCTCAACTCGCCCAACGACGTGGTCGTCAAGCGGGACAATTCGATCTGGTTCACCGATCCGGCCTACGGCATCGACAGCGACAACGAGGGCGACCGTGCGCCCCAGGAGATCGACGGCTGCCATGTCTATCGCATCGATCCGAAGTCGCGCGAGGTGACCCGGGTGATCGACGACATGGTTCGTCCGAACGGCCTGGCGTTCTCGCCAGACGAGAAGCTGCTCTATGTCGCCGACACCGGCGCGACCCATAAACAGAAAGGGCCGCGCCATATGCGCCGCTTCGCGGTTTCGGCCGACGGTCGAAGCGTCAAGGGCGGCGAAGGGTTCGCAACGTCCACCGCCGGACTGTTCGACGGCTTTCGCGTCGACGCCGACGGGCGCGTCTGGACCAGCACGGCGGAGGGGGTGCATTGCTTCGACCCCGACGGGACGCTGATCGGCAAGATCCTGATCCCCGAGATCGTCGCCAACGTGACCTTCGGCGGCGCCAAGCGCAATCGTCTGTTCATTTGCGGCACGACCTCGCTCTACGCGGCGCTCCTGATGACCAACGGCTCGAAGCTCGGCTGAGGCAGCCCTGTCGCACCAGGGGGCAAGAGGTCAACGATGGAGCTAGGACTTACCGGCAAAGTCGTTCTGATCACCGGCGGGTCTAAGGGCATCGGCCTCGCTTGCGCGAGAGCTTTCGCCGCCGAAGCCGCCCGGATCGCAATCTGCTCGCGCTCGCGCGACAATGTCGAGCGAGCCTGCGCGGAGCTGAAAGGCGGATTCGGCGTCGCCGCCGATCTCAGCGACCCCTCCGCGGCGGGCGCGATGATCGAAGCGGTCGAGGATGAGCTTGGACCCGTTGACGTCCTCATCAATTCCGCCGGCGCGGCAAAGCGAACGCCGGTTGACGAACTGACGCCTTCAGCGTGGCGCGAGGCGTTCGACGCCAAGTTCTTTTCCTACGTCAATGTCATCGATCCGATGGTCAAGCGGATGGCTGCGCGCGGCCGCGGGGTCATCGTCAGCGTCATTGGCGGCGGCGGCAAGGTCGCCTCGCCGACGCATCTGGCCGGCGGCGCGGCCAACGCAGCGCTGATGCTGGCGACCGCCGGGCTCGGCGCGGCCTATGCCGCCAGGGGCGTTCGGGTGGTCGGGGTCAGTCCAGGTCTGACCGAAACCAGCCGGGTGGCCGAAGGGCTCGCGGCCGATGCTCGGCTCTCCTCGATCTCCGTCGAGGAGGCGCGCGAGCGTAGCGTCGGCCGGATCCCGATCGGCCGCATGGCGTCGCCGCGCGAGGTCGCCGATGTCGTTGTGTTTCTGGCGTCGTCCAGAGCCAGCTACGTTACCGGCGTGACCCTCTCGGTCGATGGCGGCCAGAACCCGGTCGTCCTTTGAGTGAACGCCCGTGCTCGGGTTCGCCGAGAGCGTTGATTCCTACACCGGGGTGGCGGTCAGCAATCTCGGCTCGGACGATGGCCTCAGGGTAGGGTTCCGACCCGGCGGCGGTTCAGGAGAGCGCCTTGCGGCGCGTCGCCCAAGGCGTCATGCGCCGCATTTGCGCCGCGCTTGCCTGTTTCGGCAGCTTCTCGGCGATGCCGTAGACGCGCTCCCGGCGGTCGATCTCGCTCATCACGTCGCCGGGGGAAATGCCGCATTCGGCCCAGATGACCGAGAGATGATAGAGGACGTCGGCGCTCTCCAGGATCACCAATTCGCGGTTCATCTGCACCGCGTCGAGCCCGACCTCGATCGCCTCCTCGGCCAGCTTTTTTGCCATCTTCTGCACCCCGTCGCGGAACAGCTTGGAGGTGCGGGAAACCGACGGGTTTCGGTCCCGGGCTTCCAGCACGGCGGCGAATAGCCTGTCGAGCAAATCAGTCATGTGTTCGATTTATCCTTAAACAAATCACATAATGACGAGCAAGCGTTCCCGCACTATGACAAAAAGCCTACAAAAATAAATTTTTTCTCAAAAGCCTGGGGATTAATGTGTACGGCGGCGTATTTCGGGCTGGGGGGCAAGATTTGAGCGCTCGCCAGCGCCGAAACCTTGCCGGCCTTCATGCCGCAAGGGAAGCGAAAAGCGCGCGCCCATCGACGCCGCCGACCAGCGGATCGATCAGGTTTTCCGGATGCGGCATCAGCCCGAGCACATTGAACCGCTCGTTGAACACGCCGGCTATGGAGTGGGTCGAGCCGTTGGGGTTGGTCGCGTCCCCGACCCGTCCCTCGGCGTCGGAATAGCGGAATGCGACCCGTCCCTCGGCCTCGATTCGCGCGATCGTCTCGTCATCGGCGACGAAATTGCCCTCGCCGTGGGCGATGGCGAACTTGACCACCTGGCCGGGCGCATAGCGGCGCGTAAACGCGGTTTGCGCGTTCTCGACCCGCACGTGCTGCATCTTGCACAGGAATCGGCGCTGGGCGTTGCGCATCAGCACGCCCGGCAAGAGGCCGGCTTCGCACAGAATCTGGAAGCCGTTGCAGATGCCGAGCACCAGCCCGCCGCGCGCGGCGTGGTCGCCGACCGCCTGCATGATCGGGGCGCGCGCTGCGATTGCGCCGCAGCGCAGATAATCGCCGTAGGAGAATCCGCCCGGCAGGACGACGAGATCCAGCCCCGCCGGCAGCTCGCGCTCGGCGTGCCAGACGATCGTGGGCTCAGCCCCGGTCGCCTGCCGAAGCGCGCGCGCGGCGTCGCCTTCGCGATTGATGCCCGGAAACAGGATCACCGCCGCGCGCATCGCCGCCCTCAGCCGATTTCGATCGCGTAGTTTTCGACGATCGTATTGGCGAGCAGGCGCTCGCAGGCCTCGGCGAGCCTCCGACGCGCTGCCGCGTGGTCCTCGCCGTCGATCTCGATGTCGAAAATCTTGCCCTGGCGCACGCTTTTGAGCCCGTCGATGGCGAGGCCCTTGAGCGCGCCCTCGATCGCCTTGCCCTGCGGATCGAGTACGCCGGACTTCAAGGTTACGATGACGCGCGCTTTCATCGCTGCAAGGCTCCCGGTCTGGTCAGGCCGCATGCGAGGTCGGCGCCATGGTCAAAAGCGCGTAGAGCGCCGCCGGATCGCGGGTGGCGCGCAACTGGGCGGCGACCGCGCCGTTGCGCAACAGGCGCGCGCTCATCGCCAGCGCCTTGAGATGGTCGGCGCCCGCCGCTTCGGGGGCGATCAGCATGAAAATGAGATCGACCGGCAGGCCGTCCGGGGCCTCGAAATCGATCGGCCGGTCGAGCCGGGCGAAGACCCCGAAGATGTGCGGGCATTTGGCGAGCTTGCCATGCGGGATGGCGACGCCGTCGCCGACCCCGGTCGAGCCGAGGCGCTCGCGCTGCAGGAGCGCATCGAAGATCTCGCGCGCCGGAAGGCCCGAGACCAGGGCCGCGCGCTCGCTCATTTCCTGCAGCGCCTGCTTCTTGCCGTTCACCCTCAGCGCGGCCATGACCGCGTCCGGTTTAAGGAGTTGCGATAACGACATGTTCGTCCCGCTTATGCAGCGCCTGGCGGATCGCGCGAGGCCTGCGGATCGAGCCACCCGATCGCGCCGTCGCGGCGCCGATAGACAATGTTCACTCGACCGCTGCTGGAATGCTGGAAAACCACCACCGGGGCGCCCGACAGATCGAGCTCGGCAACGGCGGAGGCGACCGAAAGCGGCTTGAGCTCGTCGGTTCCTTCCGCCACCACAACGGGATTGAAACCCCCTGCGGGTTCTTCATCTTCCTTCGGCGGCTCCACGACATAATTGACGACCTTGCCCCACCCGGCGACGGGAACGCCGCCGTGACCCTTCAGGCGCATCTTGTAGCGGCGAAGGCGCCTTTCAATCTTATCGGCGGCTTGGTCGAAACAAGGGTAGGGTTCGTGCGCCCGGCCCTCGGCGTGCAGGCTCACTCCGGAACTCAAGCGCAACGTGCAATCCGAGCGATAGCCGGAGCCTTCGCGGGCCATGACCACATGGCCGCCGACCGACCCGCCGAAATAGCGAGCGACCGTAGCCTCGACTTTTTCCAGGATGTGCTGACGCAAAGCTTCCCCGATGTCGAGGTTCTTACCAGATACCCTCAAAGTCATCGAACGCTGGCCTTACCTTTCGAGCAGGACGGGCGAATTATCTCTCGCCGATCGTCGCTCGCCGCCCCCGCGCGTTCCCGCCGCCCCCGTTCCGGCCCGTCCCGCGGCGTCCGGATCGCGGGTAGCGTTAGGAGTGTCGGCGGTCCGTGTCAATCGGCGCCGCAACCCATTCATTTTGCAACAAAAATCGACTTTAGGCCTCGACCGCGAGGGAATTGGCGCGTTCGACCCGGGCGCGCATCGGCGCCATCTTCATCTTGCGCCTCTCGACCGATGAAGGGATTCTGAGACTGTCGCGATACTTGGCCACCGTGCGCCGTGCGACGAGGATGTCCGCCTTGCGCAGGCGTTCGACAATCAGGTCGTCGGAAAGCACCTCTTCCGGGCTTTCGTCGTCGATCATCTGCCGGATGCGCTGGCGCACCGCTTCGGCCGAATGGGCCTGGCCCGGCTCGCTCGAGGCGATCGCGGCGGTGAAGAAATACTTCATCTCGAACAGCCCACGCGGCGTCTGGATGAACTTATGCGCGGTCGCGCGCGAGACCGTCGAATTCGTGTACTCCGATCGCTTCGCCGACCATCTTCAGATTCAGCGGCTTCAGCCCCGAGACGCCTTCGAGCAGGAAGGAATCCTGCCGCCGCACGATCTCGCTGGCGACGTTGAGGATGGTGCGCGCACGCTGCTCGAGGCTCTTGGTGAGCCAGTTGGCCGCCTGCAGCTGGGTCGAGACATACTGCCTGTCCTCGTCGCGTCTGGCGCCGCGCCGGACCTCGGCCGCGTAGATCTCGTTGACCAGCACGCGCGGCAGCGCTCTCGTATTTAGCTCGACCCGCCAGCCGAAATCCGACGCCGGCGTGACATGGACGTCGGGGATCGCCGGCGCCGCCGGCGGATCGCCGAAGGCGCGTCCGGGCTTGGGCTCGAGGCGCCGGATCTCGGCGATCATGTCGCCGAGATCCTCGTCATCGACGCCGCAGGCGCGGCGCAAGCAGCGCAAAGTCGCGCTTGGCGAGCGCGGGCAGGTTCTCGATCAGGGCCTGCATCGCCGGATCGAAACGGTCCCGCTCCTTGAGCTGGAGCGCGAGGCATTCGGCGAGCGAGCGCGCGAACACTCCCGTAGGTTCGAGACACTGCATGCGCACGAGCACGCGCTCGACGCGTTCGGCCGCGGCGCCGAGCCGCTCGGCGATCTCGGCGATCGAGCCGACGAAGTATCCCGCTTCGTCCAGGGCGTCGATCAGCGCTGCGCCGATCAGGCGCTCGACCGGGTCGGCGAGGAGGATCGCGGCCTGACGCTGAAGATGGTCGCCAAGGGTGACCGTCTCGGCGACATAGGCTTCGAGGTCGGGGGCTTCACCGGCGTCGCCGCCGACGCCGAGTCCTGTCCAGGCGTGGGCGCTCAGGCCGTCGGCGGGGGTGGATTTGAGCGGCGGGGCGGTGCGGTCGGAGTCGAAAGCGTTGTCGACCTCGGTGCCGAGATTGGCGGCGAGGCCGCCGGCGTCGGTCTCGAGCGCCTCGCTCGCCCAGTCGCCGGGCTCGGCCGGCGCATCCGCGACGTCCGCCGCGCCGGCGCCGTCGAGCGGCTCGGGGCGCTGGTCCTCGCGTTCCTCCGCCCGCTCGAGCAGCGGATTGCTGGCCAGTTCGTTCTCGATGAATTGGGTCAGCTCGAGGTTCGGCATCTGCAACAGCTTGATCGCCTGCAGAAGCTGCGGCGTCAGAACCATGGTCTGACCCTGCCGCATCGCCAGTTTGGCCGAGAGCGCCATACCTACCGCCAACCCTTTACCGCAGACTTGCTACCCAAAAGCCGCGATCGACGCCGCGGCGCGCTTTTTGCTTCTAGCTCTCCGCTTCATACCATGCGCCCGACCGAATTCGACCGCAACCATGGCGCCGAGCGCGCCTGTCCATTGTTAGCGGTGTCACCATCGCACGGCAATAGGCGATTATTATCAAGCGATATCAATTGATTAACGTGATTGTCACACTTGTGTCACAGGCGGTGGGAAAAATTTCGCGAAAATTGATATAAAGAAATGCTTATATGTTTATTGCGCGCTTCGGGCGCCGCTGATAAGAGACGCCCGAACCAGCAAGGGATTTCGCCCGCCATGACCGCCGCCACTGCCTCCGCCAAGACCAAAGCCGCCGATCACGCCGTCGCCGATCTCTCCCTTGCCGCCTTCGGGCGAAAAGAGATCGCCATCGCCGAGACCGAGATGCCGGGCCTGATGGCGACCCGGGCCGAATATGCCGCAAGGCAGCCGTTGAAGGGCGCGCGCATCGCCGGCTCGCTGCACATGACGATCCAGACCGCCGTCCTGATCGAGACTCTGAAGGCGCTCGGCGCCGACGTGCGCTGGGCCTCGTGCAACATCTATTCGACCCAGGACCACGCGGCGGCGGCGATCGCAGCGACCAGCACGCCGGTGTTCGCGGTCAAGGGCGAGAGCCTGAAGGACTACTGGGACTATACCCACAGGATCTTCGAATGGGCCGACGGCGGCTCGCCCAACATGATCCTCGACGATGGCGGCGATGCGACGCTCCTCATTCACCTTGGCGCGCGCGCCGAGAAGGGCGACGTGAAGTTCCTCGACACGGCGTCGAACGAGGAAGAGGAAGTGCTGTACGCCGCGATCAAGGCCCGGCTGAAGTCGAAGCCCGGCTGGTACGGCAAGAACGCCGAGTCGATCCGCGGCGTGACCGAGGAGACCACCACCGGCGTCCACCGGCTTTATATCATGGCCAAGGAAGGCAAGCTCCTGTGGCCGGCGATCAACGTCAACGACAGCGTCACCAAGTCGAAATTCGACAATCTCTACGGCTGCCGCGAGTCGCTGGTCGACGGCATCCGCCGCGGCACCGATGTGATGATGGCGGGCAAGGTGGCGATGGTCGCCGGCTTCGGCGACGTCGGCAAGGGCTCGGCCGCGTCCTTACGCAACGCCGGCTGCCGCGTGATGGTGTCCGAGGTCGATCCGATCTGCGCGCTTCAGGCGGCGATGGAGGGCTACGAGGTCACCACGATGGACGAGGCCGCGCCGCGCGCCGACATTTTCGTCACCGCGACCGGCAATGTCGACGTCATCACCCTCGACCACATGCGCGCCATGCACGATCGCGCGATCGTCGCCAACATCGGCCATTTCGATTCCGAGATCCAGGTCTCGAGCTTGCGCAATTACAAATGGAACAACGTCAAGCCGCAGGTCGACGAGATCGAATTCCCCGACGGCAAGAAGATCATCCTTCTGTCCGAAGGCCGGCTGGTCAATCTCGGCAACGCCACCGGCCACCCCTCGTTCGTGATGTCGGCCTCGTTCACCAACCAGACGCTGGCCCAGATCGAGCTCTTCACCAAGCCCGGCGAATACAAGAAGCAGGT
This sequence comes from uncultured Alphaproteobacteria bacterium, assembly GCA_963767245.1. GTDB lineage: Bacteria > Pseudomonadota > Alphaproteobacteria > Rhizobiales > Beijerinckiaceae > Roseiarcus. Next base: position 106,444 of record CAVYDG010000023.1, read on the forward strand.
CTACACCCTGCCCAAGCACCTCGACGAGAAGGTCGCCTCGCTGCACCTGGCGAAAATCGGCGTGAAGCTGACCAAGCTGACGAACGAGCAGTCGAAATACCTCGGCATCCCCGAGACCGGGCCGTTTAAGGCGGAGAGCTATCGGTATTGAGGGCCGGGCGAACTACTGCGCGCGCTTGAATATGTCCGTCGAGGAGTAATTCGAGCGCCCGCTGTTGTCGGTAAAGTGGGTCGCCGTCTCAAACCGGAGCTTGTCAGCGCCGTCCGGGCGGACGGAAAAATTCGTCTCGGCAAAAGATGTTTTGAACATGCCTTGCAGCACGGTTGCGTCGCTCTGGGCGTTCGAGGACACATTCTGCGCGAAGGCATCGGCCTTCACCTCGCCCCAGTCGCAGGGCGTCGGCTGGCACGCTCCCCACGCATGCACCGAGACGTCCTTGCCGGCCAGACTCAACGATAATTTGGGGACTGAGCGGGTGTTCGCGTCGACATTGATCCAGTCGCCGAGAAAATGCTCGACCCCCGGTTGCGCGGTCTTGGTCCCGGCGCTGGGCCGCGTCCACAGCGCAACGTGACGCACGCGACCGTCACAGTCCTGGAACATATTGTCGTACCGCAGGGAAAAGCCCTCCGCCGTGAGTTGGGCGTTCTTGGTCGCGAATGCGGCTTCCGGGAGATTGTAGTGGGACCACGCGAGGCCCGGCGGCGCCGGCGCCCAATGGGCGTTGGTCTTGGTCACGCCGCGGTCGCACCGTCCCGAACTTGCGTCCGGATAAAGGCCGGCCTCTTTCTTTTTGTTGAAGTCGGCCTGGAACGCGTCCAGCGTCAACCACTCGTCGGATGGGCGGCTGCGATGACCCGCGGCAAGCCAAACAGCTCCTGCGACGCCGACTGCAGCGGCGAGCGCGACAAGGTACGGCAGGACGCGCCGGCTCGGTGGCATGGGCGGCGTCGATGCGGGCGGAGCCAAGCCCAAGGACGCACCCGCGCCTGCAGCCTCCGGCAAGGCTATGACCCCGCGCGCCCGCGCGGGAGGCGCCTTGGATTGGCTGGTTGTCGATGAGGCCTCGGCGCGAGCGTCTTCCCGCTGCCCCTCGATCTCGGCCAGCGCGTCGGTCAGACGCTCGGCGTCCGAATCGAAACGGGTGAGCGAAATCTCGATCGCCTGCCGGCGAGCCAATTTCTTCAGGCCGTCGGGCAAGTCCGCCGCCTGCGGCGGCTGGGCGCCGTCGACGAGCACAGGAATGACCGGGACGCCGCGCTCAAGCGCTGCCTCTATCTCGACGCGGACGAAATCGTGCGGATCGTCGAGTCTGCGCCGGCTCGCGGCGTCGACGCTCGAAACCCAGGACTTGCCGATAATCGCCACCAGCGCGTCGCATCTGCCGACCCGCTCCGACAGCACGTCGACGAAGTCGCGGCCCGGCGGGATGGCGTCGACATCGAAGAAGACGCTCTCGCGTCCGAGCCGGCTGACCAGCCGGTCGTAGATCCGCCCGGCAAAGCCGCCCGAATCCTCGCGCCGATAGCTGATGAACACGCCGCCCGACATGGTTAGATGTCCTCGCCGGATTCGGATGGTTAGCGCGAACGTTCTCGCTGCTCAATTCATTGTGTATTTTTCGCGGCGCGCAGTGATCCGCGTCACAGGCGGGCGAAGCTAACACAGACGCCAGCGCGCCGATTCGCATGAGAAAAAAGGTGAAGTTTCTTGCGATAATCAGAATGTCGGGCTATCCTCGCTGATTGACGCGAGCGTCGCCGGCGGGGCAAGTTTTGGCGGCTGTTTAGGGGCCTGGACCGCAAGAACTGCTCTCCAAGTGGCGAAGCCATTGAAATGTCAGCATATTCTATTTTGAATTTGTTGTTTTTTCCTTGGATTTTGTTGCGGCTGGCTTGGATTTTGTTGCGCCCGCCTTGGATTTTGTTGCGACTGATTTGGATTCCGTTGCAACCGGCGTCGCCGGTTATCCGCGCGCCGCGGCCTCTTGCAGCTGGCCCCGCCACGACGCCTCATCCGTCGCCGGGACGCTGAACTGAAGCCGAGCGACGCGGCGGCCGGCGGCGAGGTCGAGACCCTCGCCGTCGAGACCGATCGCACGCCAGCCGCCTGGATCTCGAGCCCGGGCGGAGGCTTTGTGTCCCGCAAGCCGCGCGAGCGCGGCCTCGCCGAGCGCGTTGAGTTCGGCGATGAGCCGCTCCTCCGCTTCCGTCAACGCCGCTTCGCCGGCGCGGGAGGCGAGGACGTCGGCAGGGGCGAGCGGGGCGGCGCGGCCGAACCCGCCGTTGAAATGCACGCTCTCGATATGAAGCCGGTACATGCCGAAGTCGGCAAACCCGGCATACAGCGCCGCCTTCCGATTGCGCTGCAAATACCGCGACTTGGCGCGGCCCCCCGGGTCGAGTTCGACCCGTCCGCCGAGGGTGACGCGGGGATGGTTCAAGGGGTCGCCGCGATCGCGGGTCCCGGGCAAGAGGAGCGAGGCGCGCGGATCGCGGGCCAGATTCCTGGTGTGGCGGGACAGCGTCGACATCAGGAACAGCGGCGCGCCGTCGAAATCGCTGGCGACACCGACCAGCGTTGTCAGCGGGCCGCCGCCCTCCGCCTCCAGCGTCGCCAGCGCGCCGATTCGGGCGAGTCGCATCAGCCGCTTGGCGTCGGCGACCGCCTCGGCGCGGGCTTTGTCGGGATCGGCAGGCGCCTTCACCATGGCGGGATTATCGCCTCGGGCGGATCGCGACGACAAGGGGCCCGGCGCGTCGAACGCGTCAAGGGCGCCCTTCTGCGTCCGCGCTTCGGTCGCTGGCCAACCTATCCAACTTCATGGTAATCTTGCACAATTCGCCCGGTCGCCCCATCTGGGGTCGACCGGCCGAGCGGGTCGCCCTCGTTGGAACACATTCGGGCGATCAATGGTTTTTTCTTTGAGCCGGCCAGCCCAAGCGGCGACAGGATCACATCAAAGCGGGAGCTTCATGCCCACGATCGCGCTGGTCGACGACGACCGCAACATACTCACCTCCGTGTCTCTGTCGCTCGAGGCGGAGGGATATCGGGTGCAGACCTATACCGATGGCGCGAGCGCGCTCGATGGCCTGAAGGCCAATCCGCCCGATCTGGCGATATTCGACATCAAGATGCCGCGCATGGACGGGATGGAGCTCCTGCGGCGTCTGCGACAGAAGTCCGATCTGCCGGTGATCTTCCTGACCTCGAAGGACGAGGAGATCGACGAATTGTTCGGCCTCAAGATGGGCGCTGATGATTTCATCCGCAAACCGTTCTCGCAGCGCCTGTTGGTCGAACGGGTCAAGGCGATCCTTCGGCGCTCCAACCCCAAGGACGCAGCGACGCAGAAGGAGACGGAAGCCAAGATTCTGGAGCGCGGCCGTTTGAAGATGGATCCCGAGCGTCATACCTGCACCTGGGACAATACCGCCGTGACCTTGACGGTCACCGAGTTCCTGATCCTGCAGGCGTTGGCGACGAGGCCCGGCGTGGTCAAGAGCCGCAACGCCCTGATGGACGCGGCTTACGATGATCAGGTCTATGTCGACGACCGCACCATCGACAGCCACATCAAGCGCCTGCGCAAGAAATTCAAGGTGGTCGAGCCCGATTTCGAAATGATCGAGACCCTCTACGGCGTCGGCTACCGATTTAAGGAAGGATAGGCGGCTCGCCCGCGGCCATGAGCGCCGAAACGCAGCTCGAACGTCGTCTCGCCGCTCAGCCGGCGCGCGGGAGCCGTCGGTGGTTGCGATTGCGGGGGCGCGTCGCCTGGCGATTCCTCACGGCCCGGTTTTCCTCGTCGCTCACCCGCCGGATCGTCGTCCTCAATCTGGGCGGGCTCGTGGTGCTGGTGGTCGGCTTCCTGCTCCTCGATCAGTTTCGCGCCGACCTGATCGAAGCGCGGATACAGAGCCTCACCATCCAGGCGGACATCATTGCCGCTGCGGTCTCTGCTTCCGCGACCGGGGACACCGATTCGATCACCATTGATCCCGACAAGCTCCTGCAGCTCGCGCCCGGCGAAAGCGTGGCGCCATCGCAAAGCGATGAGGATGCGACCCAGTTCTCGATCAACCCGGCGCTGGTTGGGCCGTTCCTGCATCGGCTCGTCACCCCGACTCATACGCGCGCCCGCATTTACGACAGCGACGGCCGGCTCCTGCTCGACTCGCGATCGTTTTCGGCCCGCGGCGCCGTGGTGCGCTCCGACTTGCCGGACGCGTCGGACCGGGGCGGCTTTGCCGACCGGATCATTGCCCGCCTGCGCGGCTTTTTCCTGACCTCGGTCAGGCCGCGGACCGACGATCCGTGGGCGACCAACGGCAAGACGATGCCTGAGGTCGCCGGCGCGCTGCAGGGCAAAACGCAATCCCTGGTGCGCGTCAACGACGAGGGGGAGACGATCGTGTCGGTGGGCGTGCCGATCCAGCGCATGATGGCGACCCGCGGCGCGCTTCAACTCTCGACCCAGGGCGGCGACATTGACCGCGTGATCACTTCGGCGCGCCTGGCTCAGTTGCGTTTCTTCCTGGTGCTTGCGGTCGTGATGCTGCTCTTGTCGCTCTCGCTCGCCAATACGATCGCCGAACCGGTGCGCCGGCTCGCCGACGCCGCCGAACGGGTGCGGCGAGGCATCCGATCGCGACAGCAGATTCCGGATTTCACCGCGCGATCGGATGAGATCGGTCACTTGTCACGCGCGCTGCGCGATATGACCCAGGCGCTCTACAATCGTCTTGACGCGATCGAAAGTTTCGCCGCCGATGTCGCGCACGAACTCAAGAATCCGCTGACGTCACTGCGCAGCGCGCTCGAGACGCTGCCGCGAGTGAACGCTGGACACTCCCGCGATCGGCTGATCGCCGTCATGCAGCACGACGTGCGGCGGCTCGATCGGTTGATCAGCGACATCTCCGACGCCTCCCGCCTCGACGCGGAGCTTGCGCGAGACGAGGCGGGCCCGGTCGACCTCGCCGCCCTTCTGCGAGCGGTCGTGACGATGGCGCAGGATTCCCCGCGCAGCAATGGCGCCCGGGTCGAATTGTCGGTTCCGGTCAGGCGGGGCAGAAACGCCAGCGCGGACTATTTTGTTCTAGGACACGATTCCCGTCTCGCACAGGTCGTCACCAATCTCATTGACAACGCCTGCTCCTTTTCCGAACCCGGCGGCGTCGTGCGAGTCGCGCTCGAGCGGGCGTCTGCTCGAACCGAGCCGGAACGAGAGGAATCCTTCGACCGCGTTGTCATCACCGTCGATGATGACGGTCCAGGAATCCCGCCGCACGCGCTCGAACGCATTTTCGAGCGCTTCTATACCGACCGGCCGAATCACGGCTTCGGCCAGAACTCGGGCCTCGGGCTCTCAATTTCGCGCCAGATCGTCGAAGCCCATGGCGGACGGATCTGGGCTTGCAATCGGCCGGCGCAGTCGACGGAGGTCGGCGTCGCGGGGCCGGAGCCCGACAATCCCGACGAGCCGGCGAGGCACGGCCTGGGTGCGCGCTTTGTCGTCGAACTGCCGGCGTTTGCGTCATGAGCGGCGCCGCTGAGTCGAAAAAGGGCGGCGTTCATGCGACGGGCGTGATCCATGGCGAGAGCGGCGTCCTGATCCTCGGACCTTCGGGTTCCGGCAAGAGCGCGCTGGCGCTCGCGCTGATGGCGCGCGCGAGCGGCGCCGGAGCGTTTGGCGCGCTGATTGGGGACGACCGCGTCTATGTCCGCGAGGCGGAGGGGCGGCTCGTCGCCTCCGGGTCCGCCAACACGGCCGGAATCATCGAGCGCCGGATGGCGGGCCTCATGGAGGTCCGACATGAGCCGGCGGCGATCGTGCGGCTGGCGGTTGAACTCTGTGCGCGCCGGCGTCAATGGCCGCGAATGCCCGATGATCACGATGGCGTGATCGTCGGTGGAGTCAGGTTGCCCCGTCTGGCGGTTGATTCCGGTCTGAGCGTTTGCGATCAGGCGCTGGCGGTGGAAGAGCGATTGGCTGTCCTGGCGGGCGGGAACTCCGGTAGAATACGAATTTCGCTTGAACATTCCGCCGCAGTGCACAAAAATGACTGCCCTGAGATTTCGCCGCCGGCTTGATTGGCGCCGAAAAGGTGAGCCGATCGACTGATGGATAATTGATGATCGGAATGGTCCTCGTGACCCACGGACAGCTCGCGACCGGTTTTCGGGCAGCGCTTGAGCATGTCGTTGGGCCCCAGACTCAGCTCGAGACGATCACGATCGGTCCCGAAGACGATATGGAGCAGCGACGCTCGGACATTCTGAGCGCGGCAGCGCGAGTTCAGGATGGCGGCGGCGTGGTCATCCTTACCGACATGTTCGGCGGCACTCCCTCCAATCTGGCGATTTCCGTGATGGACGGAGGTCGGGTCGAGGTGATATGCGGCGTCAACCTGCCGATGTTGATCAAGCTTGCGACGATGCGAGAAAGCGTCGATCTCGACCATGCCGTTGTGGAGGCGCGCGACGCCGGCCGCAAGTACATCACCATCGCCAGCAAGGTGCTGGCGGGGAAATGACCCAGCCTGGCGCCGAAGAGGAATGTCCCGCGCCGCCTGAATTTGCCGGCGCGTTGTCGCGCGAATTGCTTATTGTCAACCGAAAGGGGTTGCACGCCCGCGCCACCGCCAAGTTTGTGCAGTGCGTCGACCGGTTTGACGCGGACGTCAAGGTCACCCGCTGCGGTGAAACGGTCGGCGGCGATTCGATCATGGGCATCCTGACGCTTGGCGCCGGCCCCGGATCAACGATCACAGTATCCGCCTCGGGCGCCGAAGCGCGAGAGGCGCTCGCCGCGCTCGCCGCTCTGGTCTCCGACCGGTTCGGCGAGGACGAGTGACGCCCTGAGCCACGTGCTTCGCCGGCGTCTCGGGCCCGCGGTTACATGCGGAAGTCCTCGCCCAGATAGAAGCGCCGGACGTCCGGATGGGCGATGATCTCCTCCGGCGGCCCTTCGGTCAGGACCTGGCCGCTGTGGATGATGTAGGCGCGGTCGATCAGACCGAGGGTCTCGCGAACATTGTGATCGGTGATCAGCACCCCGATGCCGCGCCCCTTGAGGTGGCGCACGAGATCCTGAATGTCGCCGACCGCAATCGGATCGATGCCGGCGAACGGCTCGTCGAGGAGCATGAACGACGGCTTGCCGGCGAGCGCGCGGGCGATCTCGCACCGCCGCCGCTCGCCGCCGGACAGCGAAATGGACGGCGCCTTGCGCACCCGGGCGATATCGAATTCCTCGAGCAGCGATTCCAGCATCGCTTCGCGCGCCTTGCGGTTCGGCTCGTTGACCTCGAGCACCGCGCGGATGTTGCTCTCGACATTGAGGCCGCGGAAGATCGAGGCTTCCTGCGGCAGATAGCCGACCCCGAGCCGCGCCCTTTGAAACATGGGCAGCCCGGTGACGTCATGGCCGTCGAGCTCTATCTGGCCCTTGTCCGGTTTGACGAGGCCGGTGATCATATAGAAGACGGTCGTTTTGCCGGCGCCGTTCGGACCAAGCAATCCGACCGCTTCGCCTCGCCGCACCGACAGGCTCACGTCCTGCACCACCATGCGGCCGCGGTAGCCCTTGCCGAGGTTATGGACGGCGAGAACGCCCTGCCCGCCCGCCACGACCCGGGAACTCACCGGGCCGACGGCGCTGACGGCCGCGCCTGCGCTCTCGCCGCGCAGCCACTTGCGCCAGCGGGGAGGCGCGCTGACGCGCGCACGCACCGTGTCGGCGCTCACGGGCGTCCACTCGGCGCGGAGGGAAGAGAAGGCCGGCGCAAAATCGGCAACGACCGGCTCCTATTTCGCCTTCGCAGCGTCGCCGCCCGCCTTCGCGGCGCCGGCGTCGGGCTTCGTGGCGTCGGCGTTCGATTTGGGGACGAACTGGCCGTGGACTCGACTTGACTTGCCGCTGGTGTCGACCGTTGCCTCGGCGGTCTTGAGATCGTAGGTCAGCTTATCGCCTTTGGTCACGTTCTGGCCATCGCTCAGCGTTACGTGGCCGATCAGATAGACCTTGCCTTCGGTCTTGTCGTAGCTGCCGTTGTCGCCCGTCGCGACCTGGGTCTTGGAGATGACGGTGACCGGTCCAGTCGCCTCGAGGCGCTTGACGCCGGCGTCGGCCGCCGGGCCGGATTTGTCGTCGGGTGTTTGCTTCGCCGCCTGTGCGGGGGCGTGGTCGGCTCCCTGCGCCGGAGCGTGGTCGGTCCCTTGCGTGGGCGCGTGGTCGAGAAAGACCGTCATCGCCGTGCAGGTCATTTTCGTATCGCCCTGAATGACGACGACGTTGCCGGTGTAGACCGCCTTGTGCTCCTTGTCGTAGTAGACGAGCTTGTCTGCGTCGATTGAGATCGGCTGCTTTGAGCTGGTTCCAGGGAAGATCGAGGCCGGGTCGCTGGAATCGGCGGGCTTCTGGGCGCCCGCGACGCCGGTTGCGCTCGCGGCGCTCGCGCCGCTCGCGCACACGAGCGCGATGGCCAGCGCCGTAAGGCAGCCGGAAAGGCGAGGCGGCAACGTCATGGATTGTTCCCCTTCGCATCCGCCGCCGGCTGCTGGTCCGTCTGCGGAACGATTCTGGTTTTGACATGACCGTCGAATGTCAGTTCCTGGCCGTGGTTGATGGCGAAAGCGCGGTCGGAGACGATGGTCGTGCCGTCGCTGACGCGCACTTCGACCGGCTCGTCGCTGCGAAAAGCTCCGGACTTGAAGTCGAACTTGGCGCTTCGCATGAGCACCTTGGCGCGGCCGTTGGTGATTCGGACGTTGTCCGACAATTCCATGTGCTCGCCGAGGCTGTCGTAAACGCCTGAGTTGGCGGTCACATGGGTCGATTCCCCATTGGCTGCGCCGATTTCACCCTCGACTTGCTCCAGCTCCATGACGGTGGGCTGCTTGATGTCCTGGAGGGCTCGCTTGGCCGTCATCAGATAAGCCTGCCCGTCATTGCGAAATCCGGCGAGCTTCGGATGCTCCATGACGATCTTGGTTCCCTCCACGGAGAGTTTGGAAAGGCCCACCGAAGCCAGTTTGGTCGCGAAAGGGTTGAACACCGCGGTCAAGAACATCGCGGCCACCGTGCCGAGACCGCCGATCAGGATAACCCGACGAAGCCGCCTCACGCGCGCCGAGCGCAGCCCGGCTTTGGCGAAAGCCTGCTCACGGTCGGGAGGCGGCGCGACGCCAACCCGGCGCGTCACGGCGCGCGCCGTGAAAGCCGCCGTTCGGTCCGCATCGGCGATGTCCGCCGCGATCGGTTCAGGATGAATCGCCGACATGGGCTCCTTGTTCGGCCGCCTCGCCTCACGGAGGAACCTAAACAGCGTGGCGAAGTTAGGGCCGGGACCGCGGACCCAATCGCGCCCGCCAGGATCGGGTCCCAGTTCCGCCCGCGCGACGCTTTGATGAATTCTACCGTGGTTGTTCGTCTCTTCGATGTCGATCATCCCTCCCGCGGCGGGACGGCCGCTTGCCGGCTCCGCCCCGCGGCGAAAATAGCCAAAAAGCAACAGCAGGCTCGCGCAAGCCGATGAAAACAAAAGTGCTTGCATTTGCTTTCTTTTATTTTTCCGATTCCGGACTTTTCAATGGGTTAAGCGCGATTCAAATAGGAAAATTCCCGTCTCCGTTGGCGGCGGCAAGGGGCGCCGGTCTCATCTGGAGAGAACAGAGTATAGCGCAGATTCTGATTTTCGCAAGAAATTGCTCGAGGGAATTGTGCACGCCACTTGCTTCGCGTTGTCCGGCGCCGGTGAGGACGTACGATTGCCACCGTAGGCTTTTTGCGCTTTATCGCGCGCGGCGCGCTCCAAGTCGGGCCGGTAGCTCAATGGTCAGAGCCGGCCGCTCATAACGGTCTGGTTGCAGGTTCGAGTCCTGCCCGGCCCACCATTATTTCTCTACTCCGAGGTTTCCGCGACTACCTAAAAACCTCCTCCCCACCGTTCCCCCCACCGCTACGCTACCGCAAAGTCATTTTCGCGCGGCCTCGCGGCGTCGATGGAAACCGCCGACCGCGCTGAGGAATGGGCGCGCCTTCACCACTCCAAATTTTCCCACCAGAAAACTTTGATGCAGCCCGGCCGCCACGACCGAGGAACCATCCTGCCGAGACTCGCGTTCTCCGTGAAAAGGAGGCTTCGATGCGCATTTTATCTATCGCTCTGGTCGCGGCCGTGCTCGTCGTCCCTTCAGTTGGCAACGCGCAGGACCAAGGATTGGTTGACGGCAAGGTGGGGCCAGATTCGGGGTCGGCCTTGTCGTCCTCCTCTACGGCGGCGCAACCACGCGCTTCCGGCGGGGAGGAAGGTTACGGGTCTCGCCCCCGAGCGCCGCAAGAACACCCCGGCTTCGCTGGCGCTGTCGCAGGTGGTCAAGTCATCGACCGAAACACACCGATCACGCAGCAATGGGGCGGCATGGGCGTTGCCGTCGTCAACGGCCACCGCGTCCAGGTCGACGTCAACTCGGGGCGAATTATGCGGGTTCTCAACTGACGGGATTCCAGGTTCGGAGTGATGCGGGCCAAGAGGATCGAGGGGCGAGATCGGTCCGCGCGTTACCCACGTGCCTGCCCTGGGCCCGCCGCCCTCTCATTTTCAAAAAACCATCCCGGTGTAACAAGTAGCACCCCTAAAGGGACTGCTACGCTGCCGGCCCACCATTGCGGCCTCGCCGGGTCAGCCAGCCTCCCATCATTGGATTTTTTCGTCGGGATATACGCCCCACAATTTCACCTGTTCGATATATCCCTTGAACCCGTCGCCGTCGATTTGGCACCAGGCGCCGTCGCAATTGCGGATGTTGACGATCACTCCGGCCTGAAGCGTCGCCGCCAGATCGTCGGAGGCGGACGGGCGAGCGTAGATCTTCGAGACTTCTCCCTTCTTGTTGGGCGTGACCAGCGCCGTCCGCCGCCCCGATAGCAGCGAGTGAAGGACCCAACCCTCGACGCCTTCCGAATCGCGGACCTTGCGCCAGATTTCGAACTCGGCGGTAATCTCGACCGGAAGCCCGGCCCGCTGATAGACCCATTTGGTCGCGTGGTCTTTCGACGGGCCTTCCCGCAGGTTGACGCGGTCGGTCTTCAGGCTGGCGAAGCGCGGCAACGGCAGCTTGGTGACCGTTCCGACTGGATCGGCGAGCGCGAGGCCCGGACCCGCAAACAAGAAGGCCGCGAGCGTCGCGAGGACCTCGCGGCGCGCGGCCAAGCGCACAGGGAGCGGGCGCCTTTCTCGTCTCATACCGACTCCCTCGACGCCGGACCCGCCATCCTTGTCTTTGCCCGCTCTTCTGCTAGAGAGGCCGCCAAGCTGGCGGACAAGGACCCGCGGGCGGCGCGCCTCGGCTCAACCATTTGCGTCGTCTGTCGTTAACGAGGCGTAAACTGTTCGAAGGCGCGGAAGCGGATGGCTGAAAGCGGGGCGGCGGCGGCGGCGCCGCAGGGGCGACAAGGGCGGCGCTGATGACCAAGAAAAGACCCCTCGTGGTGGTCACCCGGCGGCTGCCTGAGCTCGTCGAGACCCGCATGCGCGAATTGTTCGACGCCCAGCTCAACCTCGAAGACAAGGCGATGTCTCAGGCCGAAATCGTCGAGGCGATGCGCGAGGCCGAGGTTCTGGTGCCGACCATCACCGATCACATCAATTCGGCGATGATCGCGCAAGCGGGAGAGCAGATGCGGCTCATCGCCAATTTCGGCAACGGGGTCGATCATATTGACGTTACCAGCGCCTTGCGTCGTGGCATCACGGTCACCAACACCCCGGGCGTGCTGACGGAGGACACCGCCGACATGACCATGGCGCTGATTCTGTCGACAGCGAGGCGGCTGGTCGAGGGTTCGCAGATCATCCCGGAAGGGCGATGGGCCGGGTGGTCGCCAACCTGGATGCTCGGGCGCCGGATCACCGGCAAGCGCCTCGGCATCGTCGGCATGGGACGCATCGGCCAGGCGCTCGCCAGGCGGGCGCGCGCGTTCGGCATGTCGATCCATTATCACAACCGGCGCCGGGTCGCGGCGCAGATCGAGGAATTGCTCGAGGCGACCTACTGGGATTCGCTCGACCAGATGCTGGCGCGGATGGATTTCGTCTCGATCAACTGTCCGCATACCCCGGGCACCTATCATCTCCTGTCAGCCCGCCGGCTCAAGCACCTCAGGCCAGACGCCATCCTCATCAATACCGCCCGCGGCGAGGTCGTCGACGAGAACGCGCTGGTGCGGATGCTCGAAGCGGGCGAACTCGCCAACGCCGGGCTCGACGTCTTCGAGCATGCGCCCGCGGTCAACGAGAAACTGATCGCGCTCGCCAAGGCGGGCCGAGTGACGCTTTTGCCGCATATGGGCTCGGCGACCCACGAGGGCCGCGCCGACATGGGCGAGAAGGTGATCATCAACATCCGGACTTTCGTCGACGGCCACCGCCCGCCCGACCGGGTGCTGCCGAGCATGCTTTAGGCCCGAGGCGCTGACGTGCTTGCGAGAAGCGGTCTCCCATCGTTGATCGCCGAGACCGCCGAGGTGTAGTGTGGCGCGATGAAACAGCCTGTTGTGTCGCGAAGCCCCGATGTGATGGGTGGGACGGTCGTGTTTCACGGGACGAGAGTTCCCGTGCAGACCTTCCTCGATTACCTCGAGGCGGGGCATTCCATCGACGACTTCCTCGAAGGCTTTCCGAGTGTGACGCGCCAGCGGGTTATCGCTTTCCTGGAAGAAGCAAAGGACCGAATGATCGCATCGGCCTCGTGAGGGTCTTGCTTGACGAATGCGTCGACCGGCGTCTCGCCGGCGATTTCGTCGGGCACGACGTGCGGAGCGCGCGTCAAATGGGCTGGACAACGAGCAAGGATCGAGAACTGTTGGCGCTTGCCGCGGCGCATTTTGACGCGTTCGTCACGGTGGACCGAAACCTGTCCTTTCAACAGAACCTATGGCCCCTGCCGATCCCGATCTTTGTGCTCCACTCCCGACCAACCGGCTCTCTGATCTCAAGCCCCTCGTTCCGAGCCTCCTCAGAGCCATGGAAACCGCGCGGCCGGGAACGGCCCATATCATCCGCCCCAACGATAAGCCCTCTTGACACCGGCGTCAGGGCCGCGCCGACATGGGCGAGAAGGTGATCATCAACATCCGGACCTTCGTCGACGGCCACCGCCCGCCCGACCGGGTGCTGCCGAGAGCGTTCACTCGGAATCCGTCATATGTGGACGGCCCCGGTTGGCAAGCGTTTTTTGATGGTGTGAACGGCTTGGTCGGCTGCGGTCATATGTCCGGCCTTTTGGCGCGGCGCATTTGGCCGCTGGCCCGGATGAAGTCCGACGGCCTTGGTCCCGATCATTGCGGCGAGCTTTGCGCTCATGACGATTCACGGGTTGTCCTCGGCTTCGGTGGCGGCCATGTCGTTCATCACGTCTCGTTGCGCTCGCCAAACTCCTAAAAAGCGGTGGCTCTTCCGATCGCCTTTCGCTCTACGCTCTGGCGAACATCTCCTGGCGGAAGTCCTCGCCGGTGGTCATGATCGCCCAGCAGATTCTCGCCAGCTTGTTGGCGAGCGCCACCGCGACCAGGCGCTCCGGCTTTCGCGCCCGCAACGCGGCGATCCAGTCGGCGAGAGCGCCTTTGCGTTTGCCGGCGACGCGCAGCGCCGAGGTGCAGCCGACAACCAGCATCTTGCGAATGTATCGATTGCCCTGCTTGGTGATGGCGCCGAGCTTCGCCTTGCCGCCGCTCGAGTTCTGCTTTGGCGTCAGCCCCAGCCAGGCCGCGAAGTCGCGTCCCGACTTGAACGCCCCCGGGTCGGGGACGCTGGCGGCGATCACCGAGGCGATCAGCGGGCCGACGCCGGGAACCCGATCGAGCAACTGACCCGTCGGGCTTCTCCGGTTGGCGGCGGCGATCCTTTTCTCCGCCGCGTCGATCGATCGATCGAGCCCTTCGAGATGGGAAGCGAGCAGCTTCGCCATCTCTCTGGCCTCTTGCGGCAAAGTTCCGTCGCTGTCGGCCAGTTCGAGCAGCTCGCCGACGCGGCTGATGCCCTTGGCCACGACGAGGCCGAACTCCGAGAGATGCCCGCGCAGCGCATTGACGCTCATCGTTCGCTGCTTGACCAGCAACTCGCGGGTCTTGTGAAGCATCAGCACGGCCTGCTGATCGGCGCTCTTGATCGGCACGAACCGCATGTCGGGGCGCGACATCGCCTCACAGATCGCCGCCGCATCGAGCGCATCATTCTTACCCCGCTTGACATAGGGCTTGATGTAGGCCGGCGGCATCAGCACGACCTCGTGCCCCATCGCGGCAAGCTCGCGCGCCCAATAATGGGCCGATCCGCAAGCCTCCATGCCGATGCGGCAGGGGGCGAGCCGGGCGAAGAAAGTCCGCACCTTCGGCCGGCTCAACTTGCGACTGACCGCGGCGGCCCCCGTGAGCGCATGAATCTGAAAATAGCCTTTGCCCAAATCGACGCCAACTCTGATAAACTCATCCATGGACGGCCTCCCCGTTTGTGGCGCGCCAGCGACCACGCTTTGGCACTTCATGCCGTTTGGGCGGGGCCGTCCACCTCATCATTGCGAGGAGCGTAAGCGACGAAGCACCGCTCGCAACGACGGCTGTGTTGCCGTCCGAACGAGTCAAGCTCTCGTGGCGTGACGGTCATTTCGCCACTGTCGCCGCTTCCGGTCACCCGGCCGCAAAACTCTTCGGCGCCGGGCTGATCACCTTGGCGGCGCCGTTGTCGATCTGCATCACCGCGAGGCCGCGCTCGTTGGTTCCGTCGGCGCGGAAGCGGAAGACGCCGTCGGCGCCGCTGAAGCCGGACACGTTGGTCAGCGCCCCCTGACTATAGGGGTCCGGACCGCCGTTTCGCGCCAGCGCGGCGGCCAGCGTCGTCGCATCATAGGAGAGGGTCGCCAGCCGCGCCGGCTCGCTGCTGAATTTGGTCTTGTATTTCTGCGCAAAGGCGTTGAAGCCGGAATTGTCGGGGGCGGAGAACCAGGCGCCCTGCATTTGCGGCAGTTTGAGCACCCGGGCGTCGTTCCAGACGCCGGTTCCGAGAAGTTGAGTCTTGACGCTGTTCGAGGACAGGGCGTTGGCGACCGCCTGCATCGCGTCGGCCTGCTCGGGAATGAACAGGGCGTCGATCTGACCTTGCACCGCGGCGACCTGTTGCGCCGCGGTCGCCATCTCGCCGGCGGCGTAACGGGCGGTCACGACGATCTGCGCATTAACGCCCGCAGCGGTCTGCTGGAACCTCTCGGCGGCGACATTGCCGTAGTCGTTTTGCGGCGCCATGATCGCGAACGATTTCTTGCCGCTCGAGACGGAGTACTGGACGATCCGGTCGACATAGCTTTCGACCAGGAACGACAGCAGGTAGACGCCGGGCGCGGCGACGCTGACGTCGGTCGAAAAGGCGATCATCGGCCGCCCGGCGGATTTTGCCGCCGCCGAGGCTGCTCGGACGTCGTTGGCGAACACCGGCCCGAGGATGAGTTGCGCCCCGGCGCCGAGTGCCGATTGAGCCGCCTGGGCGGCGCCGTCCGAGTTCGAATGGTCGTCCTGAACCATGAGCGTGATGTAGGAAGCGCCGAAATCGTCGATTGCCAGTTGGGCGGCGTTGCGCATCGAGACGCCGATCGGGCTTGGGCCGCCGTTTTGGGTCAGGGGCAGGATCATGCCGACGCGGACCGGCCCGGAGCCGAGGGTCTCGCCGACTGTCGGGGCGTTGCCGGGCGTCGCTGGCGGGGGCGCGGAGAAACCGGGCGATCCGCCAAAGTCCATTCCAGGCGAATTGCACCCTGCGAGCGTCAACGCCACGCCGCCGCCAAGCAGCGCTCGCCGCGTGACGCCGCGCCCTTCTTCCGGCTTCCGAGCGGAAAATTTCATCGCCACCTTTCGCCCGAGCCCTGTCGAGTGCCGGACGCGCCTCGCGTCGCCGGTTCGCTTGTCGGCGAGCGACAGTGGCGATTCGCTGGCAGTCGGCGGAAATTGTGGCATTTTCACCTGCGCTTGGCTATGTCGTCGATCATTCGGCTGGGTGGGCCATCGGTAGGAGGTCTTGCGAAAATGACCGCGACAAAGGCTCGGCCGGGCGATGGCGGCGGGATCACCCGATTGAACCGAAGCTTTGTCGTTGGCGGCGCGCGGGCGCCCGCGGCGCCGCTGAACGCCGGGCTATATGTCGTGGCGACGCCGATTGGCAACCTTGCCGACGTGACTTTGCGGGCTCTGGCGATCCTGGCCGGCGCCGACGGCATCCTGGCCGAGGACACCCGCGTCTCGCGCACGTTGCTCGCGCGTTACGGGATCGAGACCCCCCTCTCGCCCTACCACGAGCACAACGCCGCCGAGGCGCGCCCGCGCGCGCTGCGTCGCATCGCCGAAGGGCAGGCGCTGGCGCTCATTTCCGACGCCGGAACGCCGCTCATTTCCGATCCCGGCTATCGGCTGGTCGCAGAAGCGGTCGCTCAGGGCTTCGCTGTCACCGCCGCGCCGGGCCCGTCGGCGGCGCTGGCCGCGCTGTGCGTCGCCGCCCTGCCGACCGACCGTTTCTTCTTCGAAGGGTTCCTGCCGCCGAGACAGGCCGCGCGGCGCGAGCGGATCAACGCGCTCGCCGCCGTGCCAGGCACGCTGATCTTCTACGAAGCGCCGGGGCGTCTGGCCGAGACCCTCGCCGACCTCACGCACGAGCTTGGGGCCAGGCCGGCCGCGGTGGCGCGCGAACTGACCAAGCTGCACGAGGAGGTGAGGCGCGGGGCGCTCGATGAGCTCGCCACTCAATATGCGGGCGAAGAGGCGCCGCGGGGCGAGATCGTGATCGTCGTCGGCGGGACGCAAGCGCGGCCGCCGATCGCCGACGACGCGCTCGACCTGGAAATCGCCGAATTGCTGGCTAAACTCTCGGTCAAGGACGCGGCGGCGACGGTCGCCGCAAAGCACGGCCTGCCACGACGGCAGATCTATGCGCGGGCGCTGGCGCTCGCCGGCGCCGCACGGTGAAGGGCGCGAGGCCCGCCGAGTGGACGAAGCGCCGGCGCGGCGCCCATCTCTTTGGCCTCAAGGCTGAATCGATCGCCGCGCTCCTGCTGCGCCTCAAGGGCTACCGGATTCTCGCCCGCCGCTTCGTCGTCTCCGGCGGAGAAATCGACCTCATTGCGCGAAGAGGCGGCGCGATCGCCTTCGTCGAGGTCAAGGCGCGCGCCGACATCGAGGTCGCGGCGACCTCGATCAGTGCGACCAAGCAGCGGCGAATCGCGCGCGCGGCGCGGGTATGGCTGGCGCGGAACCCCTGGGCGGCGGGCCTCACTCTTCGCGGCGACGCTATTTTCATAGCGCCACGACGCCTTCCCCGCCACGCGCCGTCCGCGTATAGGCTCATGATCGATTGATTCCCTCAAACCCGCCTCGTGGTCGACCGGACGCCTATGCCCCTGACCGTCGCCGTGCAGATGGACCCGATCGAGCGCATCCGCATCGCCGGCAATTCGACCTTCGCGCTGCTCCTCGAGGCGCAGTCGCGCGGCCATAAGCTCTTGCATTACACGCCCGATCGTTTGCGGCTCAACGGTAAACGCGTCGAGGCGATGGCGGAGCCTCTCAGCGTCAAGGATGTCGTGGGTGATCACGCCCGCCTCGGCCAAGCGAGGCTCACCGACCTCTCGACCGTCGAGGTCCTGCTTCTCCGGCAGGATCCGCCGTTCGATCTTGCCTATATCGCAACGACCCACATTCTCGAGCGCATCCAGCCCAAGACGCTGGTCGTCAACGATCCGAGCGGCGTGCGCAACGCTCCCGAGAAATTGTTCGTGATGGATTTCCCCGAGCTGATGCCGCCGACCCTCATTGCCCGCGACAAGGCGGCGGTCGAGACGTTCCGCGCCGAGCACGGCGAGGTGGTGATGAAACCGCTCTACGGCTTCGGCGGCGCGGCGGTATTCAAGGTCGGCGTTCAGGATGCGAATTTCGGCTCGCTGTTCGACCTGTTCAGCGCCACCATGCGCGAGCCCTGGGTGATCCAGAAGTTCCTGCCGGCGGTGGCGAAAGGGGACAAGCGGATCATCCTCGTCGACGGCGAGGCGAAGGGCGTGATCAATCGCGTGCCCACCGGCGACGACATCCGCTCGAACATGGTGCGCGGTGGAGCGGCGAAGGAGACCGAGCTCACCGAGAAGGAACGAGCGATTTGCTCGACGATCGGGCCCGAGCTGAGGAAGCGCGGCCTTCTGTTCGTCGGCATCGATGTGATCGATGGCTATCTGACCGAGATCAACGTGACTTCGCCGACCGGAATCCGCGCGGTCAAGCGGCTTGGCGGGCCGGATCTCGCGGTGGCGATCTGGGATGCGATTGAGGCGAAGGTTAACAGGGAATAACAAATCTCGTGGCCCGGCGGGCCTTGCGGTCGCCGGACCAAGGCGGAATATACCTTCGATGTCATACGCCCATGCTCCCGCGGTGGAACGCCGCTCCCGCGCCCAGCGCGGCCCGTCGTCCCCGCCGAAGGGCGTCGAACGCGCCAAGCTTCTGGAAAAGCTCTCCCTTTCGCAAGAGCGGCTTTCCGCTGACCCCGCGGCGTTCCGGCGGGCTGCGATCGAGATGCTGCAGGCGGCGCTAACCGACGGACGGGACGAGGCGCGAAGGGCGCTGGAGGAGGGTGGAAAAGGCCGGACGTGCGCGGAAGCGCTGAGCGCCGAGACCGACGACCTGTTGCGCGTTGTGCTCGAGATCTCCGCCCGCTGGCTCGCCCCGGCTCAGCCCGGCCAAAAGCTGCCGACCATCATCGCGGTCGGCGGCTACGGACGCGGCATGCTCGCGCCGTTCTCCGACATCGACCTTCTGTTCCTCCTCCCGGACAAGCCGTCGCCGAGCGTGGAGAAGGTGGTCGAGTCGCTGCTCTATGTGCTGTGGGACTTGAAGCTGAAAGTCGGCCACGCGACGCGCACGGTCGATGAATGCTTAAGACAAGCCCGCGCCGACATAACCATCCGCACGACCCTGATCGAGGCGCGTTTCATTGTCGGCGACAACGACCTCTTCGAGACGCTTCAGAAGCGGTTTGACGCCGAAATCGTCGCCAGGACGGCGCCCGAATTCGTCGCCGCGAAGCTGGCGGAACGCGAAGCGCGCGTGAGAAGGGCGGGCGCGTCGCGCTATCTGGTCGAGCCCAACGTCAAAGAGGGCAAGGGCGGCTTGCGCGACCTCAATACGCTGTTCTGGATCTCGAAATACGTCTACCGCGTCCGCAACGCACACGAGCTCGTCGCCGCAGGCGTGTTCTCGCCGCGCGAATTCGCCCTCTTTCGCCGGTGTGAGGAATTCCTGTGGACGGTGCGCTGCCGGCTGCATTTTCTCGCCGGCCGGGCGGAGGAGCGTCTGAGCTTCGACGTTCAGTTGCCGATCGCCCGCCAGCTCGGCTATTCGACCCGGGCCGGGCTCATCGACGTCGAGCGGTTCATGAAGCACTATTTCCTTATCGCCAAGGATGTCGGCGACCTGACCGCGATCGTGTGCGCGGCTCTCGAGGTGCGCCAGACCAGGCGGGCGCCGGCGTTCGGGCGCCTCGTCGGGCGATTTCGCAGGCGGACACGCGCCATCGCCGACGCCGAGGATTTCAAGGTCGACAACGACCGCGTCAACGTCATCCGCGACGACGCCTTCGAGCGCGATCCGGTCAACCTGATCCGGTTGTTCTGGATCGCCGATCGCTCGAACCTGGCGATCCACCCCAATGCGACCCGGCTCGTCACGCAATCCTTGAAGCGCATCGACGCCCGCCTGCGCGAGGATCAAGAAGCAAACCGGCTGTTTCTCGACATGCTAACCTCGCGCAACGCGCCGGAAATCGCGCTTCGGCGCATGAACGAGGCCGGGGTGCTCGGTCGGTTCATTCCCGATTTCGGCCGGGTGGTCGGGATGATGCAATTCTCGATGTATCATCACTATACGGTCGACGAGCATCTCATTCGCGCCGTCGGCGAGCTCAGCGCGATCGAAGCCGGCCGGCTGGGGGAGGATTTGCCGCTCTCCACCAAGATCGTGCCGCAGATCGCCCATCGGACCGAGCTCTATCTCGCGACCTTCCTGCATGACATCGCCAAGGGACGCGGGGTCGATCACTCGCTTGCCGGGGCCGAAGTCGCGCGCAAGCTTGCTCCGCGGTTCGGGCTCTCGCCCGCCAACGCCGAGCGCGTGGCCTGGCTGATCGAGCAGCATCTGGTCATGTCCAACATGGCGCAGGGCCGCGACCTGCTCGACCCCAAGACGGCCGAGGCGCTGTCGGCGATCGTGCAGACGCAAGAGCGCTTGAAGATGCTGCTCACGCTGACCGTCGCCGACATCCGGGCGGTCGGCCCAGGCGTATGGAACGGTTGGAAAGGCCAGCTTCTGCGCACGCTTTATTGGGAGACCGAGGTCGTGCTCGGCGGCGGTCATTCGGTCATCGACCGCAAGGCGCGCGTGGAGGCGGCGCGGGAGACATTGCGCCGCTCGCTTCCGGGCTGGTCCGATCCGGAATTCGATGCCTACGCCCAACGTCATTACCCCGCCTACTGGCTGAAGGTTGAGCCGGCGCGGCAGACGGCGCACGCCAAATTGCTGCATGCGATGGCGGCCGAAACCCGCTCGCTCGCGACCGAGGTGACGACCGATGCGTTTCATGGCGTCACCGCGGTCACCGTGGTCGCGCCCGACCACCCGCGGCTCCTCACCGGCATTGCCGGCGCTTGCGCCGCCGCCGGCGGCAACATCGTCGACGCGCAGATTTTCACCACCACCGACGGCATGGCCCTCGACACCATTTTCGTCTCGCGCGCCTTCGATCGCGACGAGGACGAGTTGCGCCGCGGCCAGCGAATCGCCGCCAATATCGAGAAGACCCTGCGCGGCGAGGTCCGCCTGGCCGAAATGGCGGCGCCCAGGCAGCCGCGCGACGTGCGGCGCGGCGCCTTCGCAATCGAGCCCGAAGTGACGGTCGACAACAACCTGTCGCGCCGCTACACGGTGGTCGAGGTTTCGGGTCTCGACCGGCCCGGACTGTTGCGGGATCTGACCGCCTCGCTGTCGAGCCTTAATCTCAACATCGGCTCGGCCCATATCGTGACTTTCGGCGAAAAGGCGGTGGATTCGTTCTATGTCAGCGATCTGACCGGGCAGAAGATCAGCGCGCCGGCCCGGCAGGCGGCGATCAAGCGGCGGTTGCTGGCGGACTTCGCCTCGGATTGACGGGCTTCAGCCGCCGAAGGCCTTTCTCTCACCCCATGCTTGATTTTTGGCCTGTGAGCACTGATATCCACCGCGAATTTCAATGGGGCTTGTGAAAACCATGAATGACGCCAACGCCGAACGCGACGCGGAGCCGTCCGCGCCGGAAGGCGAAGCCGCTCGGGCCGAGGCCGGCGAGCGGGACGCCTATGCCGTGATCGAGGCGCTGAACGCCGAAAACGGCCAGTTGAAGGACCGCGTGCTGCGCACCCTGGCGGAGATGGAGAATCTGCGCCGCCGCACCGAGCGCGAGGTTTCCGACGCCAAGGCCTACGGAGTGTCGAGCTTCGCCCGCGACATGCTGACGGTGGTCGACAATCTGTCGCGCGCGCTCGAGCATCTGCCGGCGGAGGCGCGCAACAGCGCCGATCCCGCGGTCCGCTCGATGATCGAGGGCGTCGAACTGACCGCGCGCGACCTCGAGACGGCGCTCGGCCGCCACGGGGTCAAGCGGCTCGATCCCAAGGGGCAGAAATTCGACCCCAATTTTCACCAGGCGATCTTCGAGGCGCCCGACGCGACGGTTCCCGCCGGCACGGTCTCGCAGGTGGTCCAGACCGGCTGGACAATCGGCGATCGTGTGCTGCGTCCGGCGATGGTCGGCGTATCCAAGGGCGGGCCGAAAGCGGCCCCGAGGGAAGCGCCGGCGTCGAGCGGAAAATAAAACTCACGCCGCCCTCGTCACCCGCCGAAGGGTCAGATTGATCCTGCCGCCGCCGCGGATCAGGGTCGAGGAACCGGCGATGATCCGGTCGACGCCGTGGAAGGCGAGACGGGCCTCGCCTGCAAGCGCCATCGCGTCGCCCGAGGCGAGGCGGAAGGAGTGGGTCGGCGCGTTCCGCTGAAGCCCGCCGACCCGGAACAGCGCCGCATCGCCGAGCGAGAGCGAGACGACGGGGGCGGAGAATTCTTCCTCGTCCCGGTCCTGGTGCAGGCCCATGCGGGCGCCCGGGCGATAGAAATTGATCAGGCAAGCCTCGGGCGCCGGCGCGCCCGGCGCGATGGCGGCGAAAGCGTCGCGGAGTCGATCGGGCATCGCCGGCCAGGGACGCCCGGTCACCGGGTGGGTCGGCTGGTAGCGATAGCTGGCCTCGTCGGAGACCCAGCCGAGCGGGCCGCAGTTGCTCATCTCGACCGAAAAGGGTTTCCCGGTGCGCGGCATGCGCGGGCGAAACAGCGGCGCTTCGCCGAGGATCGCCAGGATCTCGTCGCGCAGCGCTTCCTGGGCGGCGCGGTCGAGAAACCCGGGGAAATGGTCGACTCCGGAAGTGATGACGAGGCCCAAGTACGGCATGACTCCCGACCGTTCCCGGTTCCCTTCCCACACGCCTAAGCGCGGCGTATACGAGGCCGATTTCATCCCAAAGCATCCCGCGCAATTGCGGGTTCATCGAGGCGATCTATGGCCGGTCATAGTCAGTTCAAGAACATCATGCACAAGAAGGGCAAGCAGGACGCCATCCGCTCCAAGCTCTTCTCGAAACTCGCGCGCGAAATCACCGTCGCGGCCAAACTGGGCCTGCCCGATCCGGCGATGAACGCCCGCCTCAGGGCCGCGGTCATCGCCGCGAGGGCCGAGAACATGCCCAAGGACAACATCGAGCGGGCGATCAAGAAGGCGGCCGGGGCCGAGGGCGAGAATTACGACGAAGTGCGCTACGAGGGCTATGCGCCCGGCGGGGTGGCGGTGATCGTCGAAGCCCTGACCGACAACCGCAACCGCACGGCGGGCGAGGTCCGCTCCTCGTTCGCCAAGGCCGGCGGGTCGCTGGCCGAGACCGGCGCGGTGTCGTTCATGTTCGATCGGGTCGGGCTCATCGTCTTCGACCGCAAGTCCGCTGACGACGAGGCGATGTTCGAGGCGGCGATCGAGGCCGGCGCCGACGACGTTGTCTCAGGCCCGGAGGAGCACGAGGTGATCACCTCGGTCGAGGCTTTGCGCGAGGCGCAGAAAGCGCTCGAGGCTAAGTTTGGCGAGCCCGAGAAGGCGGCCATCGTCTGGCGGCCGCAGACCACGATCGCGGTGGACGACGAGGCGGGTGAGAAGATCCTGCGCCTCATCGACGCGCTCGAGGACAGCGACGACGTTCAGAACGTCACCGCGAACTTCGAGATTTCCGAGACGCTCCTGGCGAAGATGCAGGCCTGAAGCCGGTCACCACCAGGCGCAATGGCGGTAGCCCCAGCGGCCGATCCAGCACCGGCGGACGCCGTACCCGCCCCGTAATAGCCGCGCCAGCCCCAGGGGCGATAATTGTATGGCCCCCAGCCCCAGCGATGCCAGCCGCTGCGCCATCCCCATCCACGATGCCAGCCCCAGCCGCGATGCCAGCCGCCGTGCCACCAGACTTGCTCGACGCCGGCGGCCGCGACCGGCGACTTGAGCGAGGGCGAGTTGAGGGTGAAGGCGGGCGAAGGATCGCTCGATGCGGCGAGCATCGCCGCGCCGGCGAGGGCGGCGATCATGCCGCCGGAGAGAATGCGCAAGGCCATCGTTGTCCTCCAGGTTCTCCAGCCGCGGGCAAGGGGATGCTTTTCCGTCTGAACTCGACGTGAATGCGCCTCACGGTTCGGGACGAACGCCGCGGGCTTGGTTAAGGTTGCGCCCCTCGGGTCGTCGGAGATCGTCGTGAGCCTGGACCTCGCCCAAATTGGCCTCCGCCTCGACGTCGACGACAAGCCCGCCGACGCGGACGTCGAGGTCCTGCCGAACGGGCTCGAAGCGTTCAACGAGAGCCGCTGGCCGGGCCATCAAGAATGGAAGCCGCTCGCCGTGTTCGCGCGCGAGGGGAGACGATCGTCGCCGGCCTCGCGGGCGAGACCTACTCCGGCTGGCTGTTCATCAAGTATCTCTGGGTCAGCGACCCGCTGAGGCGGCAGGGGATCGGGCGCGAGCTCATGCGCGCCGCCGAGGGCCGCGCGATCGAGCGCGGCTGCCACTCGGCCTGGGTCGACACCTTCCGCTTCCAGGCGCCCGGCTTCTATCCCAAGCTCGGCTATGAGCCCTTCGGGGAACTCGACTATCCGCCGGACTTCAAGCGCATCTTCCTCAAGAAGCGGCTGGCGTGAGACAAAATCCAAGCCGGCCGCAACGATATCCAACTCCGTCGCAACAAAATCCAAGCGCACCGCAACAAAATCCAAATCAATCGCAACAGAATCCAAATAAGATATGATTGTATTTCAATAGCTTATACGCATTTGGTACTATCTACCCACGTTTCCCGGGGCCGCCGGGCTAGCACGCTCGAGACCGGCTCCGCTCGGTCGACATGCGCCGAGCTTCTATCCCAAACTCGGCTACGCGCCATTCGGCGAACTCGACTATCCGCCGGACTTCAGGCGGACCTTCTTCAGGAGGCGGCTCTAGGCCGCGGCGCGCGCGCCAGATTGGCCGCGAAGCGGGCCCCGTCAGATTTCGCGATGCGAAGGATACGGTTTCGCCGGCTTCAGTCTAAGCCCTTGATCTTATTGGTCTGCGAAATCGACGGATTTCGCAGGATCGTTTCATTTCAATCGCTTCCCAGTGATTTGGCTTCGCCATATTCTCATTTGCCTGACTTCCCCCGCCTCGCCGTGACCCCCATCAAGCCGCCGATCACATCGAGCGCCATCCTGAGCCGGTCGGAGACCACGGCGTCGGCCCGCCAGGGGGTGGCGAGTTCGGGGATGAAGCCGCGGCAGTCGCGCACGCCTGCGCCCTCGATGACGATGCGGGTGACGATCGGCCAGGCATGCGGGCCGACCCGCTCTTCGGCCTCGCGCAGCTTGTCACGGGCGAAGAGCGCTGTTTCGGACTGCGGCAGGCCGGGGCGGGGGCCGAAGCCGGTCGAGCCGAAGCGGTCGGGGGCGACGGCGCGCAACTGATCGAGCCTGGCGCGATCATGGGTGCGGCGCAGGGATTCGCCGACCAGCCAGCGGATGTCGTTGAGCTTCGGATCGTGCGGCGCCAGCACCCGGTTGGCGCGCATGGCGTCGAATGGATCGATGATCCGGCGGGTCCGGTCGGCGTCGCGGGTCGGCGTCTGGCCCCTTCCCTGGCCCGCGCGAGCCGCTCGGGCGTCGCGTCAAGCCGCTCCTGAACGGCGTCGAGGAGTTCTTGCGGCGACCTGCGCGTCCGCCTCGCGGATTTCCCCGCGCCGCTCAATTGTACGCCTCCCCGAACTCGGCCCTGGCGATTTCCTCCAGGAGCTCCGCCCCCATCGGGTCGGCCAGGTCCGCGCACAGCGCCGCAGGCGAGGTGATGAAGGACTGCTCAAGTATCGGAGGGACCAGTTTGGGGATGCCGCGGGTGTTGACCTTTACGTCCGGAGGCGGTGCGGCGTGAGCGCGGCGCAGGTCGTTGAGATGGCGGGTTGAGGCGCGCTTGGCGGCCACCCGCTCGGTGTCGACTTTCGGCGGCCGGCGGCGGGTCATGGAAGCTTTCACGAGGTTCCCCTTCCTGGATGGCGGCGGCCCCAGCGGCCGTCCCTTTGTTCTTGTTTTGTCCATTATTTGGTAAATCAGAACCGTCTGTTAAGATTCTGTTTTTTTGAATTGCGGTTTTTCGGAAAAAGAGTTAATCCCGTGAGTTGGCAGGCCTTCCGAGGCCAGGACGCGAGCGCGAAGCGCGCGGCCAAAGCCGTTGCACGGGGCACAAAAATTTGGAGTTTGAGCTTTGACCGTCGAATGGATCCGCGCCGGCCTCAAGAGGACCGGCAAAACCCGCAGCGGCCTCGCCAAGGCGCTCGGCCGCTCGCCTTCCGCCGTCACCGATCTCCTTAACGGCCACCGTCGCCTGCGCGCCGACGAGATCGCGATCGTGTCGGACTATCTCGGCATCGAGCCGCCGCGGCTCATCGGCGGCGGACCGCCGCGGCCGCCCAAGGCGCCGCTGATCGGCTATGTCGGCGCCGGCGCGATCGCCCATTTCTATGCCGACGGCCAGGGGCCGTTCGACGAGGTCGACGCGCCGCTCAATTTAAAGCCCGCGACCGTCGCCGTGCAGATTCGCGGCCATTCGCTCGGCGCGCTGTTCGACAACTGGCTGGTCTTCTACGACGACATCCGCAATCCGCCGGACGACAGCCTCATCGGGCGGATGTGCGTCTGCGGCGTCAGCGACGGGCGCGTCCTGATCAAGGCGCTCAAGCATAGCCAGAACGCCGGTCTCTGGCACCTTCTCTCCAACACCGAGCCGCCGATCTACGACGTCGGCCTCGACTGGGCCGCGCCGGTGCGCGAAATGCGGCCGAGGTAGGCGCGCCGATGGCGGAGAAGGGCGCACCCCCTCCACCCCGCTTCGCGTGGTCCCCCTCCCCCGCTTCGCGTGGGAGGAGAAAGCGGCGGCTGGCCTCATCCTCCCCCATGGAATGGGGGAGGGGGACCGTCCGCAGGACGGTGGTGGGGGCGCGTTACGCGGTCGGGCCATAGCTCGATGGCGGCCTTACCCTCGACGCTCGAGATCGCGCGCGCGCTCATTCGTTGCCGCTCGGTGACGCCGGAGGACGGCGGGGCGCTGCCTTATCTGGGCGATCTGTTTGGCGGGGCCGGATTCGCGGCCGAACTCATCACGTTCGAGGCGCCGGGGACACCCGCGGTCCTGAACCTCCACGCTCGGTTCGGCGGCGGGCGGCCCAATCTCGCCTTCGCCGGCCACACCGACGTCGTCCCGCCCGGCGATGTTAACCGCTGGCGGTTCGATCCGTTCGCGGCCGAGATCGCCGATGGCGCGCTCTGGGGCCGCGGCGCCTGCGACATGAAGGGAGGCGTCGCCGCCGCAGCCGCCGCGGCCCTGCGCTTCGTCGCCAAGGGACCGTTTGCCGGCTCGATCAGCTTCCTCATCACCGGTGACGAGGAAGGCCCGGCGGTCAACGGAACGGTCAAGCTCCTCGAGTGGGCGCTCGCCAGGGGCGAGATTTTCGACCATTGCATCGTCGGCGAGCCGACATGCGTCAGCGCGCTCGGCGATACGATCAAACACGGCCGGCGCGGCTCGCTCAACGGGCGCCTCACGATCCACGGCCGGCAGGGCCATGTCGCCTATCCCCAGATCGCGGAGAACCCGATCCGCGCGCTGGCGCCCGTTCTCGAGGCGCTGCTGGCGTCGCCGCTCGATCAGGGAAACGCCGACTTTCAGCCGTCGAACCTCGAAGTCGTCAGCGTAGACGTTGGCAACCCCGCCGCGAATGTCATTCCGGGCGAGGTCCGCCTCGCTTTCAATGTCCGCTTCAACGATCTCTGGACGCCCGAATCGCTCGCAGCCGAGATCGCGCGGCGGGT
The DNA here is from genome assembly GCA_963767245.1 of uncultured Alphaproteobacteria bacterium. Classification (GTDB taxonomy): domain Bacteria; phylum Pseudomonadota; class Alphaproteobacteria; order Rhizobiales; family Beijerinckiaceae; genus Roseiarcus. Next base: position 133,980 of record CAVYDG010000023.1, read on the forward strand.
GGAGGCTGCGGCGTGGGGCGCGCGCACGACATTCGCCTTCGAGCCGACCAACGCGGTCTCTTTCCTGACCAGGCCCGGCCCGTTCACCGATCTCGTCGCCGCTGCGGTTCAGGACGTTACCGGGCGGAGACCGGAGCTTTCGACCAGCGGAGGAACCTCCGACGCGCGCTTCATCAAGAACGCCTGCCCTGTGGTCGAGCTCGGCCTCGTCAACGCCACCATCCACGCCGTCGACGAGCGGGTCGCGCTCGACGATCTCGAAGCGCTCTCGCTGATCTACGAGCGCGCGCTCGAGCGCTATTTCGCAGAGTTCGCGGCTTGATCATCGGCGCTCGCCCCCTCCACCGCGCTTCGCGCGGTCCCCCTCCCCCGCTTTCCCGGGGGAGAATCTAAGGCGCGCCGCTTATCCTCCCCCGGGAAAGCGGGGGAGGGGGACCGTCCGCAGGACGGTGGTGGGGGCGGTCGGCCTCGATGAGCGCTGTGGCCATCCGTACGATGCTGTCCGCCGTTTCGTCGAGTTCGCTCATCACCTCGCCGGCGGCGATCCGCATCACCGTCACCCCTTGCGCTTCGAGCCACGCGTCCCGCCGCACGTCGCGCTCCGGCCGATCGCCGACATTGTGCCCCATGCCGTCGACCTCGATCGCCAGCTGCGCCTTCGCGCAGTAGAAATCGAGCACATGAGGCCCGATGGAGTGCTGGCGGCGGAAGGCGGGCACTCCCGGCGCGCGCTCGCTCAACCTGTTCCACAGCCGCGCTTCCGGCCGCGAGAGCGCGCGCCGAACGCGTCGGGCGTTGGCGATGGTGGTTGATGGCGCTCGCATTGGCAGGCTAACCCCCTCCACCGCGCTTCGCGCGGTCCCCCTCCCCCGCTTTCGCGGAGGAGGATGGGGGCGCACGGTACTCCCCACGGCGCCGTTCGGCATAGTCGACGCTGGCGAGGTAGAGGCCGCAGGCGGGAGCGACCGGGCCGCAACGGCTGCGATCGGCGGCTTCGAGCGCGGTCTTGAGATCGCCGGCGGTCCAACGGCCCAGGCCGACCTCGACCAGCGATCCGACCATCGAGCGCACCTGCCGGTGCAGGAACGACAGTGCGCTCGCGTGGATTTGAACCTCGTCGCCGTCGCGGATGACGTCGAGCCGGTCGAGGGTCCGGATTGGCGATTTCGCCTGGCATTGCGCGTCGCGAAAGGTAGAGAAATCGTGCCGGCCGACCAGCGCCTGGGCGGCCTCGTGCATCGCGCCGGCGTCGAGGCGCGGCTTCACCCGCCAGGCGCGGCCGCGAGCGAGCGCGAGCGGCGCGCGGCGGTTGACCACGCGATAGAGATAGTGGCGGGCGCTGGCGCTGCGCCGCGCGTCGAAATCGGGGTCGGCCCGCTCGGACCTGAGAACGGCGATCGGATGGGGGCGAAGCAGCGCGTTGAGCCCTTCGGCGAGCCGGAACGGCTTCCACTCGCGTTCAAGGTCGACATGGGCGACCTGGCCCAGCGCATGCACGCCGGCGTCGGTGCGCCCCGCGCCATGGGCGATCGCGCGCTCGGTCGTCATGGCGAAAAGCGCGCCCTCTAGCGCTTCCTGAACGGAAAGGCCGTTCTCCTGCCGCTGCCAGCCGACGAAAGGCGCGCCGTCATATTCGAGGATGAGCTTGAAGCGCGGCATGGCGCTCAATACGCGCGGGGTCGACGTACGGAAAGGCCCGCCGCCCCGACACAGGACGGATTGCAGAACCGATGGTGCGAACCCGCATGGATCCGATCCTGCTTTCCGTACCCCGTCCGGCCCTGCGGGCCACCTTCCCCGCTGCGCGGAGAAGGGATCGGGGTCAGAACAGGCTGAGCTGGGCGGCGGCGCCGCTCGTCTTCGGGGCCGGCTTCACGAAGAGGTCGGTGCGCAGCGCCCGCGACGTCTCGCGGTAGCCGAGGCGCCGCGCGGCCATCTCGAACCGGCGCCCGATCATCCACGCGTAGGGGCCTGAGCCCGCCATGCGCCGGCCCCACTGCGCCTCGTAGTCCTTGCCTTCGCGCATCGACTGCATGAGCGAGACGGCGCGCTTGAGCCGGTCTGGGTAGTGGACCTGCAGCCATTCGCGGAACATGTCGCGCAATTCGCCCGGCAGCCGCAAGACGACATAGCTGCCCTCGCGCGCGCCCGCGGAATAGGCGCGGGTCATGATCGTCTCCAGCTCCTCGTCGTTGATCGCCGGGATGACCGGCGCGGCCATAACGCCGGCCGGCACGCCGGCGTCGTTGAGCGCTTCGATCGCCTCAAGCCGCTTCTGCGGCGTCGGCGCGCGCGGCTCCATCTCGCGCGCCAGCGTCCGGTCGAGCGTGGTCACCGAGACGAAGACTTTGACCAGGCCGTCGCGGGCCATCGGCGCGAGCAGGTCGAGGTCGCGCAGGATCAGGTTCGACTTGGTGACGATGGTCAGCGGGTGGCGGGCGCGTTTCAGGACCTCGATCAGCGACCGGGTGATGCGGTACTGGCGTTCGATCGGCTGGTAGGGATCGGTGTTGGCGCCGAAGGCGATCGGCGCCGGCACATACTTGGGCGACGCCAGCTCCCGTTCGAGGAGCTCGGCCGCGCCCTCCTTGGCGAACAGCCGGGTCTCGAAATCGAGCCCGGCCGAGAGGCCCATATAGGCGTGGGTCGGCCGTGCGTAGCAATAGAAGCAGCCATGCTCGCAACCGCGATAGGGATTGATCGAGCGGTCGAACGGGATGTCGGGCGAGTCGTTGCGGGCGATGATCGCCTTGGGCTTCTCCCAGGTCACCTCGGTTTGAAGCGGCTCGGGCGCTTCGTCCTGCGTCCAGCCGTCGTCGAACTCCTCACGCTTCTGGACCTCGAAACGCCCGGTGACGTTGGTCGCCGCGCCGCGCCCGCGCCTGAGGTCCGCCGGAAGAATGCGTTCGGCGATCGCCTCCGGCTTGTGACGCGGGTCAGGGGCGAAGGCGCGGATCGGGCTCTGATTCATGACGGTGGACCATAATGAGAAAACGAGAACATATCATGAACAATGGACATAGCCGCCGGTCGTCGCCACGTCAAGGCCATGCCGTGTCTCGGAACGATCGCAAGATGTTGGATGACGGGCGAAGGGCGCCGACGGCGATTGGCGGGCCAAAAGCGCCCACCCACGCCTTAAAACGCCCGGGGCGGACTCGCGCCGATCAGTTCGAGAACGTGTCGCAGGACCTGATGTCGCCGCTCTTCAAGCCTGCGGTCAGCCATTGCTGGCGCTGCGCCGCCGAGCCATGGGTGAAGCTGTCGGGCACCGCGTAGCCGCGCGCGGCAGTCTGCAGCCGGTCGTCGCCGATCGCCTGCGCGGTCGCCAGCGCGCGCTCGATATCGCCCTGTTGGAGCACTTTCCACTTCTCGTTGGCATGGTTCGCCCAGACGCCAGCGTAGCAGTCGGCCTGCAGTTCGACCCTGACCGAGGCCGCGTTTGCCTGGGTCTGGCTCGCTTGCTGCTTGTAATTATCGACCTTGACGAGAGTGCCGAGCAGGTCCTGGACGTGATGGCCGATCTCGTGTGCGACGACATAGGCGTAAGCGAATTCGCCGCCGCCGCCGTATTTGGTCTTCATGTCGCGGAAGAAGGCGGTGTCGAGATAGACCTTCTTGTCGGTCGGGCAATAGAACGGCCCCATCGCCGACCGCGCGCCGCCGCATCCCGACCGGGTGGCGCCATCATAGATGACCAGCGTCGCCGGCTCGTATTTCACGCCGGCCTGCGCCGGCAGCACCTCAGCCCAGACGCCCTCAGTGCCGCCAACGACCTTGGCGAGAAAGTTGCGCATCGGGTCGTTCGGATCGACGGGGGCGCTCTGCGGCGGCGCCTGGTTTTGCGTGCCGACGCCGACCATCTCGGCACCGCTCATCAGCACCTGCGGCGAGATGCCGGTGAAATAGCTGATGGCGAAAATGACGATGATCGCGCCGATGCCGAGCCCGCCGGCCCCCACCGCTCCACCGCCGCCGCCCTGGCCGCGGCGATCCTCGATGTTCGAGGATTGCGGCATGTTTTCGTATTCCATGTCCAACTCCGTCGTCGAACGCCGGTTAACGCATTTTAATCACCGTAGCAGAACCCCAAGCGGCTGAGTAGCGCTGCGGCACGGGGACCACGCAAAGTCTTTATTCAGGCATTTGCGGAACAGTCTGTCGCCATGAACCAAGACCGCCCCGCCCCGCCGCCGACCTATTCCCTCGTCGTGCCGATCTTCAACGAAGAAGCCGTCATCCCAATTCTGCTTGACCGGCTCGACGCCCTCCTGGATTCGCTCGACGCGCCGGGCGAAGTGATCGTGGTCGACGACGGATCGGAAGACACGAGTGCGGCCGCGATCGAGGGCAAGGCGCGAGCCGACCGTCGCTACCGGCTCGTCAAGCTGTCGCGCAATTTCGGTCATCAGATCGCGATCACGGCCGGGCTCGATCGCGCCGCCGGCCGCGCGGTCGTCGTCATGGACGCCGATCTGCAGGACCCGCCTGAAGTCATCCATGCGCTGGTCGCCAAATGGAAGGAGGGTTATGACGTCGTTTGCGCCGAGCGCGCGTCACGACGCGGCGAGAGCCGCTTCAAGCTCATCACCGCCGGCGTCTTCTATCGCCTGATCGGAGGGGTTGGCGAAGCGCCGATTCCAGCCAACACCGGCGACTTCCGCCTGATCGACCGCAAGGCGCTGGACGCTTTCCTCGCCATGCCGGAGCGCGACCGGTTCGTGCGCGGCATGTTCGCCTGGATCGGGTTCCGACAGGCAAAGGTGACCTTCGATCGTCCGCCGCGCGCCGCTGGCAAGAGTAAGTATTCGCTCAGCAGAATGGTTGCTCTGGGGGCGAATGGCCTCATCTCGTTCTCCGACGCGCCGCTTCGCATCGCGCTGTGGGCCGGCGCCGCGGTTTCCGTGTTTGCGCTTGTCTACGGATTGGCTGTGGTCGGGCGGTGGGCGTTCGGCGATCCGAGCCTGGAGAGAGGCTGGAGCTCGACGATTGTCGTCATCGCCGGTCTCGGCGGCGCAAACATGCTGATGACCGGCGTCATCGGCCTCTACGTCGGCCGCATTCACGCGGAAGTGAAGCGCCGGCCGCTCTACATCGTCGAACGGGCCGCCGGCTTTGACGACCCGCCGAAGAGAATGCGCCAGCCCGCGCGGGCTAGTGAATCTGCGTCGCCGCGTCCTGGCCGCGGGCGAGCTCGATCGTCGTGATCGCCACCAGCATCTCCGCCCGGGACTTCAGATCCTTGGCTTCGAGCAGCGCCTGTTTCTCCTTCGGGCCGCAGGGGCTCATCATCGACAGGCCGTTGACCAGGGCCTCGTTCGAGGCCTTCTTGATGTCGCTCCACACCACCTTGATCTCGTTGACCTCGGCGAAACGCTTGAGGGTCTCGAGCAAATCGTCGCGATCGACCGCCGCTTCGCCCGCGCCCTCGAGGAAATCCTCGGCGAACGGCGAATAGTCCGCGACCGCAACCCGATAGGGGCCCTGGCTCGGCGCTTCTGCAGCCATGTGGAACCGCGCGACGCCCATCAGCGTCAGGAAACAGCGGCCGTCGCCGATCTCGGCATATTGGACGATGCGGCCCGCGCAGCCAAGCGGATAGAGCTCCGGCGCAGGGTCGGAGATCATCTCCTCCTCAATCGATGGCTGAATGACGCCGATGAGCCGCTCGCCGGAAAGCGTGTCGTCGAGCATCTCGAGATAGCGCGGCTCGAACACCGTGAGCTGGATCGGCCGCCGCGGCAGCAGCAGTGCGCCCGCCAGGGGAAACAGCGGAATCGTAGCCGGCATCTCGGCCGGTCCGGCGAAGGTGCGGTTGAGCTTCATGGCCCTCGTCTCGTCTTTCGGACGCGGTCGGCGGCGGCTCGCGATCAAAACCAGATCGCCGACAGCTTGCGCCGCGCCGCGACCGATTCGGGGTCCATCAGACCCCAGGCTTCGAACAGCTGCAACAATTGTTTGCGCGCCGCCTGGTCATTCCAACTGCGATCGCGCCGGATGAGTTCCAAGAGCTGGTCGGCGGCGCCCGCCCGGTCGCCCTTGGCCGACAGGGCGACCGCGAGGTCGAAGCGCGCCTGGTGATAGTCGGGATTGGCGGCGACCGCCTGTTCGAGCGGCGCGAGCTCGCCGACGCTCGAGGCCTGCTCGGCGAGGCGAAGCGCCGCCGAGGCGGCGGCGACCGCCGGATCCGGTTCCTTGCCCGCCGGGGCCGGAGGGGCCGTTTCCAGCAAGGCCTTCGCCTCGTTGAGTCGTCCCGCCGCGACATGCAGCTTGGCCAGACCCCCGATCGCCTTGGCGTCCGCGGGATCCTCGGCCAGAACTTCGGAATAGAGCGCCGCAGCCCCGTCTGCGTCCCCTTTGGCGGCCAGTTCGTCCGCCTCGGCGACCAGCGCGGCAGACCCTCCCTCGAGCGGGCCCACGAGCCGCTCGATGAAGCCGCGGATCTGGCTTTCCGGCAGGGCGCCGACAAATCCGTCGACCGGCTGGCCCTTGTCGAAGGCGATGACGGCGGGAATCGACTGGATGCCGAGCTGGCCGGGGATTTGTGGGTGGTCGTCGATGTTCATCTTGACCAGTGCGACCTTGCCGCCCGAGTCGGCGACCGCCTTCTCGAGCGCCGGCCCGAGCTGTTTGCACGGACCGCACCAGGGCGCCCAGAAATCGACCAGCACCGGCTGGCGCGTCGAGGCCGTGAGCACGTCGGCGCGGAACGAAGCCGTCGTCACCTCTTTGACCGCCGAGGCCGCCCTGGTTTGAGGCGCGATCGCGCCGCTGACATTGGCCATTCCACTCATCTCCAGCCCGAGCCGCGGGCGACACCCGCGCGCGCTTCCCGCTCTTGCCGCCCTAAATGGAGGGCTGGCGCTTTTTATTCAACCGGCGGCCCATTCTGTCCCAGCGCCACGACCAGCGGCTCATGCCCGGTCGCGCGCAGGAATTTCACCAGGTCGGCGCTCGCAAGGCCGGTGGTGCGGGTATTGACCAGCGGGTGAAAGTTGAGCCGCTGATGACGCATCATCGCTTCGTCGAGGATGACGCGAACCCTGCCGGCTTCATCGTTGATGGCGCCGAAGGGGGTGACCGCGCCCGGCCGGACTCCCCACACCTCTTCCAGGAGTTCGGCGGAGCCGAAAGACACGCCGCCCCTGCGCGCCGATCTTCTCGTGCACGCGCTTGAGGTCGATGACCGCCTCCTCGCCGAGGACGAGCAGGAAAAGCCTGTTTTTCTTGTCTTTGACGAACAGGTTCTTGGTATGTCCCCCGGGGATGTCGCCGCGCAGAGCGCGCGAATCTTCGACCGTGTACAGGGCCGGATGGTCGACAGTTTCGGCTTCTATCGACAGAGAGCCAAGATAGTCGAGCAATTCGTCGGGCGATGTCGGCATGGGGGCGCGGTTAGGATTGGCGGCGGCTAGGTAGCGGCTTACGGAGCATTGGGCAAGACGAGCCGGACGCCCGCGAGGCCACTCCAACGGTGAGAAAGGGCTGGCGCCGCAGCGCGAAATCTGTATAAGCGCGCCATCCGCGACAGTTTGAAGCGCGCGGGAAGCAGCGTCGCGACCGACCTGGACGACATCCCGGTTCGGCCGCATTTGCAAGAGTAAGGCTGGCTTTCGCTGGCCGCAGATTTAGGGAAAAATCCGATGTCGATCAGCGCTGAGCGCAAGATTGCGCTCATTAACCAATACGCCTTGAAAGTCGGCGACACCGGGTCGCCTGAGGTCCAGGTTGCGATTCTCACCGAGCGGATCGCCAATCTGACCGGCCACTTCAAGACCCACGTCAAGGACAATCATTCCCGCCGCGGCCTGCTCAAGATGGTGTCGCAGCGGCGAACGTTGCTCGATTACGTCAAGAAGCAGGACGAACAACGCTATAAGACCCTCATCGAGCGTCTGGGCATCCGCCGCTGAAGGCGACCCCAACGCGAACGGGGCGCCGCTATTGGTGCGTCTCGACCAAATAACCGGCCGGCGGCGTCGGCTGCCATCCGGAACCCAATGCGTGAGCCTGGCGTCATGGCAGGATCGCAAGGGGCTGGCGTTCGCCCAGCCTCTCGCCGTCTTGCCGATGACGAGCCCGACATGCGGGCGGCATGGGCCGCAGGCTTTCGCATCCTCAACTCACGCAGGATGAAGAAAGATGTTTGACATACAACGCGAAGAACTCAACTGGTGCGGGCGCAAGCTGGTCCTCGAGACCGGACGCATGGCCCGCCAGGCGGACGGCGCTGTGCTCGCGACCTGGGGCGAGACCACCGTGCTGGCGACCGTCGTCGCCGCCAAGGAGCCGAAGCCAGGCCAGGATTTCTTTCCCCTCACCGTCCACTACCAGGAGAAGACGTTCGCCGCCGGACGAATTCCGGGCGGCTACCTCAAGCGCGAAGGGCGCCTGTCCGACCGCGAAACGCTGACGTCTCGCCTGATCGACCGGCCGATTCGCCCGTTGTTTCCCGAGGATTTTCGCTGCGACACGCAAGTCATCGCGACGGTCTTCTCCTATGACCTCGAAAACAACTCGGACATTCTGGCGATGGTCGCCTCTTCAGCCGCGCTCACCCTTTCGGGCGTGCCGTTCATGGGCCCAATCGGCGGCGCACGGGTCGGCCTCATCAAGGGCGAGATCAGGGTGAACCCGACCGTCGAGGAGATGAAAAATTCCTCCCTCGATCTCGTCGTCGCCGGCACGGCGGACGCGGTGCTGATGGTCGAATCGCAGGCCCAGGAGCTCTCCGAGGACACGATGCTCAAGGCGGTGATGGCCGGCCACGCCGCATTCCAGCCGGTCCTTCAGGCGATCATCCGGCTGGCCGAAAAGGCCGCCAAGGAGCCGCGCGAACTCGGAACGCAAGACCGCTCGGCGGTGGAAAAGGCGGTCCTGGAGGTCGGCGAGGGCGATCTTCGCGCGGCCTATTCGCTCACCCAGAAACAGGAACGTTACGCCGCTGTTGACGCGGCCAAGGCGAAGGTGTTTTCCGCGCTCGCGCCCGAAGGCGCCGAGGCGAAGTTTCCCGCAGGCGAGGTTGCGAAGGCTTTCCACGACGCCCAGGCCAAAGTCGTGCGCTGGAATATTCTCGACCATAAGCGCCGCATTGACGGGCGCGATTTAACGACTGTGCGCCCGATCCTGGCCGAGGTCGGCGTCTTGCCCCGCACCCACGGCTCGGCGCTGTTTACGCGCGGCGAAACGCAAGCGATGGTCGTCGCTACGCTCGGCACCGGCGAGGACGAGCAATATGTCGATTCCCTGGACGGGACCTACAAGGAGCGGTTCCTCCTCCACTACAACTTTCCCCCCTATTCGGTCGGCGAAACCGGCCGCATCGGGGCGCCCGGCCGGCGTGAAATCGGCCACGGCAAGCTCGCCTGGCGGGCAATCCGTCCGATGCTGCCGACCGCGGCCGAATTCCCCTACACCATCCGCGTCGTCTCGGAGATCACCGAGTTCGAACGGATCGTCGTCGATGGCCACGGTGTGCGGATCGTCGCTGGCGCTGATGGACGCCGGCGTGCCCCTGAAGCGCCCGACCGCGGGTATCGCGATGGGCCTCATCCTCGAGGGTGAGCGCTTCGCGGTGCTGAGCGACATTCTCGGCGACGAGGACCATCTCGGCGACATGGACTTCAAGGTCGCAGGCACGAGCGAAGGGGTCACTTCGCTGCAGATGGACATCAAGATCGCCGGCATCACCGAGGAGATCATGCGGCAGGCGCTGGCGCAGGCGCGCGATGGCCGGATGCATATCCTCGGCGAGATGAGCAAGGCGATCACCGGCGCCAGGGCCGAGCTCGGCGAGTTTGCGCCGCGCATCGAGACGATGAAGATCCCGACCGACAAGATCCGGGAGGTCATCGGTACGGGCGGCAAGGTCATCCGCGAGATCGTGGAAAAAACCGGGGCCAAGATCAACATCGAGGACGACGGCACGGTGAAGATCGCCTCGAGCGACGGCGCCAAGATCAAGGCGGCCGTCAACTGGATCAAGTCGATCGCTTCGGAGCCGGAAGTCGGCCAGATCTACGACGGAACGGTAGTCAAGACGGTTGAGTTCGGCGCCTTCGTCAATTTCTTCGGGTCCAAGGACGGCCTTGTCCACATTTCGCAACTCGCCAAAACGCGGGTCAACAAGACGACCGACGTCGTCAAGGAAGGCGATCGGGTGAAGGTCAAAGTGATGGGCCACGACGATCGCGGCAAGGTCAAGCTGTCAATGCGGGTCGTCGACCAGCAAACCGGCGCCGACCTCGAAAAGGCGCCCGCGGCGGAGCCTGCCGTCACCGCCGAGTAGAAGCTCGAGCTTTCAAACCAACGGAGAGCGGCGCCGCTTCGGCGCCGTTCTTTGCGTTTCGCAGAGGCGCAATGCTCGGGAGCGTTAAGGAAGTTCAAGCAGATTTCCAAGCCGTAACGGCTCGTTAACGGGCCGGAAGGGCCGAACGCGCTATGGAGTCCGCGCTCAATCCTATGGACCGACCCCTCATGTATGTGAGCTTTTCCACCGGCCTCGACGACGGCCGGCCGGTGACCGAGATTGGCCGAATTCGGGCGCCGACGCGGTGGCGCGCCGCGGGCGACCCGGCCACTGAAGCGGACCGTCAGACGGCGATTGAGGCCCTCACCCGCGAGGCCGAGGAATATGGCGCCGACGCCGTCGTCGACGTGCGGTTCGAGATCGACGGCTGCAAGGGTTGCGAAATCGACGGCGTCCCGCTTCAACGAGTGACCGCAACCGGCCTTGCGGTGCGGTTCGCCCGCGCCGCCTAGCTCGGATTCCGCTCGCCGTTTGAGGGCTAAGGCCCGACGAACGCCATCGGGTCGTTGCCCGCCGCTGCGCTCCTGGCCGCGCTTTCCTGGACGAGCGGCCAGAGAACAACGAAGCCCAGGCCGTAAGCGACGAGCAAGGGCAAAAGCAGCGCCGACTTGACGGCGGAGGCGATCGAGAAGCCGCGGCCGCCAAAATTGTCACGGTCGAAGAAATCGGGCGGTCGCTCGTATCTGCACATTGCGACGCTCCTCAATGGGGCTGGCGTCAGCCCCGCACTTCTAGCCGCGCATCTCGGCCGGTGACGTTCTTGCCAGATCGCGAGGCGCGCCAGCCGGCGAAGCCGAGGCCGGCGAAGCCGATCAGCAACATCGCCCAGGTCGAAGGTTCGGGGACCGTCGGCGTGGTGGAAGGGAGGGCGAGAAACATGTTGGCGTTTTCCTCCACTTCGCCGCCGTTGAAGGCGCGAGACGTAAAGTTCAAGAGCTCAAACAAGTCCTCCGGGGTCAACGAGCTTGCTCCACCCCCCAGCAGCGTGTTGGCGTCCGAGACGGCTTCACGCACCGACATGCCGTCGAGTTCCGTGATCTCCGGGCCTACGCCGGGACCCTCAGTGGTGTCGCTGAACAAATCGAGGTTCTGGAACACGAGGTCCCCGAACGAGACGCCTCGCGGATGCGCTAGAAGGCCATCGTCGGAGAATAGGATATTGAGCGCCGCCGTGAGGACCTCGCCTCCGAGGACGCCGGAAGCAGTCGTGACCGGGTCGAGCAGATCGGCGGTGAGCGGGCCAGGAGTGCCGCTCGCCGGCAGATAGGCGATGATGGCGTCGGCGCTGTCGAAGATCATCGAGAAACCGCCCGCGCCGGGAACGCCCAGTTCCAGGAGATCGGACGGGCCGAACAGCGAGTTGAAATCCTTTTCGAGCAAGCCCGAGATGTTGCACACCGTGGGGCCGCAAAACGGGTCGCCGCCCCAAGCGCCTTGCGACCATGTGACGAACTCGCCGTCGGTGAGTGTCGTCGCGTTAGCGGGAAGGGCGAGACGCAGAGACAGCGCGGCCAGAGCCAGGAGCGTCTGGACGCCGCGTCGAGCCGGCGTCCACAGAGCAAGTCTTCTCATCGTTGCCCTCCCCCGCGGCCAAACCTGGATGCTTGGGGGAGCTTGCGCCGTTACCGCTGCCGCCGCGTCCCCCGATCGGAGGATGCAACGGCAGCTTGCGCCGTTACCGCTGCCGCCGCGTCCCCCGATCGGAGGATGCAACGGTTCAAGCGACCAGGGAGCTGGAGAATCCGGCGACCAGCTTGACGAGATCGGCCTGACGGGCGACGCCGGTCTTGTCATAGACCCGGCCGAGATGGGTCTTTACCGTCGAGGCCGCAATGCCGAGCACTTCCGCGACTTGCGGCACGCCGCCGACTTCGACGATGGTGAACAGCACGCGAAGCTCGGCCATGGTCAGGCTGAACGCTTCGGCTATGGCCACTGGCGGTGCGGGGGCTTCGAGTCTCGCCTGGTGAATGAAGATTGCGGCCACCGCACCATGTTTGCACCCTGCTTGCCGGCGCGCGCGGGAGGTCAACGGCAAAGCGTGGGCGACATAGCGTTCGCCCATTTTCGCCCTCAAGGGCAGCGCGATCCCTTCTTTGCCAACCGCTTCGTCGCCCTCGGCCGCGCTGAGGAAGATCCCGCGCAGGCGCTCGCCTGCTTGGCGCGAACTTGCGCTGAGCGCGCCGCTGACGGAATGGATGACGTCGCCACGCGAAAGGAGCGCGTGAGCCGCGGCGTTGGCGTGAACGATGCGCCCGCCCGCGTCGACAAGGATCACCGCTGCCCCGCAGACCGTCGAGAGTTCTGGGCCAACATCTCCGCTTCGTCGCGCTTAAAGTCGACCACCTTGGAGATGAGCACCGCGCGCTGGATATGCGGCGCCAGGAGCCGCATCCGGCGCCGCGCAGTTTCATCGACAATGCCGTGCCGCGCGTGGCGGAAGACGCCGAACATCGCGGCTTTCCTTGCCGTCCTTTCCAGGGTGACGCTGACGAAATCGACCAGGCCCTGCGGTTCAGCCCATTCGCGATAGAAGCTGGTTTGCAGGAACTCCTCGTAAGGAACGAGGTCGCCCGTCGCGATTGGCTCGTTGGCATTGGCAAAGAAGCGGGGGATCGTCATTGGATTGAGCGCGACGTATTTGCTGAAATAGAGCTCCCTGTACCGGGGAGGGATGCCGTCATCGTAGAAATAGACGTCGCCTTGATTGCTCGCGGCGTCCTCCCAGAAAACGGCCGAGGCGGCGCCTGGGATGAACAACGAGACTTTTTTCAATACGTCCGGCCAGATTCCCCGATCCAGCACGGTGTCGTAGATGGCGCCGACAATCTCCATCACGTCATGCGCGCCGCGCGCCGCGAGGTCTTGGGAGATTCCTGCCATGTGGACTCGAAAACCGAAAGGCCGTGCGGTTGGTTCCCGCGCCGGCAGGCACGGGCCTCGAGACGACAATAGGCCGTGCGGTCCGGGTCTCTACGGATTAGCGCTCGGCCGGCGAACACAAACCCGTGATCGCGCCGGAAGCTTCTTACTCTGCAGCCTGACGGACCCCGGGCCGCGCCGCCTCGCGGCGGCGCAATTCCGCCTCCCGCTCGAGAAGGTAGTCGCGGGTCAGCGGAACGAGCTCCTGGCGTTTGCTGAGCTGAAGCTGAAACACCATGTTGCCGTCGACGCGGAACGAGGTCTCGGAACCCGCGAGATAAAACTCCCACATCCGGCAGAACCGCTCGTCGTAGAGCTTCGCCGCCTCGTCCCGCCTCGCCATGAAGCGCTCCCGCCAGGCGCGCAGAGTCTCGGCGTAATGCAGCCTCAAGATCTCGATGTCGGTGACGAAGAGACCCGCTCGCTCGACGGCCGGGAGCACTTCCGAAAGGCTTGGGATGTGGCCGCCGGGGAAGATGTATTTGCGTATCCAGGGGTTGGTCGCGCCCGGAACGTAATTCCGCCCGATGGAATGGAGCAGCATGACCCCGTCGTCCTTGAGCAGACGGCGGGCGGTGGTGAAAAATTCGTCGTAGCGATTGACGCCGACGTGCTCGAACATGCCGACCGAAACGATGCGGTCGAAGATTCCGGTACGTCGCGATAGTCCTGCAAACGGAACTCGACCCGATCGGCAAGTCCCGTGTCGCGGGCGCGGTTCTTCGCTATGCCGAATTGCTCCTCCGACAGGGTGACGCCGGTGACCTTGGCTCCGGCGACGCCCGCCAGATAGAGCGCCATGCCGCCAAACCCGCAGCCGATGTCGAGCGCCGTCGCGCCATCCTTCGGCAGGAGCTTGGCGGCGATGTGACGCTTCTTCGCCGTCTGGGCGTCGTCGAGCGATTGGCCGGGGTATTCGAAATAGGCGCAGCTGTATTGGCGGTCCGAATCGAGGAAGAGATCGTAGAGGCGGGCGTCGAGGTCATAGTGGCTGGCGATGTTGCGCCTCGCGCGCCGCCGGTCATTGCGCTGGTGGAGGCCGCGAAAGGCGACGCGAGTCTCATGCAGCGCCTGCACCCACGGCAGTCCCCGCAGTTCGGCGAGATTCCGCGCGCCGAGATCCAGTAGGCTGTAAAGGTCGCCGCGAGTGACGACCAATCGCCCGTCCATGTAAAGTTCGCCGAGCGACAGCGCGGGATTGACCATCAGCCGCCATTCCGCCCGGCGATCCGCGACCTTCACGCCAAGGAGCGGGCCCTCGCCGTTACCGAAGGTCTCAGTGACGCCGTCGGCGCACATCACCTCGAGGCGACCCTTGCGCACAAGGCGCCGCAAATATGCCCTGAAATCCGAACTCATAACCCACCACTCGCATCCCGTTGGCCGGGGCTCGGTGGTCCCGACCGCGCCGGTCGTCTCCTTCCGGTCATTGCGGCAGGTTACGGAAAGTTCGGAGGCGATTTCAAGTGCGAATTGGGCCGGGGGAGCTTCCGGCCGCCCAAAAGGCTCCCACGCGTCTTGCTTTGGCCCCATTCACGCGTCCATGTCCGCGGCCGTTCCCCTTTCCCCCAATTTGCGATAGACGACGATCAAATCGGCCAAGGATTCCCTATTCGTGCGCTATATTTCGACCCGCGGCGCGGCGCCGGCGCTCGGCTTCGCCGACGCGCTGCTCGCAGGTCTCGCCCGTGACGGCGGACTCTACTTGCCGCTCTCGTTGCCCCAATGGCGGCCCGCCGCCATCCGGGGGCTGAGAGGGCTGCCCTACGCGGAAGCGGCTCAACGCGTCATGACGCCCTTCGTCGGCGAGGACTTCGGGCCAGCCGAAACCGAGGCGCTGACCGTCGCCGCCTATGCCGGCTTCCGTCACGCGGCGACCGCCCCGATCGCCCAAATCGATGACAATCTGTTCGCGCTCGAGCTCTTCCACGGACCGACGCTGGCGTTCAAGGATTTCGCCATGCAGTGGCTCGGCCAGGCGATGAACCGGGTGCTGCGGCAGCGCGGCGCTAGGGCGACGATCATCGGCGCGACCTCCGGCGATACCGGAGCGGCGGCGATCGAGGCGTTCTCCGACCAGTCCCAGGTCGAAGTCTTCATCCTCTACCCGCGGGGACGGGTGTCCGACGTGCAGCGCCGGCAGATGACGACGGTCGGCAAACCCAACGTCCATGCGTTGGCGATCGAGGGCGCGTTCGACGACTGCCAGCGCATCGTCAAGGAGCTGTTCGGCGATCTCGCCTTCCGCGACGAAATGCGCCTGTCGGGCGTCAATTCCATCAACTGGGCCCGCATCCTGGCTCAGATCGTCTATTATTTCGTCGCCGCGGTCGCCCTCGGCGCGCCGGAGCGGGCGGTGTCCTTCGCTGTGCCGACCGGCAATTTCGGCGACGTGCTGGCCGGCTATTACGCCAAGCGCATGGGGCTGCCGGTCGATCGCCTCATCATCGCCACCAACGAGAACGACATTCTCGCTCGCGCGCTGGCGAGCGGGCTTTACGCGCCCAAGGGAGTCAAGGCGACCCAGTCGCCGTCGATGGACATACAGGTGTCGTCCAACTTCGAGCGGCTGCTGTTCGAGGCGTCCGGTCGCGACCCCGAGGCGCTGGTCGCGCGGATGAGCGAACTGGCGAGCGTGGGCGCATTCGCCATCCCCTCGGCGGCCCTCGCGCTGATCCGCGCCGATTTCGATGCCTTTCGCGTCGACGAGACCGCCTGTGCCGAAGAGATGGGCCGCGTCTATCGCCGGAGCGGCATGATCATCGATCCGCACAGCGCGGTCGGCGTGCATGCTGCGCGTCACGCGCTCGCCGCCGCGCCGGCGACGCCGGTGATCGCCCTCGGCACGGCGCATCCGGCGAAGTTTCCCGACGCCGTCGAGCGCGCGACCGGGGTGCGGCCGCGGCTGCCGGAGCCTCTCTCGGATCTGTTGGATCGTAGGGAAACGATCGTCGCATTGCCCAACGACCGCCGGGCGGTGGCCGACTACGTACGGCAGACTGCGCGGGCCGCGGCGTGAGCGTTCAAACGACCGTCCTTCCCTCGGGGCTCGCCGTCATCACCGAGGCGACCCGCCATTTGAAGACGGCGGCGATCGGCGTCTTTGTCGCCGCGGGCTCACGATTCGAGCGCGCCCATGAGCATGGCCTCTCGCATTTCATCGAGCACATGGCGTTCAAGGGCACGCGACGGCGAAGCGCCCGCGACATCGCCGAGGCGATCGAGAACGTTGGCGGCGACCTCAACGCGGAGACGGGCGTTGAGCGGACCAGCTATTTCGCCCGCGTTCTCGGGATCGACGCCGGTCTGGCGGTGGACGTGATCGGCGACATTCTCACCGAGAGCGCGTTCGACGCCGACGAACTCGAGCGTGAGAAGAATGTCATCATTCAGGAGATCGGCGCCGTCGAGGATACGCCCGATGACTGGGTGTTCGACCTTCTCACTGCGACCGCCTGGCCGGACCAGCCGATCGGGCGTCCGATCCTCGGCACACGGGAGGGCGTCGGCGCCTTCGACCGGGACGCCATCGACCGCTATCTCGCCAGGCGCTACAGCGCCGGCGCCACCGTGGCCGTCGCCGCCGGCGCGGTCGAACACGATCATATCGTCGATCTCGTTTGCTCCCGGCTCGAACGGCTGCCTCCCACGCTCGCGCCGGCCGAAGCGCGGGCCGTCTATCGCGGCGGCGAGAGCAAGCTCAGCCGGCGTCTCGAGCAGACCCATATCGTAGTCGGGTTCGAGGGCCGCGCGGCCGGCGCGCCGGATCACGACGCCGCCCAGGTCTTCGCCGCCGCGGCGGGCGGAGGCATGTCGTCGCGGCTCTTCCAGGAGGTGCGGGAGAAACGCGGCCTTGCCTATTCGATCTTCGGCTTTCATTGGGATTTCGTCGACACCGGACTGTTCGGCTTCTACGCCGGCTCGGCCGACCGGGACGCGGCGGAGGTGGTTTCCGCCTCGCTCGACTGCCTCGCTGAAGCGGCGCACGGGCTCGGAGAGGCGGAAATCCGGCGCGCCAAGGCGCAGATGAAGGTCTCGCTGGTCACCGCCCTCGAGCAGCCTCAGGCGCGCGTTCATCAGCTCTCACGCCAGATGCAGATCTATGGGCGCCCGCTTTCGTTCGACGAAATGCTGGCCCGCGTCGACGCCATCTCCGTCGAGGAGGTTCGCAAAACCGGCGCCGCCATGCTTAGATCGCCGCCTGCCGTGGCGACGATCGGCGCGATCGGCAAGACGCCAGGTCAGGCGAAGGTCGCGGCCGCTTTGAAAGGGGTATGATGGCGCTATTCGGCTTGACGCGACCGGTGAGCCCTGAGCCGCTCTTGCGCGGCGACGGCGTTTATCTGCGCCCGGCGGCGCCGTCCGACTATTCGTCCTGGTCCCGGCTCAGGGCTGCGAGCCGCAGCTTTCTCGAACCTTGGGAGCCGACCTGGCCGGACGACGACCTCACCCGGGCAGCCTTTCGCCGTCGCCTTCGGCGTCAGGACGACGACATGGCTCGCGACGAGGCCTATACGTTCCTCATTTTCGACAGCGCCAACGACGAGCTCCTGGGCGGGATCACGCTCGGCGGGGTCAGGCGCGGGGTCTCGCAGAGCGGGACCCTCGGCTACTGGATGGGCGCGTCCTACGCCGGCAAGGGGCGGATGACGCGCGCCGTCGCGGCGGCGGTCGAATTCGCTCTTTCCCGACTGCGCCTCCATCGCGTCGAAGCGGCGTGCATCCCCGAAAACGCGCCCTCGATCGCTTTGCTCGAGCGCAACGGCTTCCGGCGCGAGGGCTACGCGCGGGGATTCCTCAGGATCAACGGCGCGTGGCGCGACCACCTGCTGTTCGCGCTCATCGAGAGCGACGCGCGTCCGCGACTGACGTGGACCAATCTTGACTGAGCAGCCGATCAACGACCGCAGCCGCGCCCGCGCCGGAGCGGATCGCGCGGGCCGGCGCGCCCCGGGCGCGGCGCGCGCCTGGCGGGTCCTTCTCGGCGTTGTCGCCCTGATCGCCTGTCTCGCGGCCTTCGGGAGGCCGGCGTGGGCGGTGCAGTCGGTCAGGGTCTCGGTCGATTCTGACGCGATCGACCTGACGCGGGCGGTCGAACGCCACAGCGCCCAGGGCGCCACCATCCAGGTGTCGACCGCGCCCGGCGCCGACGGCATCGTCCGGCGGATCGAAGTCAGCGCGCTCGAGCCGGGGGCGCAGCCGGCGTGGATGGTGTTCGCTCTGACCAACGATTCGGACGAGCAATTGACCCGCCTGATCGTCGCGCCGCATTTCCGCTTTGTCGGCTCCGGCGTGATCTGGCCGGATCTCGGCTCGTCGCGAATCGCCACCATCACCGCAAGCCAGGGCTCGGCGCCCGAACGCGAGGACAACCCGGAAGCGGATGTCTTCCGCCTGACCCTCGATCCGGGAACGACCGTGACCTATGTCGCCGAGTTGCGCACGCCGAACCTGCCGCAGCTTTATCTGTGGGAGCCGGACGCGTTCAAGGACAAGTCGACCAGCCTCACGCTCTACGAAGGAATCCTGATCGGCATCGCCGGCCTGCTGGCGCTGTTCCTCACCATTGTCTTCGTGGTTCGCGGAGCGATGATCTTTCCCGCCGCCGCGGCGCTCGCCTGGGCGGTGTTCGCCTATGTCTGCATCGA
Source organism: uncultured Alphaproteobacteria bacterium (assembly GCA_963767245.1). GTDB lineage: Bacteria > Pseudomonadota > Alphaproteobacteria > Rhizobiales > Beijerinckiaceae > Roseiarcus. Next base: position 152,859 of record CAVYDG010000023.1, read on the forward strand.
CTTCGGCTTCTGGCGGAAGATGTTCGGCCTCGAGGACTCAACCGAGCGAATCTGGCGCGCCGGCGTTGAGGCCACGATCGGCGCGACGCTCATCATCTTCCTGTTCGCCTATCTCAATCTGCGCCGATGGCATGTGCGCTATACCCATTTCGCCGTCGCCTGGCTGGCGCTGATGGCGGCGGTCGTCGGGCTCTCGGTCTACAACGCGCCGGTCGCGGCGGGGGTCGCGCGAATCTCGATCGCCACCGTCGCTGGCCTCGGCTTCCTGCTCATCCTGAGCCTCGCCGCGCGCGGCTCCGACCGTGCGGTGATGTTGATCCCGACCTGGTATCTGCTGGCCGTCTGGGTGGTGGCGGCGGGCGCCGCGGCGCTCGGCTATCTGACCAATGACCTTGCGGCGCCAGGTCTGGTCGGCGGCCTGGTGCTGATCGTGATGCTGATCGGCTTCACGGTGATGCAATTCGCCTTCTCCGGGTCCGGGGGAGTCGCGGACAGCGGTCCTGACGCCGAGCGCCGCTCGCTGGCCATGACCGGATCGGGCGAGGGGATCTTCGACTGGAACGTGCTCGCCGACGAGGTCAGCGGCAGCGAGTCGATCGAAAGCCAGCTCGGGCTCAAGCGCGGCGCCCTCGAGGGGCCGGCCGCCGGCTGGCTCGACGTGCTCCATCCCCTTGATCGCGACCGCTATATGCTGGCGCTCGACGGGCTCCTCCATCAGCGCTCGGGTCGGATCAATCACGATCTGAGACTGCGCGGCTCGGACGGGCATTATTTCTGGTACGTGCTCAAGGCGCGGCCGGTGATCAGCGCCGACGGCGAGGTGGTCAGGGTGATCGGCTCGCTGTCGGACGTAACGGAACTCAAATCGGCCGAAGAGCGCATGCTTCATGACGCCGTCCACGACAACCTGACCGGGCTTCCTAATCGCGAATTGTTCAACGATCGGCTGGGCGCGGCAATCCTGATGGCGCAGAAGCCCGCCGGCGCCGCGCCGACGGTGATGGTCATCGACATCGACGAATTCGAGTCGGTCAACGATTCCTATGGCCTGTCGATCGGCAACTCGGCGCTGTTGGCGGTGGCCCGGCGTCTGGCGCGCGACCTGAGGCCAGGCGATACGCTCGCTCGCCTCGGCGGCGACACGTTCGGCGCGATCGTGCTCGCCGAGCCGCAGTCGATGGATGCGCCGGCCCGGATTGACGCCCTGCGCGCGGCGCTCGCCGCGCCGATCAGCTTCGGCGAACGGGAAATCGCGCTCACCGTTTCGATCGGCGCTGCGCATTACGACCCGAAGCTGCACGGCAAGGGCGGCGATCTTCTTGCCGACGCCCAGCTCGCGCTCGCCAACGCAAAAAAGGGCGGCGGCGACCGGGTCGAGATTTTCGCCCCCCTCATGCGCTCGCAGCGATCCGACCGGCAGACGCTCGAGAACGATATGCGGCGGGCGCTCGAGCGCGGCGAGATCTCGCTTCTGTTCCGGCCGATCGTGCGCCTCGAGGACCGGACCGTGGCCGGGTTCCAGTCGCTGTTGCGCTGGCGCCACCCGAGGCTCGGCGTCCTCGACGAGGATGAGTTCTCCTCCGCCGCCGAATCAACCGGCGCGATTGTCGACATCGGCGCCTACGCGCTCGAGGCGACGGCGAGGGAATTGGCGGCATGGCAGAAAGCGCTCGAGGTCAATCCGCCGATCTTCGCCACCGTCGCCGCGTCGTCGCGCCAGATGCTCAGCCACGATTTGCTTTCGGACGTGCGCGCCGCGCTCGGCCGCCATTACGTGCAGCGCGGCTCGCTCAAACTGGCGGCGGCGGAGAGCCTGGTGATGGAGAACCCGGAATACGCCGCGGCGCTGTTGCAGCGGGTGCGCGAAATCGGCGCCGCGCTGATGCTCGACCGGTTCGGCGCCGGCTACACCTCGCTCGGCCATCTGCCGCGGTACCGCTTCGACGCGATGCGGATCGACGCTTCCCTCGTCAGGCCGAACGCGTTCGGCGCGCGCTCGCCGATCCTGCGGTCGATCGTCGCCATGGCGCAGGAGATCGGGATGGACGTCATCTCCGAGGGCGCGGAGACGGAATCCGACGCGGTCGAGCTCGCCCAGATCGGCTGCCAGTTCGCGCAAGGGGCGGCTTTCGGCCAGCCGATGACGGCGGCGGCGGCGCGGAAGCTCATGGGCGCGGCCCTAGTCTGATCCTCGCGCCTTGGCTTCAGCGCGGGGCTCTAAGGCATGACATGTTTTGATGGAGCCACGGGCGTCATTGCGGCTCGGGCGCGAGCCGCGGTCGCGGCGTGATTGCGTCGGAAAGGCGCCGCCATGCGCTCCTTGCATGGATTTTCGCCCGCGGCCGCCGCCACAATTCGCGGCGCGGAACAGGGCGTTTTCGAACCGGAACAGGGAGAATAAATTGCGGGAACAGGGATCATTCGCCGTCGTAACACAATCCTGCCCTGGTCCTCGCTCCGTCTCGGCCGCCCATGTTGAGATCGCATGGCGGCGGCTCGGCGCGGGCCGCCTCGCAAGCGCCGCGCTGAATGATCCGTTCATTGGTTCCCCGGGGAAGGAGCCAACGCCGTCGCTGAAGTCCTCACAACGGCGAATCGACGACGGGCGATCATGGCCTAGGGCGGCTGCGTCCGCCCAAGGTCCCGGCGATAGCGGGCGAGAACCTGCGCCCGGTAGATCGGCCGTAGCGCCTCGTGACGGATACGCTCGGCGAGCCCCATCGACCGGCGCTGGACCGTGGTGCCCCCGTTCTCGCGCGAGACGTCGCGGACGGGCGAAGGCGAGGCCACCAGCATCGGCTGGCCGGTGACCCAGGTCATCTGCAGAAACGTGTCGACGGGGCGGTCGAACGGCAAGGTGCGGTCAAGCAGCCGCTCGGCGGCAACGCGCGAGACGATCTGCCCGATCGCGCGCAAGGGCGGCGCGTCCGGGCGCACCAGGGCGAGCGCGCCGCGGCGGGCGACCGCCGTCCCATTGCGGACCGGCGTTGCCGGCATCAGCACATAGTCCCACGCCGCCCGTTCGGCGGTCACGAACTCGATCAGCGCCGCGAATGGGCCAGTATCGATTTCGGCGTCGTCTTCGAACACCACGGCGAAGTCGAGCTTGTCGTCGACGATCCGCCGCCAGGCCGCGCGGTGGCTAAGGAAGACGCCGACTTCCGCCGCCGTCAGCGCGAACGGATAGCGCGGCCGGAAACGGCGGGGCGCATAGGCCTGGTTGACTTCCGCCTGAGCAAGGCGCGCTCCATCGACCGCCGCGATGATCTCGCTCGCGATCGGCAATTGGACGGTTAAGGACCGGACGTTGGCTGCTCGCGAAATCGCGCGCTCCAGGTGGAGAATAAAGGCTTTGGGAGCGTTCAAGACTGGCTGACCGGACAAAGACCTGCGATAATCAGGGCGAAAAGGGCGCGAGAACGCCTTGATACGCGCCGGTCCGCGCCAAGTCATCCTGGGCGCCGGCGGCGAGAGACGGGCTGGCGAGCGGCCGGCCGCAAACGAGGAGACGACAGCGCCCGATGAAGATCACCGTCGATGTCGATTGCACGCCGCTCGAGGCCCGTCAGTTCATGGGATTGCCGGACGTCGAGCCCATGCAGAAGGCGGCCATGGCGCAGATCGAAAAGCGCATGATGACCGAGCTCGAGCGCTATACTCCAGAGGCGCTGTTCAAGGCCTGGCTGCCAATTGCCGGCATGAACGCCGAATGGCTCCAGGATCTTCTCAAGCGCTCGACTTCGTGACCGCTTAAAACCTGACATCCGTCAATGCCGTCGATGTTGGTTCGGCATTAAGCCGCCGCGGGCTCTTCCGCCCGCGCGAGGCGGCTCCTACATTAGTGACGAGCCGCGAAATCGCGGCAATCCGATTGTATGGACTGCTCGACGCCGCTTCGGGGCGCCGGGCAGGGCCGAAGGGGATAAACAATGAATTTGGAGAAATACACCGAGCGGGCGCGCGGCTTCGTGCAGGCGGCCCAGTCGCTGGCGCTTCGCGAGGGCCACCAGCAGTTTACCACCGAGCACCTGCTCAAGGTGCTGCTGGACGACGAAGAGGGCCTTGCCGCCGGCCTGATCGATCAGGCGGGCGGAAACTCGCGTGAGGCCCTGAGACAGGTCGAGCAAGCGCTCGCCAAGCTGCCGAAGGTCGAGGGGTCGGGCGCGGGGCAGCTCTATATGGCGCCGGCGATGGCGCGCCTGTTCGACAATGCCGAGAAGATCGCCCAGAAAGCGGGCAATTCGTTTGTCACCGTCGAGCGCCTCCTGCTTGCGCTGGCGATGGAGAAGGGGACCGAAGCGGCCAAGATCCTGGCCAACGCCGGCGTCTCCGCCCAGACCCTCAACGCCGCCATCAACGACCTCCGCAAGGGCCGCACCGCGGATTCGGCGAGCGCCGAGAACGCCTATGAGGCGTTGAAGAAATACACCCGCGACCTCACCGACGCCGCGCGCAATGGCAAGCTCGATCCGGTGATCGGCCGTGATGAGGAAATCCGCCGCACGGTCCAGGTGCTGTCGCGCCGCACCAAGAACAATCCGGTGCTGATCGGCGAGCCCGGCGTCGGCAAGACGGCGATTGTCGAGGGCCTGGCGCTCCGCATCGTCAACGGCGACGTGCCGGAATCGATCCGGGACAAGAAGCTGCTCGGGCTCGATCTCGGTGCGCTGATCGCGGGGGCGAAATATCGCGGCGAGTTCGAAGAACGGCTGAAGGCGGTGCTCAATGAGGTGACCAGCGCCGCGGGCGGCATCATCCTGTTCATCGACGAGATGCATACGCTGGTCGGGGCGGGCAAGGCGGATGGGGCGATGGACGCCTCGAACCTCCTGAAGCCGGCGCTGGCGCGCGGCGAGCTTCACTGCGTCGGCGCAACCACGCTCGACGAATATCGCAAGCATGTCGAGAAGGATGCGGCGCTGGCGCGGCGGTTCCAGCCGGTGTTCGTGTCGCAGCCGACGGTCGAGGACACGATCTCGATCCTGCGCGGCCTGAAGGAGAAGTACGAGGCCCATCACGGCGTCCGCATCACCGACCCGGCGATCATCGCCGCAGCCACCCTCTCCGACCGCTACATCGCCGATCGGTTTCTCCCAGACAAGGCGATCGACCTCATCGACGAAGCGGCCGCCCGCCAGCGGATGCAGGTCGACTCGAAGCCCGAGGAGCTCGACGAACTCGACCGCCGGATCATGCAGCTCAAGATCGAGCAAGAGGCGCTGAAGAAAGAGACCGACGCGGCCTCGAAGGAGCGGCTGAAGAAGCTGGGCTCGGAGCTTGCCGAATTCCAGGAGAAGTCCGACGCCCTCACTGCCCGCTGGAAGGCGGAGAAGGACAAGGTCGGGCAAGCGCAAAAGTTCAAGGAAGAACTGGACGCGGCGCGCAACGCGCTCGCCCAGGCGCAGCGAAAGGGCGACTTCGCGGAAGCTGGAAAGCTCACCTACGGCACGATTCCGGAACTCGAAAAGAAGCTCGCCGAGAGCGAAAAGAAAAACGAGGGCGGGCTCGTTGACGAAGCGGTGACGGCCAGTCACGTCGCTCAGGTCGTGTCGCGCTGGACCGGCATTCCGGTCGACAAGATGCTTGAGGGCGAGCGCGAGAAGCTCCTCAAAATGGAGGAGGAGATCATGCGCCGGGTCGTCGGCCAGCGCGAGGCGGTGCAAGCCGTCTCGACCGCGGTCCGGCGCGCCCGCGCCGGCCTGCAGGACCCGAACCGGCCGATCGGCTCGTTCATGTTCCTGGGCCCCACCGGTGTCGGCAAGACCGAGCTAACCAAGGCGCTCGCCGCGTTCCTGTTCGATGACGACACGGCGATGCTGCGCATCGACATGTCGGAATATATGGAGAAGCACTCGGTCGCGCGGCTGATCGGCGCGCCCCCCGGCTATGTCGGCTATGAGGAGGGCGGCGCGCTGACCGAGGCGGTTCGCCGCCGGCCCTATCAGGTCGTTCTGTTCGACGAGATCGAGAAAGCGCATCCGGACGTGTTCAACGTCCTGCTTCAGGTTCTCGACGACGGAAGGCTGACCGACGGCCAGGGCCGCACCGTCGATTTCCGCAACGTGCTGATCGTGATGACCTCCAACCTCGGCTCCGAATACCTGGTCAACCTGCCCGAAAGCGAGGACACGAAGACGGTCGAGAAGGAAGTCATGGGCGTCGTGCGCGCCCATTTCCGGCCTGAGTTCCTCAATCGCGTCGATGAGATCATTCTGTTTCATCGGCTGCGGCGCGAGGATATGGGCGATATCGTCGACATCCAGTTCCGGCGGCTTGGCAGGCTGCTCGAGGATCGCAAGATCGCGCTCTCCCTCGATGCGAAGGGACGGCAATGGCTGGCCGAAAAGGGCTACGATCCGGCTTACGGCGCACGTCCGCTCAAGCGGGTGATCCAGAAATGGGTTCAGGACCCGCTGGCGCAGATGCTGCTCGCCGGCGAGATCCGTGACGGCTCGATCGTCAAGATCAGCGCCGCGCGCGGGCGCCTGATCGTCAACGGCAAGGAGGTCGGCGGCGATGCGGACGAAACCCCGCACCCGAAGTCGCCGTCGGTCGTGCCGTTTCCCAAGACATGACGGATGGCGTCAAAGCGTCGTCGGAAGTATAGACGCGCGGCGGGCGGGCGCCAGCGCGGACTGCGAACCATAAGGCCAGTTACCAGTCGAGGTCTTCGGTCATGACTAACAACGTCGTCGCCCGCTTCGCCGGCGGATCGCCGGCGATCGTTGCGGTGCGGCTGATCGTCGTCTGCTTCGTCGTCGGACTCGTTCTCGAGACTTTCGGCTTCGATCCTGCGGCGCTCTACGGCGACGCCGTGCGCGCGATGAGACGGATCGTCGAGTTCGGGTTTACCGACATCCGTCAGGTCGGCCGCATCCTCCTGACCGGCGCGATGGTGGTCGTGCCGGTGTGGGTCGTGCTGCGGCTGCTCGATTCCCGCGGCAGACGTTAGCGCCCGGGAGACTGGAAGCACGGAGGGGCTTGACGCGCGCGCGCCGCGCTGATCCCTTAGGCCGCGGGGTATAGTCCACGGGGCATTTGTTAATGGCATTCTCTCATCCCCTCGCCCGGGGCGCCAAGGTGTGGACCGCCAGGGCCCACGACGGCGGCGAGCAGCGCGTCCTCGTCATCGTCACCACGATCCCGCTCGAGCCCGGTGAGAAGGGTTACAAGAAATCGCTGGTCGAGCGCCTTTCGCGCGCCGCGGGCGACTATCTGGCCGATTCGAAGGAAGCGGCCTCGTTCATGCTCATGCACCGGCTGAGAGACTGGAGCGGCGCCAAGGCCTGAGGACGGGCGCGCCGCTTGATTCCACTTCGGCGCAGAACTCTCTCGCGACTCCGCTTCGGCTGCGGCAAAAACGCGCGCTTCTCATGCATGCCGATTGTGATAGATTGCGCCGCGAAGCGCGGGTCAGGACAACCGCGAGGCTCCCGGCGCCGCGCGCCGCATTGAAATGGGGACGAACGCCATGGCGAACACTGCATCGGCTCTAGGGCTCGGACCGGGCGCCGCTCTCGCGCCGCTAAGGGCGAAATGGGGCTGGATCGTCGCGCTGGGGGTCGTTTACGTGATCGCTGGAGTGATCGCGCTCGGCAGCGTCGTCATGGCGACCATCGCCAGCGTCTATGTCGTCGGCATTATGATGCTGATCGCCGGCGTTTTTGAGGTCATCAGCGCGTTCCAGATCAAGACTTGGGGAAGGTTCCTGTTCTGGCTCGCTCTCGGCGTGCTCTACATCATCGCCGGCTTCGTCGCTTTCGACAATCCGCTGTTGACCGCGGTGTGGCTGACCCTCATCCTCGGCGCTGCGCTGGTCGCCTCCGGGATCGTGCGGATCTTCCTCGGGTTCAATATGCAACACGGGTCACCCTGGATCTGGGTCGTCGTCTCCGGCCTGATCACGCTGTTGCTCGGCGTCATCATCCTGGTCCATTGGCCGGTCTCCTCACTGTGGACGCTCGGAATCTTCCTCGGCGTCGATCTCGTATTCGCCGGCGCGAGCTGGATCGGGCTCGGCATGGGTCTGCGCCAAACCGCCTGACCGTCCAAGGCTAAACGGCGACGCGCGGCCGGCCGCTTCTCGGGACAAGGAGATTTTCCCGTGCGTTGGATTTATCTCGCGATCGTGGTCATCTTTGTCGCCGCGCTGATCGTCTTCATCTTTCAGAACACCCAGAGCGTCGACGTCTCCTTCCTCGCCCTCGGCGCCACCCTGCCGCTCGCCATTCTCGTCCTCGTCGCCTATGTGCTGGGGGCGCTGAGCGGCGGCAGCATGTATGCGCTGCTGCGGCGATCGGTTGCAGGGTCGCGGCGCCCCGCCTGAAGGCATCTCCGGTCATGCGAGCCATGGTCCTCAGGCGACCCGGCGAGCGGCTCGTCATGGAGGATCGGCCCGAGCCTCGGCCCGGACCGGGGCAGATTCGGATTCGGATCGAGGCCTGCGGCGTGTGCCGCACCGACCTGCATGTCGTCGACGGCGAGTTGCCCGATCCCAAGCTGCCGATCGTGCCGGGGCACGAGATTGTCGGCCGCGTCGAGGCGGCGGGCGAAGGCGTCGACGTCAAGACGGGCGCGCGCGTCGGCGTCGCGTGGCTCGCGCACACCGACGGGACTTGCCCCTACTGCAGGAGTGAGCGAGAGAACCTCTGCGACGCGCCCCTCTTCACGGGCTACACACGCGACGGCGGCTACGCCACCCATACGATCGCCGAGGCGGATTTCGTCTTTCCGCTGTCCGACGACACCGACCCGGTCGCGACCGCGCCCTTGCTCTGCGCCGGCCTCATCGGCTGGCGGTCGCTCAAGCTGGCCGGGGACGGGCGGACGATCGGCATCTACGGCTTTGGCGCCGCGGCGCACATCATCACCCAGGTCTGCCGCTGGCAGGGGCGGCGCGTGTTCGCCTTCACCCGGCCCGGCGACGCCGCCGGTCAGGCGTTCGCGCGCTCGATGGGCGCCGAATGGGCCGGCGGATCGGACGACCGGCCGCCCGAGCCGCTCGACGCCGCGATCCTGTTTGCTCCCGTGGGCGCGCTCGTTCCCGCCGCCCTCGCGGCGACCCGCAAGGGCGGGCGCGTCGTCTGCGGCGGCATCCACATGAGCGACATCCCCTCCTTCCCCTATTCGTTCCTATGGGAGGAGCGCAGCATCGCCTCGGTCGCCAACCTAACCCGTGCCGACGGCCGCGAGTTTCTGGCGCTCGCCTCGGAGGCGAAGGTCAGAACGACGACGACGCGCTATCCGCTTGCCAAGGCCAACGAGGCGCTCGACGACCTGCGCAAGGGCAGGCTCGAGGGGGCGGCGGTGCTCGCGCCATAAGGCGAGCGTGCGCGGTCGGAAGTGCTGTTCCAACGGACGCGGCCGCAAAAACCTCTGTACGTATTCATTCCGTATGGTACAATAAGGCCTGAAGTCAGGAGGTCTCATGCCCCGCGCTCTCACTGACAACGGCCGAGTCGAATTGCGGCTTCGCCCGGAAGACAAGGCCACACTCACCCGCGCCGCGTCGCTCAAGCGGCTCGATCTGACCGGCTATATTCTCGGGGCCGTACTGCCGAAGGCCGAAGCGGACATCGCCGAGGCCGAACGGCTCACGCTCTCCGAGCGTGATTCCTTGCGCGTCCTCGCCCTTCTCGAAAATCCGCCTGCGGCTCCAGAGCGTCTGGCGCGCGCAGCTAAGGCCGGGTTCACTCTTCCATGACGGCCATCGCCTGGGACGAGGCGCCGATCGGCAAAAGGCACGATCGCGGGGCCTTCGACTGCGGCGATCCCGATCTCAACCTTTATCTGCAAAAGTTCGCGCGCCAGAACCATGAAAGCGGCGGCGCAAAGTGTTTCATCGCCACGCGGGCCGACGCGCCGGCGCGCGTTCTCGGCTTCTACACGCTGAGCCCCGCGTCGATCGAATACAGTCGGACGCCGGCGCTCGCGAAGAAGGGCCTCGCGCGTTACGACGTGCCCGTGTTCCGCCTCGGGCGTCTCGCGGTCGATCAAGCGGTGCAAGGCCGGGGCCTCGGCGGTGTTCTCTTGCTGCGGGCAGCGGATCGTTGCATTCGCGTCGCGCGGGATGTCGGCGGCGTCGCTTTGCTCATTGACGCCAAGAACGATCGCGCCGCGCGCTGGTACGAAAGCTATGGCGCGCTCCGCATGGAGGATGCGCCGCTCTCCCTCGTCCTGCCGCTCGCCACCGCAGCCGACGCGCTCAAGCGCGAAACCTAGCCCGCTTTTCGCGCCAGACCTTTGCAACAACGTGGGCGCGCTACTCCACTCCGAGCACCGACACCTTCGCGGTGGTGATCTCGGTCGGCCACAGGATTTCCGTCAGGCCGTGGGCGACCGCGACTTTCTGCTTGCCGTCGACGTCGTAGGTGATGACGCCGCCGCCGACCGCGCCGCCGATCTTCTCGCCCCACAATTTGCCGGCATGAGACCGGGGCGGGAAGAGGAACCGCGGGTTTGGCCTCGGGGGTTGGATCTCTCGTTACACCGAAACATGGCGCCGAAGCGACGGTGCTCAACCGCGCCGGCCGGGCGCGCAAATCCCCTCGACAGCCTGAGGCAAACCTGCCAGTCCGGCGCGATGGCCAAGTTTCGTTCTTCTTATGTCTGCCAGAATTGCGGGGCCATCACTCAGCGCTGGCAGGGAAAATGCGAGTCGTGCGGCGAGTGGAACACGATCATCGAAGAAGCGGCGGCGCTGGGGGTCGGCGGCGCGGCCGCCCGGAGGGGAGGGGCCGGCCGGCCGTTCCCGCTTGAGGAACTGGCGGGCGCGGGCAGGCCCGAGCCGCGCCTCATCACCGGCCTCGCTGAACTTGATCGGGTGGCGGGGGGCGGATTCGTGCCCGGCTCGACGACGCTGATCGGCGGCGAGCCGGGGATCGGCAAGTCGACGCTGCTCATCCAGGCCTGCGCCGCCGTCGCGCGGTCGGGCGGGCGGGTCGTCTATGTCTCGGGCGAGGAATCGACGGCGCAAGTTCGCCTGCGGGCGGCCCGGCTCGGGCTCGCCGACGCGCCGGTGCAGCTTGCGGCGCAGACGTTCGTCGAGGATATCGTAGCCACGCTCGGCTCGGGCGACACGCCGAAGTTCGTGGTCATCGATTCGATCCAGACCATGTGGAGCGACGCGATCGAATCGGCGCCCGGAACGGTGAGCCAGGTGCGCGGCTCGGCCCAGGCGCTGATTCGCTTCGCCAAGGCGAGCGGGTCGGCGCTGCTCCTCGTCGGGCATGTCACCAAGGACGGCCAGATCGCCGGTCCGCGGGTCGTCGAGCATATGGTCGACGCGGTCTTCTCCTTCGAGGGCGACGGCGCGCATGCCTTCCGCCTCTTGCGGGCGGCCAAGAACCGGTTCGGCGCGACCGACGAAGTCGGCGTTTTCGAGATGACCGGCGGCGGCCTCGCCGAAGTTCCGAACCCGTCGGCTTTGTTCCTGGCCGATCGCGACGGCGCCGCCAATCCGGGCGCGGCGGTGTTCGCCGGCGTCGAGGGGACGCGGCCGCTCCTGGTCGAAATCCAGGCTCTGGTGGCGCCGACGACGTTCGGCACGCCGCGCCGCGCTGTCGTCGGCTGGGAGCCGAGCCGGCTCGCGATGGTGCTGGCGGTGCTCGAGGCGCATGGCGGAATGAAGCTCGGGCAATATGACGTCTACCTCAATGTCGCCGGTGGTTTGCGGATCATGGAGCCTGCGGCCGACCTTGCCGCGGCGGCGGCGCTGATCTCCTCGCTCACCGGCGCGAGCCTGCCCCGGGACGCGGTCTATTTCGGCGAGATTGCGCTGTCGGGCTCGGTGCGCGCGGTCGCGCATCCCGGCTTGCGCCTCAAAGAGGCGGCCAAACTCGGATTCGCCCGGGCGTTCGGGCCGCCCTCGCCGCGCGCCGACGGCGAAAGCGCCAACATCGCCGTGCAGCCGATCGGGACGGTGGCGACGCTGGTTGCGTTGATTGCTTCGAGCGCAGTCGAGACCAGGGCTGCTGGCGCCAGCGCCGCGGCTCGCATGGGGTGACGAACTGAGGCGGCTTGGTTATAAGGCGCTCGCGCCGGCCGCCGGACGGCGCAAAAAGACGTTGAACCGTCCCGACGAGGTTCGCTCGAAAAATGCCCTCTTATCTCGATCTCGCGGTTCTCGGCATTGTTCTCGTCTCGGCGCTGTTGTCGATGATGCGCGGGTTCAGCCGCGAGGTCCTGGCGATCGCGTCATGGGCCGCGGCCGCCGCGGCCGCTTACTACTTTTATCCCCTCGTCGTGCCCTATCTCTCTCCCTATATCCATAAGGAGGTGATCGCCCAGGCTGCCGCCGCGGCGATCGTGTTCTTCGTCACGTTGATCGTCGTTTCGCTGTTTACGGTTCGTCTGTCGGACGCGATCCTCGACAGCAAGATCGGCGCGCTCGACCGGACGCTCGGCTTTGTGTTCGGGGTTGCGAGGGGCTTCCTTCTCGCCGTCGTCGCCTTCGCCATTTTCAATTGGCTGGTCTCGGAGAAGCAGCAGCCGGAATGGGTCAAGAACGCAAGGACGCGGCCGATCCTCACCGAGACGGCCGATCGGATTGTCGCCCTGCTGCCCGAGGACGCGGCGGCGACGATCGACGGCTGGATCAAGTCGCGCGCGAGCGCGGCGACGAACGAGCTGGCGCCGCCGCCCGCCGACAATTCGGCAGCGACAAACCCCAGGACGACCGGCGATCAGCCGGCCGCGACGCCGGTTCCAGCGGCGCCGAAGAAGGCCGATTCGACCGCGGGGGCGAACGGCTCGAACCCCGACAAGCAGAAGCTCGACGCCTTGATCAACAAGAACGTTCCGCCGCCGGCGCCTTTCGCGCCGGCGCCAAAGCAGTGATGGGCGAAGCTTCCGACATCGCCCGGGAGGCGCCGAACGAGGCCGACATCGACCTTGCCGAGGACCGGCTGCGTGAGCATTGCGGCGTCTTCGGCATCTTCGATCATCCAGACAGCGCGGCGATTGTCGCCCTTGGGCTGCATGCGCTGCAGCATCGCGGCCAGGAAGCGGCTGGCATCGTCGCCTACGACGGCGTCCGGTTCCACTCCGAGCGCCGGCAGGGATTGGTCGGCGACCATTTCTCCAACGCCGCGACCATCGACCGCCTGCCGGGGCGCTCCGCGATCGGCCATGTGCGCTATTCGACCACCGGCGAGACCGTGCTGCGCAACGTCCAGCCGCTGTTCGCCGAACTCGAGGCCGGCGGCCTCGCGGTCGCCCACAACGGCAATTTGACCAACGGACTGACCCTGCGGCGCGAGCTCATTCGCGGCGGCGCGATCTGCCAGTCGACGACTGACACCGAAGTCGTGCTGCTGCTGGCCGCGCGGTCGCGCCGCCCCAGGATCGTCGACCGTTTCGTCGAGGCGCTGGCGGAGATCGAGGGCGCCTACGCGCTGGTGGCGCTGACCAACAAGAAGCTGATCGGCGCCCGCGATCCGCTCGGCATCCGGCCGCTGGTGCTCGGCGAGCTCGACGGCAGCCCGATCCTGTGCTCGGAGACCTGCGCGCTCGACATCATCGGGGCGAAATTCGTCCGCGACGTCGAGAACGGCGAAGTCGTGGTCATCGATGGCGACGGGGTGAAGAGCTTCTTTCCCCTGCCTAGGCTGCCGGCGCGGCCCTGCATCTTCGAATATATCTACTTCGCCCGGCCGGACTCGGTCGTGGGCGGGCGATCCGTCTACGACGCCCGCAAGGCGATGGGAGCGGAACTGGCGCGCGAGGCGCCGGCTGACGCCGACGTTGTCGTGCCGGTCCCTGATTCCGGCGTTCCGGCCGCGATCGGCTATGCCCGGGCCTGCGGCCTGCCGTTCGAGCTCGGCATCATCCGCAACCACTATGTCGGGCGCACGTTCATCCAGCCGACCCAGTCGATTCGCGAGCTTGGCGTCAGGATGAAGCACAACGCCAATCGTGCGGTGGTCGAGGGCAAGCGGATCGTGCTGATCGACGATTCGATCGTGCGTGGCACGACCAGCGTCAAGATCATGCAGATGATGCGCGAAGCCGGCGCGCGCGAAGTCCACTTCCGCATCTCGTCGCCGCCGATCGCCTACCCGGACTTTTACGGCATCGACACGCCCGAGCGCGACAAGCTGCTCGCGGCGCGCATGGACCTCGAGGAGATGCGGCGATTCGTCGGCGCCGATTCGCTTGCGTTCCTCTCGGTCGACGGCATCTATCGCGCCATGGGCTATCCCGGCCGCAATCCGAGACAGCCGCAGTTCACCGATCATTGCTTTACCGGCGACTATCCGACCCGCCTCGTCGATCGGCTCGGCGAGCCGGGACGCCAACAATTGTCGCTTCTCGCGGAAGCGAGCTGAGGCTACGCCCCGAGACTTCCAGCTATAGTGATGTGCGCCTGCGTCGCAGCCAGCCCGTCATTGCGAGCCGAAGGCGAAGCAATCCATCCAACGACTCTTGGCGAGGCTTCCGTACGATCCCGCCACTCGGGGTTCACCGATTCGATCAGCGCGATCTTTTTCGCGCGAGAACCCGCCTTGATTTGCTTCTCGCGAGCGATGGCCTCACCCATCCGTTCGTAAGGCTTGTAGAAACCAGCCGGTTGCAGCCGTACCGGCTTGCAAATCCAGGCGTGATTCCCTCCCGAGGTTGGAAAGCGCGCCCAGCCAAATTCGATGTCACTCCGGTGTAGAGCGCGCCATGTTTGCGATTCGCGAGGATGCATACGCATAGCTCACGCGGAAAGGGGGTTGCTTCTCTCCTAACGTGACCGCGAGGACGCCAAACCAATCCAATTCCGAACCGATCGGGGATGGATTGCTTCGTCGCTAACGCTTCTCGCAATGACAGCGAAGGTCAATCGGCCGCACGCTACTGGAACAGCTTCAGCGCGTTGACCACTGTGCCGTAGATTCCCCACAGCAGCGGGATGCCTACGAAACCCCAGGCGAGCACGAGCTCAAGGGAGGTCGTGCCGCCGCCGTTATTCTTGTCGAAGCTCATATCCACCCCCTCAAGCCACGCCGACGGCGTCGTCGACGGTGTCGAGCGCCATGTGATGCCGGTCGTCGACCGCCTGGATCAGGAAATTGGCGATGAAGCCGACGACCAGAAGCCCGGCCATGATGTACATGGTGACGTTATAGGCCTGGGCCTTCGGCACGCCGCTGTCGATCTGATATTGGCGGATGTAGTTGACGAGCACCGGACCCAGCACGCCCGCGACCGACCATGCGGTGATGAGCATTCCGTGGATCGCTCCGACGTAGCGTGTGCCGAACATGTCGCGAAGGTACGCTGGCACGGTCGCGAAGCCGCCGCCATACATGCTCAGGATAATACCGAAGCAAAGGACGAACAGCGGCAGATTGCCAATTCCGCCGAAGTACGGCACGAGCGCATAGAGCACGAAGCCGAGCGCGAAGAAGATGAAATAGGTGTTCTTGCGGCCGATGTAGTCGGAGGTCGAGGCCCAGAAGAAGCGTCCGGCCATGTTGAAGATGCTGAGCAACCCGACGAAGCCGCCGGCGGCCGCGGCAGTGACCCGGCCCGGGAACATTTCCTGGCTCATCGCCGAAGCCTGGCCGAGCACGCCGATTCCCGCCGTCACGTTCATGCACAGTACGATCCAGATCAGCCAGAACTGCGGCGTCTTCAACGCCTGGTAGACGTAAACATCGTTCGTGGTGACGAGCTTCTTCGGCTGCGCCGGCGGAACGAATCCCTCCGGTTTCCATCCCGGCGGCGGCAGGCGGACAATGGCGGCGCCGACCATCATGAAGCAGGTGTAGACAATTCCGAGGATGACGAAGGTTTCGGCGACCCCGATATGTTCGGGCGTCGAAAAGACGCTCATCAGCCAGACGGAAAGCGGGGCCGCGATCATCGCTGCTCCACCGAAGCCCATGATCGCCATGCCGGTCGCCATGCCGGGTCGGTCGGGAAACCACTTGATCAAGGTCGACACGGGCGAAATGTAGCCGAGGCCGAGGCCGATGCCGCCGAGCACGCCATAGCCGAGATAGACGATCCAAAGCTGATGCACCGACACGCCGAAAGCGCTGATGAGGAACCCGCCGCCGAAACACAAAGCCGCGGCAAACATCGTGCGCCGCGGCCCGCCTTCCTCGACCCAGCGGCCGAGTACCGCCGCCGACGCGCCGAGGAAGAATATGGCGATCGAGAAGATCCAGCCGAGATCGGTGAGCTTCCAGTCGTCGGGCGCGGATTTGGCGATGCCGATCAGTTTCGACATCGGCAGATTGAAGACGCTGAACGCATAAGCCTGGCCGATGCACAGATGGATGCACAAGGCCGCAGGCGGAACCATCCAGCGGTTGAAGCCCGGCTTGGCCACTGAATGGCCGCGATCAAGAATCGATAAAAGGCCCATTCTGCGCGCCCGCCCCTCGTTTTTACATGCCAGAATCGCCTACTCTCGGCGATTTGGCAATGGCCGCCGGCCTTTTTTTCCTTCTAGGTATTTCTCCCCACCCGTCTGAGCGATCACGCAGGTTTTGGCGCCCTGTCCGACGTCCCTGGCCGGCGCCTTCACATTCCTGTCATGCAGGGTCGAGATAGATTGGGGATAGACGCTCCAAGGAGATTTCATGTCCGCCGCATTCGACGCTCGACTGGGCCCGCACGCCGAAGCGCCGGTCAGGCCGCGCCTCGATCATCCGGTCGACCCTCGATTTGCGCTGGGCATCCTCGCGGTCCTCGCCCTCGGCCTGTTCTACATGGCCTATTCGATCCGATCGGACATTTCGGCGGCCGGCGGCGGACCAACGACGATCCTGCCGTTCCTTCTGCTCGGCGTTGCGTTGCTGATTGCGCTCGGCTTCGAATTCGTCAACGGCTTTCACGACACCGCCAACGCCGTCGCCACCGTCATTTACACACACGCCCTGCCAGCCCAGGTCGCCGTCGTCTGGTCCGGGTGCTGGAATCTCCTTGGCGTGCTGGCGTCGACTGGCGCGGTCGCTTTCGGCATCGTGTCGCTGCTGCCGGTCGAGCTCATTCTCCAGGTCGGCTCGGCCGCCGGCTACGCCATGGTGTTCGCGCTGCTCATCGCCGCGATCATCTGGAACCTGGGCACCTGGTGGCTTGGCATTCCCGCTTCGAGCTCGCACACGCTGATCGGCTCGATCGTCGGCGTCGGCGTCGCCAACGCGCTCATCCGCGGCCAGAACGGCACCGCCGGGGTGGATTGGGATCAGGTGACGAAAGTCGGCGAGGCGCTGCTGTTCTCGCCGCTGTTC
The DNA here is from genome assembly GCA_963767245.1 of uncultured Alphaproteobacteria bacterium. Classification (GTDB taxonomy): domain Bacteria; phylum Pseudomonadota; class Alphaproteobacteria; order Rhizobiales; family Beijerinckiaceae; genus Roseiarcus. The sequence goes on from CAVYDG010000023.1 coordinate 170,087, forward strand.
GGCTTCACCCTGTCGGCGCTCCTGCTGCTGGCGATGAAGGCTGTCATCCGCGTGCCTGAGCTTTACACCGCTCCGACCACCAACAAGCCGCCATCGCCCTGGATTCGTGGATTGCTGATCCTCACCTGCACGCTCGTGTCGTTCTTTCACGGCTCCAATGATGGCCAAAAGGGCATGGGCCTCATCATGCTGATCCTGATCGGCGTGGCGCCGACCGCGTATGCGCTGAACCGCGCTCCGGGCGAAGGCCACGCCGCCCAGTTCGTTGCCTCGGCCCATGCCGCCTCGAAGATCGTTGAAGCCCATGGCGCCGGGTACAGCATTACCGGCGATCCCCGTCCGGCGGTGACCGAATACGTTCATGCTCACGCGATTTCGGAAGGCACCTATCCGTCGCTCGCGGCATTGACCAAGGAGATCAGCGACTCGGTCGAGCAATACGGCTCCGTCGCCAAGACGCCGCTCGACAAGGTGCAGAATCTTCGCAACGACATGTATCTGGCTTCGGAAGCTTTCCGGGTTCTGGCGAAGGATAAGGAAAGTGAGCTGTCGGCCGCGGACAAGGCGCAAATCGTCGACTTCAAGAAGCAGCTCGATGGAGCGACCAAGTTCATCCCGTTGTGGGTCAAGATCTGCGTCGCGATCGCGCTCGGTCTCGGCACGATGGTCGGATGGAAGCGGATCGTCATCACCGTCGGCGAGAAGATCGGCAAGACTCACCTGACTTATGGCCAGGGCGCGGCGGCGGAACTTATCGCCGCGGCGACGATCGGCGCGGCCGACGGCTTCGGCCTGCCGGTGTCGACGACGCACGTTCTGTCGTCCGGCGTCGCCGGCACGATGGTCGCCAATGGGTCGGGAATGCAGTGGTCGACGGTGCGCAGCATCGCGATGGCCTGGGTGCTGACGCTGCCGGCGGCGATGATCATGTCCGGCTTGCTGTACGTTTTCTTCCGCCAGATTTTCTGACGGCGTCGAATCGCTCGTTCGTCTCCGGGGGCCGCGCTTTTCGCGTGGCCCTTTTTTTCGAGGCGCTGAAAACTCAGCTGGCGCCGAAATGGATGAACGTCGCCCCGCGCAGAACGAGATCGCTGACGCGTGCGTTCATGAGCGGGGCGAAGCGCGCCGCCTCCTCTTCGCGCGACATGGCGTCGAGCTTGCGCGAGATGTCGAGATAGAAGAACGAGGCGAAGCGCGGGTTCTGGCTGATGAGCCTCAGCGTGACGTCGCGGGGCAGCAGATTGAGCAGCGTTTCCTCGCGGGCGACGAAGGCGTTCGAGCCTCGGCCCTCGACCAGCGTCCGGCTGTCGAAGGCGTCGCCCGGACCGCGCAGCGCCAGGACCTCGTCGCCGTCGCGCTCCTCGACGCAGCCCTTGATGACGATGAACAGGCTCTCCGGCGCGCCGTCGCGGGCGATGATGGTTTCGCCAGGGCGGAAATAGCCGATGTCGAGCGCGGCGCGGACAGTGGCGGTTTCTTCCGGGCTCAGACGATTGAACGGCGCATGGCCGGCGTCGAATGGTTGCTCCATCCTTCTTTGCTCCCGCAACGGTCGATTGTCCCCGCCCGGTCCTCCCTTGGCAAGACGGCCAAGGTCTGGCGTAATGGCGCGAGAGGCGAGCCAGGCGAAGCGGCGAAGGGTCGGCGGGCGACGGAGCGCAGATGGCGACGATTGACGACACTCTTGCTGCCATCGACGCCGGCCAGGCGGCCGCGCTCGACCGGCTGTTCGCCTTTCTGTCGATCCCGTCGATTTCCGCCGTTCCGGCGCATTTCCCGGATTGCGAGCGGGCGGCGGACTGGCTGGCCGCGGAGCTTGGCGCGCTTGGGTTCGAGGCCGCCAAGCGCCCGACGGCGGGCAGGCCGATGGTCGTTGGCCATATCAAGGCCAGCCGCCGCGAGGCGCCGCACGTCCTCTTCTACGGCCACTATGATGTACAGCCGGTCGATCCGTTAAGTCTGTGGCGCAATCCGCCGTTCGAACCGAAGCTCGAAGCCGGGCCGGGCGGCGAGCAGATCCTCGCGCGCGGGGCCTCCGACGACAAAGGCCAGCTCATGACCTTTCTCGAAGCCTGCCGCGCCTTCGGGCAGTTCGGCGGCCCGCCATGTCATGTGACGGTGCTGTTCGAGGGCGAGGAGGAGACCGGCTCGCCGTCGCTGGCGGCCTTCCTCGCCGACAACGCCAAGGAGCTTACGGCCGATATCGCGCTTGTCTGCGACACCGGCATGTGGGACCGCTCGACTCCGGCGATCACGATGTCGCTGCGCGGGATCGTCGGCGAGGAAGTGGTGCTGACCGGCGCCAATCGCGATCTGCACTCGGGCATCTACGGCGGCCTGGCGGTCAACCCGATTCATGTCCTGTCGCGCATCCTCGGCGCCTTGCATGACGATACCGGCGCCGTCGCCTTGCCGGGCTTCTATGACGGGGTCGAAGAGGTCCCGCAGGAAATCCTCGACCAGTGGAACGCGCTCAATTTCGACGCGGCGGCGTTTCTGCGCGATGTCGGGCTGACGACCCCGGCCGGGGAGCGCGACCGCACGCCGCTCGAACAGGGCTGGGCGCGTCCGACCTGCGACGTCAACGGCATCGCCGGCGGCTATTCGGGCGAGGGGTTCAAGACCGTGCTGCCGGCCAAGGCCAGCGCCAAAGTGTCTTTCCGGCTGGTCGGCAAGCAGAACCCGGAGCGAATCGCCCAATCGTTTCGCGCTTTCGTCACGTCGCGCCTGCCCCCCGACGTCAAGGCCGAATTCCTCGGCCACGCCGGCAGCCCGGCGATTTCGCTGCCGGTCAAAAACCAGGCCTTGCGCCTCGCCCGCCGCGCGCTCGAGACGGAATGGGGGAAGCCGGCGGCGCTGGTCGGGAGCGGCGGGTCGATCCCGGTCGTCGGCTCGTTCAAGCGCGAGCTCGCCATGGACAGCCTCCTGGTCGGCTTCGCCCTCGAAGACGACCGGATCCACTCGCCGAACGAAAAATACGAGCGCACATCCTTCCACAAGGGAGCCCGCTCCTGGGCGCGCATCCTGGCGGCCCTCGCCGCGTGAGCGAGGGCGCACGGGTCCCGCGCAAGCCGGGCGGCGACAACTGCTCCAGTTTATGGTCGCGGGTTGCCCCCTCCACCATGCTTCTCATGGTCCCCCTCCCCCGCGCCTTGCGCAGGGGAGGAGAGCGCGCCACCGTGGCCCCTTTCCTCCTACGCGAAGCGGGGGAGGGGGACCGCCCGGAAGGCGGGGGAGGGGGCGCGACGGAGCTGGTCGGACGCCGATTCTCATGACCACCGACCGCCGCGCCATCCTGCGCGACAGGTTTCTGGCCGCCTTGAGGCATTCGCCCGTACTCATGGGCGTTCTCAATGTGACGCCGGATTCGTTTTCCGACGGCGGACGGCATTTCGACGCCGGGGCCGCAGTCGCGCGCGCGAAGGCGATGGTCGCCGAGGGCGCGGCGATTGTCGACGTCGGCGGCGAATCGACCCGGCCCGGCCATGGTCAGATTTCTGCGCAGGAGGAGCTTCGCCGGGTGGCGCCGGTGCTCGCGGCTTTGGCCCTGGACTTCGAGGCGCCCATCTCCATCGACACCGGCAAGGCTCAGGTGGCGCGGGAGGCGGCAAGGCTCGGGGCGTCGGTCGTCAACGACGTCTGGGGACTGCAGCGCGACCCCGGGATGGCGGATGCGGTCGCCGAGGCGGGCTCGGCCGTTGTCGTCATGCACAATCGCGAGCGTGCGGACGCGTCGATCGACATTCTCGACGATGTCGAGCGCTTCTTCGAACGCTCGCTCAATCTGGCGGCCGGCGCCGGCGTGCCGTTCGGCCGCATTCTGCTCGATCCCGGAATCGGCTTCGGCAAGACGCCGGAGCAGAACCATTCCTGCATCTTTAACCTCGACCGCTTCCGCCGCTTCGGCGCGCCGATCCTCGTCGGCCTCTCGCGCAAGTCGTTCATCGGCAGGATCACCGGCGCCGAAGTCGACCGGCGGCTCCCCGGCACGCTCGCCGCCGACACAATTGCGCTCATGCGCGGCGCTTCGGTCTTACGCGTACATGACGTGGCCGAGAACCGCGCAGCGCTCGAGATCTACAAGGCGCTGAGCGTGTCCGCCGCTCCGGCCGCGAGCCCTAACGACGATGGCCGGGCGCGGATCGCGCTCGCGCTCGGCGGCAATGTCGGCGACAAGGCCTTGAGCCTGCGCCGGGCGCTCCGCGCGATCTCCGGCGAGCCGGGGATTGAGCTGACCGCCGTCTCCCGCCTCTACCGCACCGCCCCATGGGGCAAGACCGACCAGGACTGGTTCGTCAACGCCTGCGCCCTAGGCCGGACTCGCCTGGCTCCGGAGGAGCTGCTCGAGCGCATGAAGGCGCTCGAGGTCGAGCTTGGTCGCATATCCACCGAGCGCTGGGGACCCCGCGTCATCGACATCGACCTCATCGACTATGACGGGATTTCGCTGAATAGCGAAAAGCTGACGCTGCCGCATCCGGAACTCTTCAACCGCGCCTTCGTCCTCGTGCCGTTGGCCGAGATCGCGCCTGGTCTCGTGATCGCGGGCGTCAAAGTGAGCGACGCAGCAGCGCGGCTGGGGGCTGAGGGCGCGGATGTGATGCCGCTCGATTGACCCGGCGCGCGTGCGCTTCCCGGCGGCGCTGGCGACCCGACCCCCTTGCCGGCTGGCGCATGGCTCGTTTAGACGACACTTCAGCCGTCATTGCGAGCGAACACGGCGCCATCGTCTGGATCAAGAAAGCCCATGTCCGCCTGGTCGCAAACCTTCACCTACTTCGACGGCGAGTGGCTCGAGGGCAACGCTCCGATCGTCGGCGCGCGCACCCACGCCTTCTGGCTGGGGTCGAGCGTGTTCGACGGCGCCCGCGCCTTCGAAGGCGTGACGCCCGATCTCGACAAGCACTGCGCACGTCTCAACCGCTCGGCCGCATCCATGGGCCTCAAGGCGACGGTGAGCGTCGAGGCGATGGTCGAACTCGCGGTCGAGGGGGTGAAGAAATTCCGTCCTGGCGCCGAGCTTTATATCCGCCCGATGTACTGGCCCGAGCAGGGCAGCGCCACGAGCTCCGTCGCGCCGGAGGCGGAACTCGACCCGCTTCTGCCTGTGCATCTACGAGGCGCCGCTGCCCAAGCCGACGGGCGTTTCGATCACACGCTCCCCATACGCCAAGCCGCTCGCCGTCACGATGCCGATCGACGCCAAGGCGGGCTGCCTCTATCCGAACAACGGGCGGGCGCTCATCGAGGCGCGCGGCCGCGGCTTCGACAATTGCCTCATGTGCGACATGCTCGGCAATGTCGCCGAGCTCGCCACCGCCAATGTGTTCATGGCCAGGGACGGCGTGGTCATGACGCCAATCGCCAACGGGACCTTCCTCGCCGGCGTCACCCGGCAGCGGGTGCTGGAGCTTCTGCGCGCCGACGGCAAGGACGCGCGCGAGGCGATCCTCGGCTTCGCCGACTTCGACGCGGCGGACGAAATTTTCGTCGTCGGCAATTACGGCAAGGTGACGCCGGTCAGGCGCATTGACGGGCGCGACCTGCAGCCGGGTCCGTTCTTCAATCGCGCGCGCAAGCTCTACTGGGAATTCGCGCATGCGCACTGATCGGCGTCGCTTCGGAGGCGTCATTGCGAGGAGCGAAGCGACGAAGCAATCCAGGGGAACGTAGGGCGCCCATGTTCTCTGGATTGCTTCGCTTCGCTCGCAATGACGGGTCTGGCCGGACACTGCCGGCGAACTGGAGGATGAATGCCGACTCGTTTGACGATCCGGCTTGATTTCGAGCTCGGCCGGCGTCTGGGCGCCGGCAAGATCGCGCTCTTGGAATCGATCGACAAGACCGGATCGATCTCGGCCGCCGGCCGGGCGCATCAGATGTCGTATCGCCGCGCCTGGCTCCTGGTCGATGAATTGAACCAGCTCTTCGCCACGCCGGTCGTGGCCGCCCATCACGGCGGGGCGCGGGGCGGCGGCGCGGCGCTGACCGACCAGGGCCGGCGGATCGTCGCGCTCTACCGGGACGCGGAAGCAAAGATGCGGGCGGCGGCGCAAAACGAGATCGACGCCATCGAGCGCGACCTCCAGCGGGCAGGGCGGCCGGCTCGTGAGGGAGACTGACTGAGACGCCGGGCCTGTGATCGGGCTCACAGCGGGACCGGTAAGCCGCCGATACGGGGTGAGGGTCAAAAGGCGCAAAGGCCGGCCGCCGACCGAAGGAAGCTGGCGGACCAGGCCATCTTCAGGGAGGTGAGCAATGGACAATGCCGAACGCGCGAAGCTCAAAGCCCAGTTGCGGCAGCAAGTCGAGGACGAGTTCGCCAAGCGCACGCGCGAGCACCGCGCCAAGGTTCATACGACCAGCGCGCGACGGCGGTACCGCAAGGCGAACAAGCTCAAGGCCGCGAAGCAGCCCCTGGACTTCCTGGCGATCGGCAACTCCTGGTTCGACTATCCTCTCAACGACTATGGCATCCCCTGGCCCAATCAGGACATCGTCGCGAAACTGCAAACGATCGGAAATCCGTCCCCGATCGCTCTCTCGCGCGCGGTCCATGGCAACCCGATGACCACGACCATTGGGCTGGCCGACCAGACGCAATATGTCAGCGATATCGCTGAACTCCTCTCAATGGGTCGATGGGAGCCCGGACGCGATCCTCGTCTCCGGCGGCGGCGACGATGTTGTCGGCGACCAGTTCGTCATTTATCTGGACTATTTCGGCGGCGGTCTGTCGAACCGGATCCAGGGCGCCGTCAATTCGGTTGAGGCGTCGTATCAGGCGCTGTTCCAGTTTCGCGATCTGTATGCGCCGAACACGCCGATATTCGGCCATTGCTACGATTACGCGATACCGAACGGGGTGGGAGTCTTCTTTCAGGGCCCCTGGCTGCAGCCTCCGCTCAATTTCACCCACTATGACTACGCGGTCGGGCTGACGATCGTTCAGAACGCCATCGACCGCCTCTACGCGATGCTGAACGGTCTCGCGAGCGTGAAGAAGAACAACTATTACCTCGTCGACACCAGGGGCACGCTCACCCGCGATTCGTCGCAGCCGCTCGGATGGGCGAACGAAATTCATCCCTATTCGGCCGGGTTCGTGGCGCTGGCGAACAAGTTCCTGCCAGTCCTGCAGGGCGTCTTTCCAGGCCGCATCTGAAGCGCAAGCGCAGACGCCCAGGTTCCGGCCCGGCGCTTCCCTGTCTCCGCCCTTTGACAGCGTCGGCGCTTTGACCGAAAGAAGTGCCCAATGACGCCCGTGGTCAAAATTTGCGGCCTTTCGACGCCCGCGACCCTGGATGCCGCGCTGAACGCCGGCGCGGATATGGTCGGGTTCGTCTTCTTCCCGAAGAGCCCTCGCCATATCGATTGGGGAAAAGCGCGCGCGCTTGGACGCCAGGCGCGGGGACGGGCGAAGATCGTCGCGCTCACCGTCGACGCCGACGACGACGCGCTCATGCGCATCGCCGACGCGCTCGCGCCCGATCTTCTGCAACTGCATGGGCGCGAGACCCCGGCGCGGGTCAAGCGGATCGGCGAGCTTTGTGGCCGCCCGACGATGAAGGCGATCGGCGTCGCCGCGCGCGCTGACTTCGCCGCCGCTGACGCCTACGACAACGTCGCCGATTTCCTGCTCATCGACGCCAAGCCGCCGCAGGACTCGGCGCTGCCGGGCGGCAACGGCCGTCCCTTCGACTGGGGCCTGGCGCGGGACTTTCGCCCTGCGCGCCCGTGGCTGCTCTCCGGCGGGCTCGACCCCGAAACGGTCGAGGCGGCGGTCGCGGCGAGCGGCGCCCGCGGCGTCGACGTCTCCTCCGGAGTCGAGAGCGCGCCGGGAGTGAAGGACGAGGGCAGGATCAGGGTCTTCGTCGCCGCGGCGCGGCGCGCGTTCGCGCGGGCGGCGGAAGGAGTCGGGTGAATGAGCAAGCTCGAGAAGCCCAATTCCTATCGCGAGGGGCCGAACGAGCGCGGCCGTTTCGGCATTTATGGCGGACGCTTCGTCCCCGAGACGCTGATGCCGCTCGTCCACGCGCTCGAGACGGCCTATGCGGAGGCCAGGGCCGACCCGGCCTTCAAGGCCGAGCTCGACCACCTGCTCAAGCATTATGTCGGGCGCCCGAGCCCGCTTTATTTCGCCGAGCGGCTGACCGAAAAGCTCGGCGGGGCAAAAGTCTATTTCAAGCGCGACGAGCTCAACCACACCGGCGCGCACAAGATCAACAACGTGCTCGGCCAGATCCTGCTCGCCCGCCGGATGGGCAAGAAGCGCATCATCGCCGAAACCGGCGCTGGCCAGCATGGCGTCGCGACCGCGACCGCCTGCGCCCGGTTCGGCCTCGACTGCGTGGTCTATATGGGCGCGCTCGACGTCGAGCGGCAGAAGCCGAACGTCTTCCGGATGAAGATACTCGGCGCGGAAGTGCGGCCGGTCGAGCAGGGGGCGCGGACGCTCAAGGACGCGATGAACGAGGCGCTGCGCGACTGGGTGACCAACGTGCACGACACCTATTATTGCATCGGCACCGCCGCCGGCCCTCACCCCTATCCGGCGATGGTGCGTGACTTCCAGTGCATCATCGGCGAGGAGACGCGGGCGCAGATGCTCGAACTCGAGGGCCGCTTGCCGGACAGTCTCGTCGCTTGCATCGGCGGCGGCTCGAACGCCATCGGCCTCTTCCATCCGTTCCTCGACGAGCCGGGGATCGAGATGTTCGGGGTCGAGGCGGCCGGCCACGGGCTCGACGTGCCCAACGGCCACGCCGCTTCGATCAACGGCGGGCGGCCGGGCGTGCTGCACGGCAACCGCACGTATCTCCTGCAGACCGACGACGGCCAGATTCTGGAGGGCCACTCGATCTCCGCCGGCCTCGATTATCCTGGCGTCGGGCCGGAGCATTCCTGGCTGAACGATGTCGGCCGGGTGACCTATCTCGCGGCGACCGACAAGGAGGCGCTTCACGCCTTTCAGCTCTGCGCGACGCTCGAAGGCATCATCCCGGCGCTGGAACCGGCGCATGCGCTCGCCAAGGTGATCGAGCTCGCCCCCAAGCGGCGTAAGGACCACCTGATGGTGATGAACCTCTGCGGCCGCGGCGATAAGGACATCTTCGCCGTCGCCGAGCATCTCGGCGGGATGTGAGAGGACGATGAGCTGGAACCCGCTGCTTGAGCCCGGCTGTCCCGACGCCGTCGCCAGCGACGCCATCGAAACCCTGATCGTGCCGCGCGCCGTCGACCTCGGCGGCTTCATCGTCCGCCGAGCATTGCCGGCGGCGCAGCGGCAGATGGTCGGTCCGTTCATTTTCTTCGACCATTTCGGACCGGCGGAGATCCCGGCCGGGCAGGGCGCCGATGTGCGTCCTCACCCGCATATCGGGCTTGCGACCGTCACCTATCTCTTTCGCGGCGAGATCCTGCATCGCGATAGCGTGGGGTCGAAACAGGTCATCCGGCCGGGCGACGTCAACTGGATGGTGGCGGGGCGCGGCATCACCCATTCCGAGCGAACGCCCGCCGAGGTCCGCAAGAAGCCGCACAGCGGGTATGGGCTTCAGACCTGGGTCGCGCTGCCGGATGCCGACGAGGACGCGGCCCCGAGCTTCGCGCACCACGCCAAGGCGGCGCTGCCGGTCATCGAGGGCGGGGGCGCGCGGCTCCGGCTCATTCTTGGCCGCGCCTACGGCGAGGTCGCGCCGGCGAAGGTGTTCTCGGAGACCTTCTATGCCGACGCCGAGCTTGAGCCCGGCGCGGGCCTTCCGCTTCCCGACGATCACGAGGAGCGCGGCGTCTATGTCCTCGAAGGGTCGATCTCGGTCGCCGGCCAGGCTTTCGACGCGGGCCAGATGCTGGTGTTCCGGCCGCAGGATCACATCAGCGTCGCCGCCGGGCCTAAGGGCGCGCGGCTCATCCTCCTTGGCGGCGCGACGCTCGGCGGACCGCGCTACATCTGGTGGAATTTCGTCGCCTCCAGCCAGGAGAAGATCGACGCCGCCAGGGAGCAGTGGCGCAAGGGCGACTGGGGCCGCGGCCAGTTCGACCTGCCGCCCGACGACCGCGACGAATTCATTCCGCTGCCGGGGTGAGCGAAGTCATCACACCCGCTCGGCCCGAAACGCCTCAACTGTCTGAATCACGCCGCGGAGTTCGGCCAGGCCCTTGAGGCGGCCGACAAAGGAATAGCCGGGGTTGACGCGCTTCTTGCCGTCGTCGCCGAGCAGGTGCCCATGATCGGGGCGCATCGGGATTTCGGCGTCGGCGCGCCCTTCGGCCCGGCGGCGGTCCTCTTCCGCCATCAGCGCCGCGACGAGGCGGACCATGTCGGTTTCGCCCGCAAGATGGTTGGCCTCGAAGAACGAGCCGTCCGGTTCGCGCCTGACGTTGCGCAGGTGGGCGAAATGCACCCGCGGGCCGAACTCGCGCGCCATGGCGACGAGATCGTTCTTCGGGTTCGAACCGAACGAGCCGGCGCAGAGCGTGATCCCGCAGGCCGGGGAGGGCACGGCCGCAAACAGCTTGCGCACGTCCTCGGCGGTCGACACCACCCGGGGCAGGCCGAAGATCGGAAACGCCGGATCGTCGGGATGGATGGCGAGGCGCACGCCTTCCTCCCCGGCGACGGCGGTGATCTCGCGCACGAAGGCGATGAGATTGGCGCGCAAATCTTCGACCCCCACCTCATTGTAGAGGGAGAGGGCGCGCCTGAAGCTTTGCCGGTCGTAGGTGAATTCGCGCGCCGGCAGCCAGTCGATCAGCGTCCGTTCCAGCTCGTCGATCTCGCCCGGCGTCATCGCTTCGAAGCGTTCGCGCGCCGCGGCGACGCGCTCGGGCGGATGATCGGCCCCGGCGCCGTCGCGTTCGAGGATGAAGAGATCGTAGGCGGCGCAATCGACCATATCGAACCTGAGCGCGGTCCCGCCGTTGACGAGCGGCCAGTTGAGGTTGGTGCGGGTCCAGTCGGTGATGGCCATGAAGTTGTAGCAGAAGGTCGTGACCCCGGCGCGCGCCGCGTTGCGGACCGACTGCTTGTAATTGTCGATCTTCTGGCGGAAGCCGCCGGTGCGCGTCTTGATCTCCTCGCCGACGCCGATGCTCTCGACCACCGGCCAGACGAGGCCGGCGCCTTCGATCTGAGCCCGGCGCTTCAGCACCTCGTCTTCGCTCCAGATCTCGCCCTTGTTCATGTGATGCAAAGCGCTGACGACGCCAGTCGCGCCGGCCTCACGCACGTTTTCGAGGCTGACCGGATCGTCAGGCCCGAACCAGCGCCAGGTCTGCAGCATCGAGTCCTCCCTTTTTTCGGGCGCGGAAGAGGAGAAGGAAGGAGCCTAGATCTTCCGCCCCATGGCGAGAAACTTCTCCGCCCGGGCGTCGCGCAATTCCTCCGGGCTGAGGTTGTGGAGCGATTTGAGGGCGTCATTGATGGCGCGGCCGGTCGAGACGATGGCCGCGGCCGGATCGCGGTGGGCGCCGCCGAGCGGCTCGGGAATGACGTGATCGATGATGCCGAAACGAATAAGGTCCTGGGCGGTGATCTTCATGCCCGTCGCCGCTTCCTGCGCGCGCGAAGAATCGCGCCACAGAATCGAGGCCGCGGCTTCCGGCGAGGCCACGGTATAGATCGCATGCTCGAGCATCATGACGACGTTAGAGACAGCGATGGCGAGCGCGCCGCCGGAGCCGCCCTCGCCGATGATCACTGCGATGTTGGGCGCGCCGAGCGCCAGACACGCCTCGGTCGAGCGGGCGATCGCCTCCGCCTGGCCGCGCTCCTCGGCTTCGACGCCGGGGAAGGCGCCCGCGGTGTCGATGAGCGAAATCACCGGCAGGCCGAACCGGTCGGCAAGCTCCATCAGGCGGACCGCCTTGCGATAGCCCTCTGGCCGCGCCATGCCGAAATTGTGCCTGACCCGGCTCGTGGTGTCGTCGCCCTTCTCCTGGCCGAGGACGCAGACCAATTCGCCCTCGAATCTTCCGAGCCCGCCGACGATGGCTTCGTCCTCGCCGAAATAGCGGTCGCCGGCGAGCGGCGTGAACTCGGTGATGAGGGCCTTGACGTAGTCGCCAAAACGCGGACGACCCTGGACGCGCGCGACCTGGGTCTTCTGCCAGGGCGTCAGACTGGCGTAGAGATCGGCCAGCGCCTTGTCGGCCCGGGCCTCGAGCCTGGCGATTTCCTCTGCGAGAGCCGGCGAATCGCCCTTCTCTGCGACCGCGCGCAGTTCGTCCAGGCGGGCGTCGATATCGGCGACCGCCGTTTCGAAGCTGAGATAGGTGCGCATTCCATCCTTGCGGCCAACCGCCTGGGGCCACGGCGGCGGGCGGAAACTGGCGGCGCGGCGAGGCGAAGTCAAGCGAGAGCGCGTCTTGCGTCGAAGCGCGCGATGCGGCAAAAGAAGCGGGCTTTAGGAGTGTAGCTCAATTGGTAGAGCACCGGTCTCCAAAACCGGGGGTTGGGGGTTCGAGTCCCTCCTCTCCTGCCATCGCGGACGGCAGCTTTCCTGAGGCGATCGAGCGGGCGTAGTTCAATGGTAGAACGGAAGCTTCCCAAGCTTCATACGAGGGTTCGATTCCCTTCGCCCGCTCCAATCGTCGGTATGTTCGGGGCCTTTGAGGGCCGCGAGAATTGGCCTCGCCCTCCTGGGCCCTCTGGTAACCCGCGGCGCACCCGCCCGCGAAGCAAAACGCGCCGCACGCAAATGAGGAACGTCCGCCATGCGCTGCGTCGCCTACAACACTTTCGGCGCTCCCGACGAAGTTCTCCATCTGGCGGACCGGCCGGTTCCCGAACCCGGTTCGGGCGAAATCCGCGTGCGCATGACGCTGTCGCCCATTCACAACCATGACCTCTGGACGATCCGAGGCGAATACGGCGTCAAGCCGAAGTTGCCGGCGGTCGGGGGCACCGAGGCGGCGGGCATTGTCGACAAATTGGGTGAGGGCGTAACCGCACCGGCAGTCGGGCAGCGCGTGGCGGCGGGGTCGGTTGCCGGCGGCTGGGCCGAATATTTCGTCGCTCGTGCGGCGGCAGTTGTCCCGGTCCCCGATGCAATCAGCGATGACGTCGCCTGTCAGCTCATGGCAATGCCGCTGTCGGCGATGATGGCGCTCGAGGAACTCGGCGTGCGGCCGGGCCAATGGATGATCCAGAACGCCGCGACGGGCGCGGTCGGCAAGACGCTGGCGATGATCGCCAAGGCGCGGGGCGTTCACGTCGTCAATGTCGTGCGCCGCAGCGCCGGCGTCGCCGAGCTCGCGGCGCTCGGAATCGGCAACGCGGTCTCCTCCGCCGAAGCCGGCTGGCAGAAGCGGGTTGGGGCGATGACCGGCGGAGCCCCGATCGTCGCCGCGCTTGACTCGGTCGGCGGCGAGGAAAGCGGACAGTTGTTGCGCCTGCTCGGCGAAGGCGGCCAGCTCATGACCTTCGGCGCGATGGCCAACCAGCCGATGGTCATCGATCCGGGCGACCTCATCTTCAAGCAGACGACGATCAAGGGATTCTGGGCCGCGAAGCTCGGCAGCGGCCCCCGCCGAGCCGAGATTCCCCGCGCGATCGGCGAGATCGTCGGCCTGGCCGCCGCAGGCGACCTCAAACTGACGGTTGAGAAGGCCTATCCCCTGGAGGAGCCGGCGGGCGCCGCGCGCGCCAGCATGCAGCCGGGGCGAACGGGGAAGATCGCGTTTCGGGCGTGAACGGGTATCGATCTTGTCGCATGCCGCCGGGAGGGACGGGCTTACGCAGCTTTCGTCGCCGCGGCGCCCGCCATGCGCCGCCGGATGAAATCGGCGACGGCGTCCGGCGCCGTGACCGGCAGCATGTGGCCGCCCTCCATCAGCTCCAGGTCCAGACCCGGGATTTGATCCTTCGTCGCTTGTCCGTGCACACGATAGTCCAGAAGATTATCGCCTTTGCCGAACAGAATGCCGACCGGAAGACTCAGTGTCGGATATCGCCGGATCATGGCGTCGAAGCCGTCGTTGACCGCTTCCAGGTCGACCGACGTTGCGCAGAAGCTCTGTGGCCTCAAGCCAAGCGCTCCGCCGCCCAGTGTCACGAAATCGGCGGGGACTTTTTCCGGCGCGAACACTTGCTTGAGGATCTGATCTCCTTTCCGGATCCCCAATGGCGTGGCCAGCGTCCAGGCGACGATCCAGCGCAGGAGCGGCGACTTGATGTCAAGGCCGCGAAACGGCTCGGGCGGCGTCGCGACGAGCTGGGTGACCGGGGCGATCAGCGCGAGCCCGCAGGCGCATTCGGGATGGTCGAGCCCGAGCGCGAGCGTGATCGCGCCGCCCAGCGAATGGCCGACAACGAGGGGTCGGCCGAGATTTAGCGTTTTGATCAGTTTGGCCATGATTTCGGCTTGCGCGCGAAGGCGGGGGTCGGCGCCGGCCGGACGGGTCGAATAGCCCGATCCCGGACGATCGACCGCAATCACCCGGAACTCGTTCGCGAGGCGGCCGATGAGCGCATAGGTGAAGTTCCCCAATTGGCCGCCGAGGCCATGGATCAGAAACAGCGGCCGACCAGCGCCCTCGTCGACATAGTGGATGCGGCAGCCGTCGAGTTCGAGAAAACGCCCGCGCGGCGGAACGGCGGTCTCGACCTTGCGCGTGGTGTAGGCGGCGAACCCGGCCAAACCGCAAACGACAATCGCCAGCAAGAGAATGATGAGTGCAAGCGCTGTCACGTCGCCCCCGTTGAGAGTCGCGAGACGCCCCTCACGCGGCCCGGCTTGCCCGGTCGAGCCGCTTGAACTCGAGCGCGCCGTCATCGATCGCGCCGAAGCGCAAGGCCATGACGTCGAGGGCGTAATTCTGGTTCATCCGCCAGGGTTTCCGCGTCCCCTGCTTCGGCAACAGGTTTTTCGCCCTCTGTATGTAGCCCGAGGTGAGGGGCAGGGTTGGCTCCTCCGCTATCGCCGCCTCGCCCCGGCGCGGCGTGCATATCGCGTAGCCGCGGCGATCCATGTGGTCGAGGAGCCGGCAGACGTAGTCAGCGATCAGATCGGATTTAAGGGTCCAGGAGGCGTTCGTATAGCCGAAAATCGACGCCAGATTCGGGAGGTCGCTGAACATCACGCTCTTATAGATCGTCGTGCTCCCCACTTCGACCGGTTTGCCGTCGACCTCGATCTTAATCCCGCCCATCAGCCGCAGCTTGAGCCCGGTCGCGGTGACGATGATGTCGGCTTCGAGCTCCTCGCCCGAAGTCAGTCGCAGGCCGCTCTCGGTGAAGGTTTCGATCTCGCCGGTGACGACCGACGCCTTGCTGGCGCGCAGCGCCGCGAACAGGTCGCCGTCCGGGACGAGGCACATGCGCTGGTCCCACGGCTCGTAGCGAGGGTTGAAGTGCTTGGCGGCGTCGATCCCCGGTCCGACCGCGGTCTGCGCGAGTTTGAGGATTCCAGCCCGCATCGCCGCCGGTTTGCGCCGCGACAGGCGGAAAAGGTAGAGTTGCAAAGCAATGTTCTTCCAGCGCACGATGGCGTGGGTGAGCCGAGCTGGAAGCCATCGCCTGAATGTCTTCGCCAGCGTGTCTTCGGACGGCCGGGCGACGATGTAGGTCGGCGATCGCTGCAGCATGACGACATGCGCCGCGGTCTCCGCCATCGCCGGAACGAGCGTCACCGCAGTCGCTCCGCTGCCGATCACGACCACCCGCTTGCCGGCGTAGCGCAAGTCTTCGGGCCAGTTCTGCGGATGAACGATGCGGCCGGCAAATCCCTCCATGCCAGGCCAACCGGGCATATGGCCTTCCGCGTATTCGTAATAGCCCGCGCATAGAAAGAGAAAGTTGCACGAGTAAAGCAGCATCTCGCCGCCGGGACCTCTCACGTCCAGCGTCCAGCGCGCGTCCTCCGATCGCCAAGACGCTCCGACGACCTTGTGGCCGAAACGGATCCGTCGATCGACGCCGTACTCCCGCGCGGTTTCGGCGAGATAGCGCAGGATCGACGGCCCATCGGCGATCGCCCGCGTGTCGTCCCACGGGCGAAAGGCGTAGCCGAATGTCGACATATCGGAATCCGAGCGGATCCCCGGATAGCGGAACAGATCCCAGGTGCCCCCGATTGCGTCCCGCGCCTCGAGGATGGCGAAACTCGTCTTCGGCCGTTGGCGCACCAGATGGCAGGCTGTGCCGATCCCGGAGAGCCCCGCGCCGACGATGAGCACGTCGAAATCGGCGCGGGCTTTCGCCGGGCCGTCGCGCACGTGCATCGTCAAAGCGGCTTCGTTCATCCGTCTCTTCCGCTAACGGCGGCGACTCCCTGGGGAGTTGGGGTCTCACCGCTACGCGTGTTGGACAAGGACTGTAAAACATCCGGCTCGCGGCGGGCAATGCGGGAGATGTGTTGGGGTGCGGCCCGCCGGCGCGACAAGGCGGCCCCGGCCGTCCGGACATCACGGCCGTTCGTTGATCCGGCCCGCAGCGTCGATTGTGGTCAGGCGACAAGCAAAGGACGGCCGTCGCCTCGTCCCGGCCGCGCGACGGAGATCGCGCGCACGTTCGATCGCGTCGTTCTCGGCCAGGCGGAGGACGACGTTCCCGTGCCGGCCAGATTGCCGGACGAGGTGATCGCCGAAAGCGGCCGGCCGGTCCTGGTCGTGCCCTATGTCGGAACCTACACCGACGTCGGCGCCCACCCGCTCTTCGCCTGGCATAGCGAACGCGGCGCTGCGCGCGCCGCCTTTGACGCCCTGCCGCTGCTCACGGGCGGCTGCAAAGCGCTCATCGTCGAGGTCGGCCACAAGGGCGATCAACGCTACGAATTCTCGGACCTTCTGGTCGCCAAGCTCGCCAGCCACAAGGTGGACGCGCGCTACCAGCACGCCGTCGTCGACGATATTTCGGTCAGCGACGCGCTGCTCAGCGCCATTTCCGACCATTCGGCGGATCTGATGGCGATTGGCGCTTTCGACGCCGGCTGGCGCTTTCTGTTCGGCCACGGCTCCGGCACGCCGCAGATCCTCGCCCACATGACCGCGCCGGTGCTATTCTCACACTGAGGGCGCGGCGGAAGATCCGTGCTCATGCGGTCTTGGCTGGGCTGGGATTCCGCCACGGACCATCGGTCCCAATGAGCGCATCGGCCGCCGCAGGGCCCCATGTCCCGGGCGCATATTCAAGGGCCGGCGGCGGGTTTACGAGGATCGGCTGGACGATCCGCCATTGCGCGTCGATCGCGTCCTCCCGGCCGAACAGTTCGTCGTTGCCGCGCATCGCGTCGCCGAGCAGACGCTGATAGGGTGGGACCAGCGAGGCAGCGCGTTCCGACAGCGTGAGCTCGACGCTCTCGCCGGTCATGCCTTCCCCGGGGTGTTTCACCCGCAAACCAATTGCGACCCCGACGTCCGGGCTTATCCGCAGGCGCATATAGCTGGGCGGCGCGCCGGCCTCGTCGCCGAACGTCGCCCGCGGCGGCGGGTTGTATTCGACCGTGACCTCGGCAGCCGTCAGAGGCAGGCATTTGCCGGCGCGGATGTAGATCGGGACGCCGGCCCATCGCCAGGAGTCGACCATCAATTTCACCGCGACATAGGTCTCGACCGTCGAATCCGGCTTGACGCCCTTGACCTGCCGATAGCCGCGATACTGGCCCCGAACGATGCTCGCCGCATCCAGGGGCTTGACGGCCTTGAGGAGCGCGGCCTTCTGGTCGCGCATCGATTCATGGTCTTCGCCGGTCGGCGGGTCCATCATCACGTTGGCGAGGACCTGAAGCATGTGGTTCTGGACCACGTCGCGGAGCGCCCCGGTCGCGTCATAGAAGCTGCCGCGATCGTCGACCCCAAACGCTTCCGCCATGGTGATCTGGATGCTGCGCACATAGTTGCGATTCCACAGCGACTCGAACGGCGCGTTCGCGAACCGTGTGTAGACGATGCTCTGAACCGGCTCCTTGCCGAGATAGTGATCGATGCGATAGATCGCCTCTTCCGGAAAATGCTGGTGCAAGGTCCGATTGAGCGCCTGCGCAGATTGGCGATCGTGGCCGAACGGTTTCTCGATGACAAGGCGCGCGTCGACATTGAGCCCGCTTGCGGCGAGCGCGTCGACGACGACGCCGAACAGGCTCGGGGGAATCGCGAGGTAGTGCAGCGGCTGCTTCGCAGGACCGAGCGCCTGCTTGAGGGCAGCGAATGTCCCGGGATCACCGTAGTCGCCGTCGACATACTGCAGGACGGCAAGAAGACGCGCCAGTTTGGTGGGGTCAGCGCCACCATGGCTCTCGATGCTCGCCTTGGCGCGCGCCTTTAAGTCATCGACCTTCCAGCCGCTCTTGGCGACGCCGACGATCGGGACACTGCACCCCTCGTCACAGACGAGGCCGAGCAAGGCCGGGAAGATCTGCTTATAGGCAAGATCGCCGGAGGCGCCGAAGAACACCAGGGCGTCGGACTGCGGCGTTTCCATCTTGGGTCATCTCCCCTTCGAGTTGAGAAAAATCGCTCGATCCACGCTAACCAGCGTCGAGAACGCGCCCCGCGTCAATCCCTTTTGAGAGCGCCCGCGCCATCTTGCCGAACACCACGGTCATCCCGTAGTCCTTCTGCCCGCAATCCATGCGGGTGAAACACTATTGGGAGGGGCGTCGATGCCGGACTTCGGGGCCTACCAAAACGAGATCTATATCGCCGGCTTAAGCGGCCGCCTGCCCCGGTTCCCGATGCGCTTCGATGACCTCGAGGCCAAGGCGCACGCGGCGATGCCGCAAAGCCTCGTCCCCTACGTCGCCGGCGGCTGCGGCGACGAGCAGACCCAAGAGGCCAATGTCGCCGCCTTCGACAAATGGGGCCTCATCCCGCGGATGTTCGTCGGCGCCAAGCGGCGCGACCTTTCGGTCGAGCTCTTCGGCATGAAGCTGCCGTCGCCATTGTTCATGACCCCCAACGGCGTGATCGGGCTTTGCGCTCAGGACGGGCACGGCGATCTCGCGACCGCGCGCGCCGCCGCGCTGACCGGGGTGCCGATGGTCGCTTCGACCCTTTCGGTCGATCCGCTCGAAGCCGTCGCCGCCGAGTTCAAGGGAACGCCCGGATTCTTCCAGCTCTACACCCCGACCGATCGCGAGCTGGCGGCGAGCCTGGTCAGGCGGGCCGAGCAGGCCGGCTTCAAGGCGATCGTGGTGACGCTCGACACCTGGGTGACCGGCTGGCGTCCACGCGACCTCGCCACCGCCAATTTCCCCCAGCTCCGCGGCCATTGCCTGGCGAACTATTTCACCGACCCGCGGTTCGCCCAGTTGCTCGGCGGACCGCCGGAGAAAGACTCGCGCGCTGCGGTGACGCTGTGGGCCGCGATCTTCGGCAATCCCCTGACCTGGGACGACCTGCCGTGGCTGCGCTCGCTGACCAAACTGCCACTGATCGTCAAGGGTATATGCCATCCCGACGACGCCCGGCGCGCCATCGACGGCGGCGTCGATGGAATCTACTGCTCCAATCACGGCGGCCGGCAGGCGAACGGCGGCGTTCCGGCGCTCGACATGCTGCCCGCGGTGGTGAAGGCCGCCGGCGCGACACCGGTCCTGTTTGATTCGGGCGTCCGCACCGGAACCCATATCGTCAAGGCTCTGGCGATGGGGGCGGCGGCCGTCGGAATTGGCCGCCCCTACGCCTATGGGCTCGCGCTCGGCGGGACCGAGGGAATTGTCCACGTCCTGCGTTCGCTCCTGGCCGAAGCGGATCTCCTGATGGCGGTCGACGGCTATCCCACCCTCGCCGATCTGAGACCCGAGGCGCTGCAAAGGGTGGAGCGATGACGAAGGTCGAGGGTGTAGGGTTGGACGGCGGCCTTGCCGCGTCAGTTGAAATTAGATGCAATATCATTTAATGATAACGCATGAATTCCATCTCCCTTCCGCGCGCCCCGCGGCGCGGGGTCGGCTCCGGGTTCGGAGCGCAGATCGCCCAAGCGGCGCGGCTTTGGCGCCGGGTCGTCGATCGCCGCATGCGCCCTTTCGGATTGACGGAAGCGACGTGGCTGCCGCTGCTGCATCTCGCCCGCGCCCCGGCAGCGATGCGGCAGAAGGATCTTGCGGCGTCGCTCGCACTCGACAGTTCCTCCGTCGTTCGCCTCCTTGACGCGCTGGAAACGGCTGGCCTCATCGAACGTCGCGAGGACGGCGCCGACCGCCGGGCGAAGGCGATTGTGCTCACCCGGCTTGGCCGCGCGACGGTGGCCAAGGTCGAGCGCGTTGCGCAGCAGGTGCGAGGCGACGCCCTTACCGGACTTGCCGAGAACGAGCTCGCGATCGCTTCGCGCGTGCTCGACCATGTCTGCGGGACGCTGGCGCCCCTGGCCGACGAGGCCGGCTCATGAATCGCCACGTCGCCGAGGTCGAGGCCGCAGACGAGATCGAGGGGCCGCGCCGGCACGCCCCCTTGTGGATGCTCGCCCTGTTCACTTTGAGCGGGACGCTGGGCATGCACATCTTCGTGCCGGCGCTCCCGAGCGCCGCTGCGGATCTCCGCTCGGGCCCCGGCGCGCTGCAGCTGACGATCAGCGTCTATATCGCCGGGCTTGCGATCGGCCAGCTCGTTTATGGCCCGGTTTCTGATCGTTTCGGCCGGCGGCCAGCGTTGATCGGCGGCCTTGTCGTGTTCACGATCTCGGGTGTTGCCGCGATGTTTGCGCAGAGTGTCGACCAGCTTATCGTCGCCCGCCTGTTTCAGGCGCTCGGCGGCTGCGCCGGCCTCATTCTCGCCCGCGCGATCGTGCGCGACACGGCGGCGTCGCATGAGGCGACGCAGCGCCTGGCGCTGATGAATCTGATGGCGACGGCCGCCCCGGGAGTGGCGCCGCTGGCCGGCGGCGCGCTCGCGGGTCTGTTTGGCTGGCGCTCGATCTTCGTCGCGCTTTGCGTCCTTGGCGCCATGAACGCGCTCTGCGCCTGGCGGCTCCTGCCCGAGACTGGCAAGCTCGTCAGCATCTCGAGCGCGGCGCTGGCGCGACAGACCCGCCAGCTCATGGCCTCGCCCGCTTTCGTCGGCTATTCGATCGGCGGCGGCTGCGCGACCACTTCGCTCTACGCTTTCATCGCCTGCGCGCCGTTCATCGTCGTCAATCAATTGCACCGGCCGGAAGGCGAAATCGGACTCTATCTCGCCCTCCTCGTCTCGGGAATATGGTTCGGCAGTATGTTGACCAGCCGGTTCGTCGACCAATTCCCTCTCAGGACATATCTCGTGGCGGCCAACGCGGTGAGCGTGGCGGCGGCGTTGGGATTTCTCATCGTGGTCCTCACCGGGCATCTGACCGTCACGCTGATGGTCGGCCTGATGCTCGTCTACAACATCGGTGTCGGCTGCGCCGGGCCGACCGCTCTCGTTCAGGCGATGAGCGTCAACCGGCAAGTTCTCGGCTCCGCTTCCGGCCTCTACGGGTTCACCCAAATGGCGGTCGGCGCTGGCCTGACCGCGCTCGCCGGGCTCGGCAGCGATCCGGCCCTGGCCGCGGGCGTCGTGCTCATGCTGGCCGGGATCGTCGCCCAGGCCTCGTTCTGGATCGCTATTCGCCATGAGGCCAAGGGGCCTTCCGCCGCCTGACGGCGTTTTGGCGGATGGTCCTGGGGCTGGACGGCTGGAATTCCAAGCTGGACGCAACGAAAGTCCTTGAGTCGGGCCAGAACGTCGGCCTTTTTTTCCGCCGCGAGCGACAGCGCGCGCATCGCGGGGACGACCGCCGCCACGATCGGCGCCAGAAGCCGCCGCGCGATCCAGCCAGGTCCGCGATCGGCTGCCTTCCTCTCTATCGGCGGCTATTCCTTCACCGCTCCGGTCAGGCTCGAAACATAGTACTCGACGAAGAACGAATACATGATCACCACCGGTAGCGAACCGAACAGCGCCGCCGCCATCAGCGACCCCCAGTGATAGACGTCGCCTTCGACCAGTTCGGTGATCGCCCCCACCGGAACCGTCTTGTTCTCCGACGACGAGATGAAGGTCAGCGCATAGATGAATTCGTTCCACGACAGGGTGAAGGCGAAAATGCCGGCCGAGATCAGTCCGGGAACCGCGAGCGGCAGGGTGATCTTCCACAGAATCTGCAGCCGCGTCGCGCCGTCGATCAGCGCGCATTCCTCGAGCTCGTAGGGGATGGTGCGGAAATAGCCCATGAGCAGCCAGGTGCAGAACGGAATGAGAAAGGTCGGATAGGTAAGGATCAGCGCCCAGTCGCTGTCGAACAGGCCAAGCTTGAAGATGATCGCGGCGAGCGGGATGAACAGGATGCTCGGCGGCACGAGATAGGCGAGAAAGATCGCGAGCCCGACATAGCGCGCAGCCCTGAACCTCAGGCGTTCGATCGCGTAAGCGGCGCAGACGCTGCAGATGAGCGAGATCACGGTCGACGCAAAGGCGACGAGCATCGTGTTGATGAGCCAGCTCGGATAGCTGGTCTCGAAGAACAGCTTCTCGATATGCGCGAGCGTGGGGTGGTGAACCCAGAACGGATTGAAGCGGGCGTAGTCGTAAAGCTCGTCGTCGGGCTTCAGCGTCGTCGTCGTCATCCAGTAGAACGGGAACAGGAGGACGAACAGGAAGACGGCGAGCGGCAGATAGAGCGTGACCACCCGTCGCGGCAGCCGCTCGAGATAGTCCATGCCTTCGCGAGCGTCGGTGCTCGGCGCCATCGTCAGTCTCGCGCCCCTTGCTGCCAGCGTCGCCGCTGCAGTCCGAAATAGCTGAACAAGATGGCGGCGAGCAGGAACGGCACCATGGCGTCGGCGATCGCCGCGCCTTCGCCGAGCCGTCCTCCGGTGATCGCGCGCTCGAACGAGAGCGTCGCCATCAGTTGGGTGGCGTTGATCGGGCCGCCGCGAGTGATGGCGTAGATGAGCTGGAAATCGGTAAAGGTGAGGAGCACCGAGAAGGTCATCACCACCGCGATGATCGGCGACAGCATCGGCAGCGTGACGAACCGGAACCGCTGCCACGGGCCCGCGCCGTCGAGCGTCGCCGCCTCGTAAAGCGAGGGCGAGATGGTCTGCAAGCCGGCGAGCAGAGTTATCGCGACAAACGGGATGCCGCGCCAGACATTGGCCGCGATCACCGACCACCGCGCGTTCCACGGGCTGCCGAGAAAGTCGATGTACTGGTGGATGAGCCCGAGCTTGATCAGCGACCAGGAGAGGATCGAGAATTGCGGATCGTAGATCCACCAGAACGCGATCGCCGACAGCACCGTCGGGGTGACGAACGGCAAGAGCACGATCGCGCGCACGAGCGCCTTCAGCGGCAGGCGGCGGTTGAGCAGGAGCGCGAGATAGAGGCCAAGCGCGAACTTCAGCGCACTGGCGACGACGGTGTACAGCAAGGTGTTGAAGACCGAGAGCCAGAAGACGCTGTCGTGCGCGAGCGAAATGAAGTTGGCGAAACCGACGAATCGGCCGGGCTGGCCGATCGAAGCATTGGTCATGCCGAGCCAGAATCCGAGGCCAAGCGGATAGGCGAGAAATACCAGCAGGAACGCTGCCGCCGGCGCCATCATGGCGACGCCGAGAACGTTGCGGTCGTCGGCCAGACGGGAGAAAAGCCCCCGCCGCGCCGGGATTGGCCTCGCGGCGCGGTAGGCGGGCGCGTTCGAGGCCATCACGCCTGCCCTGTCAGGCGCTGTAGTAGCGCTTGACCCGCTCGGCCGCATCGTGCGCGGCGTCCTTCGGCGACTTGTTCCCCGTGCACGCCTCGGCGAACATGTCGACGACCACGAAGTCGCCCATGACCGCGGCCGACGCGCTGCCCAGCGCGCCCGAGTAGCCGTCGTCGAGCGCATATTTCAGGACGTCGCGGAACGGGGTCGCCTTTGGGTCGGCGGTCCAGACCGGGTTGTCGTTCCAGGCCGGCAAGGGGGGCGCGACATAGCCGTTCGACTGCGTCTCCCAATAGTCGACCTGCGGCTTCTCCCACATGAAGCGCAGATACTCGCGGACGGCATTCGGATATTTTGTGTACGCATAAGCGTAGGTGTTGAGGATGTTTTGCTGCTCGGTCGGCCGCCCGATGGGACCGATCGGCATGTTGGCGTGGTCCATGTCCGCGGCGATCGCCTGGAGCGCCGGATCAGGCGAATTCTTGGCGACGGTGTAGATCGAAATGCCGTTCAACGTCAGGCTGATCTGATCGGCGAGGAACGCCTTGTTGTTGCTTGGATCGAGCCATGACAGCACGCCGTCTATGTAGGTCCCATACAGCTGTGTGGCGTATTCGAGAGCCGCGACGGTTTCGGGCGAATCGATGACAACGTTGTTGTTGTCGTCCACCGTCTTGCCGCCGAAAGCCCACATGCACCACTAAGTCCAGCCGTTGGCGTCGCCAGTGGCGTGGCCGAGCGCAAAGCCGGGAGGCTTGCCCGTCTTCTTGAGGCCCTGGCAGAGTTTGAGATACCCGGCGGTGTCCTTTGGAAACTCGTCGAAACCGGCAGCGTGCATGGCGCTGATGCGGTAGTTCATGCATCCGCCCGAAGCGCCTTGCGGCAGCGCGATCCAGCGCTTGTTAAACGTCCCGTATTTGCGCGCGACCGGATACCAGCCGCCGTATTTGTCCCCGAGATATTCGGCGAGGTCGGTCAGGTCGAGAAGCTTTTCGCGGAACTTGAACGGATCGTCGAGTGTGCCAAAGATGATGTCGGGCCCGGCCCCGACATTGGCGGCGACCGCGGATTTCGGCCGGATGTCGTCCCAGCTTTCGGCATCGACCCGGACTTTGACGCCGGTCTGATCGGCAAACTTCTTGGTATTGGCGACGAAACTGTCGAACTCGGCCTGGATGAACTGCTTCCAGCGCAAGACCCGGATGGATGCGCCGGGTTCCGGCGCGGGCCCGCTCCAGGTCGAAATCCGCACCTGCGGCGCCGCCGGGCAGCATCAACAGACCCGCCGCGGCGCCGGATTGCAAGATCTGCCGTCTGGAGACGTCGACCAATTCTTCCTCCTTGTTCACGCCGCGGGCTGCGCCAACTTTACCGTGGACACTACACGCGTTTGAAAGGCTGCGCCAAGATGTCCCCGCCAACCTCTTCGCAGCGCCTTGTTCGCCCCAAGGACGAAGGCGGCGCATCCGCTTGACGATCAGCGGCGGCGCCTGCGACATGACGGGAAAATTCTTCGAAATGGCGACTGAGGGAAGAGACATGCCCGGATCGACAGGGCTTCACGCGACCTGGGACAAGGGGCCGTCGCCATGAGGCTTGGCGAGGCGCCGGACAAGAGCCTGCTCGATCCCATCGAGACAGCGTCGCGCGATGAGATCACGGCGCTGCAGACGCGTCGCCTGACGACCACGCTCCGACGTACTTACGAAAATGTCCCGGCGATAAGAGCCAAGTTCGAGGCGGCGGGCGTTCATCCCGCCGATTTCCGCAGCCTTTCGGACCTCGCCCGCTTTCCCCTCAGCGCCAAGGCGGACCTGCGGGCCAACTATCCGTTCGGTCTTTTGGCCGTGCCGCGGAGTCAACTCGCCCGCGTTCACGCTTCGTCGGGCACAACCGGCAAGCCGACGGTGGTCGGCTATACGCATAACGATCTCGACACATGGAGCGAGGTCGTGGCGCGGACGATGCGCGCCGCTGGCGGGCGCCGGGGTATGATGGCGCATATCGCCTACGGCTACGGCCTCTTCACCGGCGGCCTCGGCTATCACTACGGCGCGGAGCAACTCGGCTGCGCAGTCGTCCCGATATCCGGCGGCATGACAGAGAGGCAGGTCCAACTGATCAGCGATTTCAGGCCCGACATCCTGACGGCGACGCCATCCTACGCTCTGTGCCTGGTCGACGAGTTCCGCGCCCAGGGGCTCGACCCGCGCCATTCGTCGTTGAAACTCGGCTCCTTCGGCGCGGAGCCGTGGACCGTCGCCATGCGCGAGGAACTGGAGGACGCTTTCGACATCGACGCTCTCGACAGCTATGGCCTGTCCGAGGTCATCGGCCCCGGCGTCGCCGGCGAATGCGTGGAAACCAAGGACGGCCTCCATATCTGGGAGGATCATTTCTATCCCGAGATCATCGACCCCAAGACCGGGGCGGTGAAGGCCGAGGGCGAGTTCGGCGAGCTTGTCCTGACCTCGCTCACCAAGGAAGCGATGCCGGTCATCCGCTACCGCACCGGGGACCTGACCCGGCTCTTGCCCGGCACCGCCCGCTCGATGCGGCGGATGGAAAAGGTTTCGGGCCGCACTGACGATATGATGATCGTGCGCGGCGTCAATGTGTTTCCGACCCAGATCGAGGAGCTTCTGCTGCGGGTTCCCGCCCTTTCCGGCCACTATCAGCTCATTCTGAGTCGCGAAGGGCGGTTGGACGATCTCGAGGTTCACGTCGAAGCGCGAACGGCGGCTCAATCTGCCGAGGGGCGCGTTCACGCGGCCAATGAACTTGCGCACGCAATCAAGGAGCGCATCGGCGTCACAACCAAAGTCAGCGTGATGGCGCCAGGGCAAATCGAACGGTCGGCCGGCAAGGCGAAGCGCGTCATCGACAAGAGGCCAAAGGCGTGACGCCAGCGACCGAGTTCAGCTCTGGGGTCAATCCGCGCCGCGGGCCTGCCCGAGCAGGAAACGCGGGAATGGATGGCGGCGTTCCCCGCCACGACCGGCAACTGTCAGTCCGACATGTCCGGCTACGGCGCCTTTTGGCTGCGGTCGGCAGGCCTTCTTCGGAGGTTGCCGCCAAAGCCGCGGCGCAACGGCGCCGAGCAGGCGGCCGCGGATTCGCTCATCTCCGTCGCCCGCGCTTCGCGTGAATCCTTTCTCACCGCCCACGTCGACGAGATCTATGGCCGCCTGACCGGGCATCGCTCGATCTTCCGCCGCCTCGACGACCTCGCTTACGCCGCGGCAACTCTTGTTCCGGGATTGGTTCCGACCAGAGCGGAAGTCGAGGCCGAGGCCGCGCATCGCCAGGGCGAGAAGGACGGCGTCGAGATCGACCAGGGCCTGTTCCTCGCCCACGTGCTTGCGCGCCCGCTCAGCGGCGAGCATCTTTGCCATGCCATGCTGCTGCCGCGCCCGGAGAGCGAGGCCCTGGCCGCCGAATTCGCCGCGCGCGGTTCGCTCGATCTCGGCCCGGCCCGGCTCACGAGACGCGGCAAGGCGGTCCATCTCGAGATGCTCAATCCGCGCTTCCTCAACGCCGAAGACGACACGACCCTCTCGCAGACCGAGCTCGCCGTCGATGTCGCGACCCTCGATCGAACGACCGACATCGCCGTCATGCGCGGGGTTGCGGTCGACAACGAGAAATATCGCGGCAAGCGCATCTTCGGCGCCGGCATCAACCTCACCCACCTCTATCTCGGCAAGATCCCTTTTCTCTGGTTCCTGATCCGCGACCTCGGCTACGTGCACAAGCTTCTTCGCGGCGTCGCCGCGCCGGACAGCGCGCCCGACGACGTGAACGGCCGGGGCGTCGAAAAACTGTGGATCGCCGCCGTTGATACATTCGCCATCGGCGGCCATTGCCAGGCGCTGCTCGTCATGGACTACGTGCTTGCCGCGTCCGACGCCTTCCTCACCCTGCCGGCCCGCAAGGAAGGAATCATTCCCGGCTTTTCCAATCTTCGCCTGCCGCGGTTCACCGGCGATCGCATCGCCCGCCAAGCCATTCTCTATGAGCGCCGATTGGTCTGCGACAGCGCCGAAGGCCGCCTGATCTGCGACGAGATCGCGCCTGCTGCCGAAATGGATCAAGCGGTCGATCGCGTTGTCGCCGGTCTCACCAGCGCCGGCGCCGTCAGCGCGATCGGCAACCGCCGCGCCTTCCGGGTCGGCCAGGAGCCGCTCGATCTCTTTCGCCGCTACGCCTCCGTTTACGCGCGCGAGCAGGCCTATTGTCACTTCAGCCCCGCACTCATCGCCAATCTCGAGCGCAATTGGGACGCCCGGAACCGGAAGGTCTGAGGCTCCGACTGCTGGTCTTGGTAAGCGGCGTTTGGGTACACTCGCGGCCTCACGCTGAGGTGGCCTGCGCAGCGGGCCCTCGAAAGGATGCTCCAGCTCGCGCGGGTTCGCGCGAAATCATTTTTCGGTCAATTCACCCTCGCCCTATCGAGCTCGATGTAGAATGAACCCGACCCAATCGAGAAAGGACAACTCGACAATGGCTCGCAAGCGCCCGGAAGATCTTCGCAGTCATCGCTGGTACGGCGTCAACGATATGCGCTCTTTCGGCCATCGGTCGCGCACGGCGCAGATGGGCTACGACCGCTCCGATTACGCTGGTAAGCCGGTGATCGGAATCATCAACACCTGGAGCGACATCAACGCCTGCCACTCCCACTTCAAGCAACGGGTCGAGGAAGTGAAGCGCGGCGTTTGGGAGGCGGGCGGCTTTCCGGTCGAATTGCCGGCGATGACGCTCAGCGAGCCATTCCAGAAGCCGACGACGATGATGTATCGCAACTTCCTGGCGATGGAGACCGAGGAGGCGCTGCGCTCCTATCCCGCCGACGGCGCGGTCCTGATGGGCGGCTGCGACAAGACCACGCCGGCGCTGCTGATGGGCGCGATCTCGATGAACCTGCCGGCGATCTTCATGCCCGCTGGTCCGATGCTGCGCGGCTCGTGGCGAGGCAATGCATTGGGCTCAGGCAGCGATGTCTGGAAATACTGGGCGGAGTTGCGCGCCGGCACGATCACTTCTGAGGACTGGGGGGAGATCGAGCAGGGCATCGCGCGCTCGCCGGGCCATTGCATGACGATGGGCACCGCCTCGACGATGACCAGCGCCGCCGAGGCGCTCGGAATGACGCTGCCGGGCGCGGCCTCGATCCCTGCGGCCGACTCGCGTCACGCGGTGATGGCGGCGCGGACGGGAAAACGCATCGTCGACATGGTTTGGGAGGATCTCAAGCCGTCCGATCTGATCCGCGAGGATTCGATCCACAACGCCGTTTCCGCCGTTCTCGCGATCGGTGGTTCGACCAACGCGGTTGTGCATCTGATCGCGCTTGCTCGCCGCGCAGGTCTTGCGCTCGATATGGAAGCGTTTGATCAGCTTGCGCGGGAGACGCCCCTGCTGGCGAACATCCGGCCGTCTGGCGCCTACCTCATGGAAGACTTTTTCTACGCCGGGGGCTTGCCCGCGGTGCTCAAGCAGTTGTCGCTCGGAGGCAGGCTCAAGACCGCCGCCCACACCGTGAACGGCGCGACGATCGGCGACAACGTCGAACCGGCGCGCATCTACAATGAAGACGTCATCCGGCCGCTGAACAACCCGCTGGTCGCGTCCGACAGTCTCGCCATTCTGCGCGGCAACCTCGCACCGGACGGCGCGATCATCAAACCGCCCGCCGCCGAGACTCGCCTGCACAAACATTCCGGAAAGGCGGTCGTGTTCCGGAACTATAACGACATGGCCGCCCGCATCGACGATCCCGCTCTCGACGTCGACGAGAATTCGGTGCTGGTCTTGCAGCATGCAGGGCCGATCGGCGCGCCCGGAATGCCGGAATGGGGCCAGTTGCCAATCCCGAAGAAACTTCTGGCCAAGGGCGTGCGCGACATGGTGCGGGTTTCGGACGCGCGGATGAGCGGCACCAGCTACGGCGCCTGCGTCTTGCATGTCGCTCCGGAATCGTTTGTCGGCGGACCGCTGGCGCTGGTTCGCGACGGCGACGTGATCGAACTCGATATTCCCGCCCGCCGCCTGAGCGTGAACGTGAGCGACGACGAGCTCGCCCGGCGCCGCGCCGCCTGGCGAAAGCCCCCGCCTCGCTACGCCCGCGGCTATGGCCGCCTGTTCTCGGAGCACGTGAGCCAGGCGAACGAAGGCTGCGACTTCGATTTTCTCGAGCGCGGCGCGCCGACACCCGACCCCGAGATCCATTAGAATGGGACAGCGCAAGCCGCGTTGCCTACGCGGCTATATGCGCTTGCGACAACCGAGGGACGCGCGTGGCGCTAGCAATCAACTCTTTGCGGTTGAACGATGTCCAGGAGGCGTTGACCAAACCCGTCGCCGACACGCTGTTGGCGCCGAGCGAATTCCCTGCAATCTTGAACGCGCGGGGCCTCTACAGCACCACTCAGTTCGTCCTGCGCCTGAGCCCCAGAATTCACGAGCTCGTAGACGCGCTCATCATCGGGGAAACCGGAGGGCATGACTCGGACGAGTTGCTCTCGGCGTATTCGACCTATCTACACGAGACGATCCATTGGTGGCAGCACGTTGGTTCTACCGCCGGCTTGATCTTGAGCCTCAGCTACCCGGCCCAATGCCTCTCCAACATGGAGCATCTGCGGGCCGTCGTTCGGCTGACTGGGCCGAAGAAATCACTCAGGACCTGGGCCGAAAACGCGTTGCGCTCGGGCACACCGTCGTCTGACGAGGCGCTCGTTGAAGCGAATCATGCCGTCAATAACACAATCGATACTGAGTTCTACAAGGTGCTTACCGTAACGCCCATGCTGGCTGGCCAACTTTTCATCAATCCATATTTCGAGTGTGTCGGCCATTCATACAGCATCGCGTATGCTAACACGCTCCACGCCCTGATCAACTCGTGCGGCTTCTCGCCGAGTTCGCTGCCCGATCCGGAAGCCTGGACCGAGCCGCTCGATACCTTACGCGAGGCGCGTCACGAGGGCTTCTACCACGGTTCGCCGATCCGGCGAGCGCGCGTCGGCCTTCTCGATATTTTCGAGGGCCAAGCGCGGTTCAACCAGCTTCAATTCCTACAGGCGGTCGGTGGCCCCGCCGACTGTGAGCACTATCGCGATGCGGGCTTCTTCGAAGGTAACTACGTATCAGCTTTCGACGAGTTTCGACGACTGACCGGATTCGATTGGCCCCTCCGAATCGATGATCCTGTGATCGCGCTGTTCCTCCTCATTTGCGATCTTGCGATCAACCCGACACGCGGATTCCCCTTTTCGCTCAATAGGCCCGAAAACATAATCATCGATGTTGATCCAGGCGCCCGCTTCACACGGCTGTGCGCAGCTGCGAAACAGAACCCCGCCCTTGCGAGCGCCATACGGTCCAACAGCTTTGAAGAATATGTGGAGGTCGCTGGTGCTCTGACCTCTCCATGCGGCTATGATCATCCAATGGCGGCGCTGAAGACCATTGTCGAACTTGTCGATGACGATGCGGGGGCCGCGGCCCTGATGGGCGAGTGGGAAAGCTTCCAATTCTTGCCCGCCAACCAGCCGATCCGGGTGATAGTTGCGCATTTCCTCGTCTTCTGCCGTGACAAATACCAGCATCCCGAATTCTTCTGTTGGCCCGGCGCCTTTGCGAGGAGCGGAGCGACCGACGTGTATCGCGAACTGTTCCTGCGCAACCTTTCGCTCTTTTCCGACCGGTCGGACAACGAAGGCATCTTCCCGCGTGCAATTCCCGGACGAGACGCTGCCGACATCCAGGAGACGCTTAACACCTTCTTCGGCCAGATCCTGCTCTACCATATGACACGACAATGGATACTCGAGGACGGGCCATTTCGCTATGATTTCCACTGGCTGACCGGTCGACATGACAATGACGCGCTCGTCGCTTGGGTGAAGACGATGTTCGAAGCGACGTTCGGCGCGCATCCGGACGCATTCGAATTGGTAGCCAGCACGGCATCGTGACTCCATTCTTGCAGCCAATCGATGGAGCGACCACCATCGGTTCTATGGTGCGTGAGTTCTCAAGTCCGCTTTCTATCCATCACCCAGACCCTCAGGCTCCCCCATGGACAAGCTCATCAACCCCTTCAAGCAGGCGCTGAAATCCGGCCGGTTGCAGATCGGGCTGTGGCACAGCCTGTCGAGCCATCTGGTGGTCGAGATCCTCGCCAATTCCGGCTTCGACTGGATTCTGATCGACACCGAGCACGCGCCGAACGAACTGCCGATGGTGCTCCGTGAGCTTCAAGCGATGAGCGCCGGAACGGCGCATGCCGTTGTCCGGCCGGCCTGGAACGATCCCGTCATGATCAAGCGACTGCTCGATGTCGGCGCGCAGTCGCTTCTCGTTCCCTATATCGAAACGGAGGAAGAGGCGAAGCGCGCGGTTCAATCGACCCGCTATCCGCCCGAGGGCTTTCGCGGCTTCGCCTCGCAGGCCCGCGCCTCGCGCTACGGCCGGATCAAGGGCTACCATGCGGCCGCCAACGCCGAGATTTGTCTGCTGTTGCAGGTGGAGACGAGGCGAGGGCTTGAAAACCTCGAACGGATCGCCCGGGTTGACGGCGTTGACGGGATTTTCATCGGCCCGGGCGATCTTTCGGCCGCCCTTGGCCATCTCGGGGAGCCCAACCATCCAGAAATCGTCAAGACAATCGATGAAGCGATCCGGCGGATCAAGGACGCCGGCAGCGTACCCGGCATTCTCACCGGCAACGTTCAACTGGCCCAGCACTATATCGAACAGGGCTGCCTCTTCACCGCCGTCGGCTCGGACATCGGGCTCATCGCGAACGGGGCCGAACAGCTTGCGGCCAAGTTCAGGAGCCAGAATCCTGGACGGTGAGCGCGCCGCCCGCCACGATCCAGAATTTTGGTTGATTTTCCTTTTCGAAAATCAGAAGTCATGATACATTGACCTGGCCGCCGGTAAGACGCTTCAGGCGGCTTAGGCGAAAAAAGCGGAGAAGGAGTTTTTTGCCGTAAGGATCGGCGCAACCCATTGGAAAGTTTCGATTCGGACAAGCCAATCCAAGGCTTTTTCTTTGATTTCCTTTGCTCGGGTTTGGCTTGGCTTTGGTGGATTTGGATAAATTTAGGTTTGGCTTGGAAAAGGCTTGGGAGCCGCTCGAATGTACACGGCCAGCACGGCTATGCTCGAAGCGCTGCGGGAGGCGGGCGTCGCTTATATATTCGCCAATTTCGGCAGCGATCACCCTGCTCTCCTCGAAGCGATCGCCGAGGCGCGCGCGCTCAACCGGCCGATTCCCACAGTCGTGACCTGTCCAAACGAGTTTGTGGCGATGAACTGCGCCCATGGCTACGCGCAGTTGACCGGCCGCGCCCAGGCGGTCGTGGTCCACGTCGACTGCGGCACGCAATCGCTTGGCGGGGCGGTCCACAACGCCGCCAAGGCGCGTGTTCCGGTCTTCGTTTTCGCCGGCCTGTCGCCCTTCACCCAAGAGGGCGAAGCGACCGGCAGCCGCAACGAATTCATCCAGTGGATCCAGGACGTCTCGGATCAACGCGGCATCGTTCGCGCGTACATGAAATACGACAATGAGTTGCGCACGGCGCGCAACGTGAAACAGATCGTACATCGATCGCTGCAAATCGCTCACAGCGATCCCAAGGGGCCGGTCTATCTCGTCGGGGCGCGCGAAGTGATGGAGGAGGAGACCACGCGCGTCGCGCCCGACGTCGCCGATTGGCCGCCGATCGCGCCGGCGCCGCTCGCCGACGCCGCGGTCGCGGGTCTTGTCGACGCCATTCAGAAATCGGCGAGGCCCCTGGTCGTCACCTCCTACGTCGGCCGCAATCCCGCCGCCGTAACCGAGCTCGTCCGCCTCTGCGGCCGGCTTGGCGTCGGCGTGCTCGAATCGGTGCCGAGCTACGTCAACTACCCTCACAACGATCCGCTTTATCAGGGCAACCACTGGAACCATCCGTTCCAGAACCGGGCGCTCGCGGAGGCCGATTTCATCCTGGTCGTCGATAGTGACGTGCCGTGGATTCCGACGATCAGCAAGCCGAGCGAAAAGGCCGCGATCGCCATCATCGACGTCGATCCGCTGAAGCAGTCGACACCGCTCTGGTACATCAAGGCGCGGCAATGTTACCGGGCCGACGCGGCGACCGCGTTCGCGCAGTTGAACGCCGCTCTCGATCGCATCGCGATCGACGAGCGAGCCGCCGAGCGCCGTCGTCGTCACTACGCGGAGCGGCATCGGGCACGAGCGGCCGAACTCGCTCGCCTCGAGGCGCCGGACGGAGACGTCGTCACGTCGGAATATCTGACCGCCTGCGTGCGCCGTCAGGTCGGGATGGACGCGATCGTGGTCAACGAAGGCATCACCAACTACCCGGCGATCTGCGACCACATGGCGCGAGAGAAGTCTGGGACCATGTTCGCCAGCGGCGGCGGCTCGCTCGGCTGGGCCGGCGGCGCGGCGATCGGCATGAAGCTGGCCGCTCCCGACAAGACCTTCGTCGTCATGACCGGCGACGGCTCCACCATGTTTTCGCAGCCGTCCACGGTCCACTGGATGGCGCGCCGCTACCGGACGCCGTTCCTGCAGGTCATCTTCAACAATCGCGGCTGGAAGGCGCCCAAGTTCTCCGCCCTCGCCGTTCATCCGGACGGCTTCGCCAGCCGCGCGAAGAATCTGGACCTGAGCTTCGATCCGCCGCCGGATCATTCCGGCATCGCTGCGGCCGCGGGCGGCGCCTTCGCTCGCGTCATCAAGCGCCCGGAAGAGGTCGAAGCCGGCATCGCCGAGGGTCTGCGCGCGGTGCTCGACGAGCAGCGCTGCGCCGTGCTCGACGTCCGGCTTGCCCATCTCTGACTGGCTTAGCGGCCCGCTCCTGGCGTCGATCGAAGCGGTTTGTTAAGGTCGAGCCCTGAATTTCTTCCTTCCGACCTGAACGCCGCTGCTCCAGGGCGTTCGATCGGCGGGTCCGCGCGGAGGAGACAATCATGCGCGCCATTGCCCTTTCAGTCGTGGTTTTCGTCGCTCTGGGATCGTTAGGCCACGCCCAGAATCTCAAGGGCGTTTATGGTCCCCCGGGGTCGTCCGGTCTTGGGTCGTCCGGTCTGGGCGGCGGCCTCGGCGGCTCGGCGGGTCGGGCAAGGCCTCTTCGACGCTCTCCGCGCCCGACTTGGGGCCGGTCGGCGGAGCGAACGGCCTCGGCGGCCCGCGAGTGACAGTCCCAGGAACACCTGTCCAGGGACAGACGCTCCCCGACGACGTCACTGCGACTCCGCTTCCGGATCGGCCGGGCTACGGCGCCGTGGTTGTCAACGGCCGTCGCGCCATTGTCGACCTCAGAAACAACCGCATCTTCCAGATCTCGGACTGAAGGACGCGCGCCGGCCTGCCGCGTCCATCGCCCTCCCTTGCAGCTATTGATGTTTGTTCGTGTAAACCCCCACGAAGCCGATGCGCGCCGCGGGGTCGGTTTTCATCGCGTCCGTCAGTAGGTCCGGAACCAACGCGGCGTCGCGCCTGCCGTGGTGCTCACGGAGCCGCAGCAGGAGATCGTTCGCGGATCCCGAGGTCGTCAGCGCAACGATTGTGTCGGCGCCGAACGGCGGCGTCACCCGCAGCGAGCAACTCCATGCGTCGTTTTGCGGGTCCTTGCAATGCCCGGCCGCGCCCGGCGCGCTGGGGTAGAGCATCTGGACGGTCGCGTCGGCCGCGATGTTGAAGACGACCAGGCGCTGACCGGCGATCTCAGCGATCTCGATTTTCGCCACATCGCCGGCGGTCAACAATTGGCCCCCGCTCGCCAGTTGCATCGAAAGGTATCGATTTTCCGCGATCTCCCGCAATCGCTTGAGCATCCACGTCCGGTCGACGACGCCGCCGATCAGCGACCCGTCGACGGACTGCATCACGAGGTCGCCGCGAGACAGGGCCTCGCTCTTGCCGACGTCCCACACGAGATCGGCGCCCTCGACCGCCGCCGACCGGGTGAAAGGCTCTCTCCCCTTCTCGATCGTCTCCCAGGCCTTGTCCGACCCATCGATGATTGCGACGCGGACCGAGTTCGTCTCCCGCCGCGTCCGCAACGGTCGCAGGCGGGCCAGCCGGCGCGGACACGGGGGCGCTGGGTTCGGGCGGCGGCGCGGCGGCCGACGGGGAGACGGGCGCTGCAGGCGCGGGCGAGGGCGAAGCGCCTCCGTCGGCCAACGAGGACGCGGGGGCGGCAGGCGCGGGCGAGGTCGAGGTCGAAGCGCCTCCGTCGGCCGATGCGGGCGCGGGCGCAGCAGGCGAGGGCGAGGGCGAGGCGCCTGCGTCGGCCAACGCGGGAGTGGGAGCTGCAGGAGCGGGCGCGGGCGAAGCCCCTGCGTCGGCCGACGGGGACGAGGGCGCGGCGGGCGCGGGCGAGGGCGAAGCGCCTGCGTCGGCGGCCGCGGACACGGTCGCGCTGGGTTCGGTCGGAAGCGAGGCGCCGGCAAATGTCAAAACCGGTTTGCCGTATACAGAGGGCTCCGGGCTTTGCGGCTCGACCTGAATCAATTGGCGATTCTGCGTCGCTTCTCGGATATTGGGTTTCAAATAATCGAAGAGGGCTCGGCGTGTGGCCACCCCCTCCTTGGCCAGCTTTCCGCCCAGCGCGCGAGCGAAGAAATAGCTCAGCGCCCCCCGTGGTCCGCTTGAGGCCAGGCCGTCGGTTTCGGGAACGACCGATCTGCTGGTCGCGCCGGCGAGAAAAGTGACATGGGGCATGAGCTCCACGTTGGCCCGTGCTTCCTTGTCGGTCATTGGGATGCCGGCAAATTTCTCGCGCTGGACTTCCCCGGCTCTGATCTGATCGGCGCTGGCGCGCAAGACCCGCGTACGGATCGCGCCGGTGCGCGGATCGACCTCTCGCATGCCGCCGCCGAAACACGAATCCATGACGACGAGCGCATCGACGCCCTTCGCGTCGAGGCGCGACAGCCAGGCCCGAATTTCCGGGTTGACGATGATTTCACCGACCCCGTCGCCGCTAAAACTGAACCCGGAGAGCGCGATCTGTTCGTTGACGCCGTCGGCGTCGATGCCCTGCCATCGCGGGTATTCCGGCGTCTGCATGCCGTGGCCGGCGAAGGCGAACAGAACGAAGTCGCCCGGCTTCGACTCGGCGACAAAGGAATCCATCTGCGCCACGATTTTCGCGCGGGTCACGTCGGCGTCGAAAAGAACAGCGGGCTTGACGCCGCCGCGACGCAGCGCCTCGGCGATATCCTCGGCGTCCGCTCGAGCGCCCTGCAACTGCACCGACGCCGGCAATCGCCAATAGACGTCGACGCCGACGACGAGCGCGCGGATCGTCCCACCGCCCGGCGCCCGCAGGTCGTCGGCCAAAACGGCGCGGGGGTCGGCAAGCGCGCCGGCAGCCGCCGCGGCGGCGGCGATCAGGAACACCATCAGTCTGCTCATCGTCCATTCCTGTCCAATGTCGAACGCCCTCAATCCGGCGCTCCCTGGCGAACCCATTCGACCCGGCGGTCGAGCGCCCAGCCTTCCTCCCGCGTGACAGGCCGCCCAAGCAGCGAGGTGTCGAAAGGCGCGTCCGGTCCCTTGCCGTCCACCAGGATGCGCGCTTTCACGCCGTGTGAGATGAGATAGTCGCGCGCAGCCGCCGCCCGCCGTTTGGACAATTCGACATTGTATTGATGATCGCCCCGCGGATCGGTGTGGCCAATGAGGGTGACGGTTTCGACGTTCTGCTCCTTGACCGCTTCCGCGAGTTCCTCGGCCGCTTTCTCACCTTCCGGCGTGAAGCGCGCTTGCCCGAAGTAGAAATTGATCGGTAGGGGCACCGCGAGCACCTCGAAGCCGCGCAACAGTTTCGGCGAATAGATTCCGGCGAAGCGCCCGCTGAGATCCCTCGCGGAACCTACGAATCTCGAAGGATTTCGGCCCTCCTTATCGTCGCTCGCCTGGCTCTTCGCCGCTGCGGCGCGCGCGAGCAGTTCCTCGCGGTCTTTCGGGGTCGACGGCGGCGCAGGTCGAGAGAGGAAGGAGATGGCGGTCTCGTATCCGCCGAGCGCGTCGGCATATTCGCCGCGGGCCGCGTGATAGTCGCCCAGGTGCTCGGCTGAACGCCAGTCTCCGCCGATCTCCATGATTCCTTCGACGAACTCGATCATTTGCTTTCGCGCGTCGTCCGTCGGCGCTGCTCCAGCCATGTCGACAATGGAATTGATTTCCTGTGCGCGATAGGCGTCGATATCGAAATTGCACGCGCTGTCGTCGGCGATCGCCGCCATCGCCTCTTTCAGTTTATCGAACGCCTTGTCGGCAATCGCGGTCTTGAAGCTGGCGACGAGAGCGTCGCAATTGGCAGCCGCGGCTGCGCCCGCCAGGGCGAGTGAAGCGGAGAGCGAGATCAAAAGCCGGCGCCAAATCGTGGACATTCCGCGATCCTCTCAGCTGACCGGGCCCATCATGACACATAGCGAAAGCGGCCTATAAAAGTCAAAACATAGCCGAAGGCGTGGCATTGCGGACTCCACCCCGAGGGGAAGCTACCCCCCGCCTAGTGGCTGTTGTTCGCATTCTGCCGGCCGGCGGGGGCCGCGCGAGGCCGCCGCGGCGTTCGCGGCTTCACTTGGGTGTGTGCCGGCAGCGCCGTCCACCATCGGCCAGTCGCGGTGGGATTCTCTGAAAGTCGGTCGACAATACTCGCAGCGATCGGTGCGAGATCGAGTGCGATCGCGTTGCCGCTCCGGCTGGCGCCGCGAGGCACGATCGCGACCTTGCTTTTCAGCCAGATTGCGCTTGCTCGATTTGCCGTTCTTCCGGT
Source organism: uncultured Alphaproteobacteria bacterium (assembly GCA_963767245.1). Taxonomy (GTDB): domain Bacteria; phylum Pseudomonadota; class Alphaproteobacteria; order Rhizobiales; family Beijerinckiaceae; genus Roseiarcus. The sequence continues at coordinate 208,502 of CAVYDG010000023.1, forward strand.
CGAACAGTCTGATCAACTGAGGTCTATTCGGAGCCCACGCGTCGGACTTCCAGTTCGGGGGTCTCATTCAATCGCGTGTACGCTTGCGCTGCGAGCATTATTGCCCCGGATTGCGCCGGGTAGGTGTGCACGACAGCCGCCAGTGCCCTCATGCCGATACCCGTGTTCATGACAACCGCCATTTCGTTGATGAGTTCGCTCGCCCGCGAGGCGACGATGGTCGCGCCCAAAATTCTGTCAGATCCTTCCGCGACGTGGATCTTGACGAAGCCAGTGGTCCGACCATCCGTGATTGAGCGATCGACATCGTGCATCATCACAGTGAAGCTCTTAATCGGAATCGATTGCTGGCGCGCTTCCCAAACGTGCAAGCCGATATGCGCGATCTCGGGATCGCTATAAGTACACCAGGGTATGGTCGCTCCGCTTTTCCGTTGTTCCATTTTCATCAAGGCATTTTGAACTGCCATGCAGGCCGAGGACTGCGCAGCGTTGGTGAATTTCAACTCCAGGCAAACATCACCGGCGGCGTAAACGTTTGGATTTGTGGTTCGTAGAAAGTCGTCGACCCGGATCCCTTGATCGGTGTCGAAAGCCACGCCTGCGGTTTCAAGGCCGAGTTCCTCAACGTTTGGGACACGGCCGATACTCAACAGGACTTCGTCGGCCTGAATTTCGCTTTCGTTCCCGCTATTGACGATATGCAGAGTCTTGGCGCCCGCGTCTCGACGGGCGCCGACGACTGTGGTGTTGAGGCGAATCTCCACGCCGTCTCGCGCCAGGGAACGTGACAAAATCTCGGCCGCGTCGCGTTCCTCGCGGGGAAGGAATTTCGCATCGTTCTGCACGATCGTGACATGCGAACCCAGCCTGCAAAACGCCTGCGCCAGTTCGCAACCCAACGGCCCGCCGCCAATGACGGCGAGGCGCTTCGGCAGGGCGGTCATTTCGAAGATCGTCGCGCTCGTGCGATAGCCGGTCTCATCGAGGCCCGGAATGTCTGGCGCCCTGGGACGAGCGCCGGTGGCGATCAGCGCTTTCTTGAAATTCAGCCGTTTGTCGCCGACGAGGAGGGCGTCCGTACCAACAAATCGGGCGGAACCGAAAAAAATGTCGATCCCGCGCGCGGTGAGTTCATAAACCGAATGGTGTTCCGAAATTCGCATGCGGATTCGGCGCATGCGAGCCATTACCTTGCCAAATTCGAGAGCCGGTTCGTTCGGGACAGGCGCGCCAAGCTCTTCGGCCTCCCGCACGGCGCCATATACGCGCACTGCGCCGATGATTGCCTTGGAGGGCACCGACCCGACATTCAGCGAGTTTCCGCCGATACGATTGCGCTCGATGAGTACTACGGAGAATCCGAGCCGTGCAGCGGATTCCGCCGCCGCCAGTCCGGCTGGCCCCGCGCCCACGATCGCGAGATCATAGGCCCTACGCGGCTCGGGATTTTGCCAATCTTCGGGGCGTACACGCCTGAGGAAGGTTTGCTCGTAGTCAGGCTTCGCTCTTGGCGTACCAGTTTGCACCGCTAGAGCCACCCGCCTTCAAAACCGGCGCGTTTGAGCCCATCGCGAAAGTAGCCGCAATGCCGAACGATCTCCCAAATCAACCCGCTGCGATAATTTTCGATCATCATCACAAGCAGGCCCTGATCGAGCCCGTACCAACCTTCCGAAAGCCAGCCGCCCGCATTGCCCCGCAGCGTCGGATTGAAGCCGCTCGAAAATCTGTCCTGGCGGCAGACTTGCGGATAGTTTTCGAGAAGACGGCGCGTGCCCGCAAGCGCCGCCTCGGCGCCAAACGGCAGGGTTGCAAGCATCGCCCAAGGTGCGATCGTGCCGTCGTCAGGGCCGTAAGGCACGCCGCGCGACATATAGCCGAAGAAGCGGCGGTCTCTCCCATCCGTTTTCCCATACTTTGGACCGTCTCCTGCCGTCACGCCCCAGAAATCGCGGCTATAGGCTTTGAACCCATGCGGATTGCGTTCACCGTATTCGCGATGGATAGCGATGGCGCTTTTCGTGTTCTCGAAATAGTCACTGGCCTTTTCGCGCATGAAAGTGTCGCGGATGGCGCGGAAATCGATCCACGCGTGGGAGAACAGGTGCGTGAAAAGCGGACCGGAATGGAGGACATCCCGGTCCAGCAGGTTCTCCCACTGATAGGTCAGCTGCCATGTGGCGTATGCGGCTGGAGTCAGCGGAAAGGTCGGCGAGCCAAGACCGAGAACATAGAGAAGCGCTGCTTCGTTATATCCCTCCCAGCCATAGTGGAGAAACCCGGACTCGGGCTTCCATCCCTGCGAAAGCCCTCGGCGGCCGTTCTGGGCCCAGCGCCAGTCGACACGGCGATACAACGCGTCGGCCAATTCACGAATTTCCCGCTCGTCGTCAGCGTCAAAAAAGCATCCGACCACGAGGACGCCCGCGATCAGCAAAGCGGTATCGATCAGCGAGAGCTCGCATTGCCATACGCGCTTGCCCGTCCGCATGTCGAGGAAGTGATAGTAAAAGCCTTTGTACCCGGTCGCATCGGATGCATCGCTTTGGGTGCTTTCCCAGAAAAATCTGAGAATATTGAGTGTCCGGGCGCCGGCGTCCGCACGTGAAAACCAGCCGTTCCGGACCGCAACCGGATAACAGGACAGCGCAAAACCAACCACGGCGATGCTGCACGGCGACCCTTGGCGTGAAGTATCCGCGACGAGGCCGGTATCGTCATTGGCGTAATCGGACAAATAGGAAAAGGCCGCACGCTGCAACCGGACGATCAGCGCCTCGTCCGAAATCCGCGCCAAATCGCCCATCTCACTCAATTCGCGAAATACACCGCGACAAACGATGCGGCAGTGTGGAGACTTCAATGGTTCAGTTTGCCAGCCCCACCTTCGAGCTGCGACAAATAAACCATCCGCCCATCGATTTTAGGTTGACTTCGTCGAGCTGCCAAGTGGCATCCCGGCTTCGACGCCGACGGCGAGTCTTAGAAGCGCCTGCACGCGCAACGAGGCCACCGCGCTGGCCCTGATGCGCAAGCTTCTGAAGAAAAGTCCATTCGCTCGGAGCGAATCGCCACGGACCGCCATCTCCGCATCGAGCGCCTGCATGAGCCATGGCTTTTCAGCCGCGAATGCCGCCAAAAAAAATGGCGTGCGAACGCCCTGCTTGCGGAACCTGAGGGCCGTCTCCCGCGTTTGCGTTCCCGATAAAAATGGGTGAAGGCGGGCGTGTGAACAGCGGGGCAGGAGGCGTTCATGTACTGGACTCTATTCATTCTGACTTGGAGGCAACTCAAGCAAAAAATAGCCTTTCAAAGAGTCAAAATCATCGACGAAGGAAAATCGCTCATATTTCGAAGAGCGCGCAAAGAAGCGATGACCAGACGGCGCCGTTTCGCCCGGACAATCGCGAAAAGCGGCACGAGTTCTCACAATACATCGGCAGTTGATAATCGCGAGGCGCCACCGATGAGAGCCAAGACAGCGCGACAACGAACCCGAGATCAGGTCCGGCTTCGTGGGTCGGCCGCCCCGGCCGGCTGATTCAAGGCCTTCTTGGATTCTAACGAGCTTCACGCTCTCCGCATCGACCGGTCAAGCACCAGCAGCGCGTATTGCTGCGCGGTGAAGGGCTCGCCGGATCAACGAGCAAACGCGATTCGCCGGGGCGTCGTGTCAATCTGCGCACCGCGTCAATCAACCTAATCTCACGAGGACGCGATGCACGGCGTCGTCATCGACGATGCGTAGTCGCAAAGGACGCTCCACGATCTCAACTCCGTCCAACTCAGCAAAGCGAATTCCCCGACTGACCCCGGCCGGATTGTCGACGGTGATTTCATACCGCGCGGATTGACGGCGAACCGTCATCTCGAACGTCGCCCAATTTTTGGGAATGCAGGGGTCGAGATGCAAGAAAGCGCCGCGGATGCGCAGCCCGAGAATGCTCTCCACGCCGGCGCGCTGCATCCAACCCGCCGAGCCCGTGTACCACGTCCAGCCGCCCCGCCCGATATGGGGCGCGCTTGCATAGATGTCGGCCGCGACGACATAGGGCTCCACTTTGTAGCGATGCACGTCCGAGCGGGTTCGCGCATGATTGATGGGGTTGAGCAATGAGAACAACTCGGCCGCCTTATCGCCTTCGCCGAGCGTGGCAAGCGCCATCACCGACCATAGGGCCGCGTGGGTATACTGGCCGCCGTTCTCCCGAATTCCTGGCGGGTAGCCCTTGATGTAGCCGGGATCCAGCGCGGTCTTGTCGAATGGCGGCGCGAACAACAAGGCAAGGCCCGAGTCTCGCCGGATCAGCTCCCGCTCGACTGAGTTCATCGCTTCCGCCGCCCGTTCGAGCGCCGCCGCTCCGGATAGCGCCGCCCAGGATTGCGCGATCGAATCGATGCGGCATTCTTCACTCGCCGACGAGCCTAGCGGCTCTCCGTTGTCGAAAAAGGCGCGCCGATACCATTCTCCATCCCACGCTTCGTCTTCCAGCGAGCCTCGCAGAGCGGCGGCATGGGCGCTCCATGTCGTTGCTCTGACCAACTCTTGGCGCGTTTCTGCTATCGGAATGAAGGCCGTCAACGCCGCGTGGAGGAACCAGCCGAGCCAAACGCTCTCACCATGGCCTGTTTCGCCTACGCGGTTCATGCCGTCGTTCCAGTCGCCGGTCCCCATCAGAGGAAGCCCATGGATGCCCAGCGCAAGTGAAGCGTCGAGTGCGAGCGCACAGTGCTCGAACACGGTCGCCTTTTGGTCAGAGACGGTCGGATTGAAGAAGCTGTCATGTTCGCCGGGCTCGAGCGCCTGTCCTTCCAGGAAAGCGACTCTTTCATCAAGGATACCGAAGTCCCCGGTAGTATCGACGTAGTGAGCAACCGCATAGGCGAGCCACGGGCGATCATCCGAGATGCGGGTTCGCACACCCTGACCCGAATGCGGCAGCCACCAATGCTGGACATCGCCTTCGACGAACTGTCGCGCAGTAGCCCGCAGCAGATGATCGCGGGTCAACATTGGCCGTGTCATGGCCAGCGCCATGCCATCCTGCAACTGATCGCGGAAGCCATAGGCGCCGCTGGCCTGATAGAATGCGGAACGCGCCCAGAACCGACAGCTTAGGGTCTGGTAAAGAAGCCAGCCGTTGAGCATGACATCCAGGGACCGGTCCGGCGTCTTCACGACGATCGAACCAAGGATTTCGTCCCACTGGCGTTCGACGTTCGCCTCGACCGCGTCGAGATCAGCTGCGCGATAGCGGGTCACGAGGTCACGCGCCGCTTCCTCATTTTCAGCTTCGCCCAGCATGAAAACGACCTCGATTGACTCGCCGGGCGACAATTCGATCGTGGCGCTCAAAGCCGCGCAAGGATCGAGGCCCGCCCCAACTGTCTTCGAGAGCGCGTCAACGGCGCGGAGCGCGGCAGGCTCTGCGAGCGTGCCGTTTCGACCGATGAATTCGCGCCGATCGCAAGTCCAGCTGGTCTGGTCCCCGCACAGGTCCGCGAAGGCGACGCGCGAGCCAAAGCTCGAACTCCATGGATTGCGGGCGAAGATGGCGCCGGTCGCGGCGTCGATCTCAGTCGAAACAAACGGCAGCGCCGTGGAACGCGCCGAGCCGAGAACCCATTCGACGTAGGCTGTAACGCTCAGCCGACGAGGCCGGCTTGAGCGATTGGTCAACACGAGGCGCGAAATCTTGATTGGATCGTCGACCGGCACATATTGCAGCAGATCCGAAGCAATCTCATGAGCGACATGCTCGAACCGGCTGTAGCCGCGGCCATGCCGGGCGACATAGGTCGCCGCGGGGTCACGGATTGGCAACGCCGTGGGGGTCCAGAGATCGCCTGTGTCGATGTCGCGCAGATAGAACGCTTCGCCCGGATGATCGCTCACTGGATCATTCGACCACGGCGTGATCTGATTCTCACGGCTGTTGACGGACCATGTGTAGCCGCCGCCCTCGGTCGCCGTCTGAAAGCCGAACGCCGGATTGGCGATGACGTTGATCCAGGGCGCTGGCGTCGACTGGCCAGGCCCAAGGACCGTTACGTACTCGCGTCCGTTTCGCGCAAACCCGCCGAGACCGTTGAAAAATTCGAGATTCGGGACGCGAGTCTCTTCAGCCGCCCTCAAGCGAGGGACAAGACGCTTTGGCGCGGATTTCTTGGGTGCGACAGGCTCCGGTATGCGATCGAGTTGCTCAAACAGTCTGCCACGTTGGGCCACAAGAACGACCCGCGCTACCGATGGCAGAAGGCTTTTCGTTTCGGCTGCGATCAGGTCGGCGCGCAACAGGAAGACGCGGCCCGGTCGGTGGTCCGTGCCCGGCAGTGGAGACTGGCCTGCTCGTCCGCACTAAGGTCTCGATTGCGATTTGAAGTTCCTGGACATAGGAGGACTGGCGCTCGTTCAGGATCACGAGATCGACCGCTAGCTGTTTCATCCGCCAATATTCGTGCGCCTGCAGAAGCTCTCGGACAATGTCGAGGTTTTCGATCTCCGAGATGCGCAGAAGAACGATCGGCAGATCCCCGGAAATGCCCTGCGACCACAGGCCCGACTGCGCGCCGCAGCCCCGCAGAATCGCATCCGAGGAGGGTCGCATCGCAGGCGCGGCGAAAATCACATGTCCAGCGAGCCGCTGAAACAGGCCGGCTTCGCCCGCGGTGATGTCAAGATGGTGCAACTGCACCTGGCCCTGCGTCCAGGCGAGCGTCGAGGCGCGGGTGAATGCGGTGGCGTCACGATGTTTGTCGACGCCGTCGAGAAGCGCTTGGCGACTGGCGGCGGCAATCGTCCAGAAAGCGACTCGAACAGTCGCACCCGGCGCAATGCGAATGCGTCGACGAATGGAGAAAATGGGATCGAGGACTGCGCCAACCGAGTTCGAGAGTGGCCGGCTGTCCATAATCGCAATCGGCGCATGGACAGCGTGGCCGCGGCCGAGGAATCGCGCCCTGTCTGTCTCGAACTCCGGTACGCCGACAGCCTCGCCGTCAATGACCGTTAAATGCGCGGCCCAGATTTCGGGGTCGCTCGGAGCCCGCTTTCGCCGCGTGGCCAAGATGGCTCCGACATCGGGAAGATATTCCGTGACCACGAACAGCTTCGAGAAGGCGGGATGCGCGACGTCGGCGTTCTGCGGCGCGAGCACGAGTTCGGCGTAGGACGTGATCTCGATGTCACGCGTACGGCTTCCGGAGTTTGTGATCGAAACCCGGCGAACTTCCGCGTCGTCCTCGGCGGATACGATCACGTCCAACGTCGTTGTCAGCGAGCCATCGCGGCGCGTGATCTCGGCACGGTCCTCGTCGAAGATGACGGCATAACCGTCCGGTTCGACACCGCTCGGTTGAAAGCCCGCCGACCACGCATCGCCAGTGCGTAGGTCTTTGACGTGGAGGTAGAAGCCTGAGTCGTCGCAGGTCGCATCCTCGCGCCAGCGCGTCAGCGCCAGATCGCCCCAGCAGCTGTATCCGGAACCGGCGGCGGTGAGCATCGTCGTGTAGCGGCCGTTCGAAAGCAGATGCGTGGCGGGCGTCGCCTGGTGGGCGGAGGCGAACCGGCGACCGCCCAACGGTTCGACGTTGCGAGCGCCGGCTGCCGACTTCACGTCTGCGGCCCAAAGACGCGTCGCCGCGACGTCGCGTGGCGAGCGCTCCTGCAGAAGCAGTTCGGTCGCCTTGACGATCGGCTCGGCATGGAACCGCGCCCGCATCGCGCCGTCCAACAAGGCGTCGGCAATGGCGACAATCGTCATGCCCTGATGATGCGCCATGAAGGCGTGGACGATCGCGACGCTTTCGCCCGCCGGAAGGCGCGCCGGCGTGTAGTCCAAAGCCTCGTAGAACCCGTATGGACCTTGCGCACCGATCTCAGCCAAACGCTTGAGATTGGCGACCGCCGCTCGGGGATCGACCATCGCAGCCAGAGCGGTTGCGTAGGGCGCAATGACCCTGTTTTCAGCGAGGCCGCGTTTCAGCCCAAGGCCCGGAACCCCGAAATTGGAGTATTGGTAGGTCAGTTCCAGATCGCGCGCGTTATAGGCGGATTCGGATATGCCCCAGGGCAGCGCGAGTTTTGCGGCGTAGGCGATCTGCCGGCGCACGGTTAGTCGGTTTGTCTGCTCAAGCAGGCTGCCCGCCGGGGCTCTCATCACGAGCGAGGGCATCAGATATTCAAACATGGATCCCGACCAGGAGATCAAAGCGGCGCCGCGCCCGACAGGAGTGGCAGCGCGGCCCAGGCGGAACCAGTGTTTCGCGGGAACGTCGCCTTTGGCGATTGCAAAGAAGCTGGCCAGACGCGCCTCGGAAGCCAGGAGATCGTAGCAGTTCTGATCGAGCGCGCCTTCGTTAGAGGAGATATCCGATCGACAGCAATTGCCGGTCGTGATCGAGGAGGAAATCGAACTCCATCGCAAGCGCCATCGAGCGCGCCGTGCTTTCGACACCAACCAGCCTTTCACGCTGGACACCCGGCGCCTCTACGACTTGCGCGAGGTCGCGACGGTGGGCTTCGATCGAACTCAAGACCGCACGCGCCCAAACCAGCATATCCGCGCTTAGGCCGTCGCCACGTTCGATAGCGAGCGCGCTAGCGATGTCGACCATGACCTCTGCGTTAGCGCGAAGGTCGTCGAGCTGCGCCTTGACACTCGACTTGCGAACGCGAGGCCTTGTTGCAAAGCCGACGCGACCGCCGCGAGTGCGTCGTCTAGCTGATGCAAGGTCACGGTCTGGGTCTTGCGGCCGTCATGCAGACGGGCGCACTCGGCGCGGGTTATGTCGAGCGCGTCGGCGACGCCGCTGAAGCGCTGCGCAAGGTCGAGTGGATGGTCGCTCCACTCCCTGCACGCATTGGCGAGCGCGATGAGATGTCCTGCCAAATTGCCGCTGTCGACGGTGGATACGTATCTCGGCTCTAGGGGTCGAAGATCTCGCGTGTCGTACCAGTTCAAGAAGTGACCGCGCACGCGTTGCAGGCGAGCCATCGTCGCAAGCGTCGCCTCAAGACGATCAATCGCTTGAACGGTTCCGATCCAACCGAAATCGCGAGCGCAAACGATCGAAAGAAGGTAGAGGCCCGATATTGGTCGGCGAGGTCCGATGCGCGAGCGCTGGCGCCGGATCGTCCTGAAAATTGTCGGGCGGCAGCATGCTGTCATCCGGCGTCACAAAAGTCTCGAAGAACCGCCATGTGCGGCGGGCGGTCAGCCTCAACGCCTGCGCATCGGCGTAGGTCATCGGGAGGTGACCCGCAGCAGCAGGAGGGAGGCTTACGAACCGCGCCACGGCGGGAGAAGCCAGCCAGAGCGCGGCGAAGGGAAGCGCCACCGACCAAGACCCATGACGAGACGCCAACGCGACGACTGCGACGGTGAATCCAATGAAAATCGCACCCGCCATCCTGTGCGCGAAACCCATCAAATCAAGACGAGGACTGATCGTCGCCTGTGCGGCTGGAATCCATTCGAGCAGACGGCGGCGGCTCACGCCCAGGCGCCAGAGCGTGCGCCCGATCGCATCCACCATGAGCCACGCCTGATCCGCTAGGAACACGACGGTTAGTATCGACAGGCTCCAGGCAAGGCTTAAATCGTCGCTGAGCGCCTTAAAATAGCTTGATATCGTTACGCCGGGACGGCGCGGAGGAATCGCGGCGACGACCGGAATGAATGTCGGCAGCACGATCGTCAGGACGACGAAAAGGGTCCAGATCAACCCCAGTTCAAGCGGAAGGGTCCAACCCACGAACAGCGCAAGGATCGCCGCGGGCGCAGAGAGCGTACGGCGGAGATTGTCCAGCATTTTCCAACGGCCGATTGCCGGAAGGACGCTAGACGCCGTCGCGTTTCCGGACTGCGACGGACCACGCCCAAAAATCCAGGGGAGCAATTGCCAGTCGCCGCGCGCCCACCGATGATGGCGATTGGCGCCGACGTCGTACCGTGCGGGGAATTCCTCGACAACCTCGACATCCGAGGCAAGGCCTGCGCGCGCGAACACGCCCTCGAATAGATCGTGGCTGAGAAGGGTGGAGTTCTGGTGCGCGATTCGCGAGCGCAGCCTCGAAAGCGTCGACGTCGTAGATGCCTTTTCCGGCATAGGATCCTTCCCCGAACAGATCCTGATAAACGTCGGAGACCGCCGAGGCGTACGGATCGATGCCGCTCACGCTCGAGAAGATTCGCTGGAATAGCGAGCCTTCCCTACCGATCGGCAGCGACGGTGTGATGCGAGGCTGGAGGACGGCGTAGCCCTCGATGACACGCCGCCCATCGGCGTCGAGACGGGGCCGGTTCAACGGATGCGCCATCTTGCCGATCAGGCGACGCACCGCATCGCGCGGCAATCGGGTGTCCGAATCAAGCGTCACTACATAGCGAATACCTGTCGGGGCAGCGGGCGTTCCGAAACCCACGTCCATGAAAGTGGTGTCGGTCGCGGCGCGCAGGAGGCGATTTAGCTCGTGGAGCTTGCCGCGCTTGCGCTCCCATCCGATCCACCGCGATTCACCCTCATTCCAGACGCGTCGGCGATGCAGAAGGAGGAAACGCGTTCCGCCCGGCGCCGGGCCATAGCGCCGATTGAGACGCGCGACGCCGTCCGCCGCAGCGGCAATGAGCGGAGCGTCGCCGTCAGTGTGCTCGTTCACGGCGTCGGCCCAGTCGGTCAGCAGTGCGAAATGCAGATCGCCTTCGGGGCTCGCAAGGTGGTGAATCTCGAGGCGTTCGATCAGGTCTTCGACGCCTTCCAAGGTGGTGAGCAACGTTGGCACGGCGACGAGCGTGCGCAGATGTGGGGGCACCCCGTCGAGTAACTCGAGAGCCGGGAGCGGCGATGCAGCAAAGCCGATGTTGACCCCGCGATTGACCAACGCGACAGCGGCGTCGACCGCAGGAATCGCGCCGAGTATGCCAAGCAGGCCAAGAACTGCAGGGCCAACTCCGGCTGCATCAAGTGCGAGCAGCGGCGCTGCAAGGAGGATTGCGGAGACAAGAGAAATCAATGCGACATAGCCGCCGACGCCGACAGATCGGTTGACCCGCGACGCCCAGCTTCGCAAGGGCCGGCGATAGGCTACCGATTTTTCGAAGGCGCGGCGCCCGCCGGCGAGCAGGATGTATCCCGTATCCCCACGGCGCTCCCGCTCCATGGCCGGCGCGTCGTCCTCGGCCTGCTTTGCAGCGAGCACCGCGGCGCTGGCGATGTCGAGCTCGGCCCGGCCAGAGCCTCGCGAGAGATCTTCGATCGCGCTACGGTAGAGAGTGCGCGTCGGAAAATCCATGCTTTTGAAGCCGGTGTCAGCCGCAAGGACTGCGTCGACGAGGCTCAACTTCTCGAACAATTCTTTCCAATCGACGTCGGAAATCAGGCGCAAACTGGTAATGATGTTGCGAACGGTGACGTTCGCTGCGCCTTGCTGGCGATGGACATCGCGTACGGCTATGTCGGTCGTCGTGTCCTGGATCGTCAGACGCTCGTCGAGCCATGTCAGCGCGGGGGTAACCATCGGATCTTGATCACGCAACCGATGAGCGAGCTGGACCGCGAATGCCCGCGAAAGCGGCTCGCTCTCGTGCGGAGCCAGAACAATGGCGGCGGATTCCGCGGGTCGTCCGCCCGCACCAAGCAACCGATCAGCGATTCCGTCCGCCATATCCCTCTCGGCGCGGCTCGTGGTAATCTGCTGCGCGAGGCGTCTGAGATTCTCAATCAGAACGATTCGAAGTGTGATCGATACTGCCCAGAGTTCACCGATGGTGAGCGGCTGCACCTCTTGATAGGCGCTAACGAAGCGAACCAGCATCTCGCAGTCGAAACGGCTATCGGTATGGGCGACGAAGGCCCAGGCGATGCCGAACACTCTGGGGTATCCTGTGAACGGCCCATCCGCGAGCTTCGGGAGTTGACGATAGTAACCGGGCGGTAGGTCCGAGTGAATCTCATGGATCCGCCGTTCCACCAGATGATAGTTGTCGACGAGCCATTCCGCCGCGGGCGTAACAGGGCGAGCGTCATTGATCGCCTTTACGGTGGAGCGATAGGCACGGAGCAGAACGGTTCGATTCTCAGCGAGACGCTTCGCTAGAAGTCGCCCCTCACTCGCCCGCGACGACACGATCTGCGCGACCGCAAGGCTGTGGGCGTGGTCCTCCAGGCGCTCTACGCCGAAGAGCTCTTCGCGAATGGGTGCTCGGTTATCCCAAGGCGACGACAGACGACGCGCGCCTTCAAAGGCGCCGCGCAAGAAGACTTTCAACTTGATCTTTCTGCCGCGCGACGCCGCCGGGTAAGACCGCCGGCGCGGAATTCGCGAGACTTTGATACGGACTGTTGTCCTATCGAGTTGGCCGCAGTTCAGCAAGAGGTGGATGGATTGTCGTCAGCGTGACGGACGACTGAAAGCCGATCTTCGCCTCGAGTAGATCACGAAGACCCGCCCTTGTTGGGCTCGACCTCTGTCACCATCGCGATCTACGACGTCCGCTTCACGGACACCAGCGTCTGCTGTGCGCGGATATCGTTGAAGAAGTCGGCGAGTCTTCGCTTTGGTTGCAAGCGAGCCGGTTTGGAGATGAGGTAGAGCGAACCCTTGCCGTCGCGATAGGGGCAATTGTCGACGGGAATCTTGATCTTGGACATGTCGCCTTCGCCCGCGAACATCGGATTGCGCGTCGCGCCGTTGTCGCTCTGAAAGACGATGAGCGTGTCGTCGCGCATCTTCCTCTCGTCGAGCGCCGTAACGACGCGCCCGATCTGACTGTCCATCGCGGTGATCTGGGCGGCGTAGGCGCGGCGGCTCGGATCGGAAATCGCCGGATAGCGATCGAGATCGATTTGGGGCGCCTGGTAAGGTGCGTGTGGCGCATTGAACGCCAGATAGAGAGAGAACGACGTCTTCGTGCCTTGCGCGCCGATCAGCTTCACCGCATCGTCTCCTAGCAGAGTCGTCGAGTAGCCGGGCTCCCGCACGGGCTTTTGTCGCGATACCAGTCGAGGACACCGTGCTGCTCGTGTGTGAAATAGTCGATCTCGCCGATCAGCGGTCCGTACTGGTGGTCGAAGCCGCGCTGGCGCGGCCAATATTTCGGATCGGCATGGCCAAGATGCCATTTGCCGACGATCGCGGTTTCGTATCCCGCGTCCTTCAGCGCCTGCGGCAAAAGCCATTCGTCGGTCGCAAGGCCGTAAGATTGAGGCGGCGCGCGCGCTCTATGCCCTGAATCCGATCGAGGCAGTGACCGTCGACGACGTGGTTGGCGAAACCGCGGTGGCGAAGGGCACCTTCTACGTGCACTTCGGCAGCCTCGCCGCTCCAGGCCGCGATCGCCGACGAACAGGCGCAAGAATTCGACGAGCTCATCCAGCCCCGCCGGATGGCGACCGAGGACCCGGTCGAACGCATCGCTGCCGGCTGCGGCGCCTTTGTCGGCGACGCCTTGCGCAATCCCGCCTGGGGCGCGCTCGTGGCTCGCGGCGCGGTCTCAATGCCGAACGTTGCGCTTGGCGCGCGAGCGCGCCTGACCGAAGATCTCGGGCGAGCCGCGGCGAGCGGGCGGCTCGGCGACGTGACGCCGGAACTTGCCTTCGAATTCGCCATCGAAATCGTCCTCCAGGCGATGCAGGCCGCGGCGGAACGACGAATCGTCCCCGCGCAGGCGCCCGGCGTGGTCGCGGGAGTCCTGCGCGCCATGGGGGTGAAACGGAAAGAAGCGGAAGAGATCGCACTGCGTGTCGACGCACTCGAGGGCCGCTTGCGCGACGAACCGTCGCCGGCCGGCGATTAACTACCAGGTTCCACTGTTTGTGTTCCAAGGGCTACGGGGCCGGCCAGTTCTATTCACCTGCGCTGTTGCCCTAATGCACAGCGCCAGCGAAAATGATCTGAAAATCGGCTTGTCATCTTTGACAGTAAATCCTTGATTTTGTTGGCGTCCCGGAGAGGACTTGAACCTCTGACCCCAGGTTTAGGAAACCTGTGCTCTATCCAGCTGAGCTACCGGGACTCCCGATCGCGCCGCAGCCGCCGAAACGCTCTGGACAGGCGGGCCGCCGCGCGGCAAGGCCCTTAGCATGAATTTCCGTTCCGCGCATTACCGCCACGGCTCGGCGTCGCGCTCGCGCGCCGTGCGACTTTGTATCGTTTGCGCGGCGCTGCCGGCCGTCGCCATGACGGCGCCGGGCTTGGCGGCATGCGGCCGCCCGGGCGGGCAGGTCCGGGCGGTCAGCGTCGATCCACGCCTCGATATTGCGCTCAGCGACGGCAGGACCGTGCGGCTCGGCGGTCTGGACGCGCCCGGCGTGGATCGCGGGGCGCCGGAAATCGCCGACGCTGCGCAAGTCTTCCTCAGCCGACGCCTTCTCGGCCGGGAAGCGGACCTCGTCGTCCTCGCCGCCGCGACCGATCGGTGGGGCAGGACTATCGCCGACCTCAACCTGCCCGATTCGGCCACGGGTTCGGCGGGTTCGACCGCAGCGGCGCTGCTGGCGGCGGGCTTGGCCCGCGTCCGGCCGGAGTTTGAAACCCGCGGCTGCGCCGCCGAGCGGCTCATGATCGAGGACGGCGCGCGCCGGGCGGCGCTCGGTGTATGGAGCGATCCCGCTTTCGCTGTCATCCAGTCGTCGGATGGGGCGGAATTGCGCCGCCTCGACGGCCGGTTCGTCGTCATCGAGGGAATGGTGCGCAGGGTTGGCTTTGCCCGCTCGCGGCTTTATCTTGAGCTTGTTCCGCATGATGGGCCAACGGTCGTGATTGCGCGCAAGCTGGAGCCGGCCCTGGCGCGAGGGGGACGGCCTGTCGGCGCGCTGGTCGGCGAGACGATCCGGGCGCGCGGCGCGCTCGATGACCGTTTCGGTCCGAGGATTGAAGTCAGCGAGCCGGCGATGATCGAAATTGCGCGTCGCGCGAACGCGTCAGGAGAGGCGGAACCGCATCGATGAGCGGGCCACCAGTCAGTTTGGGACGGACGGCCGCCCCCCGGGGAGCGCCGCGCCTGCTCGCCGCGCTGGCGGCTGCGCTAGCGATCAGCCTTGCGGCTTGCGCGGCGATCGATCCGCCGCCGGCGCCGGTGAATGTGGCTCCGGCCCTCGCGCCGCACGCCGTCGCCGGCACGCCGGCGAGCCCGGAGCGCAAGCGCCTCATCGACGCGTTCGGCGGCGTCTACAGCGCGCCGTCGACCGAGGCTTATCTCAACGGGGTCTTGGTCAAGCTCGCCCCCGCTTCGGACGCAGGGGGGCAGCCTTACCGCGTCACGATGCTCAATTCGCCGGTCGTCAACGCCTTCGCCCTGCCTTCCGGCGATATTTTCGTCACCCGCGGCCTTCTGGCGCTTGCCGACGACACGTCCGAAATAGCCGCCGTCATGGCGCATGAGATCGGCCATATCACCGCGCGGCACGCCGCCCAGCGGGCCGAGTTCGAGAAGACGACGGCGTTGTTCACCAAGGTGAATACGCAATTGCTTTCCCAGCGCCAGGCTCAGGACGAGGCCGAGGCGCGCTCGAAACTGGCGATCGCCAGCTTTTCCCGCCAGCAGGAATTCGAGGCCGATCAGATCGGCATCAAGACCATCGCCAAGGCCGGATACGACCCTGACGCCGCCGCCCGATTCCTCACCGCGCTCGGCGAGTGGAGCGCGCTTCGCGCGTCGGTCTCGGGCGCCGGATCCGCCGACCGCCCGGACATGATGGCGACCCACCCGTCCACGCCCGAGCGCATCGCCCAGGCGACCGAGGAAGCGCGAAAGTTCGGCACGCCGGGGACCGGCGAGGCTGATCGCAGCGGCTATCTCGCGGCGATCGACGGCGTTGCCTTCGGCGACGACCCGTCGCAAGGCATGGTGCGCGACAACGCCTTCATTCACCCGAAACTCGGCTTCGCCTTCAATGCGCCGGACGGCTTCACCCTCGACAACCAGTCCGCGGCGCTGATTGGGGTCGGCGAAGCGGGCGGCGAGGCCCTGCGCCTCGACAGCGTCGCGATCGCCGATTCTACCCCGGTGGCGAGCGCGATCGGTTCGGGCTGGATCGACGGCGTCCAGACGACCGCGATCGAACCCAAGCAGATCGCCGGCCTCGAGGCCGCGACGGCGGTCGCCCAGGGCCAGCAGTGGAGTTTCCGCCTCGGGGCCATTCGTCTGAACGGCCGGCTTTACCGGCTCATTTTCGCCGCCCACGCGCTCTCGCCCCCCGTCAACTCGCGCTTCATGGCCTCGCTCAATTCCTTCCATCTCATCAACGCCCAGGACTCGGCCATGGCCGCGCCGCAGCGGATCAGAATTGTCGAAGCGGGGAGCGGCGACACCGCCGAAACGCTCGCTGGCCGAATGGCCTTCCTGCCGCGCGCGGTCGACCAGTTCCGGATTCTCAACGGCCTGGACCGAGGCGCCACGCTCGTTCCTGGGCAGCGCTACAAGATCGTCGCCCAATGAGCGGCGGCGCCTCGAGCGGGGGCAGGCCCGCGCGCCTCGCCGGCCGCCTGGTCGCGGCGACGCACAATCCCGGCAAGCTGAGGGAGATTCGCGAGCTCATGAACCCCTATGGCGTCGCTGTCGTCAGCGCCGCCGAGCTAGGCCTCGCTGAGCCCGAGGAGACGGGCGCGACCTTTCGCGACAACGCCGCGCTCAAGGCCGAGGCCGCCGCGCGCGCTTCCGGAACCCTCGCCCTCGCCGACGATTCCGGGCTTTGCGTCGAGGCGCTCGGCGGCGCGCCGGGAATCTATTCGGCGCGCTGGGCAGGCGGCGGCAAGGACTTCGGCGCCGCGATGGCCCGCGTCGAGCGTGAACTCCGGGCGCTCGCCGCGCCGGCGCCGTGGCGCGCCTATTTTATCAGCGTGCTGGCCCTCGCATGGCCGGACGGCGCCCCGGAGACCTTCGAGGGCCGGGTCGACGGAACGCTGGTCTTCCCGCCGCGCGGGACGGCCGGGTTCGGCTACGATCCGATTTTTCGCCCGAACGGCCATGACCGCACGTTCGGCGAGATGGACGCCGAAGAGAAGAACCGGATGCCGGCCGACGGCTCGCTCGCGCTATCGCATCGTGCTCGCGCCTTCCAGAAGCTCGCGCGCGAGCGGCTTTGAGCTCAGATAAAGCCGGGCCCAACCAAAAGCAAAATCTGACGCAACAAAACCCAAGCCGGGCACAACAAAAACCAAATCCGGCACAACGAAATCCAAATACCTGTTCCTTCCGCCAAATGAGGCTTTTCAATAGGTTACAGCCGATTCCGGCGGCCATTTGCTCGTTACGACGTTTGCCGCAGCGGTCGGCCCAGTTCGGAGTTGCCTCGGCGACGGTCGATGCGTTTCTGAAGAATAAACCCGAGCTGCCTCTTGGGCAAGAAAATGTCGGTTTTCCAGAAGCGCTACGCCGCTCGCCGCGTTGACGTTGAGACGACCGCCAATCCCATACCGACCCGAAGGCGAGCAGGACAAGGAAGCCATGGGCGGCCACGTTTGCGCCAGCGGAGATCGGACTCCAATGCAACCGCGGACGTTTTTCAAGCGACGGGCCCGCGAATTGCGCGAAGACATGCCGACGCCTATTCAGCACGGTTGGATTCAGCGTCGCGCGCCCTTACAAAGGACTGGTTTTTCGCCAAGGAGCTGCAAGGTGCTTCGACCTTATTTCGTGCGTGACTACAATAAGTTGGTTCGTGCATTGATAGCCAACGAGCCGGACTACGCACAGGCGATGGCTAAAGCCGTGGGCGGGGCGTACATCGAGACCGGGCGGCGAGAGCGTCGAATCCTCGAATCTTTGGGGTTGAGAGGCACGGATTACGTGATCGATATTGGAGCCGGCTCTGGGCGTTTGGCGACGGCTATGAACGATATGCCGAGCTTGCAGTATTTGGGAACGGATGTTGTTCCGGAGCTTCTTGATTTTGCGCGCAATAAATGTGGTCGGGAAGACTGGGCGTTTAAGCTCGTGAAGGCGATTGAGATACCTGAAAGGGATGGGGTAGCAGACTTTGTGGTGTTCTTTTCGGTTTTTACTCATCTGAAAGAGAAGGAGAGCTTCCGTTATCTTCAGGAGGCAAAAAGGGTCCTAAAGCGGAACGGGATCATTATCGTTTCGTACTTAAACCCAGAAGTGCCAATTCACGTTTCGATCGTCAAGAAATGGTGGGTGCAGCTCCGTAGGAGACTAAGAGGAAAAGACGTGTTGAACAAGCTTCTGAGCAAGGAGGTGTTGAATTCTTGGTCGAAAGAATTGAACCTTTCGGTCGAGTTTCTCGAAAGCGGCGACTTAGGTTCGAGCCTATGCGCATATCGTTTCCCGCAATCGCCATCAGGATAATTCTGCTCCGCAACTGAAGCAGCCGCCAGGCCTTGTCGCGTGGATGAAACGGGCTGGTCTGAAGAGGACTTGTGTGGGCGGTCACGGCTGCCGTGGAACTTTTCACGGGTGGATTTGCCCAATGCCAGATCGAAACCGGTCAAGCTGATTGAAATTCCGATTCGAGGTGGCCGCGAGCCGCGGCTTCTGGCAAGGAGAGCGCGCCTAAGCCGATCAGGGCGGCAGGACGGGGGTCCGCGATGCAGGTGGAAGAGACGGCCATTCCGGCGGTCAAGATCGTGACGCCGAAAAAGCACGGCGACGCACGCGGATTCTTCTCCGAAGTCTACAGCCGGGCTGCGTGGGACGAGGCGGGCCTTCCCTTTACGTTCGTGCAGGACAATCATTCCTACTCCTCGTCGAAAGGCGTCTTGCGGGGCTTGCATTTCCAGGCGGCGCCATTCGCGCAGGATAAGCTGGTGCGCGTCTCGCGCGGCGCCATCCTGGACGTCGCGGTCGACATTCGCCGCTCCTCGCCGACTTTCGGTCAGCATGTCACGGTCGAGCTTACGGCCGAAAACTGGCGCCAATTGCTTATCCCGATGGGATTCGCCCACGCTTTCATCACCTTCGAGCCGGACGTTGAGGTTCTCTACAAGACGACGGCGCCCTACTCGGCCGCCAGCGCCCGGGGCATCGCCTGGGACGATCCGGCGATCGGGATCGCCTGGCCGTCGCCGCCTGGGGGGCCGATCCTGTCGGACAAGGACCGCCAATGGCCGCGGCTCAAAGACGCGCCGGACCTGTTCGAATGAGGGTTGCGGTCACCGGATCGAAGGGCCAGGTGGCGACATCGCTGCTTGAACGCGCGGGGCCGAAACTCGAGGTGATCGCAGTCGGCCGGCCGGAATTCGACCTGACCGACCGCACCGCCGTCCTCGCCGGGCTCGAAGCGGCGCGCCCGGAGGTCATAGTCAACGCCGCGGCCTATACCGCGGTTGACAAGGCGGAAGCCGAAGAGGCGCTCGCCCTTCGGGTCAATGCCGAGGGGGCGGGCCATGTCGCCGAGGCCGCCGCGCGGCTTGGCGTTCCGCTCCTCCATCTCTCGACCGACTATGTGTTCGACGGCGCCCTCGACCGGCCCTACCGCGAGGACGATCCGACCGGGCCGAGTGGAGCCTACGGCCGCTCCAAGCTCGCCGGCGAGAAACTGGTAAGCGCGCGCTGCCAGCACAGCGTCATTCTGCGCACCGCCTGGGTCTATAGCCCGTTCGGGGCGAACTTCGTCCGCACCATGCTGCGGCTGAACGAGACCCGCGACGAGGTCGGCGTTGTTTCCGATCAGCGCGGCAATCCAACCTCGGCTTTGGATATCGCCGATTCCCTGATCGCCATCGCGGCAAGGGTGAAGGACGATCGGTCGCCGGCCTTACGCGGCATTTTCCACATGACCGGATCGGGTGAGGGAACATGGGCGGATTTCGCCGAAACCGTGTTCCGCGAGGCCGAGGCGCGCGGGCGGCGCTCAACCCGGGTCAAGCGGATCTCGACCGCCGACTACCCGACGCCGGCCCGCCGTCCGGCCAACTCCCGCCTCGACAACGAAAAGCTTGCTCGCGTATACGGCTTCAGGCTGCCGGACTGGCGCCGGTCGGTCGAGGACTGTTGCGCCCGCCTTCTCGGCTGATCCGCCGGGAACGGACGCTGCCAGGCGGAGAATTGGCGGCTCAAAGATTCATTCAGGGAGCAGCGGGCAAGGTATGGCGTCGGAATGCCGGGCTCATCCACCCCCTCATCCTGAGGGCGGTGCGGAGCACGGCGTCTCGAAGGATGATCCAGAGGGCTACGCCGTTCATGCGCTCTGGAACGTCCTTCGAGCCCCCGGACTGTGATCCGGGGGGCCTTCGACGCTCCTCGAGGCACGAGGTCCGGGGAGGCTTGATAGTTAACTTCAGGGGTCTTGATGCAGCGCAAAGTGCTTGTGACTGGCGGCGCGGGGTTCATCGGCTCGGCGGTTTGCCGCCGCCTGGTCGCCGACGGCGCCGAGGTGCTCAACATCGACGCGCTGACCTATGCCGGAAACCTGCAATCGCTGGCTTCGATCGGCAACACCGCCAACTACCGCTTCGCCAAGATCGACATTTGCGACCGCCGCGCGGTGGCCGAGGCGTTCGAGACGTTCGCTCCGGACCAGGTGATTCATCTCGCCGCCGAAAGCCACGTCGACCGCTCGATCACCGGCAGCGACGCATTCATCCAGACCAATATCGTCGGCACGTTCTCGCTTCTGGAGGCGGCGCGGGCCTATTGGCGAGCGCTGCCGGAGCCACGGCGGGACGGCTTTCGCTTCCTGCATGTCTCGACCGACGAAGTCTACGGCTCGCTCGGCGACGACGGCGCGTTCGTGGAGGAGACGGCGTACGATCCGAGTTCGCCCTATTCGGCCTCGAAGGCCGCCGCCGATCACCTCGTCTCGGCCTGGGCGCGCACCTACGGCTTCCCGGCGCTGATCTCGAATTGCTCGAACAATTACGGCCCCTATCATTTCCCCGAGAAGCTCATTCCGCTGATCATCCTCAACGCCATCCACGGCAAGCCGCTGCCGGTCTACGGCGCGGGCGCCAATGTGCGCGACTGGCTCTATGTCGAGGACCACGCGCGGGCGCTCGACCTGATCGTCGCCCGCGGCCGGATCGGCGAGAAATACAATGTCGGCGGCCGCAACGAGCGCCGCAACATCGATGTCGTCATGCGCATCTGCGCCATCCTCGACCGTCTTCGCCCGGCGGCGCGGTCGCACGAAGCCCTCATCGCCTTCGTCGCCGACCGGCCTGGCCACGACTGGCGCTACGCCATCGACGCGACCAAGCTCGAGCGCGAACTCGGCTGGCGCGCGCTCGAGACTTTCGAGAGCGGCGTCGAGAAGACGGTGCGCTGGTATCTCGACAACGAATGGTGGTGGCGGCCGCTGCGCGAGAAAGTCTATGCCGGCGAGCGCCTCGGCGTCATCGCCGAGGCTGGGACGTAGGGCGCTGCCGTCATTGCGAGGAGCGCAGCGACGAAGCAATCCAGAGTTCGTAGGGCGCCGCGGTGAGCATGGATTGCTTCCCCCCGGACTTGATCCGGGGGTCGCTCGCAATGACGGGGTGGGTCCAATTTTGAAATCGTCGAACTTTACGCGCGGCGATCGGGAACAGGTGCGGCGATGAAAGGCATCATTCTGGCCGGCGGCGCCGGTACGCGGCTCCATCCGATCACGCTCGCTGTGTCGAAGCAGCTCGTCCCGGTCTACGACAAGCCGATGATCTATTATCCGCTCTCGGTCGTCATGCTTGCCGGGATCCGCGACGTTCTCATCATCTCGACCCCGCACGACCTGCCAATGTTCCGTCGCCTGCTCGGCGACGGCTCGGAATGGGGCATCAGGATCGAATACGCCCCGCAGCCCGAGCCGAACGGGCTGGCGCAGGCGTTCGTCATCGGCGAGGCGTTCATCGCCGGCGGTCCGGCGATGCTGGTGCTCGGCGACAACATTTTCTACGGCGCCGGCTTGAGCGAGCAGCTTCGGCGCGCCGTGGCCCGCGAGCGCGGCGCAACCGTGTTCGCCTATCACGTGCCCGATCCGGAACGCTATGGCGTGGTTGAGTTCGATTCGGCCTCCCGCGCCCTGTCGATCGAGGAGAAGCCCGCCGCTCCCAAATCGCACTGGGCGGTGACGGGACTCTACTTTTACGATTCGAAGGTGGTGGAGATCGCCAAGGCGCTCAAGCCTTCGGCGCGCGGCGAGTACGAGATCACCGATGTCAATCGCATCTATCTCGAGGCCGGCGCGCTCAGCGTCGAGCGCATGGGGCGCGGCTTCGCCTGGCTCGACACCGGAACGCCGGACTCGCTCATCGACGCCGCCAGCTTCGTCAGGACCATCGAGCAGCGCCAGGGCGCCAAGATCAGCTGCCCCGAGGAGATCGCCCTCGACCTCGGCCTCATCGACACTGCCCAGTTCAAGCGCATCATCGCGCGCTTCGGCAAGAGCGCCTACGGACAATATTTGATGTCGGTGCTCGAGGAGCGCAGCCAGGCCGGAGCGCGGCGCTGATTGCACGTTTGCCGCCACAATCGTCCCTTACAGCCGTCTTCGATAGCGCTGTCATGCCCGCTCGCCAATTGCGGCGCGCCGACTTGCGAAGTAACCTTTGGAAAAAAGCGCCTTCTGAGCCGAAAGGATAGGGCCGATGACCGAGAAGCCGCGACGCGGCGAACCGCAAGCCGGCCTGCCACGCGGCGCCGCCGGCGTTAATCTGGATCGCGCGCTCAAATCGATCGTCACGGTGCAATCCTCGATTCCCGAGGACGCTTTCACCGCCCAGACGTTGGGCGAGCAGCGGTCGGGCACCGGCGTCGTCATCCGCGAGAGCGGTTTGGTGCTGACGATCGGCTACCTGATCATGGAGGCCGAGAGCGTCTGGCTCGCCGACGCCGACGGCCGCGTCACCCCCGGGCACGCGCTCGCCATCGACGGCGAGACCGGCTTCGGCCTGGTGCAGGCGCTGGGCCCGCTCGATTGCCCGGCGCTGGAGCTCGGACGATCGAGCGAAACGAACCTCGGCGATTCGGTGACGGTCGCGGCCGGCGCGGGGACCAAACCGGTCCGCGCGATGGTGGTCGGCAAGCAGGAGTTCGCCGGCTATTGGGAATATTTCCTCGACGAGGCGATCTTCACTTCCCCCGCCCATCCGTTCTGGGGCGGCGCCGGCGCGATCGACGCAAACGGCCGGCTGATCGGCATCGGCTCGCTGCATGTCGAGCAATTGACCGCGAAGAGCGGCCCGCGCGACATCAACATGATCGTGCCGATCGACCTTCTGCCGCCGATCCTCGACGATCTTCTCGCCTACGGCCGGGTCAACAAGCCGGCGCGGCCGTGGCTCGGCATCTTTTCCGCCGAAAGCGGCGATGAGATCATCGTCGCAAGCGTGGCCGAGAACGGGCCGGCCGCCGCCGCCGGAATCCGCCGCGGCGACATTCTCGCCAGCGTCGGCGGGTCGGAGATCGAAGGCCTCGCCGATTTCTACCGCAAGGTCTGGACCCGCGGTCCGGCGGGGGTCGAAATCCCGCTGGAGATCGTCCGCGACGGCCGGGCGATCGGCTTGCGCATCCAATCGGCCGATCGCTCGAGCTTCATGAAGCGCCCGCGGCTGCAGTGAGCGCTTAAGCCCCTCACTCCTCGGGCTGGCGGGCGTCGGCGACTTCGTTGACAAGCTTGCGCATCATCGCCTGGCCGAAAGTCTTGAAGTCGTCGATCGGCAACACGAACGCGCCCGTGCCGCCGATCACATTGTCGCGATAATATTGGGCGATGCCGCCCGGCGCCGGATTGGTGTGCAGGGCCAGATAGCCGCCCAACGCCGCCGCTTTCTTGTTGAAGATCGCCAGACCATTGATCACCACGCCGGCCCCGACGGCGGCGTCGCGGGCCTCAGTCACAAGATGGCCCTGGTTGCTCGTGCCGTCGCCCGAGACGTCGATCACCCTGCGCTCGGTGGAAAAGGCGCTCTCGGCGAACAAGGCGAAGGAGAAATCGATCGCCGTGCCGATGGCCGTCCGCCCGACATAGGAGCGTGGCGCCGCGGTCAGCGCGGCGGCAAACGCCTGCGCGTCGGCCTGGTTGCGGATTACCGCCCAGTCGACGACGACCTTGTCCTCGCCGTCGCCGGCCCATTCGACATAGGCGAGCGCGATCGCGCCATGCGGTCCGGTGGAGACCGCATCGAGAAGTTGCTGGCTCTGGATTGCGTCGGCGTAGCCGCGCCGCTGGAGCGCGAACTCGTCGTCGTCGATGCTGCGCGAGACATCCGCCGCCAGCACGATCGCCGCGTCGACCGTGACCGGCGCCCCCGCGGCGCCTGCCCGGCGGGCCGGCGGCGAGAACAGAAGAATGAGCGCGGCGCCGAGCGCCAGGCCGATCCGCAATCCGCGCATCCAAGCCTCCTCCGCCCCGCCGGCTTCGAGCATACGCGGGGGAGAGGCGCGCCGGAAGAGGCGCGCCCGATCACTCTGATGTGAAGGACGAGTTCCGCTCGCTCACGCGGCCGCTGGCGGGCGCGTCGAACTTTAGGGGAAAAAAACGTGAGCGGAGGTGCAAACCAAGGACAACCCAAAAAGGGCTGCCGCTGCGAGCGGTGCGTCCAGAGTCCGTTCCTGGAACGGAGCCCTGTCGCCTTATGACGCATCCTTGATTTGCAGCTCCTCTCGCGCTTCGAGTTTTGCGGCGGACCGCAGGAGACGTTGTCGGCTAGTTCGCGTCCAATTCGCCGCGCAACGTGTGGCTTTGGCCGTCGAGCATGGCGTAGGCGATGTCATCGATGCGCCAGTCGCCGCGCTCGTAAACCATGGCGTAGGTCAACCGCTCCCGGGCGCCGTCGCCGCGGGCGAACTCGGCCAGAACCTCGGCTGTGTCGTGAGCTTCCGAGACCGGCGCGACGCGCAGCGCCACCAGATGGGGCGCCCCGTCAGTGAACGGATCGGCGACCACCACCGGGGGCGTGTTGTGCGCGTCGGCGACGATTTCATTGGCGGCGATCGACCGCAGGAGCGAGCGCGAGAAGAACCGCGCCCTGAGCGCGTTGTCGCCCATGACGCCGTCGCCCCGGCCGTGGATGGCCGATTCATCGGCCGCGTAGGCCGCCTTCACCGCGGCGTCGGGCGAAAGCCTGTTGATCGCCATTTCGCCAGCGAGGGCAAAAGGCAGAAGACAGGCGACTGCAATCAGGGTCCTCATGACTCAGTTCCTTCCAAACCGTTAACCCAAAGTTAACGCTGGACCCCGCCGCGCGCTGTGACGGCCATCACACTCCGGAAGGGCAGGGATGGGGGAGGAGGAGGCTGAAAGACGGTTGGAAACCGTAAAAAGGCCGCGACGCGCGTGGACTTGACCCCGGAGGCGCGGGGGACGCTCAGCGCCTGCGGCCGGCGAACGCCTTGGCGAGAAAAAGGCCGCCGTGCTTGAGGCCCGCAGCGTCGATGCCGTGGCCGATTCCGAGCGACAGATGCCATTGGGTCGGGATCGAAGCCCCGGCCAGCGCTTCCCCCGCCATGAACATCGCCTCGAACGGAATCAGCGGGTCCTGGTCGCCGTGCGCGAGCAGGATCGGCGGCGGCAGGCCGCGGGAATCGCGCGCTGTCGCCTCCGCGAGCCGCTCCGGGCCGATCAGCAGGCCGGAATAGCCGAGGATCGCCGCCGGCGCGCGCGGGCGTCTCAAGCCGACGTGCAGCGCCATCATCGTCCCCTGGCTGAAGCCGACCAGCGCCAAGCGCGAGTCGTCGAGGCCAAGCCGCTTGAGCTCGGCGTCGAGGAAGGCGTCGATCGCGCCGCGCGCCTTGACCGCGCCGTTCCAGCGTTCGTCGGCGCCGGCCGGATCCTCAGGGGGACGATTGGAGAGCGCGAACCATTGCCGGCCCATCGGCGAGGCCGCCGAGCGCTCGGGCGCATGTGGCGAGACGAAGGCCGCCTCGGGCAACAGCCCCCGCCACTGGCGCCCGAGGTCGATCAGGTCATTGCCGTCGGCGCCGTAGCCGTGCAGAAACACCACCAGCTGGCTCGTTCTGCCTGCCGCCGCCGGGATGCGGGGTCCGTCCATGGCGGCGCTCATCGACAATTGGCTCCAGGGATGATCGAGGGTCTGGCTTAACGCGAACCATCGGCGAGAGCCATCCCCGAGCGCGCTTTGGCGCCCCGGTAATAGGCCCACAGCATCCGTGCGGCGACGCCCCTGAGCGGCCGCCAGCGCTCGGCGATCCGCTCGAGCCGCGCCGCGTCGGGCCGGCGCTTGAGGTTGAGGGCGAGCTTGGCGGCTTCCTGGAGCGCGAGGTCGCCGGCGGGAAACGCGTCCGGGTGGCCGAGGCAGAACAGAAGGAAGATGTCGGCCGTCCACGGGCCGACGCCCTTGACCGCGACCAGCGCCTTGTGGGCGTCGCCGGCGTCGAGATCGCTGAGGCCCTTAAGATCGAGGGCGCCCTCGATCACCGCCTGCGGCGACCGCCCGCAAGGCGCGGATTTTGGCGCTCGATAATCCGCAGGCGCGCAGTTCGTCGTCGGTCGCGGCGCCGATCTGAGCCGCCTCGAGCGGGACGACGCACGCCTGCAAGCGCCCGAAAATGGCGGCGGCGCTGGCGACGGACACTTGCTGGGAGACGATGATCGCCGCGAGGCCGGCGAAACCCGGCTCCCGGCGGCGAAGCGGCGGCCGTCCGCCCGTTGCGGTCAGGCGCTGGACCAGCTCCGGCTCTTTGGCGCGCAGGCGCTCGGCGGCTTCCTGCAAGGACGCCTCATCGACGATCAGCGCGCCGGGATGATAGGTCCTTGCCGCCCCGGGGCGGGCGCGCCGGGTTGCGCGCGCCGCCGGCTTGTGCTTGCGCTTCGCCGCCATGGCCGATGATACCCTCGCAACCGCGCCGATGCTGCGCTTTGCGCCGTCGCCGAACGGAGCGCTCCATCTCGGCCATGCGTATTCGGCGCTGATGAACGAACGTGTCGCCGGCGAGGCGGGCGGGCGCCTGATTCTGCGCATTGAAGACCTGGATCGCGCCCGTTGCAAGCCTGAGTTCGAGGCCGCAATCGTCGACGATCTCGCGTGGCTCGGCCTTCGCTTTCCTGCGCCCCGGCGCCGCCAGAGCGAGCATCGCGCCGACTACGCGGCGGCGCTGGCGCGCCTAGAGGGGCGGGGCCTCGTTTACCCCTGCTTTTGCACTCGCTCGGAGGCCAGGCGCGCCTCGGCCGGCGTTCTCGACCCGGACGGCGTCCCGCTCTATCCCGGAACCTGCCGCGCGCTCTCCCCGGCCGAAGCGCGCACCCGCGTCGTCCGCGGCGAACGGGCGGTCTTCCGCCTCGATACGGGCCGGGCGCTCACCGCCGCGCCTGTCAATCTCTCCTGGGTCGAATATGGCGAAGGCGCCGTTCCAAGCGAGCGTGCGGCGGCGCCGGCGGTCTGGGGCGACATCGTCCTCAGCGGCCGCGATCTCGCGGCGAGTTACCATCTGGCGGTGGTCGTGGACGATGCGCTGCAAGGCGTGACCGACGTCGTGCGCGGACGCGATCTCCTTGCCGCGACCGCCGTGCACCGGCTGCTTCAGGAGCTGCTCGCCTGCCCGGCGCCGCGCTACCGGCACCACCGGCTCGTTCTCGACCGCGACGGAGCGAAACTGTCGAAAAGCCGTCAGTCCGAATCGCTTGCCGAATTGCGCGGAGTAGGCTTGAGCCCGGGCGAAGTTCGCTCGGCGTTGGGGTTCGGGGCGCCCGCCTGCGGCGCGCTCGCAGTCGCGCTCGGCTGAAGCTCCGCCGTCGCGGCGACGGGAACGGACGCGGGCTTCACCGCCGCCATTGCCGCCGCCGATGGCGACTGGGCCATGAGCTGATCGATGCGCTCGCGCTCGCGCTTGAACGCGGCGAGCATCTTACCGTCGAATTCGCGCGTGCGGGCGAGCTTGATCGCCATCGGGTCGACGAAGTTGCCGTTGATGATCACCTCGTAATGGAGGTGCGGCCCGGTCGCCAATCCGGTTTCGCCGAGATAGCCGATGGTCTGGCCCTGGACCACGTGCGCGCCCTCGACGACGCCGCGTCCGAAGCCGGACATGTGATTGTAGGTGGTCACATAGCCGTTGGCGTGCTGGATTTCGACCCGCCGCCCGTAGCCGGTGTCCCAGCCCGCCTCGATGACAGTGCCGTTGCCGGCGGCGAAGATAGGCGTGCCGATCGGCGCCGCCCAATCGATGCCGGTGTGCATGCGCGCATAATGCAGGATGGGATGATAGCGCATGCCGAACGGCGACGTCATCTCGCCCTCGGCGATCGGTTTACGCACCAGGAATTTGCGCATCGATCGGCCGTTTTCGTCGTAGAAGTCGACCATGTTGTCGTCGGGCGTTTGGAACCGGTAGTACTTGAACGTCTGGTCCCGGATGGTCATCAACGCGCACAAAAGCTCGGGGCGCGGATTGATGTCGTCCGGATCGGAATAAAACGCTTCGATCGAATCGCCCGGCGCGGCCGAGCGCTGGAAGTCCACGTCATTGGCGAACACCCTGGCCAGGACGTCGATGACCGGCCGCGGCACGCCCTGCTTGATCGTCGTCTCGTAGAGACTCTGATAAAGGCTCATGCCGCCGCCCGCATCCTCTTCATCCGCGGCCTTCGGCTTCCGCGGGCCTCCGGCGGCGCGCTGGCTGACAGCCTTGTAACCGCCGCCGTCGGTGATCGCGACCGTCGCTTTGAGCTGATCGTCGGCATAGGCCGAAATCCGGGCTATTCTCGGCTTTTCGCCTCGAACGGCGGACTCCTGCGGCAGGAGGATGATCTTCTGCCCCTCGCCAACCGGCGATTCGCCATGTTTGACGCCGAACGCCGAAAGGATCGCCGCAGCGTCCTCGGGACTTGCGCCATTGGCCTTGAGCACGTCCTCGAAGCTCTCGCCATGGCGAATTTGCACCAGCTTCTCGCTCGGCGAGCCATCGTCCGGGCTCGCCTTGACCGCGTTGGTCACATTTTCCGGAATCATGCGCACTTCGATCGACGCGAACGGCGTGCTCGGGGTCGCGGCGCCCACATTCGCATAGGCCGAGAGCGCGCGCAGCGCGTCGCCGCCGGCTCGGCTGGTTCGCATCAGCAAAATCTGCGGCGGCAGCGATTGCCCAGCCGACCTCTGAGCCCCGGCGGGCGCTTTCAAAGTCTCGACGACCTGGGCCTCCGCCTCGGCCTGCGACAATTCGCCGGTTGTGTGTTGCGCGTCGGAGGCAGTGAGGTCTTCGACCCGAAACGTGACTTCCGCATTGTCCTGAACCGGGCCGGGATCGGGCGCCGCGTCGGCGACGTCGGTTCCCCCGTTCATGAGCTTGAGTGGGTTGAACGGCGGCACTGCGTCGGCAAAACCGGTCGGCGTCGTGGTCAGGGTGGTCTGGAGTCGGGTGTAGGGCCGCTCCTTCACCACTTCTTTGTCGCCGACCTTGATGCTGGTCGGAACCTTGAAAGTCTGTTTGTCCGAGACGATGTCGACGGGCCGAAGCAGCCGATCGCCCTTGGCGGGATTGACGCCCTCTTCCCGCGCGTCCGCCGGCCGGGGTGGAGCAGCGAAGTCCGGCGCCTCGGCGAAGTCATACTGACTGTCGAGATCGAGATAGAGTGCAGCGCCGATCAGGGTAACGCCGAAGAGGCCGGCCAATGAGGCGCCGGCAAGCCATCGGAATGACGCGCTACGCCGCTCGTTGCGGTTCAGCCGATCGTCGCTCAGTCGGATCGGCGGCTCGACGCCAAGCTCGGGACCGAATGTCGCGCGGTCGGCGCGGGAACCGAGGCGGGGAAAGGCGGCGGCCAATGTCGTCAAACTGTCGTTTCGCTCGCTTTGGACGCCCGCGTTGCGGTCGCGCGGGCGGGGAGGCTAGTTAACCCGCATGGTTGGCCAGCGCAAGCTTGCCCCCGGCTCTCCCCTCGCCGCCGACAGCGTTCGCGTCTGGCGATTCTTCAGCTTAAGCCGTATCTTGCCGATCGGGGTTCCGCTGCGAGGGTCGCATGCAATTGATTGGAATGCTTGATTCGCCGTATGTCCGCCGGGTCGCCATTGCGCTGATCGTCGCCGGAACGCCGTTCAAGCACCGGCCGATCTCGCTGTTCCGGCACATCGACCAGTTCTCGAAACTCAACCCGCTTCTCAAAGCGCCGACGCTCGTCGCCGACGAAGGTACGGCGCTGATGGATTCCAGCGTCATTCTGGACTACCTCGCCGGCCTCGATCCGCGGATAGCGGCGCTGACGCCATCGAATGTTCCGGCGCGTCTGCGGGCTTCGCGCGCGACCGGCCTTGCGCTCACGGTGATGGAGAAAGCGGTCCAGCGCCACTACGAGCGCATGCTGGGTCCCGCCGAAAAGCGGCACGAGCCGTGGATCGAAAGGGTAATGAGCCAGCTGACCGGGGGCTTGAACGCGCTCAACGCCGAATTGCCAGGGTCCGGCTGGATCGGCGGCGAACTGGGCCTGGCGGACATTTCGGTCGCTTGCGCCTTCGGCTTCATGGAAGGCGTGGTGGCGGACCTTGTCGAGACCAGCGGCTACCCCAATCTCGCGGCGTTCTCGGCCCGCGCCGAGGCGCTTCCAGCTTTCCGCGCCGCGCCGGCGCAGGATAGTGTGACCGCCGTCGCGATCGGCGGTTGACGAAACCCGCCCGGCGAAGCGGGGAGGGACTCATGGCCGACCAGATCAAGACCATGCGCGCCGTGGTTGCGCCCCGTCCGGGCGGTCCCGAGGCGCTGCAAATAGAGATGCGTCAGCGCCCGGGCCCGGGGGCGCGCGAGATTCTGGTTCGGGTCGAAGCCGCGGGCGTCAATCGGCCCGACGTCCACCAGCGTCAGGGAAATTATCCGCCCCCGCCCGGCGTGACGGATGTGCTCGGCCTCGAAATCGCCGGTGAAGTCGTGGCGCTGGGGCCGGACGCCAGGCTTCACCCGTTGGGCGCGCGAGTCACGGCGCTCGTTCCCGGCGGCGGCTACGCCGATTATTGCGTCGCGCACGAAACCAATGCCCTGCCGATCCCCGCTGGCCTAACCGCAATCGAGGCGGCGGCGATTCCGGAAACCTATTTCACCGTCTGGACGAATGTCTTTTCCCGCGGGGCGCTGAAGCCCGGCGAGACCCTGCTCGTGCATGGCGGAACCTCCGGCATCGGCACGACCGCGATCGCGCTCGCCAAGGCGTTCGGCGCCCGCGTCGTCGCCACCGCCGGATCGGATGAGAAGGCGGCGGAATGCGAGCGGCTGGGCGCCGATCTCGGCGTCAACCATCGCAAGGACGATTTCGTCGCCCTGACCGTTAAGGCGACCGAAGGCCGGGGCGCCGACGTCATTCTCGACATGGTCGGCGGCGACTACGTCGAGCGCAACTATGCGGCGGCGGCGCTGGATGGGCGCATCGTGCAGATCGCGTTCCTCAAGGGACAAATGGCAAACGTGGATCTTAGGCCGCTGATGGTGAAGCGCCTCATCCATACCGGCTCGACCTTGCGTCCCCGCTCGCCGGCGGAGAAGGCGGTGATCGCCGAGGCCCTGCAGGCCAAGGTGTGGCCGCTCCTCGAAGCCGGCCGTTTAAGGCCAGTCATCGATTCGGTTTTCCCGCTCGCCGAGGCGGCGAAGGCGCATGAGCGGATCGAGAGCCGAGGGCACGTCGGCAAGGTGGTTCTGAGGACGTGAGCGCCGGCCGCAGGCCGAGCTTGAAAAGAGGGAGCCGAAGTCGCATGTTTCCCGGTGCGGGGCGAGAATCGACCCCGCGCCAAGAGGAACGCGACGCTGACCCTCACGCCTCTTCCTGCCGCGGCGCCCACCGTCCGCGGCTCGGCCAGTTCAGGCCACGCGGCGACGGCCGACATCCTGTCGCAGACCATCGTTGAAGGACTCGAGGACGCGAAGGCGGAAGACATCGTCTCGATCGATCTTTTCGGCCGGACGTCGCTCGCCGACCGGATGATCATCGCCTCCGGCCGTTCGAGCGTGCACGTCGGCGCGATCGCCGACCGGGTGGTCAAGGCCTGTCGCGACGCAGGCTTTCCGGCGCCGAAAGTCGAGGGAATGCCGCTCTGCGACTGGGTCCTGCTCGACGCGCAGAACGCCATCGTCCACATCTTCCGCCCGGATGTCCGCCGCTTCTATAATCTCGAAAAGATGTGGAGCGCGGATCGGCCCGGAGAAGCGGCAAGGGCCGAGGCGGGCAAGAGCTGAACGGATGCGCCTCGCGCTGGTTTGCGTCGGCAAACTGAAGGCGGGGCCGGAGCGTTTGCTGTTCGACCGTTACCTGAAGCGGCTCAAGGAGAGCGCGCGAAGCGCAGGGATCGCCGGCGTCGATGTGCGCGAGATCGGCGAATCGCGGGCGCGGCGGGCGGAAGAACGGCGGGCCGAGGAAGGCGCCGCGATCCTGGCGGCCGTGCCCAAGGGGGGCGCGCTGGTCTTGCTCGACGAACGAGGGCCGCCAGCCACCAGCGAGGAATGGGCGGCCGACCTCGGCCGGGCCCGGGATGGGTCGAGAGCGGCCTATGCAGTCGCGATCGGGGGACCCGACGGGCTCGATTCGTCGCTTGGCGCCGCAGCGCATCGAATGGTGAGTTTCGGCTCGATGACCTGGCCTCACCAGCTGGTCCGGGTGATGGCCGGCGAGCAGCTCTACCGGGCGATGACAATTCTCGCCGGCCATCCCTATCATCGCCGATGAGCGCCGCGATATTGGCTAGATTTGGTGATTGTTGCCGCGCATGTTGAAAGCCTTCAGCCGCTTTGGGCGAACCGCAACAGCCTGCGCTGTTCTCGTCGTCTCGTTCGGCGCGGCCTGGGCGGCAGAAGCCGATTCCGCCCCATCGGATCCGCCCCCGGCGGCTGATCAGGAGCGCGCGGACAAGGAGACCGAGCTGCGCGGGATCCAAGACACGCTGCGCGCCTCGGAAGAGCAGCGCCGCGCGATCGAGGCTGAAATCGCGTCGGTGCGCGCCGATCGGGCTCGCTTGTCAGCGGCGCTGATCGAGACCACCGCCAAGGTTCAGGACGCCGAGCGCGGCGCCGCGGCGGCCGGCGACAAGCTGGCGAGCCTCAACGGCGCAGCCGACGAGCTCGCGCGCTCACTCGAGCGCCGGCGGGCGACGATCGCGGACGTACTTGGCGCCCTCCAGCGCATGGGCGCCAATCCCCCGCCCGCCATTCTCGTCAAGCCCAACGACATGTCGGAAGCGGTGCGGGCGGCGACGGTGATGGGCGCCGTCATTCCGGAATTGAAGGCTGAGACCGAGGCCGTCCGCAACGATCTTGACGCCCTCGCCAGGACCAGAGCGTCGATCGCCACGGAGCGCGACGAACTCGCTCAGCGGGGCCAGGCGCTGGCGGTCGACAAAATGCGTCTCGCCGCGCTGATCGACACGCGCCAGAAGTCGCTCGCCTCGGCCGAGGACGCGCTCGGCTCGCAGCAGCAACGTGCGGCCGACCTCGCCCGGCAGGCGACGTCGCTCAAGGACCTCGTCGCCCGGCTCGACGGCGAAAACGCCACCCGGAAGGCCGCCGCGGCGGCGGCGCACGCAACCGAGGCTGCCGCGGCGGCGGAAATCGAGGCCAGGGCGCGCGCCGCGCGCGGGGCCGATCCGGTGCGGCTGAAGCCGGAAATCGCCTTCGGCGACGCCAGGGGCCAAGTGCCGCTGCCCGCCGCGGGCTCGATTCTGAAGATGTTCGGCTCGCCGGACGGCCTTGGCGGAACCGAGCGCGGACTCTCGTTGGCCACGCCCGGTGGCGCGACGGTCTCCGCCCCGGCTGACGGGGCGGTGCTTTTCGCCGGACCGTATCGAAGTTACGGTCAACTCTTGATCATGGACGCCGGCGGGGGATATTATGTCCTCCTCGCCGGCATGGATCGAATCAATGTTGCGTCCGGCGAGTTTGTCCTCGCGGGAGAACCGATCGGCGTCATGGGAGACGGGTCCGTCCGCATGGCGGCCGCAGCCGCTGTTGGCGCGGCGCGCCCGGTGCTCTATATCGAGTTGCGTAAGGACGGTACGGCGATCGATCCGGGGCCGTGGTGGGCGAAGGCAGACATCGAGAAGGCGCACGGATGATTCGTAAAACTGGCTATTTGGGACTTGGCGTCGTTCTGGGAGCAGCGGCGACCGCCGCGGCGCCGCAGGCGTTGCTCTTCGTCAGTCCTTCCGCCTATGCGGCGGCGGCCGACACCTATCGGCAGCTCAACCTGTTCGGCGACGTGTTCGACAAGATCCGCAACGACTATGTCGAGAAGCCGGACGAGTCGAAGCTGGTCGAGGCCGCTATCAACGGCATGCTCACTTCGCTCGACCCCCATTCGAGCTACATGGACGCCAAGGCCTTCCGCGACATGCAGGTCCAGACGAAGGGCGAGTTCGGCGGCCTCGGCATCGAGGTGACCCAGGAGGACGGCCTCGTCAAGGTGGTGACGCCGATCGACGATACGCCGGCCGCCAAGGCGGGAATTTTGTCCGGCGACATCATAACCGCGATCGACGACCAATCGACGCAGGGCCTGACGCTCGATCAGGCGGTCGACAAGATGCGCGGTTCGATCAATTCCCCGGTCAAGCTCAAAATCATGCGCGGGGCGAAAAAGGAGATCAAGGACTTCACCATCGTCCGGGATCTCATTCACGTCCAATCGGTGCGCTCGCATGTCGAGGACGGCGACATCGGCTATATCCGCATCACTCAGTTCACCGAGCAGACCGAGGATGGCCTGAAGGCCGCCATGGACAAACTGCACAGCGAGATTCCGGCCGACAAATTCAAGGGCTACATCCTGGATTTGCGCAACAATCCGGGCGGATTGCTCGACCAGTCGATCGATGTCGTCAATTCGTTCATCGACCGGGGCGAGATCGTCTCAACGCGCGGCCGCACGGCCGACGAGACACAGCGCTTCGACGCCAAGCCAGGCGGCGATCTGTCGGCTGGCAAGCCGGTGGTGGTGCTCATCAACGGCGGCTCGGCGTCGGCGTCGGAAATCGTGTCCGGCGCGCTTCAGGATCACAAGCGCGCAACGCTGATCGGCACGCGTTCGTTCGGCAAGGGCTCGGTGCAGACGATCATGCCGCTTGGCCAGGACGGAGCCCTGCGCCTGACGACGGCGCGCTATTACACCCCGTCGGGCCGATCCATTCAGGCCAAGGGCATCGAGCCCGATATCAAGGTGCTCGAGAACGTGCCTGACGATCTCAAGGGCAAGGACGACATGAAGGGCGAGGCCTCGCTCAAGGGCCATCTCACCAACGGCGCCGAGGACACGTCGGCGTCCCAGGCCTATGTTCCGCCAGAGGAGAAGGACGACAATCAGCTGACCGCCGCGATCGACCTCCTGCACGGGGTGAAGCATCCGGAACCGGCGATCAAGGCCGATGCGGCGCCGGCGAAGACCGACCCTGCGCCCGCGGCGGCGGCGACGCCGTCCGACCCCGGTCCGGCGAGCGGCGCCAAGCCGAACTGATGCGGCCGATCAGAGCGCACGGAGGCGAGAGTCGTTCGATGAGGAAAGGTCTCTCCTACCTTGCGTATGGAGTTGCGGCCGGCGTGGTCCTCACAGGGGCTACGCACGGCGCATTGCGCGCCGCTGGGAGCGGCGCCAATGAGAAGCTCGCGGTGTTCAGCGAAGTTTTCGACAAGGTGCGCGACACCTATGTCGAAAAGCCCGATGACGAAAAATTGATCAAATCGGCGATCGACGGGATGCTGGCGTCGCTCGATCCGCATTCAAATTATTTCGATCCGAAAGCGTTGCAGGACTTCCAGAGCAGCATGAAGGGCGAGGAATTCGGCGGCCTCGGGCTCGAAGTGATGATGGAGGGCGGCCTCGTCAAGGTGGTAAGCCCGATCGACGATACGCCTGCGGCGCGCGCCGGGATGATGTCCGGCGATCTGGTCACTCGCATCGACGATACGGCCGTCAAAGGCCTGACGCTGAAGGAAGCGGTCGACAAGATGCGCGGCCCGGCCAAGTCGGCGGTGAAGCTGACCGTCGAGCGCGGACAGAACCGGGACGTGAAGGAGTTCACGATCGTCCGCGAGATCATCCACGTCCAGTCGGTGCGCGTCACATCTCGAAAGCGGCGACATCGGCTATATCCGCATCACCCAATTCAATCAGGAAGCCTACGACGGGGTGCGAAAAGCCTTCGACCATTTCCGCACCGACCCCGGGCAGGCGAATTTGAAGGGCTACATCCTCGACTTGCGCAACAACCCGGGCGGGTTGCTCAATCAGGCGGTCGAGATCGCCAACGCTTTCGTCGACAGCGGCGACATCGTCTCGACCCGCGGCCGGACCCCCGACCAGGGGCAGCGCTACACCGCCCGTCCCGGCGTCAATCTGGCGCAGGACAAGCCGCTCGTCGTGCTCATCAACGGCGGCTCGGCCTCGGCGTCGGAGATCGTCTCGGGCGCGTTGCAGGATCTCAAGCGGGCGACCCTGATCGGCACGCGCTCGTTCGGCAAAGGATCGGTTCAGACCATTCTGCCGCTCGGCGAGAATGGCGCGCTCAAACTGACCACCGCCCGCTACTACACGCCGTCGGGCCGCTCGATCCAGGCGAAGGGAATCGATCCGGACATCAGGGTGCTCGAGAACATCCCGGACGATCTCAAGGGCAAAGTGTCCAGTCTGGGCGAAGCCTCGCTGACCGGGCACTCTGAAGAACGGCGACGAAGAGGAGAAGGGCTCCGACGCCTATGTGCCCCCCGATCGCGACAAGGATACGCAATTGGAGGCCGCGGTCGAGCTCCTGCACGGCGCCAAGGCCGAGACGCTGAGGAGTCCCGATCCGCCGGCGGCGGTGACCACCTCGCAATGATCTCAAGTCGACGCCGCTTGGCCGTCGCGCTCTCGGCCGTCGCCCTGGCGGTAGCGCCGCGCTTGGCTCAGGCGCAGGAGGGATCCGGCTGTGGCGGATTCAAATGGCCGCTCGAGCCCGAGCGCGCGGCGCTCGTCAGGGCCGATAAGCCGTCGCTCGCCAACGGCGGCGCCATCGCCTTCAACCTCGCGATAACGCTCGAGCTTCAGCCGCTGGCCGGCGCCGGCCTGCCGAAGGCGCCGGAGCGGGCGTCGAAGTCGGCGCAGGGGTTCGCCGGCCATTTCATCCTCGCCGCGCCGGCGAAGCCGGGCGTCTACAAGCTCACGATCTCGTCGCCGGGCTGGATCGACGTGCTCGACGGCGAAGACTACCTGCATCCGAAAGCGTTCACCGGCGCAACGGGATGCGAGGGCGCGCGCAAGAGCGTGAAGTTCGATCTGCCGCCCCGCGCGCTGGCGGTGCAATTCAGCGGCGTCGAGGACGACCGGATTTCGGTCATCGTCTCGCCCGACCAATAAGGCCGCC
This sequence comes from uncultured Alphaproteobacteria bacterium, assembly GCA_963767245.1. Classification (GTDB taxonomy): domain Bacteria; phylum Pseudomonadota; class Alphaproteobacteria; order Rhizobiales; family Beijerinckiaceae; genus Roseiarcus. The sequence continues at coordinate 245,694 of CAVYDG010000023.1, forward strand.
GGCGTCGCGGAGAGGACGCGGCAGCCCCAGTCAATGGCGGAAATGTCGCAGCCCCGTGAACACCATCGCCGCGCCGGCTTCGTCGGCGGCGGCGATCACATCGGCGTCGCGCACCGATCCGCCAGGCTGAATGACCGCCGTGGCTCCGGCCTCGATGGCGGCGATGAGGCCGTCGGCGAACGGAAAGAAGGCGTCCGAGGCGACGACCGAGCCGCGGGTGCGCGGCTCGGATGAACCCGCGATTGCGGCAACCTCCTCGGCCTTGCGCGCGGCGAGGCGCGCAGAATCGACCCGCGACATCTGCCCCGCGCCGATGCCAACGGTCGCGCCGTCCCTCGCGTAGACGATGGCGTTCGACTTCACGTGCTTGGCGACTGCCCATGCGAACCTCAGGTCGGCCATTTCGCTTGAGGTTGGCGCGCGTTTGGTCACCACCTTGAGCGTCCCGTCTCCGGGCGCGCCGTTGTCGCGGTCCTGGACCATGAGGCCGCCGGCGACCGACCGCACGGTGAGCGTCGGCTGACCGGGATCGGGCAGGGCCCCGGCAATCAGGAGCCGGAGATTCCTCCGCGCCGCCACGATCGCCAATGCCTCGTCGTCCGCCTCCGGCGCGATGATCACTTCGGTGAACATTTCGACGATCTTGCGGGCGCTCGTAACGTCGAGCCGCCGGTTGAGCGCGATGACGCCGCCGAAGGCCGAAACCGGATCGCAGGCCAGCGCCTTCCCGTAGGCCTCGAGGAGCGTCGCGCCGAGCCCGACGCCGCACGGATTCGCGTGTTTGATGATCGCGACAGCGGCGCTCTCGGCGGGATCGAATTCGGCCACCAGCTCGTACGCCGCATCGGTGTCGTTGATGTTGTTGTACGACAGCTCCTTGCCCTGGATCTGTCGAGCGGTCGCGACGCCCGGGCGCGTCTCTGCGGTCAGGTACAATGCCGCGCGCTGATGCGGGTTCTCGCCGTAGCGCAGCGCCCCGAAGCTTTGGTGCAGGACGCCGCCGAAGGCGCGCCATTTCGGCGTCGGCTCATCGACCTCCCGCGCCAGCCAGTTGGAGATCGCGGCGTCGTAGGCGGCGGTGCGGGCGTAGGCCTTCTGCGCCATCTTGCGGCGGAAGGCGAGGCTGGTCGCCCCGCCGTTGCGGCGCAATTCCTCGACCAGCGCGGGATAGTCGTCGACGTCGACGATCACGGCCACGTCGTCGTGATTCTTCGCCCCCGCGCGGATCATCGCCGGGCCGCCGATATCGATATTCTCGATCCGGTCCTCGAACGAGGCGCCCCGCCTCAGCGTCGCCTCGAACGGATAAAGGTTGACGACCAGAAGGTCGATCGGCGCGATGTCGTTGGCGATCATCGCCGCCTGATGGGCCGGGTCGGAGCGGATCGCGAGCAGGCCGCCATGCACCCGCGGGTGCAGCGTTTTGACCCGCCCGTCCATCATCTCGGGGAAGCCGGTGATCTGCGCCACGTCGACGACCGCAAGGCCGGCGCCGCTCAGCGCCGCCGCCGTGCCGCCGGTCGAGATCAGCTCGACGCCCGCTTCCGAGAGTGCGCGCGCCAGATCGACGAGCCCCGCCTTGTCGGAAACGGACAGGAGCGCGCGCCCGACCCGGACGATATCGGTTGCCATTTTCCGCTCGCCCCCAGTCGGTCGCGGGTGGGATTATGTTGCGGTGCAATAGCACGCTTCAGGCGGCTCCGGAACCGCCGGCGAGGAGCAATTCGCGGCGCCGGTCGCGAAGAAGTCATCAATCCGCGCGGCGGCGGGCATTGCAAACGCCCGGGCGAACCCCAACTTCACATTCAAGGCTCTGAAACGAGGAACATCTCATGCGCAAGACAATCGCAATGATCGCCGTGGGCGCCGCCCTTGGGCTCGCGCCGGCCGCGGCTCTCGCCCAGCAGGGGACGTCGTCGTCTTATGGCAGCGTCGGCGCCGGGCCCCATATCCCCACCCAGGAGCTGACGCCGTTCGACCGTTCGTGGAATCACGCCAATCAGTCCAAGTATCAGGCTTACGACGGGGCCGAATGGGTGCGCACGCACGGCAAGAGCCCGTTTTGGTTCTGACGCGCTGACGCTCCCGATCCCGCCAAGCCGTTTGCGGGGCTAAGCCGTTTCCCGCGCGGCGGTCGAAACTTTTTGTCTCTTTCGGCCGTTAGCACATCGAATGCCTCGCGGCGCCTGGGTGTTGCTGATCGGATAGTCGTTCTATCGGAGGCCGAAGGCGGTTGGCGTGAATGGAAAAATCCGATGTTGAAAACCATTGCAATGATCGGCCTCGGCGTCGCCCTCGTTCTCCAGTCGGCCGGCGCCCTCGCTCAACAGGGTACATCGTCGTCCTATGGAAGCGTCGGCTGGGGACCAGTGATTCCGACGCAGTCGCTCACCAACAAAGAGCGCGCCTGGAATCACGACAATCAGGCCCGCTACCAGTCAGAAGAGAGCGCCGAATATCTTCGCCAGCACGGGAAGGGCTTGTTTCCCTTCTTCTGACGGCCTGACGCCGCTCTCGCTAGCCGGCCCTGACCAGCCGGGCGGCGAAAAACCCGTCCAATCCCGAGCGTCTCGGATTGTCGCTCCATAATTGTGAGGGCAGCGTGCGCAGGTCTCCGGCAACCGTCACGCACTCGGCAAGGCCGCCGATCTCTTCGGCCGCGATGGGCAGGCGCCGCACGTCCGGGTCCCGGCGCAGGACGGCGGCGATCTGCGCTTCGCCCTCGTCCGGTTCGAGCGAGCAGACGCAATAGACGATCGCGCCGCCGGGCCGCGTCAGCGCGATCGCCTTGTCGATGAGCTGGGCCTGCAGCTTGATCAGGGGGCCGAGATCGCCCGGCCGCTTGATCCAGGCGACATCCGGATGGCGGCGGATGGTGCCGGTCGCAGTACAGGGGGCGTCCAACAACACGGCGTCGAACGCCGGCGCGTCGAACGCGAGCGCGTCGGCAACCACGATCTCCGAATGAAGACGCAGGCGCTCGAAATTAGCAGCGAGCAGCTTGAGCCTCTCCGCCGAGCGATCGACCGTCGTCACCTCCGCGCCCGCGGCGGCCAGCTCGGCCGCCTTTCCGCCCGGCGCGGCGCAGAGATCGACGATCCGCATGCCCGCGCGGGGCCGAAGCAGGCGCGCCGGCAGCGCCGCGGCGGCGTCCTGCACCCACCATTCGCCCGCCGCGTAACCTTCGAGCTGCGCGATGGCCTCATGCGTATCGAGCCGCACCGAACCGGTCGGCAGTGCGATCCCGCCGAGGCGCGCCGCCCAGCCGGAAGGGTCGCCCTTGACGCTGATGTCGAGCGTCGGCTCCGAGCGGTGCGCCGAGGCGATGGCGCGGGCGGCGCTCTCGCCGTAAGTCGCGCGCCAGCGCTGGGCAAGCCAGGCGGGTGTATCGTCGTCGAGCGGATCGGAGCTGGCCAGGATCGCGTCGCGGTCGCGGGCGATTGTGCGTAGAACCGCGTTGGCGAGCGCCGCGAACGGCGCGCTGGCCGGGTCGGCGCGCGTCGCCTTGACCGCGAGGTCGACGGCCGCGTGATCGGGCGTATCAAGAAAGAGGATCTGGGCCGCGGCGACGATGAGCACCCATTCGAGGGCGCCGCCGCGCTTTGGCATCCCCTTTTCCAGTCGCCGCGCCAGCGCCTTGCGGATCGTCCCGAGCCGGCGCAGCGCCACGGTGGCGATCGAGCGCGCCAGCGCCCGGTCGCGCGGGTCGAGGCCGCCCGCGCGCAGCGAGAGATGGCGGCGAGCCGCTCTTCGAGCGGGCGCGCCAGGGTCAGCGCTTCGGCCACGGCGCGCGCCGCCGCCATCCGCGCCGCCATGCCCGGCGGCGCGGGCGCCGGGGTCTCCGGACGCCCGGCATGAAACCCATGCGCCTGTCGCGCCAATCGTGCCTCGCTGCGAATCAATTGCCGACCGCCCCTCGCGAAGTCTATACGCGAAATTGGAGGCGGCCTTGCGTCAGGCCGGGTTATGCACGTGCAGGACCCGGATCTTTTGCCGCCCAAGGCTCGAGACAAGCGACAGCGATGAACGCCAAGGCTCAAGACCCCGTTCCGCCGAACGAGACCGAAACGCCCGCCCCACGCGACCTGCCGCCCGCGGCGCGTCGCGCGCTCGAGGAAGCGGCAGCGCGGCGAGCCGCACTCAAACCGGCAGGGCCGCCGGAACTCAACGGCCGCGGCGGCCTCGACCCAGTGCGCTACGGCGACTGGGAGGTGAAGGGCTTGGCGAGCGATTTCTAGACAAGACATGCTTGGTAAGGCGGCGCTCCCGCCGCCATCGTGACGACCTGGCTCCGCGCGAGGGCGGCTTGGGTCTGATCACCGCGCGCTTGAGTTGCGGTCTGACGGGAATTGTCTTGACAAAATCAGAAGTTTTCGCTATCATGTTTCCAATTATAGAATTACGGCGGCGGCCTGCCCGGCGCCGGAAAAAGACGAGCTTGGTTTGTGATAATCGAGGCGGCGCGGCGAGCTAGGGAAGGAAATCTGGTCCGGGTCGGCCGTAAGTCGTTGAAAAGTCCCGAATCCGGGAAATGGAATGAAGGGAAGCGAAATGAATTGAAGCCGGCGGGAAGCCGAAGGAAAACCAACCGAAGCCGCGTGAAGCCGAAGGAAGCCAGGGGGAAATCGGCTCCCCTCGAACGCATCCGCTCGCAGCTAAACGCGCGCGTGGCGGACGTGTCCGTTGAGCTTATGCGGCTTTGCGGGCCTGGCCGTCGCGGCGATCTCGGCGATGAAATTGCGAATGCGCGGCGCAATCTCGTTACGAAACCGAGAGCCGTTGAAGACGCCGTAATGTCCGACCTTTTCGGCGAGGTGATAGTGCTTCCGCGAGGCCGGAACATTGACGCACAACTCGATCGCCGCCTGCGTCTGGCCGACGCCCGAGATGTCGTCGTTCTCCCCTTCGACGGCCAACAGGCCGGAATTGCGGATGGCGGTCAAATCGACCGGCCGCCCGCGATGGGTCATCTCGCCTTTCGGCAGCGCGTGGCGCACGAACACCGTCTCGACGGTCTGCATGTAGTACTCGGCGGCAAGGTCCATCACCGCCATATACTCGTCGTAGAACTCGCGGTGCTTTTCGGCCGAATCCCCATCGCCGGAAACCAGATGATTGAACATGTCGAAATGAGCGCTGACATGGCGGTTGAGATTCATCGCCATGAAGCCGGAGAGCTGGAGAAAGCCGGGATAGACCTCCCGGCCAAAGCCGGGGTAGGGGAATGGCACGGTATGCAGGCAGTTGCGGCGAAACCATTCGACGCCGCGCTTCTCGGCGAGCTTGTTGACCTCGGTCGGGCTACGCCGGGTGTCGACCGGGCCGCCCATCAACGTCATGCTCGCCGGCGCGTTGGTGTCGCCGCTAGCCTCCATCAGCGCGGCCGCGGCAAGCAGAGGCACCGATGGCTGACAGACGCCGATCGTGTGCACGCCGGGACCGAGGTGAGCCAGCATCTCGCGCAGATAGTCGATGTAATCGTCGAGGTCGAAGGAGCCGACCACCAACGGGACCATCCGTGCGTCCGCCCAATCGGTGATGTAGACGTCGAAATCCGGGAGAAACGCTTCGACCGTGCCGCGGAGCAAAGTCGCGTAGTGGCCGGACATCGGCGCAACGATCAAAAGCTTCGGTTGACTGGCGCCAGCCAAAAAATCCGGCCGGACGAAGCGGAGCAGATTGCAGAACGGCCTGGTCCAGACGACGTCCTCGAGAACTGGATGGACAATTCCCCCGACCTCGATTTCGCGCAGGCCGAAGGTCGGCTTGCCGTAACGGCGGGTCATGCGTTCGAACAACTCCGCGCCGGCCGAGATGTTCTTGCCCAGCGCGGTGCTGGAGAGCGGATTCCACGGATTGCGAAACACGAAATGGGTCGCGTCAGACACCGCGCGCGCCGGCGCGAGGGCGGCGTGGGCCATCTCGTAGAGTTGATAGGGATAGCTTGGAGACATACACATGGACCACTTACGACGAGGCGCGGGCGAATCCCTCTGACATGTCAGCTTATCGTTCGCATGCGAACATATCAATTGAGCCTAAAGGATAAGTCCACAAGCTCTGGACAAGCGCGGGCGTCGCGTGTCCGCTTCCCAAGCTTCGCTCGGGAAGGGTGAACCCGCAGGGCCGGATCGGGTGTAGGAAGGAAACTGCCCGAACTGCGTCAGTCGGAGCTCGTCAGGCCCCGGCTTGGCTCTTGACCGCGACGCCGGCGTCGGACAGCATCGCCGCCAGTTCGCCCGACTGGAACATCTCGCGCGTGATGTCGCAGCCGCCGACGAATTCGCCCTTGATGTAGAGCTGGGGCACCGTCGGCCAGTTGGCGTATTCCTTGATCCCCTGACGAATGTCGGCATCCTCGAGCACGTTGACGCCGACCACCGGCGCGCCGAGATAGTCGAGGATCTGGATGACCTGACCGGAGAACCCGCATTGGGGAAATTCCGGCGTCCCCTTCATGAACAACACGACCGGGTGTTCCGAGATCACCTTCTCGATACGTTCGCGAGCATTCGGCATGGCGCAAAGTCCTCATGAGCGCGGAGAGTCAAGGTCCCGCCCTCTTCACAGCCAGTGATATAGCGCGCCCGGGGGCTCGCCGCCAGCGGAGGCCGACAAAAAGGCGATCAACCGCCGGTCGTGTTCATGTGGCGCTCGGTCGCCGGCGCCGCGGACCGGGCGATGACGAAGTCGTGGCCCTTGGGCTTGCGCGCGATCGCCGCCCGGATTGCGGCGACCAACGGGGCGTCCGAATCCGAGCGACGCAGCGGCTCGCGCAAATCCGCTGCGTCCTCCTGGCCGAGACACATGTAAAGCGTGCCGGTGCAGGTCACCCGCACCCGGTTGCAGCTCTCGCAGAAATTGTGGGTCAGCGGAGTAATGAAGCCGAGGCGTCCCCCGGTTTGGCTCACGTCATAATAGCGCGCCGGGCCGCCGGAGGCATAGGCGGAGGGGTTGAGCGTAAGCGAGCCTTCAAGGCGCGCGCGCAGCTCCGTCAGAGGGAGGAACTGGTCGGCCCGATCGGGCTCCATGGCCCCTAGCGGCATCACCTCGATGAAGGTGATGTCAAAGCCGCGGCCGTGCGCCCACTCGACCAGGCTCAAAGCCTCGTCTTCATTGAAACCCTTGAGCGCAACCGTGTTGATCTTGACCTTGAGCCCGGCCGCGGACGCAGCCTCCACGCCGGCGAGGACGACGCCGAGATCGCCCCAGCGGGTCACCTGTCGAAACTTGATCGGGTCAAGCGTATCGAGGGAGACATTGATGCGTTCGACGCCGCAATCGGCGAGTTCGTGCGCAAAGCGGGCGAGCTGGGAGCCGTTTGTGGTCAGCGTGACTTCATCGAGCGCGCCTGCGGCGAGATGCCGGGAAAGCCCGCGGAATAGCGACATCACATTGCGCCTGACCAGCGGTTCGCCGCCGGTGATCCGGATTTTTCGTGCGCCCAGGCCGACGAAAGCCGAACACAATCGGTCGAGCTCCTCGAGCGACAGCACGTCGCGCTTTGGCAGGAAGTTCATGTCCTCGGACATGCAATAGACGCAGCGGTAGTCGCAACGGTCGGTGACCGACACCCGCACGTAGGCGATCGCGCGGCCGAAAGGGTCGACGAGGGGCTGGACGTTGGGACGCGCGTTTGCGTTCATCAGTCAAGCATATAGCTGCGGGATTGCGCGAAAGAAAGGCGCCCGTCGAAGGGCCGGCGGACTCAGATTCCCCTCGCCCCGCTTGAGGGGAAAGGGCTGGGGTGAGGGGGCGACAATTGGCCCCTGCGGAAACCGCGCCCGGCCTAACCTTCTCCCCGCTGCGGGGAGAAGGGTCTACGGGGTTCAGCGCGTCACGACGACCCGCGCGCCAACCTTCGCCCGGTCGTACAAGTCGATCACGTCCTGGTTCGTCATCCGTATGCACCCGGACGAAACTGCCTGCCCGATCGTGTCGGGCTCATTGGAGCCGTGAATTCGAAACAGCGTGCCGGCAAGATACATGGCCCGCGCGCCGAGCGGATTTTCGATGCCCCCCTCCATGTGCCGCGGGAGGTCCGGCCGGCGCCTGAGCATCTGAGCCGGCGGGGTCCAGTCCGGCCATTCGCGCTTGTATCCGATCCGGGTGACGCCGGCCCAAGTGAAGCCCGGCCGTCCAACGCCGACGCCGTATCTGAGCGCCTGATGGTCGGGAAGCACAAAGTAGAGACGCCGCTCGGAAGTGCGGATCACGATGGTGCCCGGCGCCTCTCTGCCGTCGAACGGGACGGTTTCGCGCTGGATGGGAGTGGCGACCGGCTGGAGTTGCGAATCGAGCGCATTGGCGAAGACAGGCGCCGTTCCGGCGCTGAGAAAGAGACCGGCCCAGACGGCGGCGCGAATCAAATTGCGGCGCATGATTTCCCCACTGAGACACCCGACAGTTCATGAACACTTGGCGGGCGAGCCGGCCCCCGGCCCGATTCGTCACGGTCGCATGATTATTGCCAGAAAGACAGCGCATGCAATGCGTTACGCCGGGCGGCAGGTCACGAATCCGACAATTGCGTTAAATTGTGGCGAAGAAGACACATTACGGCCATTGGCCGCGCCGAATGGGCCTCGGTGGGCGGACGATGTTGAATTCGGTTTGGCGCGGCTTTGCCCGGTCGCGCCGCCCTTGCAAGGACACTTCGAGACGTCGCGCGAACCTTACGTCAGCGTGATGTGGGGCCGTCAAATTATTGTGATGGCGAGCCCATTGCCTGCGGCGGAGGCATCCGCTCAATTCCGCGCCGGGTCCGGGAATGTCCGCGAGGGGCGGGCGTCCGACGGGGCAACGGAGGGGGCAGATGAAAATCGGGCATTTTGTAGCGGCTGCGGCCGCAATGGCAGGACTGGCCGCCGCCGCGGGGTCGGCTCAGGCGAAGACCACGACTCTCAATGTCACGGCGCCAGGCATTATCGGCACGATCCAACTGACCTACGGAACCACGACGGACGGGAAATATCCGTCGGGTCCATACCCTGAAACCGCGTACGAGATCACGGGGATCAGCGGGACGTTCTCTGATTCGAACAAGGGCCTCAGCATCGTCAACGCGCCGATCCTCGGGCTCTTTACCCTGACAAAAAGCGGTCCCAACGATCCGGCCAATGTCGGCGCCCCCGCGGATATGAGCACGATTGTGGTCTCCGACCCGAACAACCTTCTGCCGTTCGGCCCCTCGGTGAGCTACGACAATCTCTATTGGCCGGGCGGCGCTCCGATCACGGCGTGGGTGGCAGCCGATTGGCCGTTCTTCGGCGGCCCGCTCGACGTCTACGGCGTGATGTTCCGGATCAACGTCGGAACGGCTGACGCGCCCATCATTGACGATGTGGATGTGTGGTCTAATGGCATTGGCGCTCCTGTGGGGACTATGGGCTACGGCGTCGCCGTCCTCGCGGCCGGCGATCCGCCAGTCGCGTTGGACTATGTCGCCGGTAGCGTGCCGGAACCCTCGACGTGGGCGATGATGGCGCTGGGCTTCGCCGGCCTCGGCTTCGCCGGACTTAGGGGTCGGCGCAGGACCGCCGTAGCCTGAGCCCTGGACAAACGAGATAGCAAGGCCGGGGAGAACGCTCGGTCTGACTGTCGAACTGCGGGGGCATGCAGCGACCCGGCTGTGGAGGCCGGACTGCCTAGCGCCGTTCCCCGGTTGTTGGCAGCGCCTATTTGGCGTATCGCGTTGTCACGTCGGTGTGGTCATTTCACGCGCAATCGAGTAAAGGCCCCAGGACCGCAGGTTAGGGAAGAGACGAAGCAATATGACAGAGCACGTTCGTGAAAAACTTGTCGCCGCCAACGACATCGACGCTGCTCTCGAGGAGAGCTTGACGACGGTCTGGGACGCCAAGGTCTATTCCTGGGACAATTCGAAATATCCGTTCAACGAGTGGATCCTCAACCGCGTTCGCGGAATGGGTTACAAGCTCGACGATCTCAGCTACCTGCACGAGAGCGTTCCGCTCAACGAGACCTACAAGGTCACCAAGCAGCTCTGCGCCGATACGAATCTGCCTGAGTTTCGCCGGATGCTGAACCGCTTCGTCCGCGAGGTCATCGTGCCTCAGGGGAAGCTGCGGCTGCCGGTCGCTGTGCAGCGGTTCATGAATGTCCGCATCATGTTGCCGACGACCCCGGAATTGTTCTTCCCCTTCCACACCGGGCTGCTTTACGGCCACGGCATTGCCTCGCGCAGCATCTGGATGCCTTTCTGCGACGTGACCGCCGACGAAGACCGCACCCGGTCGATGCAGATCCTCAGCATCAAGAAATCGCGCGACTTGATCCAGCAGGCGATCGACAAGCGCCTGAGCATGGACGAAATGACGGAACTCTTCGGCAAGGAAAGCTGGCAGATCAAGGCCGGGCCCGGGAGCGCATGCTTCTTCACCCAGGAGAACATCCACGGCTCGGGCCGGCCCAATACGAGCGGCAAAACCCGCGTCAGCATGGACTTCCGCGTCGCCGAGGGCATCTACGGCGACTATCTCGGCCGCAAGATTCCGGCCGGCTATTTCCACCTCATCCCCGACACCGAGGAAGAAGAGGAGAGGCTCGCCGCCCACCCGCGCCGCCCGGACGCCTTTTTCAACGGCAAGAACAACATCTTCTACGTTGCGAACAACACGGCGTCGACCTATGGCATACCCGTGCATCTACAGCGCTACATGCTTGTCGATTACTGCAACAAGAAGAAGCTCGAATTCGACTACGAGCTGTTCGATCTCGAGGACATGACCCATCTGCCAACGCTGAAATACCTCGTCACGCAGCGCGAATGCAATATCGTCATGTACAGCATCTTCGCGCTGCCGGAGGATGAGGCCTATCGCAACGAGTTGCTGGAGAAGGCGGTCGAGCGAGGGTGCATCATTCATTTCGTCAATGAAGATTTGCAACTGGCCAACGCCGAGGACTTGAGAACAATCAAGAAGTATCTTGAGTTTTCCAAGTACGGCAAATCCCGGCTGCCGATCGGCTTGCCGCTCACGGCGTCGAGCAAGATGTTCTTTGACAAGTGGGCGGGGTCTCTGGCGCAGATCGACTGACGCGTTGAAACAACCAAGGCCGGTTCGGCGGCCCTCGCTGGGGTAGGGGCAGGCGAATGGCCGGGCGACTGAGGTTGGCGCATGCATGAGGCTGCGCTGGCGGCTCGGCGTGTGGAAGCCGCGGAGGGTATTTAGGGCCAGTGTCCCCCAGCTCGATCTTCTTGCTTCAGGCGTTCGTCATTGTCGCCGTTCCGGCAATATTGCGACGCCTGACCAGGGTGAAGGGCATCATGCCGCTGGTCACGATGCAGATAATGGTCGGCATCGTGTTGGGCCCCTCGGTTTTTGGCAGACTTGCGCCCAGTGTTTTTCAAATCTTCGGGAGCCCGGCCGCGCTAGCGCCCCTGGGCGGACTCGCGACCGTTGCCGTGTTGATCTTCGGTCTTATCTCTGGCCTCCACCTGGACCCCACCGTCCTCGGCGGCAGAGAGCGGGCGTTCTGGCCGGTAGCCGTTGCGACCGTCGTTTGCCCGGTGGCGCTAGGCTGTCTCGCCGGTTTCTGGATCTTGTCGCGCTACCCCGCTGAGCTTATCCCGGGAGTCAGCCCGGCCGTTTTTGTCGCGGCGATGGGCATATGCGTCAGCATGAAGGCGCTCCCGGTTCTGGCCGCAATTCTTGGGGAAATGGGCCTCTTCGGCAGCCGCATCGGCAATCTCGCCCTCGGGGTGGCTGGAGTAAACGACATCGCTCTGTGGGTGGTGCTGGGGATTCTCCTGACGGTTGCGGCGGCGAGTCACGCCGGGCAGGGTCACGGGTTGACTGCCGTTTGGCTATTGGCGCTGGCGCCGATCTATCTGGTAATCATGGTTCGTTTCGTGCGGCCTGTTCTCGCCCGGATGATGATGCGCCGGATCGACGATGACGATGAGGCGATGACGACCCAGGGAGCGATCGTCGTGAGCGGCGCGACGATCTTGTCCGGCCTCGCCACCGAGCTCATGGGCCTGCACTACATCATTGGGGCTTTCGTCGTTGGCGCGATCATCCCCGCCGGTTTGCACAAGCCTATTCTTGATCGTCTCCAGGTGATGACCGTCGCGCTCTTGATGCCTTTCTTTTTTACCCTGACGGGCATGCGAACCCTGATCGACCTCAATTCCCCGGTCCTGCTTCAAGTTTTCAGCATCGCAATGGCGGTGGGCGCGGTCGGCATCATCGGCGGGGCCGCTTTGGCGGCGCGGATTTTCGGCGAACGATGGTCATTCGGTTTCGCGCTCGGATCGCTGCTGCAAGCAAAGGGGCTGACCGAGCTGATCGTTCTCACGGTTCTTCTGGACGCCCGGATCCTCTCCCCGAGAATTTTCGCGCCGATGGTCCTCATGGCGCTGGTCAGCACCGCGCTCGCCATGCCACTGGCGCGGCTGGCCCTCGCCAGAGCGGGAGAGCGGCGCCCGACCGAGGATCGGCGCCCGTGAGCCTGCCGGGTCCGCAGACCTAGCGCCGAACAACGGGACAGGCTCCGCTTCAGGTTGGCCGCCTCATCGAGATTGGATTATGGGCGACAAGGAACCGTTCTACTTTGGCAACGCGCGGGCCGACCAGGTTCGCGGCACGGGATGGTTCATTGGGCAGTTCGTTCCGGCCGAGTTTGGACTGAGGCGGCAGGCGGACGTCGAGCTGAAGTGGGGCGTCCACCCGGACGGCGAAAAGCGGTCCCGCCCTTGGGCCAATCAGAACGGCACGACCATCTCCGTGCTCATCGAAGGCAGCTTGAAGATGACCTTCCACGTTGACGGCGGGCAACGGGAAGTCACGCTTCGGGCGAAGGGCGATTATGTCGCCTTCGGACCCGAGGTTGTCCACACCTGGGAGGCCGTCGGCGACACGATCGTCCTCTCTGTGCGCTTTCCGTCGGTTGAAGTCGGATCGCGAACGGCAATGGCCTGAGAGAAGCCCGTCGCGTCCCTCACCATCGGAGCGCGGCCGTATGAACCGGGTGGTCCCAGAGTGCGGTCGTCTCCGCGTCGAGCTGGCTCACGGTGATTGAGCACCCCGCCATCTCAAGCGAGGTGACGAGACTGCCGACCAGCGAGCGCGCGATCCGCAGGCCGCGCTTCTCGAGCAGCCGCCGGGTCGCGTTGTAAACGAGATAGAGCTCGATCAGCGGCGTACCGCCGAAGCCATTGATCAGGAGCAGCGCTTCGCCGGCTGGAGGATTGCCGAGATCGCCCATGATCGCCGCCGTCATCTCGTCGGCGATCGCGTCCGCGCTGCCCATCTTCACCCGGCGGCGCCCCGGCTCGCCATGGATGCCGACCCCCATTTCCATCTCGTCGGGGCCGAGATCGAAATTCGGCTTGCCCGCGGCCGGGACTATGCAGGACGTCAGGGCGACGCCCATTGAGCGCGTCCGCCGGTTGACAGTTTGCCCCAAGGTCCGAAGATCCGCGCGGCTCATGCCTTTCTCGGCAGCGGCGCCGACGATTTTCTCGACGATCAACGTGCCGGCGACGCCGCGCCGACCGGTGGAATATGTCGAAGCCTCAACCGCTACGTCATCGTCAGTGATGATGGTCGTGCATCGGCCATCCATCATTTCTGCCGCCATCTCAAAATTCATCACATCGCCCTCGTAATTCTTGACGATGAAGACGGCGCCTCGCCCCTGGTCGACAGCCTCCGCGGCCGCAACCATCTGGTCGGGCGTCGGCGAAGTGAAGATCTGCCCGGGACAGGCGGCATCCAGCATGCCGAGGCCGACAAAGCCTGCATGAAGCGGCTCATGCCCGGACCCACCTCCCGAGATGAGCGCGACCTTGCCCGGGGCCAGGGTTCTGCGGCGAACGAATTTCCGCCCTTCGCCGACGACGACGATGTCCGAATGCGCCGCTGCGAAGCCATCGAGGCTTTCATCGAGCAGCGTCTGTTGCGAATTGAGAAATTTTTTCATCGTTCCCTCGCAACGTCCCTCCCAAATTCAACCGTTCATTGGCTGCCTCGATCGTTGCGTCGCATCAACCGGGATAGGCGTCGCGCCATTTCGCGCACGAATTCATCGAACTCGCGGTTCTTCTCCACATCGCCGAAATCGAAGACTTCGAGCCTCAAGCTGCGTAAGCTCGAGCCGCTGCGGACCTGTATATCCCGATTAGGATGGGCGCGGGTGAAGGCGTCAAGGAAGGCGTTCCGATCGACCGGCGAAAACCGGCAGATTTCGAAGATGATCTCGAGATGAGGGGCCGGAATCGGAACCGAATAGGCAGGGTTTGAGATTTGGGTGACGAAACTGCGGTTTTTGCCGAGCGCCGTCGCAAGCCGTTGGCGGGTGCCAGACGGCCGCTGGTCGAGCACGTTCCTCAGAATCGTCTTGTACGTTTCGACGGAGGCGGTTCTTCCGTCGCGGGTCGGAGCCTCACTCATCGCATGCTCGTCTCGAGGTCGACGCTCGCGATTGCCTCCTTGGTCCGAGCAAGCGCGGTTGGCGCGACCGACAAGGCGCGCAGGCCGGCAGTGAGGAGCGCTCGGATGTGCTTCGGCTCGCCGCCGGCGTCGCCGCAGAGGCTGACCTTTCTGCCGATCGCCGCGCCATGCGCCGCAACCTCTGCGATCAGTCGCATGACCGCGGGATTGCCCGGGTCGTTGAGCGCCGCGACCGCATCGAGGTCGCGCGCCGCGGCCATGACATATTGGGTCAGATCGTTGGAGCCAATCGAGAAGAAGGCGGCGTCGAACCGCTCGATCGCGATGGCGGCCGCCGGCACCTCGACCATGATGCCGAGCGGCGGCCGGCGACATGCGACGCCTTCCGCCGTCAGCGCCTCGATCTCCCGATCGAGATATCGCCGCGCCGCCGCGAGCTCATCCGGCAGGGCGACCATCGGCAGCATCACTTCGACGGCGCCATGAACCGCCGCCCGAGCGATCGCCCGCAGCTGGACGCGAAACGGCTCGGGCCTGGCGAGCGACAGGCGAATTCCGCGCACGCCCAGAAACGGGTTGGTCTCGCCGTCGATCGTCAGTCCAGGAATCGGCTTGTCCGCTCCGGCATCGAGCGTCCGGATACTGACAGGTTTGCCGCGCGCCCACTCAGCGAGCCGCCGATAGACCCGATACTGGCTCTCCTCGTCCGGCAATCGGCCTTGGCGATGGAAAAGAAACTCGGTGCGTACGAGCCCGATGCCGTCGCAACTCGCGGGATCGAGCGTCTCGATCTCGCCGGGATCGGCGACGTTGATGCAAACAGCGATCGGCGTTCCGTCCCGCGTCACTGCCGGCCGCGCCCGGAAAAACTCCGCGGCGCCCTGCCGGCGGTCGGCCGCCCGAGCGCGCGCCGCGAACGACTTGCGGGTCTCCGGCGCCGGATCGAGGCACAGCGTCCCGAATTCGCCGTCGATCAAAGCTTCGCGATGACCGCCAAAAGCTCCCAGGTCGATCTGCATCCCGACGATCATTGGAACCCTGCGCGACCGAGCGAGCATCGCGACATGGCCGGAAGCGCTGCCGCGGGTCAGTGCGATGCCGCCGCCATTGCTCCAATCGGTGGCGAGAAAACGCGAAGGCGTCAGATCTTCTGCCAGCACGATGGCGCCGGGCGGCAGGCCGGGCTCGCTCGCTACGCTCGACAGCGCGCCGAGCACGCGGTCGCGAATATCGCGCAGATCGTTGGCGCGGGCACGGAAATGCTCGTCATCGGCGGCCTCATAGCCCTTGATTTCGGCGTCGAGCGCCGCGCGCCAGGCTTGATCCGCGCCTGTTCCTTTGGCGATCGCCTCGAAAGCCGAGGCTGCGAGCGCTTCATCCTCCAGCATGGCGATCTGGAAAGCGAGGATGGCCGCGCCATCGTCTTCGGCGTCAGACGCGAGCTGCGAGAGCTGTCCGATCGCCGCGACGATCGCGTCTCGAAGCGCCGCCCCTTCCTGATCCGGCTCTCCGCTTCTGCGGCTTACTGGAGCGAAGCCGGACAGAACCGCAACCGGTCCGGCGGCAAAGCCACCGGACGCAAACCTGCCGGTGAGACGAAGCTCACCCATGCGCGCGTCCGGCCTCGCCGTCCGGGAGATCCTCCTCGTCCTCATGGAAGTCGAGAGCGACCAATTCGCGAAGCGCCGCGAGCGCCGGGCGTGCGTCGTGCCCCTTGGCGCGAAAATGCAGGACAGTCCCCTTCGCCGCCTTTACCGCCATCACCTTGACAATGCTCTTCGCGTCGACCCAGGGCCCACTCGCCGTCAGCCCGACCTCGATATGCGCCTTGAAAGTCTTGGCGAGCTTGGTGAGCTTCACCGACGGACGGGCGTGCAGCCCGATCGAGTTCGTCAGCAGAACCGAAACGGTCGCGGTCATCTCATCCATGCGAGGGTCTCAATCCTGCCGGCGGGTCGCGCCGGGTGCGAGAAGGCGCGCCGAGAAAGATCTCCGACGCCGAACCCTGGCCGCGCCGTCGCGGTCATGCGGACAATTCCTCGGCCGTGCGCCGCACCACGGCGAGGCTCGCGCCGCCTGAGGCCTCGGTCGCGGCGATCACCGCGCCCTCGACGATCGGCGCATTGCAGACCACCACATACCCGCGCTTGTCCTCGGGCAGCATCTCGATCGCCATCTCGCTATTGGTCTCCGCGCCGCCAAGATCGACGAATATGGCGACGCCCGCCTCCGACCAGGCGCGGTGGATGGCGTCGCTGATCGCTTCGAAGCTTGTCCCGAGACCGCCGACCGGATTGCCGCCTGTCCAGGCGAGCGGGACGTCCTTTCCGACCATCTGGCGCACCATATCGGCGGCGCCTTCGGCGACTTTGGGCGAATGGGACACGATGACGATGCCGACATTGGCCATCAGGCGTCTCCGAGTTCGTCGCAAAGCGTCGCGATCATCAGCGACGATGAGCGCGCCCCGGGATCCATGTGCCCGATCGAGCGCTCGCCGAGAAAAGACGCGCGGCCGCGCGTCGCCCGCATCGGCGCGGTCGCCAACGCCGCGCGGGCCGCAGTCTCCCTGATGGCGGCAAGATCTGCGCCTGCAGCGAACGCCTCGTAGCTGGGAACAAGCACATCGAGCATTGTCTTCTGACCGGCATCGCTCTTGCCGCGCGCCTTGACGGCGCTGATCGCCGCGGCGAGTGCTTTCACCGCCTCGGACCGCGACGGTTCCGCCGGAAGCTCCTTCGCCAGCGCCAGAAACAGCGTCCCGTAGAGCGGACCCGAGGCGCCGCCGACCTTCATCACCAGCTTCGTGCCAACGGCTTTGACGAGATCGGGCAGGCTCATGCCCGAAAGCGCCTCCAGGTCCTCGAGCACCGTCTCGAATCCCCTTTTCATGTTATGGCCGTGATCGCCGTCGCCGATCGCGGAGTTGAGCGCGGTCAGTTCGTCGACGTGGGCGACGACGCACCCCGCGATCGCCGCCACGAGCTTCCTCTTCCGGCCGGCGTCGAGCCGCAGGACCGAGTCCGGGAGGCTCGCCGTTTTTCCGTGCGCGACCATCATCTCGACCTGCCTCACGCGGGCGACAACCTTTCGGCGCTTCGAGCGCGGGCAGCGGCGGCCTCAAAGACCACGGCGACCGCCACCGCTCCCGGATCGGCTACGCCGGCCAAATCCCGCGATGCGAGATAGCTCGAGCGGCCGGCGCGCGCCTTGGTCATTCCGGCCGTGGCGGCGGCGCCGTCGCGGGCGGCGCCAGCCGCCGCCGCCAGGTCGCCTCCGGTTTCCAGGACGTCGATCGCGGGAAGCAAAGCGTCAAGCAAGGTGCGATCGCCCCGATTTGCACCGCCGTAGAATTTCATCCGCTCGGCTCCCGCCCGCAAAGCCGAGGGCCATTGCATTCCACTCGCCAAGGCGTGGCCGGTAGCAGCGGCAAGAATGGACAGAAGGACGCCGCTCGACCCGCCCATCGACCCGGACAGTCGTTCCGCAAGCGCCGTACACATTTTCGCCGAATCGTCGAGCGGGAGAGCATCAAGTTCGGCCAGAACCGTTCGAGCCGCGGCAGCGAAGGTTGTTCCGGTGTCGCCGTCGCCAATTCTCGCGTCGAGAGCGTTGAGTTCCGCTTCTCGCTTGATCAGGGCCCGGCAGATCGCATCAAGCATCTGCCGCGCTTGCGGATTGTCACTTGCGATTTCCTTGCCGCGTTGAGCTGCGGCGACCGAAGCAAGGATTTCGACTTTGCGCGTCCCGTGGACCGGCGGCCATGCCGGCGCGTCGCATTCCGACGTCAGCGCATCGACCAGTTGATCGTCGACCGGCAGAACCGAGAGGGAGACGCCTTTCATGTCGAGCGCGGTCATCAGGCGCGCCGGGCCCAGGACCAACCGGGCGCGCCGGCCAAGGGACGTTTCTAGCATCGCCTTGGCGAAGACCGCCATTTCGAGGTCCGGCGCGCCGCCCAGATTGTTGATCAGAAGGGCGACCGCGCCCGACGGCGGGATGAACCGGCCGAGCCTCTTCGCCATCAATTCCGCGACCGCGTCGGCGGTCGGGAGATCGATCCTCTCGACGCCCGGCTCGCCATGAATTCCGAGCCCAAGCTCCGCCTGTCCGGCGTCGAGCCGCGCATGCGCCTTCTGACCCGGGATCGAGCAGGTTGTCGTTGCAATGCCAAGGCTCTTGGTCGCCCCCGCGACGCGGGCGGCGATGGCGGCGACCGTCTCGAGATCGGCCCCGGCTTCCGCGGCGCTGCCGGCGATCTTGTGAACAAAGAGCGTGCCTGCGATGCCGCGCGGCTGGGCGAAATCCTCAAGCGCAATATCGTCGGCGACGATGACCATCTCGACCTTCAGTCCAGCCGCCCGCGCGCGCTCGGCGGCGAGACCAAAATTGAGGCGGTCGCCCGAGTAGTTCTTGACGATCAACAGGCACCCCTCCTCGCCCGTCACCGCCAAAATCGCCGCGTGTACGGCATCGACGGTCGGGGAAGCGAATATCTCGCCGCAGACCGCAGCGGTCAGGGCGCCCCGGCCGACGAACCCCGCATGCGCCGGCTCGTGCCCCGAGCCTCCTCCCGAAACGAGCGCCACCCGGCTGCGGTCCCAGTCGGCGCGAACGACAACTTTGATATTCGGAAAGCCATCGAGCCGCGCCAGCGCACGCGGCGACGTGGCCAGAAGACCGTCAATCGCATCGGTCACGATCGCGTCCCGCGCATTCATGAAATGAGTCATATCGCCGCCGCCTCGCGCCTGCGGCGCTCGATCGTTTGGCCGAGCGTCGCCAGTTCGGGCGCGCCGGTGATCGCCTGCCCGGCCGCCGCCGCAGTCAGCGATCTCAGGATGAGGGAATCGCGGGACATGGCTCACGTCTCACTGGGCAGAGAGGGCGATGCGTTGCCCGGATGCATCGAAGTAGAGAGGATCGATGAGCTGCAACCCGACCTCCTGACCCGCGGAAAGCGGCTGATGAGGATCAGCCAGCGTGACGAGGGGCTGGCCGTTGTAGTCGAGATGGACGTGGTTCTGATCGCCGAGATGCTCGATCCGGCGAACCTGCCCCACCGGACCGCCATTCGGCTTGGCAATCAGGAGATGCTCCGTCCGCACGCCGATCGTCTTGGTGTTGCGCGGCATCGCCGCCCCGGGCAGGAGCTCAGCCGGCAGGAGATTGATCTGCGGCGTCCCGAGCCGGGTCGCGACATAGATGTCGTGTGGATTCTCGTAGATCTCGCGCGGCGTCCCGACCTGGAGCAGCCTTCCGTCGCGCAGGACGCCGATGCGGCTCGCCATGGTCATCGCCTCGATCTGGTCGTGGGTGACGTAGAGGATCGTGGCGCCAAGCTCGACCTGGATGCGCTTCAGTTCGAGGCGCAACTCGGCGCGCAATTTGGCGTCGAGGGAGGAGAGCGGTTCGTCCATGAGATAGATTGCGGGCTCGCGGACAAGCGCGCGGCCGATGGCGACGCGCTGCATCTCGCCGCCTGAGAGACGGGTCGCGCGGTTGTCCAGCTTGCTGGAGATGTGCAGAAGCTCCGCGATCGCCTGGACGCGCTCGCGCACCTGGGCCTCGGGGATCCGCCGCGCCGGCGAACGCAGCGGGAAAGCGAGGTTGTCGTAGACCGTGAGGTGCGGGTAGAGCGAATATTGCTGGAAGACAAAGGCGACATCGCGCGTCGCCGGCGGCTCTCTGGTCATGTCCTGGCCGTCGATCGAAATCGCGCCGTCATCCGGACATTCGAGGCCGGCGATTAGCCGCAGCGTCGTTGTCTTCCCGGCGCCAGTGGGACCGAGCAGGACCACGAACTCGCCATTGGCGATGTCGAACGACAGATCGCGTACGGCCTCGATTTCGTCGAAGCGCTTGCTCACATGGCGAACGAGGATTTCAGCCATGACCCGCGCCCTCGTAAAGCGCGCTCCGGGTCGCGCGTCCGGTCGTTGCGTCGAACACCACCAGCCGCTGTGATTGGAACGCAAGACCCACTGGCTCGCCGAACCGGACCGTGGCGGACGCCGGCAGTCGCGCCTTGATCCGGCCCTGCTCGATATCGATCGTGACGATCTGCGTCGTGCCGAGATATTCGGCGCCGAAAACCCGGCCGCGGATGGCGCCGGAATTGGACAGGGTGACATGCTCCGGGCGGACCCCGAGCGCCAGCGGCCCGCTGATCCCGTCCTCCTGCATTTCAGGCACCGCGATACTCGCGTCCTGAAGGCGGACAGCGCGGTCGCCGCGCTGGAGTTTGCCCTCGAAGCGGATGAAGTTCATCGACGGCGAGCCGATGAAATCAGCGACGAACATGCTGTTCGGCCGGTCGTAGATCTCTTGCGGCGTGGCGACCTGCTCGACCACTCCGCGATTCATGACCAGGATCCGGTCGGCCATCGACATCGCCTCGAGCTGGTCATGGGTGACATAGACCGTGGTCGCCCCAATCCGGTCGTGGAGGTCACGCAGCTCATCGCACATGATGCGGCGAAACTCGGCGTCAAGTGCGCCCAGCGGCTCGTCCATGAGAAAAGCCTTGGGCCGGCGGACGATGGCGCGGCCGAGGGCGACGCGCTGCCGGTCGCCGCCCGCGAGCTTCGAAACCTTGCTGGAGAGAAGATGCTCAATGCGCAACAGCCGCGCGGCCTCGCGGACCTGCTTGCGGATCTCGTCGCGAGCGACGCCCTCGCACTTCAGCGGAAAACCGATGTTCTGTGCGACGTTCATGTGCGGATAGAGGGCGAAGAGCTGGAAGACGAAGGCGATGTCGCGCTCCGCCGCGCGACGAAGCGTGACATCTTCGCTGTCCAGCAGAATCCTGCCTTCGGTCGGCAGCTCGAGGCCAGCGATCATCCTGAGCGTCGTCGTCTTGCCGCAGCCCGACGGTCCCAGCATGACGAAAAAGGAGCGATCCTCGATCACGAAACTCGAATTCTGGACGGCGACGAAGCCTTGGAAGACCTTGTGCAGCCCCTCGACGCGGATCTCCGCCATGGCGACGCCTCACTGCGGAAAGTGGCTGACGACGACGAACCCGAGCGTGCCGCCCAGGATCGTGACGAACGAATAAGTGTAGAGATCGAGGAAAAACGGCTGCGTCAGCATTAATATCCCGACGCCGATCACGGCCATTGCGGTATTCTCCCACGGGCCGCGCCGAAACCAGTTCGTCCATCCTCGCCGTGTTGCGCCGCTCTGCACGCTCATTTGCGCACCGCCCCGAACGTGATTCCGCGCAGCAGATGCTTTCTCAGCGCGACGGTGAAAATCACGATTGGCAGCAGAAAAAGGCTCGTTCCGGCCGCGACCGCGGGCCAGTTCTGCCCGCCCTCGCCGATGATGAAGGGAATGAAGGGCGGCATGGTTTGCGCGTCCGAGCTCGTCAGCAGGAGATTGAACGCATATTCGTTCCACGAGAAAATCAGGCAGAAAATCGCGGTCGCCGCGATCCCGGTCATTGCCTGCGGCAGCACCACTTTTCGAAAGGCCTGCAACCGGGTGTAGCCGTCGACAAGGGCTGCTTCTTCATACTCCCGCGGGATCTCGTCGATGAATCCCTTGAGCAGCCATACGGCAAGCGACAAGTTCACCGCCGTGTACAGGAGGATCATTCCGATCCTCGTATCGTAGAGGCCAAGCCAGCGATACATGATGTAAATCGGGACTGCGACGGCAATCGGCGGCATCATGCGGGTCGACAAAATGAAGAAAAGCAAATCGTCGGCCAACGGCACGCGAAAGCGCGAAAACCCGTAAGCCGCCAGCGTGCCGAGGAAGGTCGCGAGAATCATCGAGCCGAAGCCGATGATGAGCGAATTGAGGAACCGCTCGACCACCCGCGAGGGGCCGGCAATGACCATATCGCGGTCGCGGGCGAGCTTCTCGTACCAGGTTTGGGGTGGCGGCAGCTTGGCGATGAAATCAGGCGACTGATGCGTCTGCACCGTGAACAGGTCGACAAATCCTTCGAGCGTGGGCGTGAAGAACACTTTCGGCGGATAGGCGACCGCGTCTTCCTGCGACTTGAAAGCAGTCGCCCCGATCCACACCAGAGGCAGGATGGTGACGATGGCGTAAAGAATGACGACGGCGCCGGCGAGCCAACGGGCAAGCGGCGACGGCTCCGAGAACGGGCGGGGCGGCGGGACCGCGGTCATTGCTGTTTCACTCTGTTGAGCGCCTTCACGTAGATGTTGGCGGCGCCGAATATCGTGACGAAAAGGATCACGGCGAGCGCCGAGGCGTAGCCGGTCTCCCACTTCTCAAACGCGGCGCGCTTGAGCGTGATCGAGACCAGTTCCGTGGTCGATCCCGGTCCGCCGGAAGTGAGGAGATTAACCAGGTCGAACATCACGAACGCCTGGATCGCCTGGAACAGCACCGCAAGCATGAGGAAAGGGAGCACCATCGGCAATGTGATCGACCAGAATTGCCGCAGCGGTGACGCGCGGTCGACCTCAGCCGCCTCATAGATGTAATCAGGAATGGAGCGCAGGCCGGCGAGGCAGATCAGCATCACGTAGGGCGTCCACATCCAGGTGTTTACCAGCACGATCGTCCATGGCGCGAGGGCCACGCTTCCGATCATGGTGAAAGAGCTCGGCGCGGCGCCGGTGAAGAAGCCGACGAGATAGTTGAACGGCCCGATCTGCGGCTGAAACAAAAGGGTCCAGAAGTTGCCCACGACCGCCGGCGACAACATCATCGGCAAGAGGATGACGGTCGTCCAGAAGCTATGGCCGCGGAATTTCTGATTGATGAGCAGCGCCAGCCCGAGGCCGATCAGGATTTGCAGCGCGATCGTCCAAAAAACGAACCGCGCGGTGATCTGGAAGTTCGCCCAGAGATCCTCATCGGTCAGGATGTCGACATAATTGTCGAAGCCGATGAACCGGGCGGGGGTCGGCAGGTTGGCCATCATGCCGGTGAACGACAGCCGGATCGCCCAGATCAGCGGGAAGATGTTGATCGCCAGGAGCAACAGCATCGTTGGCAGGATGAATAGCCAGGCGACGGCGCGATCGGATAGTCCTCTCACCCGCCCGGCTACCGCCGCCGGCGTTCGCAAGGCGACTCCTTCGGCGATGCCTCTCGCATTGTTCGTCACCGTCATGACCCTGCCCGCTCATGGACCAATCAAGTCTCCCCGGCGGCTTGCGACGCCGGGGATGGGTCTCGGATAAAAACCGGACCTTTGGACCTTTGCGCGGTCAGGAAGGATCCTTGCCTTCCTGCTTGAAGACCTTCAACCAGTCCTTGACCAGTTCGTCGAGCGCCTTCTGCGAAGTGCCCTTGTCAGCGACCACATAGTCATGGACCCGGTTCTGCATGTCGAGGAGGAGCGGAACATAGAGCGGCTCCGCCCAGAAATCCTTGACCATGCCCATCGACTCGACGAATGACGGCGCGTAGGCGGCGCTGTTCTTATAGGCGTCAGACAGCAGCACGGCCTTGGACGCCGAGGCGCCGCCCAGATCCGTCCACTTCTGCTGAATCTCCGGCTGCGCGAACCACTTCATGTAGAGAAGTGCGTCGTCGACATTCTTCGAGGCCGCGACCACGGACAGCCCCTGACCGCCGAGCTGGGTGAAATCGCCGGCCGGGCCGGCGGGGTTCTTGAAGAACCCGATCTTGTCGCCACCGACGTTGGGATCTTTGGCGAGGCCAGGGAAGAACGCATACCAGTTCATCTGCATCGCGACCTGGCCGGACTTGAAGGCGTCGAGACCCTCCGACATGTAGGCGTTCGTCAAGCCCGGCGGCTGGCAGCACTTGAAGAGCTCCTTGTAGACGTCCATGCCTTTGGCGGCGCCGGCGGAGTTGACGACGCCTTCCATGTGGTAAGGCTGCTTGGGGTCCATGTAGTCGAAGCCGTAGTTGTACATCGCGTTGGTGACGCCCATCGTGATGCCCTCCGAGCCGCGCTCTGTGAAGATGTACGAACCGTAGACCTTCTTGCCGTCGATCTCCCTGCCGGTGAAGAACTTCGCCACTTCAATCAGCTCATCCCAGGTCTTGGGCGGCTCGAGTTCGCGATTGTACTTAGCCTTGAACTCGGCGCGAAGCTCGGGCTTGGCGAACCAGTCCTTGCGATAGGTCCAGCCGACCGCATCGGCCATGGCCGGCAATCCCCAGTAGTTCGGCGTGTTTTTGGGCCATTCGGCATATCCGACGACGGTCGCGGGCAAGAACGCGTCCATCGAGATCTTGTTCTTGTCGAAGAAGTCGTTGAGCTTCACATACCACTTGTTCTCGGCCGCGCCGCCTATCCACTGGCTGTCGCCGATGATCAAATCGCATTCGCTGCTGCGCGAGTTGAGCAGGTTGATGAAGTGGTCGGCATAGCTCGTCCACGGGACAAACTCATGCTTCATCTCGATGCCGGTCTGCCTGGTGAAATCCTTGTCGAGCTCAACCAGCGCGTTTGCCGGATCCCACGCCGCCCAACACATGGTCAGCGATTTCCCTTCGGCTTGCGCTCTTTCGACAGTCGCCGCGGCCGACAAACCGGCGGCGACGAGTTCAACCAACGCTAGGGCTTTCGTCATGCTTGATTCCTCCCTTATATTGCCGGTTTCCCGCGGGGGCAGCCCGTCGAGCTCACCGCCCATCCAGGCGGCCGGATGTTCAGTAAAGCGCTTATTAATAAGCAATGCAAGCAAAATTTCCCGCCGCGAGGATCCTGTTTTTGCGAGCAGGATTGTTTGGCCTGACAACGCGCGGAACGCGCGGATTTGATGGTGGGCGATGCAGGGATCGAACCTACCGTTTCCGCACGTTCCCAGCTCTCTCTCTATGTCTTTGAGATTTCGATATTCTTGTGGTAGCGCTGTCTCGCATCGCCTCCAAAAGTCCGTGGCCGTTTCTATCTGACTGTGGAGCAAATCGTGGAGAAAGGCCGCTGTGGTCGGGAAATTGAACTCCAAAAAACTGGCCGTACTTAGGGCGGGGAGTAAGACCGCTGATGGCGGAGGCCTCTACGCGATCTCAAGCTCAGAAGGCCGCATCACGTGGGGGTTCCTTTTCACGATAAATCGACGCCGACGATTAATGAGCTTGGGGCA
Organism: uncultured Alphaproteobacteria bacterium; assembly: GCA_963767245.1. Taxonomy (GTDB): domain Bacteria; phylum Pseudomonadota; class Alphaproteobacteria; order Rhizobiales; family Beijerinckiaceae; genus Roseiarcus. The sequence goes on from CAVYDG010000023.1 coordinate 271,168, forward strand.
ATGGCCCGATCTGTCGTTGGCCAGCGCTCGCGAATTGGCGACGGATGCGCGGCGAAAGGTGCGCGACGGGATCGATCCCATCGCGGATCGAAAGGCGCAAAAACGCAAGTTGCCGACGTTTGGAGAAGTCGCCGATGAACTCATCAAATCCAAGACACCAGCGTGGAAGTCGCCAAGGTCGAAAGATCAATGGCGGCAGCGCCTGAACGATTACGCTAAGTCCCTGCTCGCGCTGCCCATCGACAAGGTCAATTCGCTTGCAGTGCTGGCCATCCTCAAACCCCTCTGGCACACGAAGCCTGAGACTGCGTCAAGAGTTAGGGCGATGATCGAGGCCGTCTGCGACTATGCAAAGGCGGCGGGATACAGGACGGGAGAGAACCCGGCGGCTTGGCGCGGGAACCTTGCGCATCTTCTACCGAAACAGAGGAAGCTGGCTCGCGGTCATTTCGCGGCGATGCCGTACGCGGAAATCCGCGCGTTTGTGCAGGCTCTGAGGGAGTATCAAAGTCAGAGTGTTGCAGCCTTTGCGCTCGAACTCTTGATCCTGACTGGCGTTCGAAGCAACGAAGTCCTTGGCGCGAAATGGTCAGAGGTAGATTCCGCCACGGCCATATGGACCATTCCGAAAGAACGGATGAAGACCGGCAGAGAACATCGCATTCCTTTGTCGCCTCCGGCGATGAGGATCGTAGAGGCGATGGCGGCCATCAAGCGATCCAGCAACATATTTCCCTCTCCAAAAAAAGACGGCCCGCTTAGCCACATCGTCCTTCAAAAGGCTATGGCCAAGCTCGGAGCCAACTATACCGTCCACGGATTTCGCAGCACCTTGAGGGATTGGGCGGGGGACGAGACGTCGTTCCCGAGGGAAGTTTGCGAGGGGGTCTTGGCTCACGTCGTTGGCGGCGTGGAGGGGGCCTACCGTCGTTCGGATGCGCTGACGCGGCGGCGTGAGCTTATGGACGCATGGGCGCGACATTGCGAGGGCGGCGCAGGCGGCGATGTTTTGTCGTTCAAGCGACAGGCCTGAGGCTCACTTTCGGCGTTCCCCTTCCCTCGCTTCTAAGGTGTAACGGGCGTAACCGGCGTAACCCCAGCGATTCAGGCCGTAACGTTGGTCGTCAGGTTACGCCAAGCGCGGTGAAGTCGGGGTCGTGTTGACTGCTGTTAACGACTGCCTCTTGCGCCGGAGACTCGCATGATGGGTGCCTCGCCAGCGTGATCCGGGAGCCACCACACCGCTCGGGGCTAAAATGGGCGCAGAAACCTAAGCAAGGCAGGCTCTAGGGCAAGGTAATTTCGTGGCGCAGCAAGCGGTTGCGTGCGAGTTCCACGACATCCGGCGGAAATCTAGGCTCGAACTGCATCACAACGTATTCCGCCGTGTGTTCTGGCAACCCTGCTTCTACCAGCAATTTGAACCCGTTTGTCTCGACCTTACCACGAGCCCAATCGATCAGGGATTGGTGAATACCTTTGTTCGCAATCTTTTGCCGGGTCCGCGATGCCTTTGTCTTCGCTTGGTTCTTCTCGCTAAGAAGTTGCTCGTACGCGGCGAGAGTCTCGTGGAACCTCCGGACAAGGGGATCGCTCGGATCGTCATTTTCAAGGCCAACCAGCTCGCATTGGCGCTTGAAGACTGCGGAATAGACGTCGTGACGACCGTGCTTAAGGCGAATTCGGAAATCAACACGGATACGGCTACGACGACGCCTAGCGGCGCGGACGGTGGCCGGAGGGAACGTCCGGCGCAGCGGATGCGTGTGCAGGGGCGGCGAGGAAATGAAGCGGATAAGGCGAAGCGCGGACCGATTGACAATTATCAAAGCACAGCCGATGCGATGGGGCTGGTCCCACTGACTGATCGCGGTGGACAAAGCTGCCGAGTTCGTGCCCGCGATGGGGACTGCCGGGAACGCGCAATGAGTTTTCGGCCGCTTGCTCTGCTGATGCGCACCGAGCTTTAGGTGGCTTGCGCGCTCCTGATTCAGCGATTGGGTCGACGGATAGGTCGGCTCCTCTGCCTATGGTCGCGGAGGGCTGCCTTACTCGGTAGCTCCAACGGCAGTGGCAAATCCAATGAAAGTGTCCCAATGGCAAAGGGTAGGGCTCAACTGAGGTCTCGACCTGAAATCAGAGTTGCACTCCAAGAAGTGCTCGCGGCCGCCGAAAACGCTTTTTGTGCCACGGACGAAGATGTGGTCAGCGCTGTTAAAAGCGGACATGGCTACCGCATGATTGAGGGACGTGTTTGGACTTATTCAACTGAGTTCTTAGCAAAAGAACGAAATCTAACCAGACAATGTCTAACTGTGCTTTCAGCGTCGGAGACGAGTGAAAAGGACCTAGAGTCCGCGATTTGGGACGCTATTGCGTTCTCCGGTACAAGAGCGGAACAAGAGGCTAAGTTTTTCGATGCAATCGAAGCCACGATCAGGGCCGCTAAGTTGTCTGTTGGCCCAAATTTTTTGGTTCGTTTGCTACCTCCGTTGAAAAGTCTGACTATCGGAAAGGTCAAAATTATCCCGTTTGGTGCGGCGAATACCGGTCCCCTGAAGGGGATATTCGAGGTAAGACAGGGAGCTCGGGCTGGTATACATTCAGAAGAGGGTGTTAGTTTTATAGAATTGCCTAATTTTGTTTGGGAGGTGTCAATCAACAGCTCCACTGAATATGTTCGTGAGGAAGCCCAGTGGGCAATAAACATTGCCATCAGCCTTATACGTCTTGGGTTGATTAGTTATGGCAACCCAACCGGCCTGTTCCCGAATCTCGGCAAGCTTGAAGCTCACCCCATTGAACCTAGAACCATTCACCAATCGGGCTATATTTTGAGCGGAACTAACGTTTCCGTGGGCGGTACAGCGCTTCCGGGTTGGTATGAAGTAGGGCAAGCCGCAGCGGAACACTTTACATCAATTAACCTGAGCACAATTGCCGATATTGTTTTTGATCCTCAAAGCAATTCTGTTGCAGAGCGCCTTTACAACGGCCTTGGGTGGATGACGCTCGCCCGCCAAGCGCCGTCACGGGCTGAGCGATTCATCCATTACTTCACTGCGGTTGAGGCATTGCTTACAAGCAGCGACCCAACCGCACCCATAACGCAAACTATAAGCCGCTTCTTGTCATGCATTTTAACCGACAACAATGATCAAAGAGCAATTCTTTCTGATACTATAAAGAAATTATATACAAAGCGCTCTCAACTAGTTCATGGAGGGCGTCGTTCTAATATCCATATGACCGACGCGACGACGCTGCAATATTATGTGGAGCTAGCGTACTTGCGGGTGGTTAAAGAGATTCCACCAGCTACTACAGCGACGGACTTCTTGGAGGGATTGAACTTGGCGTCGTATGGATTGAATTGGACAAAGAAAACAGAGAAATGAGCGGGTAGCAGCGGAACAGGCGGCGTGATAATGGCCGCGAGCGAAACTCTAAAGTAGTACGTCGATCTCCACGAGAAGGCAACGGATTGATCGAATGCACGATCAGGGCGTCGCAGGTCGATTTGCCCCCTTGTCCCGCAGCGCTTCGTAGAGCAACGCTGGGCCGAGCAATACATCCTTCAATCCGTCGCGCACCCTTTCTGACTCCAGCGCCCGCTCCGGAATGATGTCGCGATAACTCTCGCCCCGAGCCCTTGGCTGCAGCACCGCCCGCCCAAAATAGCGTCGCCGCATGATCCGCACCGCCATCTCGTCCGCCGCCTTCGAGGCCATCGCCGCGACGCCCACCCCGCCTATCGCGTTTTGTACTGCATCCTATTGCATATTAGATCGTAAATGGCGGAATTCGCCGCAGGACCCGCCAATCTAAGATCCGGAGAATGAGAAGATGGAAAGGTTTGAGGAGTTCGATACTTACGCCAAGGGTCTGATCGAGCGGTGGGACGAAACCGGGAATGCTTGGCATGCAGTCGGCGACATTGGCATGCTGCCGGATAAGCGCATGATCGCCAAAGGCTTTGTGAACGTCTTGAACTGGCTCCACGACGTGCCGGAATTCGATGGCATGGTCAAGGCGGCGCAGGCAACTCTGAAGATGCTGGAGCAAGGGGGGCGTCCCGGCGGCGCGCCTTGAGCGTAAGGTCGGAACGCCGTCACTGAGAAGGGCGAGCGGCTGATCTGTGGTCGATACGGCTGAAGGCGATGCGCTGACCGGCGAGAGCTACAGCGACGTCATCCTGCGGGTGGCGGAGGCGACCGAGTAGCCGCTGTGGACAAGACGGAAGCCCGGCCTCGGTTCCCCCTGTTCCCGCCTGTGCGACTCGCATAGGCCTTCGCTGGAGTATTCGAGACGAGCACACACATGACGGTCGCCGCGAAATAGGACGCCGTGGGACGCGAAGGCGGTGGGATGTTGGAATCGCTAACGCCCTTAATATATCCGAGCAGGGCAAATATAGGTACATTGGAGGCAGCAAGGGGTGGGCTAGCTTGGGCACTAATATTTGCGACCGGCATAGTGTTGCTTGGAGTGTATCTGGAGAAGGAGACTTTTTCTAAATATTTACAACATACAGGATGGAGTTTGCTGATAGTGGGATTGGCTGCAGAGATATTTATATCTGCGGAATTGTGGGGAATAGACAATGGGATAACCCACCTACAGGAAGACAAGATATTCTCGCTTGAGAACAAAATAGCTCCGCGTGATCTAGATGCGAACGCGCAAAAGGCACTCGGTAAACAATTATCTTCCTTCTCAGGGAAGACGTTCTCGTTACTTCGTATTTGCTTGATCTCGAAGCCGCTTGGCTAGGTCAGGAAATTATACAGGCATTGAAGCTCGCGGGTATCCAACCGATCTCGGCATTGGCGTGCCAAGCTTCCGTCGGTGGCTTAACGGTAGCCATCCATGTGACGGGGACGGACGACCAGTTGGTGAACGCGCTTTTGAAATCCCTTCCAAAATTCGGCCTAGAGAGCGTGCCTGACCCCAGTCCAGTTTCGTTTATGCATTGCCCCAATGAGGACACCTCGGGGATCAACGCCACGATATTCGTGGCCATAAAACGTCCAACTCCATGATGAAACAAGCTCTGGCTGCACGTCAGGCCCGCAGCCACCGCCGTTGCCATTCGGACAACCGTTGGCGGTGAGGCCCTTTTTCAGGGTCGCGGCGATGGCAGTGAAGGCGGCGGGGGATATCGTGACCATGGGCTGAATATGGACGCGAACTCGGGCCGCCCCCTATCCCCGGCAGTGCGACGGGAGAAACGAAGTTCCCATGCCTGACGACAGATACACATACGACGTTGACCAGTGCGATGTCTCGAACGAGCGTCGACCCAACCTTCGCCGTTTTCGTGAGAAGCGGCGCGAGTGGCTGTCGTGGTTGCACACGGACGAACACCACGCGATCTGGCCGACGCTGCATGGCATGGTCTGGACGGACGTTGCGTTTAACGCTCTGAGGGGGCTTGCGGAGAGCGACAACGAGAACGCCCTCAATAACCCGCTGATCGTAGAGGCGCTCGTTAGAGGACACTTGTCGACGCAAGTTCTCGCGATCCGGAGGCTCATGGAGGATACTCCTAAACAGCGCCTCTCGCTGCGTAGGCTAGTTAAGGATTTGAAGCGTCACCGCGACCTGTTCACACGAGAAAACTACGTCTGTCACGATGGTTTGCCCTACGACTATAAAGCCGTTCGCGATGCTCATTTCCGTAAACGCACGGCGGAGGGCGTCGTCTTCTCGTGGAACCCGACCGACGGCCCCGAGGCCGACGGAACCTCCGAATTGATCCACGGCCATTTTGACAAACTAGCAGGCGTCGATCAGACGCATCGAACGCGAGAAGACCGCCTCCCGCTCAAGCTCCTAACGACCATCGAGGCATGGCTCGACGAAAGCGGCGCGGACGACTTAGCGGAATGGAGCAGCACTTACCTTGCGCACGCGGGCGGTCCAAACGAACGGGCTAGGGTTGGCGAGATGGCGCTGACGTCAGGGAGGATCACTGAAGCGATCAAGGTTCTTGCGCGAGCGACAGAGGCCATATCCTTGTTCCTTTACGCAGGTGGCCGAGCGGGATCGGTGATGCCGGTCGCGCAGTTCGATCAGTTTCAATTCATGAAGCTGGACAAGCCGGTCATGCGCCCCGGCGGAGAGGACGAAGCCTACCAGCGCTGGAAGCAACTCAGTGCGCAATGGGACCGCTGTCTGGACTCGGTTGAAGACGAACTGGTCCTCCTCCGTCCGTGAGAACCGGATAAGCGCAGGGAACACGGCATGGCCTACCCGCAATCAACTCTCCAAGAGATTGTCGAGAGCGAACGCTCGATGTTCCTTGACGGGGAGTCGAGATATGGGCGGCATTTCAAACACGCGCGAGCTGCGACGATATACCTAACTTTGTGCGTCGTCAGCGTGGACCGCGACCGTTCAGATACTTTCGGTCGGCTCTTCTCGCTGATGAAAAAACACCACACGCTCGCCCTTCTCTCGGTGCTCCGCCTACACAAGGTTCAGGCGATGCAAAATTTGCGTCAAGTCCTCGAAGCTGGCGCTGGAGCCGCCTACGCCATCGCGAACTCGGACGTTCGTGACTTCGTAGACATTGATGAGTTCAACATCATGGACGCTTCTCAAAAACTGACGAAAAAACGCTATCAATGGCTGAACGAAAACTACCCCGCCGGATCGAAATGGATCGCGGACACAAAACGCCAGATCAACGAAGGCCCAGCTCACGCGAATCTCATCAGCGCCGACGCCGCGTATCGTGAAACCGCAGAAGTCGCGGACCTACCCTTCTTCGACATCGAAGACGAGTATTTCGTCCAAGCCGATCTCTGGTTGATCAGCAGTGTGGCCATCACGCTGATGGACCTGTTTTACGGCGTGACGCAGGGCGTCGCCCGAGCTATCGGACGGTCGGTGTTGGAGTTTCGTCCAGATTTCCTCAACACGGTTGCAGGCTTGGCTGTGGAGAGCAACGCGCTGCTAGATGAGATCAAGGGAAGCAACCGTTACAAAGTACCAATGCTAAACGAAAAACAACGCAGCGAAGAGAAGGCCAAGCTGCGCGATGCAACCACGACCGACTCGTCCCGCACGACGCCGAATCCGACGAAGCCTAAACCGACGCGATCCTAGCGGTTGCGGGAACGGTCGCCTATTCCGCGTTCGCCTCACTGTGCCGGATCAAGGGCGGTCGGAGCGGAAGGCCTGCGGCACGAGCGCGGCGACGAATTGCGAACGCGAGCGCGGCTTTGGTTTCGGGCGCATTTGTAGTGTCGGTCGGGTCAACCATGAGCGAGGCCAATCGCGTTCGTGGTCAGGGCGGCGCGGCGTTTAGCCAAGACCTGTGGTCTGGCGAGACGGGTCGTCGACTGGCTATTTCGTCGCCGCCATGATGGCGTCGGGCATCATCCAGTGATCTGAGCCGCGCTGACGGCTGCGCGCTCACCCTATTCGCGCTTGCCTAGCCCCATCTTCGCAGCGTAAAAACGACCGTTAGAGATGCGATTGGCGGAAAGATCAATGCGCGTCGTTGTTTGGCCGATGGTCATCATCCTGATTATGACGGCACCGGTCTGGATGCCGGTGTTGGGGGCAATAGCCATCGTCGGCGGGGAGAGTGCCGATTCCGACGAAGCCGCCCGGGTGTAACGGGATAATGCCGCCCGGGATTCCTGAATGATGCCGCCCACCGTAACGGAATGATGCCGCCCGGGTCGCGCGCCTCGCTGGCCGATGGATTGTTGTCACCGGCTATGGTGTTGGGTCAAGCCTTCCTCGATTGCTTTGCTTGGGTCCGACGCAGGCTTTCGCCGGCGAGCTCGATGCGATGAGCGTTGTGGACGAGACGGTCCAGAATGGCGTCGGCGTAGGTTGGATCGCCGATGATTTCGTGCCAACGGTCGATCGGAAGCTGGGAGGTGATCACCGTGGAGCGGCGTCCGTAGCGCTCTTCGAAGATTTCCAGCAGATCATGGCGCGCGGCTGCGTCGAGCGGCTCAAGCCCCCAGTCATCGAGGATCAAAAGGTCGGCTCGGCCGAGGTTGCGTAAGATGCGGGGATGACGCCCGTCGCCGCGGGCCAGCGCGAGGTCCTCAAACAGACGGGGCGCCCGCTGGTAGAGGACCGACCGATTGTCGCGACAGGCTTTGTGGCCAAGCGCTGAGGCCAGCCAACTTTTGCCGACGCCTGTCGGCCCGACGAGAACCAAATTGTCATGGGCGTTGATCCACTCGCCCTCGACCAGTTTTGGAACCGCGCGCGGTCAAGGCCGCGGGGACTTCGATAATCGATATCTTCGACGCTGGCCTGTTGGCGCAGTTTGGCGACGCGCAGCCGCGCCGCGAAGCGCTTGTCCTGTCGCCAGGACGCCTCGCGATCGAGCAGAAGCCCGAGCCATTCGTGATGGCCGAGGCCTCCGGCTTCCCCGTTGGCGACGAGTTCGGCGAAGGCCTTGGCCATGCCATGCAGGCCAAGAGCGCTGAGTTGATCGAGGGTGGGATGCTTGAGCAAGTCGTTTCTCCTAATTGTAGTAGCGCGGCCCACGGATGTTGGCGTGCAGGATCGGCGTTCCGTCCGTGGAGCGCTGGCGCGCGGGACGCCGGTCGAGGTTGTTGTCGAGGATGGATTTGACCGAGCCGTAGGTCCGCGCGCCGATGTTGATGGCGCGTTCGGCGGCGGCTTCTAGGCGCTCGGCGCCATGGGGACCCGCGAGCCGGACGATGCCTAGGCAGGCGCGAAAGCCCTGCTCGGGATGCGGTCGCGCCTCAAGGATCAGTTCGCACAGGGCCGCCGTCGCCGCCCCGATCAGGCGCGCATCGGCGCGGATACGCTCGATCGTCCAGCCGGCGTAGCGCCGATGGCTGGACGGCATGTGCTCGGAGACGGTGGTGTGCTTATGGTTGCCGCTGGCGCGCACATGCGCGGCGATCCGCTCGCCCTTGAGGAAAATCTCGACGGTCCGCACCGTCAGCCGCGCGTCGACCTCGGCGCGGGCGAAGCGATGGGGCACACTGTAATAATGGGCGGCGACCTCGACGTGATAGTCGATGCCGACGCGGCATGTCCGCCATTCGGAGAACTCGTACGGCTCAGCTGGCAGCGACGTCAGCGCCGGGCGATCGACCTCCTCCAGCAATTGCCGGCGCGTTGCGCCGAGCCGGCGGATCGGGTGGTGTTCATTGAGGTGCGTCATGAGATCGGCGATCGCCGCGTTGACGTCCACCAGGCTGTAAAAGGTTCGGTGACGCAGCCGCCCGAGCAGCCATCGCTCGACGATGAGCACGGCCTGCTCAACCTTGGCTTTGTCCCGGGGCCGCCGGGGCCGCGCCGGCAAAATGGCGGCTCCGTAATGCGCCGCCATTTCGGCATAGGTCCGATTGACCTGAGGATCGTAAAGGCAGGCCTTGATGACGGCGGTCTTCGTATTGTCCGGCACGAGCAATTGCGGGACGCCGCCGATCGCCTCGAGCGCGCGCACATGGGCGTCGATCCAGTCGGGGAGCGCCTGCGTCCAACTCGCGTGCGCGAAGGTGAAGCTCGAGGCGCCGAGCACGGCGACGAAGATCTGCGCCATGCGGATTTCCCCGGTGAGCCGGTCAACGACAACCGGGACCCCGTCGCCCGCGTAATCGACGAACAATCGTTCGCCCGCCGCGTGCGTCTGCCGCATCGTCGGCGACAGCTTCGCTTCAAAGCCGCGATAGAGTTCGCAAAACCGCGAATAGCTGTAGCCGCCGGGGTTGGCCGCGACATATTCGTCCCAGACGATCAGCAGAGTGACGTGCTTGCGCTTCAACTCTCGATGGACCGCGGGCCAATCCGGCTCGGCATGGCGGCGGTGTCCCCGTTTGCTTTTACGATTGGCGTAAAGCGCCGCCTCCAGTTCGGCGTCGCCGATCCCCTCCGGCAACGGCCAAGAAAGCCCAGCGCTCTCCAAACGGACCAACGTCTCTCGAACCGTCGAAGGCGCGAGGCCGAGACGCCGCGCGATCTCGCGCGTCGGCAGGCTGACTGAAAACTTCAGACGAATGATCTCGCGCGCCTGGCGCATCGAAACTCTTTCCGCTGGCATCGATCGCTCCCTTGGATTGCCAAAGGAGCGACCCTAAACAGGCCAGCGGAGGCGCTCGTCGCCGTCAAAAAACCCCGGGCGGCATTATTCCGTTCCGGTGGGCGGCATCATCTCGTTTTGGTGGGCGGCATCATTCCGTTACGGCGGGCGACATCATCTCGTTTTGGTGGGCGGCTTCGCCAGGAATCAGCACACAGACGCACGCGCGCGCCATTCGAGCCACCGCAATCGGCCGTGATCGTCAGTTCTTTCATGTCCGGATAGCGTTCGCGGCCCATGCGCGCGAGCCACGTGCGGATGGATTGGACCGCGAACTGCGCGGTATCACTGGTGATGCCGACGCTGACGAAGCCAGTGTTGGCCGTCACGTCGTAGACGCCGTAAGGCACGACCTTGCCCAGGTCCTTGTCCTCGAAGTCGTGCACGGCGACGCGCAACGGATCGCCCTTCGGCCGATAGTCGGAGCCGCCGTTCTTGAAGTTGCCGACCAGCTCTTTCTTCTTCGTGTCGACGGAGACGACGGGCTGGCTTTTTGCCTGAGCGGTCACGACTTTCGCATTGATGTGGTCGAATTGCGCGTTACGGTCCGGATGCTTCGAGCCTTCCTCAGCCTTGCGATTGTACTGGCGCGAGAAGCCGAGCTTCACCAGTTCCTTGCGCACCGTATCGGCGCCGATCGGATGCCCCATGGCGGTCAGGATCGCGGCCAATTTGTCCATGCTCTTCGACACCCACAGCAGCGGGCGCATGGGATCGCCGAGCGTGGCCGGTTCGAGGAGGCGCTTCAATGCGGGCACGAGACCGGGATCTCTCGCGGCGACAGCCTTGCGGCCGGCGCCGGCACGCCGTACCTGACCTTTCGGCAGTTCCTCGCCATCGAGATCGTCCTCGCCGCGATTGATGGTCGAACGGGCAAGCCCGGTGATCCGAGAGACCACCGCAAGCCCGCCCCGGCCGGCCGTTCTCACCTCGCCCGCCGCGAACATCCGCCGCCCGCGTTCGTCAAGCTTCGAGCCGACCATGTCCCAGCGATAGCGAATCGCATCTTCATCGATCATGCCATCCGGGATACAAGTGTTCGCCTCGATCCGGAATCCCGACGCCCCGAGTTCAACCCGCCGCTCGCCCGCGCACCGCGATTCGCTTATTGTTCGGGGAGGCCTAAGCCTTGCTAAGCTTCCCGGAGGCGACGCGAAGCAACGTCCTCAGAGCGCCACCCTCCCTGGGCGGAAGGTCGCCGCACGCCATTAGCCACCGCCCAAGCTCGCCTCGCCAATCCGCCATGCCCCGCTCCCAAATCAGAGCGCGAATCCTCGCTTGGGCGTGGTTAACAAACTCCTATTCTGTCAAAGTAGTGCTAGGCCGTGTGGACGAATTTGATCAAGCATAGCCCTGCGGCAAAGCTGACGATTGATCTGAAGTTGCGAGCGGTCTTTTCGCAACGCAGCGCAACGCGTTTGAAGCGTTTGAGCCGTCCGACGCCCTGCTCGATGCGCGAACGCGCCTTGTAGAGAGTTCTCGCGAAGAAGGCTGGTTTGTCGCGCTCGTTGGCTTTGTGCGGAATGACGGGAGCAATGCCGCGCTCCCTGGCCGCTTCGCGATTGGCCTTGCTGGCGTAGCCTTTGTCGCAGATGACGGCGCGCGGCTGAATGTCGGGTCCGATGTCGAGCAGAACATCGAAATGACGCGCGTCTGACGCCTCGCCGCCGGTCAGATCGAAGGCGATGATGTCTCCGGAGGAGTCCGCTTTTGCGTGGATTTTTGTCGTGAACCCACCTCGCGAGCGCCCGAGCGCTTGCCCCTCTTGCCCCCCTTTGCCCCGGCGGCCGACACATGGGCGCGCACGATGGTCGAGTCGAACATTTGGATGAGATGCGCGGACGAACTCATGGCGGCGAGCGCATCAAAGAAGGCTTCGAAAACGCCGGCCTTGCTCAGCCGGTCGAAGCGCTTCCAAACGCTGTTCCAAGGACCGAACCGCTCAGGCAAAGCCCGCCAGCGAACGTTCTCGACGGTGAAGAAATGAAGGGCTTCGAGGAAGCGCCGATCATCCTCTGCTTTCCGTCCACGCCGGGGAAGGCAGGCCCGAAACACCGCAAGCGTATGCGCCCAATCTTCCTCATCCATCATTGTCGACATGCGCCCGGTCTCCGAATCAGCCGGAGACCTATGAATCACGCCCGATTCATCAGGGGAATCCCAAAACCTTCATCTATCGAAAATTCGTCCACACGGCCTAGTGCGTGGACTCATTAGCACGTAGCCAAACGCGGATTGATGCGATCTTGATGAATGCCAAATAGTTGGCCGCGAGTTTGTCGTATCGGGTCGCGACACGCCGATATTGCTTGATCTTGTTGAAGAACCGCTCGATCAAGTTGCGCGCGCGATATAGATACGGGCTGAAGCAGATCGGGTCATTGCGATTTCGTTTTGGCGGAATGTTTGCCCATGCTCCCTGCTGGCGGGCAAGCTCCCTAATCCAGTCAGCGTCGTATCCACGATCCGCGAGCAGCATCGTCTGTGGCAGCAACGCGCTGAGGAGAGCCGAGCACAGCCGATTGTCGTGTGTCTCACCGGGCGTGAGGGCAAGACGGATTGGCAGGCCGTTGGAGTCCACGACCGCGTGAATCTTGCTCGTAAGGCCCCCTCGGAGCGACCCATATCTTGATGATTGTTGTCCGCGATACAGGCCCCAAGCTGGTGCACGCGCACGACAGAGGTATCGATCATCTGCACCGCCGGATCATGACCAGCGGCCAGCGCATCCATGATCTGGTCCCAGACTCCCGCCCGCCGCCAGCGAACGAAGCGACTATAACAAGTGGTGCGGGGACCAAAGGCCGCTGGCAGGTCGCGCCGGGGCGCACCCGAACGGAGGACCCAAAAGATGCCATTGAGCACGCGACGATCATTTACACGCCGAACGCCACGCGATTTGTTCGGCAGCATCGGTTTGATGGCGGTCCATTCATAATCGCTGAGTTCGCAGCGCATAATTCGAGGCTCCCGTTTCGGAGCTTAAATCATGTCCACGGCAGCGTGATCAACCCGCAATGGGTCATCGCTGCGTCGCTAATGCCCTGAATCTACTTCCGCTTTCGGCGGCATAGCTGACATGGCCGGACTTGCTGCTGGCTCGATTCGGTCGCGAATGACCCCAAGCCGACATGGCGGCACGATGTCGGGGCTGGCGCGCCGTGGCCGCTGAAGATGGGCACTACGTGTTCGCCGTGGCGCTATGATGCAACGGTTCAATTTTGCCAACCGCCTTGCGACAGGACGGGAAGGAGGTGTCATGCCAAAAACGATCGCGGTATTGGGCTCTGCTCTATTCTTCGTCGTCGCGCCCTTGGTGCTGGCGGGGTTCGTCCCATGGTGGATCACACATTGGGAGTTCCGGCCGGCTTTTTCCGGCTTTGAACTGACCCGCGCCATCGGACTTATGTTGATCATTGCCGGAGTGCCCGGAGTTGTGGATTCATTTGCCCGTTTTGCGCTGGAGGGGCTGGGGACGCCCGCCCCGATCGCGCCGCCACAAAAGCTCGTAGTGACTGGCCTTTATCGCTACGTGCGAAATCCGATCTACATCGCGGTCGTCGCGGTCATTTTTGGTCAGGCCCTTTTGTTTGGTGACTGGCGTCTCCTCTGGTACGGCGCGCTACTCTGGCTTTTTTTTCATGCCTGGGTGGTGATGATCGAAGAACCGACGCTCAAGCAAACATTCGGCACGGAGTACGAGAGCTTTCGGACTAGTACCTCGTCACAGAGGTTTTGACTCTTTGATTTTGGTCTGATTTGAGCGTGGGCTTCGGGTAAGTGCGCCCCATTTTGGCGCGGGCTTTTTGGGTTGTGAACATCCAGTTGATGCGGGAGCATTCGGCGTTGCGTCGCTTCTCCCAAGCGGCGGTCTCGGCGACAAGCGGGGTGTAGCTTTCGATGCGCCGATCGAGACATTGACTGGCCAGGACGCCGATCTCGATCTCGACCATGTTCAGCCAGCTGGCGTGCTTGGGGACGTAGTGGAACTCCAGCCGGCGCAGCACCCGTCGCGCTTCGTCGGCTGGGAAAGTCTGGTAGAGCGCGCCGGCGGAATGGGTCGACAGGTTGTCGAGCACCACGCGAATGCGCTGCGCCTCGGGATAATGGACATCGGTGAGGTCGCGCATGCAGACGGCGAAGTCTTCCGCGGCGCGCCGTTCGGTGACCTTCACCTTGCGCCAGGGGCGGTTCACATCCAAGAACACGAACAGGTTCGCGGTTCCGTTGCGTTTATATTCGCAGTCGTAGCGCTCGATTTGCCCCGGCTTGGGCGGGATCGGCCGGCGGACCTCGCCGATGAGCTGGATCGGGCTCTCGTCGAAGCAGACCACCGGGCGCTCGGGATCGGGCGCTTCGGAATAAAGATCGAGCACGTCCTCCATACGGGCGACGTAGTCGGCGTCGACCTGCGGAATGCACCACATGTCCTTGCGCCATGGCTTGAGGTCATTTTCGGCCAAGCGCCGACGCACCGTCTCGCGCGACACACTCTCGTGCGCAGTCAGCCTGACCAGTTCACCCGACAGCAGCTCCAGCGTCCAGCGAGCGCGGCCCGCGGGTGGACTCGAACAGGCCGTTGCCACCAGCAGGGCTTCCTCCTTGCCCGAGAGCTTGCGGTTTGCTCCGGGGCGCGGCTCTTCGCTGAGCGCCGCCTCCAGGTTGCCGAGGACGAAGCGGCGCTTAGTCCGATAGACGGTCGAGCTGCCCGCGCCGACATTGGTCGCGATCGCCTCGTCGCTGGCGCCGCCATCCGCCGCCAACAATATCTGCGCCCGCTTGAGCCTGCGTGCCGCATGCTTGCCGCCGCTCAGAAGCTCCGTCAGTTCGGTGCGTTCGGTTTGGCTGAGTTCGACCCGATAGCGTACATTCATCCGTGCCTCCTCGTGTTGAGGCACGCACGAACAGCTGAATCGGATGGCCGGAGTGAGTCGCCCTGCAAAAACCTTCACACTCAGGCAGGGCCAATATCTGGCGTTTATCCACCTCTACACGCGCCTGCACCGCCGGCCGCCGGCCGAAACTGAGATGCAGGACTATTTTCGCGTCAGCCCGCCTTCCGTGCACCAGATGGTACTGACGCTCGAACAAGCTGGCTTCATTAGGCGGCAGCCAAGAACCGCCCGCAGCATCGAACTGCTCGTTGATCCGACACAGCTGCCAGAGTTACTTTGACCCCCGATTCAACCGGTCAAGATCACTGTGCCGAGGTACTAGTACCTCGTCACAGAGGTTTTGACTCTTTGATTTTGGTCTGATTTGAGCGTGGGCTTCGGGTAAGTGCGCCCCATTTTGGCGCGGGCTTTTTGGGTTGTGAACATCCAGTTGATGCGGGAGCATTCGGCGTTGCGTCGCTTCTCCCAAGCGGCGGTCTCGGCGACAAGCGGGGTGTAGCTTTCGATGCGCCGATCGAGACATTGACTGGCCAGGACGCCGATCTCGATCTCGACCATGTTCAGCCAGCTGGCGTGCTTGGGGACGTAGTGGAACTCCAGCCGGCGCAGCACCCGTCGCGCTTCGTCGGCTGGGAAAGTCTGGTAGAGCGCGCCGGCGGAATGGGTCGACAGGTTGTCGAGCACCACGCGAATGCGCTGCGCCTCGGGATAATGGACATCGGTGAGGTCGCGCATGCAGACGGCGAAGTCTTCCGCGGCGCGCCGTTCGGTGACCTTCACCTTGCGCCAGGGGCGGTTCACATCCAAGAACACGAACAGGTTCGCGGTTCCGTTGCGTTTATATTCGCAGTCGTAGCGCTCGATTTGCCCCGGCTTGGGCGGGATCGGCCGGCGGACCTCGCCGATGAGCTGGATCGGGCTCTCGTCGAAGCAGACCACCGGGCGCTCGGGATCGGGCGCTTCGGAATAAAGATCGAGCACGTCCTCCATACGGGCGACGTAGTCGGCGTCGACCTGCGGAATGCACCACATGTCCTTGCGCCATGGCTTGAGGTCATTTTCGGCCAAGCGCCGACGCACCGTCTCGCGCGACACACTCTCGTGCGCAGTCAGCCTGACCAGTTCACCCGACAGCAGCTCCAGCGTCCAGCGAGCGCGGCCCGCGGGTGGACTCGAACAGGCCGTTGCCACCAGCAGGGCTTCCTCCTTGCCCGAGAGCTTGCGGTTTGCTCCGGGGCGCGGCTCTTCGCTGAGCGCCGCCTCCAGGTTGCCGAGGACGAAGCGGCGCTTAGTCCGATAGACGGTCGAGCTGCCCGCGCCGACATTGGTCGCGATCGCCTCGTCGCTGGCGCCGCCATCCGCCGCCAACAATATCTGCGCCCGCTTGAGCCTGCGTGCCGCATGCTTGCCGCCGCTCAGAAGCTCCGTCAGTTCGGTGCGTTCGGTTTGGCTGAGTTCGACCCGATAGCGTACATTCATCCGTGCCTCCTCGTGTTGAGGCACGCACGAACAGCTGAATCGGATGGCCGGAGTGAGTCGCCCTGCAAAAACCTTCACACCCAGGCAGGGCCAATATCTGGCGTTTATCCACCTCTACACGCGCCTGCACCGCCGGCCGCCGGCCGAAACTGAGATGCAGGACTATTTTCGCGTCAGCCCGCCTTCCGTGCACCAGATGGTACTACGCTCGAACAAGCTGGCTTCATTAGGCGGCAGCCAAGAACCGCCCGCAGCATCGAACTGCTCGTTGATCCGACACAGCTGCCAGAGTTACTTTGACCCCCGATTCAACCGGTCAAGATCACTGTGCCGAGGTACTAGTGTGCCGCGCTGGATTCCGCGGTTGACGCCATGGCGAGCCCCGTAACGCGAGCATCATGACGACGGGCACTGCCTTCGCTAAGGTCCAAGCGCGCCTCTCCTCCCTGATCGGGTGCAGCAGCTGCGCGGCGCAGGGGTCGCGGCCACAAAAAATAATTTGAGGGGGTGGCAGCTTCAGCAGGCTGGCGTGGGCGTCGGGTGCGGGCCTGGGCCGCTGAGGAACGCCGGCATCGGTTCGCCGGGGTGTGGACATACGATCCGGAAAAACTCCCGCCCGCGCCGAAGAGGTGATCGAATAGGACGCTATTTGCTGCACTGCATTAGTCGGCAATCGCCCTTCGCGTCGCTTCGCCGCGCTGCGGAATTTAGTCGCTATCGGGGCATAGCGGACTCTAGCAAGTCGACTCCCCAGCAGGTTTATGGGTTCGCGGCCTAGTGCACATCATCTCCGGAACCTGCCCTAGTGTCCATACAGGTTGGGGGACGCGGGCGGGATGGCCGCCCTCAGCGCGAACCGAAGCGGCGGCGAGGCGTCGCGTCGATGTCGATGAGGTTCAGCTCCGAGACAAGGCTCGTTGGGGGGTCGGGTGCCGGCGAGATTGAGGGGAGGCTTTGACGAAGGCTTAGTCGCCTTTGCGCCTCGGCAAAGCTCGCGTCTATCTCGTGGGTCACCAGCCCATAAAGCACTTTATGCCTGCGAGAGCGCATTTGCGCGGCAAGCTCAGCCAAGTACGCGGCTTCGTCGTGCGCGCGAAGACCAAATCGCGTGATCAGGTCTGTCGCAACTGCCGCGACCTCACCCCTTCGCGGATCAAAGAACGGCAGTCGCATCGAGAAACCCTCGAGTTGCCGACTACAACGCCTGAGCAGGCGAGTAGTTGCTCAAATCAACAAAAGGCGCGGCCCTGAGTTAAGCGCAAGCTCAGCCGGCACAGGTCTTAGTCACCGCTTTGTTTCAAGGCGAAGGCCAAGCTCGGCGAAGAGATGGCGAAGGGTTGACAAGCCCCGCGCCGGCGCATGTCGACGCGGGGCGAATTGCGCGCTCGGGGTCACAAGCCGAAGCGCGACTTCGCGAATCATGCGGCCAAGGCGACGTCGTGCCAATGGGTATAAATGCGGAGGCGAAGCGGGCCGCCAAGGGCTGGGGGGCAAAAACCTGGCGGCCCTGACCACGGAGGAGATCAGCCTCGTCGTGGCTGATCCAGCGATATCCTGCGATCGCCGGAAAAAAATGGCCCCGCGACTTTCGCCAGGGGGGCCCAAGGTTGACCTCGACGAGGCATGCGCTCCCGATCGAGGTTGCCGCGTTGGTTCGCTTCGGTGTCGGGCCGACAAACCTAACGCCAGCCCTCGATCACGGCCGGGCCCTGCGTCGCTTGCGCGCAAGTTCGATCGTGGCGTCCAAGACGTGTCGGAAGTCGCCAGTGCACATTCGCGCCCTGAACAGCGCGTGAACAACGTCAACTTCGTTATTGAGGTCGACGGCGTTGGGTATTTCGGCGGCGACGATCCGCACGCGCGCCCAGCGCTTGCCTGCGCCATTCGCGTGCGGTGTGTGGGGTCCGGCTAGGCCCCGGCTGCAGAACCCGCAGCTGAAGCCTAAGAAGCGAGAGCGGACTGGGATTGCCCTCATCGCCGGCCGGGTGTTTTCAAAAAATGGCGGAACAGCAAGCGGACTTTCACCGCCTCGCCTGCAGACGAGGCCGGAATTGAGGTGGGCGTCGGCAATTTGCGCGGCGAAATTCTGTCGCTCTTTGCGCCTCCGGGCGCCGTAGCGATTGAAGCGAATCCGATTTACAAAAGCGGGGGGCGCCCGGGCCTGCTGCTCCTCCCTCGCCGGTCGCCGCGGACTGGCCGAGCTACAACAAAACGCTAACCTCCGAGCGCTTCTCCGACCTCAGCCAGATCAACACGAAGAACGTCCCCAGGCTCAAGGTCTCATGTACCTACGACACATGGCGACTGACGAGCATGGAGACGGGCCTGATCATGGTGGAGGGCGCGCTTATCGGTACGACCGAATTCGATATCTTTTCGATCGACCCTTCGACCTGCGCCGAGAACTGGCGCACGCATGAGGAGTATCCGGCCTACATTCTGCCGACCACCAATCGGGACGGCGGCCGTGCCGAAATATCGGCCATTCCCGATGGTGCGGCGAATGCGGTAAGTTCACCCCTCCGGTCGAACCGGAGCGGAGCGTTTCGGCGAAGGGTCTGAGCGCTGATCGGCCTGATAAGCGAACCGGCGAGGGTAGGCCCGCCGAACCTTTCACACTACACCTTCGCCCGCGTCGGCGAGTGGTCGGCTCCGGGGCCGCACGCCAACGGCCCCGTGCCCGATATCTTAGCTGATCAATAGTCCATACCGCCCATGCCGCCGCCGCCCGGCATGGCAGGAGCCTCCTTCTTCTTCGGCGTCTCGGCGACCATAGCCTCGGTCGTGATCATGAGGCCGGCGATCGAGGCCGCGTCCTGCAGCGCGACCCGTACAACCTTTGCCGGGTCGACAATGCCAGCGCTCAGCATGTCGACATATTGCTCGGTCTGGGCGTCGAAGCCATAGGACTGCGACTTGTTCTCAAGCACCTTGCCGACAACAATCGAACCCTCCACGCCCGAATTCTCGGCGATCTGGCGGATCGGCGATTTAAGCGCCCTGAGCACGATGTTGATGCCGGCCTGAATATCGGCATTGGCGTCGCTGAGCTTGCCGATCGCCGCCTTGGCGCGCAGCAACGCGACCCCTCCGCCCGAAACGATCCCTTCTTCAACCGCCGCCTTGGTTGCGTGCATGGCGTCGTCGACGCGGTCCTTCTTTTCCTTGACCTCAACCTCGGTCGAACCGCCGACCCGGATCACCGCCACTCCGCCGGCCAATTTGGCCAGCCGCTCCTGTAGCTTCTCCTTGTCATAGTCGGAGGTCGTCTCCTCAATCTGCGCCTTGATCTGGGAAATGCGGCCCTCGATGTCCTTCTTCGACCCGGCGCCGTCGATGATCGTGGTGTTCTCCTTCTCGATCCGCACCCGCTTGGCGCGGCCGAGCATCTGTAGGGTCACGTTCTCAAGCTTGATGCCGAGGTCCTCGGCGATCATCGTGCCGGCGGTGAGGACCGCAATGTCCTCAAGCATCGCCTTGCGGCGATCGCCAAAGCCCGGCGCCTTCACGGCGGCAACCTTGAGGCCGCCACGCAGCTTATTGACGACCAGCGTCGCCAGGGCCTCGCCCTCGATGTCCTCGGCGACAATGACCAATGGTTTGCCAGACTGGACAACGGCCTCAAGGATCGGGAGCATGGGCTGAAGCGAAGACAGCTTCTTCTCATGGATGAGGATATAGGCGTCCTCGAGCTCGGCCAGCATCTTCTCGGCGTTGGTGACGAAATAGGGCGAGAGATAGCCGCGGTCGAACTGCATGCCCTCGACGACGTCGAGCTCAGTCTCCGCGGTCTTCGCCTCCTCGACGGTAATCACGCCCTCATTGCCGACCTTCTTCATCGCGTCGGAGATCATCTTGCCGATCGCCTTGTCGCCGTTGGCAGCGATGGTGCCGATCTGGGCGATCTCGTCGGAGGACTGCACCTTCTTGGCGCGGCGTTCGATGTCTTTGACGACCGCCGTTGTCGCGATATCGATGCCGCGCTTCAAGTCCATCGGATTCATGCCGGCGGCGACCAGCTTGAGGCCTTCCTTCATGATCGAGGCGGCCAGCACTGTCGCGGTGGTGGTGCCGTCGCCGGCAAGGTCGTTGGTTTTCGAAGCCACCTCCCGCACCATCTGGGCGCCCATGTTCTCGAACTTGTCTTCGAGCTCGATCTCCTTGGCGACGGTGACTTCGTCCTTGGTGATCCGGGGCGCGCCATATGATTTGTCGAGGATGACGTTGCGGCCTTTCGGGCCCAGCGTCACTTTTACGGCGTTGTTGAGGATATCGACGCCGCGCAGCAAGCGGTCGCGGGCGTCGGAGGAGAAGCGTACGTCTTTCGCGGGCATGGTTTCACTCCCTGGTTTGACCCTGGTTTGAGATGAAGGACGGGCGTCAGGCCGCCTTTTTCTTCGTCGCGCTTGCGCCCTCGATGACGCCCATGACGTCGGACTCTTTCATGATCAGAAGATCCTCCCCATCAATCTTGACCTCGGTGCCGGACCATTTGCCGAACAGCACCCGGTCACCGGCCTTGAGATCAAGCGGAACGAGCTTGCCGCTCTCGTCCCGGGCGCCGGGCCCCGCGGCGATGACCTCGCCCTCTTGCGGCTTTTCCTTAGCCGTATCGGGAATGATGATGCCCCCCTTCGTCTTTTCCTCTCCTTCAATGCGGCGGATGACGACACGGTCGTGCAATGGACGGAATTTCATGAGTTTCGCTCCCGGTTTGACCTGCCGCTTCGGGCGACGCGTCTCGGCGCCCGACGCGGTCTCAAGCGGGGTAGATAGCCGTTGCTAGCACTTGTTACAAGAGAGTGCCAGCATCCAGCCAAACGCTCTCGGTCTACGCCCGCTGCAGGGGGCAGGCGAAGCGGTCACCACCACGGCTTCGAGTTGAACGCAGCACCATCGGACCAAGTTGGTCGCCATGTATATTCCAACTCGGCAAATTTGACGACGCGGGCGCCCGCACCCAGTCGGGTGCGCCAAAGATAGGCATTCGAGAGATCCGCCGCTAACATGTCTGCTGTTGCAAGCGACGCGCCTTGAAGCTGTGCGCCGACGAGCGACGCGCCCTGAAGCCGCGCCTGCTCAAGTGACGCTCCGAGCAGCTTTGCGCCCGCGAGCGACGCGCCTTGAAGCTGCGCGCCGACGAGCGACGCGCCCTGAAGCTGCGCGCCGACGAGCCACGCGCCCTGAAGCTCGGCTGAATCAAGCAACGCGCCCTGGAGTTCAGCCTGACCGAGCGACGTACCCTGGAGATGCGCGCCCTTAAGGGATGCGCCCTGGAAATGTGCGCATCCCGGTAAGCCATCCGCCAGCGTGATGTTGCAGCCTAAGCAGAGATTTTTTGAATGACCAACGGATTGACAGTTCGCTCCCGGTTCAGGGCAGCCACGGCTGCGTGGATTGCGCGGTCGAGGACGTCGGCATCAGCGAAGGTCTGATGGGCCAGATGGCGCGCCTTGAGATCGTGCCAGACAACCTCGATGTCGTTGAGTTCGGGTGCGTATTTTGGCAGCCACTCGACGGTGAGCCAGTGTTTGCGCGCCTCGATGGCTTTAAGAGTGAGCTTGCTGACATGGATCGGCCCGTTGTCCTCGACCAGTACGACGGTTTTATTGCCCGTCCTGGTTGAGGACCGAACAGGTGGTCGAGTTGCTCGAGGTGAGCGATGAAGTCGCGGCTGCGCTTGGTCTGGCTCGTATGCACAATCAACTGGCGCGTGACATGATCGAGTGAGCCGATTATCGCCACTTTCTTGGCCTGACCCGGCGCCGGCGCCCGCAGGTCCGCACCGCGCAAGGCCCACGCCCGCGCCAGATAAGGGTGCGTCAGGGCCTCGCTCTCGTCGCCGTAGAGGAGGATGATGTCGCCGGCTTCGGCCTGAGCCTTGCGCAGTTGAAGGCGCAGTCCCACGCGTTCGATCTCGGCGGCAATCTGGCGGCCTTTCAGCGTGTGCCGGGGCCGCCGCCAACGGAAGTTTTTTTTCGCAACGCCTTGGACAACTGCGACTTGCCGATCTTGACGCCCTCGCGCGCCTCGATCTCGGCCATGAGGCGCGGGATCGTCCAGTTGGGCCGGTCGGCGACGGGAGCTTCGAGCAGAGGCGCGACGACACGCAGCGCGGCTTCGGTCTTTACCGGTGGCGGGCCGAGCGCCACGGTCGCCTTCAACGCCTCGACACCGCCGCGCGCGAACTCGCTGCGCCAAAGACGCACCGTGTCTTCGCGCACGCTGAAGGCTTCCGCAATGCGCGGGCTGGTCCATCCCGACAACGTCAGCAATATCGCCCGCGCCCGATCAGCCTCGCCCCGATCGCGTGAATGGGCTAACGTCAGCAGTGCGTTGCGCTGTTGGTCACCCGCCGTCACCCGAGATTTGCCCGCCACGCCCCGCCTCCGCGAATCAACGCGAAGATCGAATCACACCTGCGATTCGTTGGTCAAGCTGAGGGAGTCTGCTTAGCTGTGCGCCGAAAAGGTTAGCACCATCGAGCGACGCGCCCTCCAAATGCGCGCTGGCGAAATCGACTTTTGGCAGGTTGGCCCGCGCGAAGATTGCGCCTCTCAGTTCACGGCCCCGGGCGTGAAAGGCTGAGTTACGCTTTAACTTCTCGGGATCATCAATCTTTAGGTTCTCATAGATGTCGAAGCCGACGAGAACGAGGGTGTTGGAGAATGGGAGCCGACGACGGCCAGTCGCCGGGTCAATCTCGGATTGAAAAATCAGCCGGGTCATCCACTGGCTAGGCAAATCATCCTGCCACTCTCCCGGAAACGTTGCGACCAGCCAAGAGAACATCAAGGCCGCGCAGCCCAAAGCCAGGCCAATCGCTCCCAGCGGCCAAGCCGAAAGTGACCCGACCTCAGGGTCGCGGCCAGACAGAACTCGGCCCCATAACCACCATATGAGAGCAAGATCAGCGAGGAGCGCGAAGCGCTGCGTCCAGGTGACGAAGCCGTTGTGATAGGGCAGAAACTGGATCTGCATCATGAGCAGCAGCAGCACCGGCCCCACGACCAGCGTCGTCCAGCCGATTGCCCGCAGCGCAAAGGCGAACGGGCCGCGGCGCGCCTCCGGCGCGCCGGCGAGGAACTGGACGAAAATGTTGCTCGGCAATTGACGGCGCAGCCCGTCGCGGATGTCTTTGGTCCTCTCGTCCGGAAGGCCCGTCTCTTTGCCGAACTGCTTGCGCAGCTCCTCGTGAAAGCGCTTCGCCTTGTCGGTCAGCATGACGAGATGCACGAGCACATAGGCGTGGACGATGAGGAACAGGATCGGCGCCAGGAAGAAGAAGGCGATGAGCGGCAGTTCGACCCCGAGGAACGGCAGCTTGACAGGGTTTTCGAGAAAGAGGTCAGCGTGCGTTACCGCCCCCGCCGCGACCGCGAGATAGAAGAGGACGAAGAGATAGGAGAACCATAGTGCGCCGCTGACCGAGGCCGCGTCGTCCACTGCCTTTTTGATCGCCTCAAGGTCGTCCGCCTTTTTTGCGATTTCCGGCAGCGATTTCGATGCCGCGGGTGCAGGCCAATCGACGTCGCCATCGTCGGGCGGGGAACGCCCGTCTTGCGGCGCGGGTTTTTGCACCATCCCGGCCAAGCGCCCCTCCATCGATAACAGCGCGGTCGCCTACGGCTAACACCGTCTTTGTCGCACAGATTGCGACAGCTTCAAACGCGGCTTGCACGGCACGCCGAAGGCGTCTCAGCAGTCATGTCGATAGCGAATTATGACACGGGCGGGCTTGGCGTTCCCCCTGATCGCTGAGCTGGCATCGGTGATTAGGTGCCGGATGAGGTCCAAAGGAACCCGGAGGATGCCTTCCCAAAACGCAGCAGGTTCTTTGGTGCCCCACCCGTCTGTTTGTCGGAGATCCCTAGCATTGGGTGTTGAATAATACGGTGTGTCGGGAGATCGAAATTTCGTCTTCGTCTCCTATTTGGGCTGAACTCGCGGCTTTCCGCATGTCCGGATTTGCGGTCGCGCCCATCATGCGGCTTCCTCAGATTCGGTCCGCGCGTCGGCAGCGCCAGTTCGGAAGGCGAGCAGAAAGTCCGCTGCCTTCGAGGCGGCGCTCGCCGCGCGGATGACGGCGCGGTTGTCTTCCCGCAGCACCTCGAGCCAGGCGCCGATATAGTCGGCGTGACGGACGGTCGGGACGATGCCGAGCGTCGCGCAGCAAAATGCCGACGTCATTTCGGCGCAAAGCTCCTCGAGCGAGTAGGGTTTCGAGCCGAATCCGCCAGAGAGATCCCGCGCGAGCCGTGAGGCATGGCCGGTCCAGTGACCGAGTTCGTGCAGGGCCGTGCGATGCCAGTTGATCGGCTCGAAATAGCTCTCCGGCCTTGGCAACTGTATGTAGTCGTGCGCCGTCGCGTAGAAGGCTTTGTCACCGCCGAGCCGCAGGTCGGCGCCGCTGGCGCGGATCAGCGCCTCGACCTCGGGGATAATCAGTCCTTCCGGGACCGGTGGCGGCGCAGCCACGAGATTGTCGGGCAATCCCGAACATTCCGATGGTCCGTAAACGACGGCCCCAAAAAGGGCGATGGGGCGTGACCCTAACCAAGGAAGTCAAAACTTCATCGCCTCGCGGAGTGGGCCGCGAGAGATCAAGCTCGCCAGGAGCAGACTCGTCCATTGCGACGCCGCAGCCACCCAGCTCCGCGAATTGGCCAGGCAGCCGCGCGCCTCGGCCCGTGCTCCAAATCTCGTCCCCACGGACAAAATAGACAGCCTCCTAGGCGATTTTACCCATTGAAGAGAGATCTGTTTCGTGGGCGGGTCTCCTTTCTTTGAGTGCGATCATGGATATCCGCGAATGGCTCCAGAGTCTCGGCCTCGGCCAATACGAGGAAGGTTTTCGAGACAACAAGATTGACTTCGACATACTCGGCGATCTCACCGACCGCGACCTCGAGAAGCTCGGAGTCCCGCTGGGCGACCGCAGACGGCTGCTGAAGGCGATACCGGATAGGGGGAGCGAACGGCTCCCCGTCCCTACTCGACCAGCGCCGATGCCTCTCTTCAAGGACCCGCTGCCGGATTTGGCCGAACGGCGCCCCATCACGGTGATGTTCTGCGATCTTGTCGGCTCGACTGAACTTGCCGCTGTTCTCGACCCCGAGGACTGGCGCAACCTCGTCAACGCCTATCTCGACGAGGCCTCCAAGGCGGTGGTGAGCCTCGGCGGACATGTGCTGAAAAGGCTTGGCGATGGGCTGATGGCCCTTTTCGGCTATCCCCAGGCGCAGGAGAATGACGCGGAACGCGCCGTCCTGGCTGCGCTCCGCGTCCAGCGGGCGCTCGGCGACCTGAACTCGCGAAACGCGGCAACCGGCGCTCCCAAACTTGCGGTTCGCGTTGGCCTTGAAAGCGGTCCCGTCGTCACTGACGCCGCGGGCGAAGTGTTCGGGGAAGCGCCCAACATCGCAGCGCGCGTTCAGGCGGCCGCGGAGCCCGGGACCGTCCTGGTCACCTCGACCGTCCAGCGGCAGGTCGCCGGACTGTTCCTGGTCGAGGACAAGGGCGCGCACCAGTTGAAAGGCGCCCCGGCCCCAGTTTCGCTCTATCGCATCGTACGCGTAAGCGGAGGACATCGCCGGAAAGGAGCCCGGATTCTCACGCCTTTCATCGGCCGCGAGGAGGACCTCGGCGCCCTTGCCCGGGCCTCTGAGCGGGCTCTTGCGGGGAATGGGCAGTTCGTTCTTATCGTCGGCGATCCCGGCATCGGCAAGTCCCGCCTCGTCGAGGAATTTCGCGGACATTTCGGCGAGACGCCGCACTCGTGGATCGAATGGAGTTCATCGCAACTGTTGCAGAACACGCCGCTCCATCCTGCGCTCGGGTGGGCGCGCGCAAGGTTCGGCGGCCCCGAGGTTGCGCCGGAGCGGCGGCTCGCCGAGCTCGAATCGGTTCTCGCAGACGCCAAGCTCGACGCAGCCAAGCATGCCGCACTGCTGGCGCCACTGATCGACCTTCCGATCCGGCTTGAGCGCCTGCCCAACCTTTCGTCGGAAGAGATACCCCGCAAACAGTTGGCGGCGATGGTCGAATGGGCGCTGGCTAGCGCCCGCGTCCAGCCTATTGTCCTTGTCCTTGAGGATTTGCAGTGGTTCGACCCGACCTCGATTGCTCTCGTGCAAGCGCTCAGTGAACGCGGGGCCCAAGCCCCCCTCCTCATCCTAGCGACCGCGCGCCCTGAATTCCGCCCGCCTTGGGGCTTGCGGCCGCACCATAAGGTCATTTCGCTCGCCCCCCTCGACGAAACGCAGGTTCAGCGCATGATTGCCGAACTCCTCTCTCAGCGTACGCTTTCAGCCGACGTGATCAAGCGCATGAGCGAACGCGCCGGTGGCGTGCCCCTATTCATCGAAGAGGTGACCCGGCTCATTCTCGAGCGCGGCGAGGCAGGAGGCGCGAAAGCGATTCCGCCGACATTGCGGCAGTCGCTGGCGGCGCGTCTCGACCGGCTGGGGTCGGCGCGGGAAGTCGCGCAGATCGGCGCGGTGCTGGGGCGGAATTTCTCGTATCGCCTTCTGCGCGACGTCGCGGTTCACCCGAAGGCCGGCGATCTCGGCGGCCTCAGCGGCGGCGCCTCGAGGGAATATGACGACGACTCGCTCAAACTCGCTTTGTCCTCTCTGGTGGACGCGGATCTTCTGTTCGCCGACGGCGCTCCGCCAACGGCGACCTACCGCTTCAAGCATGCGCTCATTAGGGACGCGGCCTACGACAGCCTTTTGAAGAGCCGCCGGCAGACGTTGCACAGACGCGCGGCCACTGCCCTCATCGCAACGCAATCTGAACCGGAAGCGATCGCTCATCATTTCACCGCGGCGGGCGCCGAAGATATGGCGATCGAATGGTGGGGCAATGCTGGCGACGAAGCTCTGCGCCGCTCGGCCTTCAAGGAGGCGATCTCCCACCTGGGCAGAGCCATCGCGATGGCGGATGACTCGGAACGGCGAACTCCTGGCAGAGAGGCGGGAGACCGGATTCTTTCAGAGCGACGGCTGAGACTGCATACCGAGTATGGTCACGCGGCGATGTGGTCGAAAGGCTTTGCCGCGGACGAAATGAGCGCAGCCTATGCGCGCGCCAGCAAATTCGCCGGACCGTCGGACGAAGCTGCTCCGCGGTTTGTCGCCCACTACGGCGAATGCCTCAGGAGCTTTATGCGCGGCGAACATCACCACGCGCACGCGGAAGCCGAAGCCTTTCTTCGCGAAGCGGAAGCCGAAGGGTGTCCGATGGAAGCGGGCGTCGCTCGCCGGGTTTTGGGTTTTGTCTCGCTGCAGCTTGGCGACCTGCAAGAGGCGCGAAAGGCTTTGGAGCGTGCCTTGGACGACTATGCCCCTGAGCGTGACCGAGATGCGGTATTTCGATTCGGCAATGACACAGGGGTTAGCGCCACAAACTTCCTGGCGTTGACGGAATGGCATTTGGGCGAATTCGAGCGGGCGCGTCGGCTTATTAACGAATCGAGCCGCCGCGCGAACGAGCTGGGGCATGTCGCGTCGGTCGCCAGCGCGCTGTTTTTCAAGACCCTCATTGAATGCCGCCGAGGCGATGACCGCGCTGTGCAGGTCGCTGTGGAATCGCTGCGTGCACTAACGCACGAGCACAACCTGAAAACCTATGCCGACCTCGGAGAGGTGTTCGCAAATTGGGCTCATGGCAAAGACTGCGATCCAGAGGCGGGGGCGCTTGGGCTTAGACAGGCGCTGGACGCCTATCTCGCTCAAGGCAACAAGAGCGGCGCGCCATCGTTTCACGGTCTGCTCGCCGAGCTTGAGGCCATGCGGCCCGATGTGGATAGCGCCTTGGCGGCGATCGACGCTGGATTTGCGATCGCGGAGGAGACAGGGGAGCATTACACCGATCCGTACCTCCATCGACTGCGCGGCCAATTCTTGCTAACGCGATGTCCCGACAACCCCGTCCCGGCCGAGGAAGCCTTCCAAACCGCTATCACTATTGCGAGGGGACAGGGCGCACGGGGGTATGCCCTGCTCGCCTCTTGCTCGCTCGCGAAGCTTTATCAATCATCCGGCCGTCGCGGCGACGCGCACGCCATACTCGCGAGCGCGCTCGAAGGCTTTTCGCCAACGCAGGAAATGCCTGAGATCGCAGAGGCAAAGGCGCTGCTGGGCGGTGACCAACGAGACACCACGGTCCCCGTTGGATGAAGGGGCGATCGAGCGAGAATCACGAACATCTGTTCCGGGTTGGGGCCGTCAGCCACTGAACGAGTTGCGATCGTCTCCGAAGAGCGGAAATTGCCCGTTGCGCGGCGACCAATGGACGGCAGGACTCCTCGATGTCCACCGGCGATCTGCTATGTCCGCTTTACGTGTGCGCCGTGATAAGGCGGCGCTTTCCAGTGGGTGCGAGCCCCACCCGGCGAACGCTCCAGCCGGAAGCAACCGGAGCAGTCATGGAGGTGACGAAATGGCTGAAGCCTTCGGTGTAGCAGGTCACGTATAGGTGACGGCGCGAGTGTGCGGGCCGCAACGCGAGTGAACGCTGAGCAATCCTCGAAAAGGACGATGTGCAGGCCGACCCGACAACGTTATCGGGGAAGGCTGTTACGGCTGGGTGAGATGAGCGAAGACGACGCCCGCAATCCTTTGAAATAAATCCGCATCACCTCGAACAAAGCGCCGCCAAACACGGCATGGCCCGAGGGGAGGCCCGGATAGTAGACCCTTGCCATGCCACTCGCCTTCGCAAGCGAGCGCTGTGTTAGGCGCTAGCATTCGTCCGCATGGCCGCTACCAGACATGCGGGATCAGCCGATAGCGGATACGCCCGGCGTATTCGTCATAACCCTCAAGCCCCTCGCGCAACGCCTTCTCCTCGATCGGGATGCGGACGCAGAGGAGGCCGATCAGGACGAAAGCGAATATGACGCCCCACCATGAGCCGAGCAGGAGCGCGGCGGCAACGAAGTAGAAAGCTGCCCCGAAGTACATCGGGTGGCGGACGAAGGCGTAGAGATCTTGTTGCAAAGTCGAAACGCGGCTGATACGTATAACTGACTGGCCTACGCTGCGGATAGGCAGCCGGCAGAGTCAGATATATCGATGCAATATCAAAGGGTTACGCAGAGAGAGGTAGCGCGTGCGGCCGGCGTGTCCCAAGCGACGGTCTCAATGGTTATGAGCCGCGGTCAAACCCACGCCATTCCGGCCATAACCTTCGACCGGGTGATGCAGGTCGCCCGCGAGTTGGGCTATGTCCCCAACCGGCAGGCGCAGGCGCTTAAGACCCGGCGGACGAGGACCCTCGCCTGCGTGGTGCCAGATGTGACCAATCCCTTTTACCCATCGCTGGTCCGCGGCGTCCAAACCATCGCTGACGAAGCGGGTTATGATGTAATCGTGCTGAACACCGACGGTTCAGCCGAGCGCGAGCGCAGATTTCTCGACTGGAGCCTGCGCGGGACCATAGACGGCGTCGTTGGCGTTTTCTTCAAGATCAGGGCCGCGGACTTCGCCTCGATCGTGCGCGCCAGCATCGCCGTCGTGCGTATCGAGGCTTCGGCCAAGCGTGATGGTCGGCTGCCGATCGACAATCTCTATGTCGACAATGCCGCCGCGGCGGCCGAGGCGACGCGTTACCTGGTCGAGCGCGGGCATCGACGGATCGCGATGATCGTCGGCAGCGGCGGACCGGAGCGCAATCGGATCAGCGGTTATCTGCAGGCGCTCGGCGAAGTCGGCTACGCGCCCCAAATCGTCAGCTTCGGCGAGTTCAATCAGGAAGGCGGCTATCGCGCGACGCGCGATGTCCTGGACGCTTCCGTGCGCCCGACGGCAATATTCGCCGGCAACGACCTGATGGCGCTCGGCGCAATGGCCGCGATACGGGAGGCCGGGCTCAAGATGCCGGATGATGTCGCGCTTATGGGTTTCGACGACACCTTCGCTGCTAGCGTCGTGACCCCGCAACTGTCCACGGTCAGCCAGCGCCAATACGCCTTGGGCCAAGCCGCGACCGAAATGGTGCTGCAAAGGCTCCATGACCTGCAATCCGACGCCCCCGGGCGGCTTCGCGAAATGCCGTTCGAAGTCGTAAAACGCCAGTCTGCGTGAGCCGACCGGCGCCGAGTGACAACGATAAATCGAAGAGGAGAGGAAAATGGCCAACCATCGACTGAAAAGTTTCATTTTCACGCTCGCGCCGGTCGTCGCGACGCTTATCGCCGCCGCGGCCGCGCCAACAATCGCGCGGGCCGACGGCCCGATCACGCTCTGGTATCAACGCGGCGGCAATCCGGAGCAGCAACGCATACTGCAGAAGGATCTGGTCGAGCCGTTCAATGCGGCGCATCCCTCGACCCCGCTCACTCTCGACGTTCAGGCGGGCGCGAACGGCGACAAGAAAATCCGCATGGCCGTGCTCTCCGGCAAGGGCCCGGACATCGTCATGACCCCCGGGCCCAGCACCACGCTGGCTCTGGTCCAGTCCGATCATTTGCTGCCGCTCGACGACTGCATCAAGAAAACCGGTCTCGACAAGCGCATCCTCGCGCCGATGCTGAAGACGGGCGACTACAAGGGCCACAACTACGCCCTGCCGCGCACCTTCGAGACCATGGTCCTCTATTACAATAGGACGCTGTTCGACAAGAACGGCTGGCAGCCGCCAAAGACCATGGCCGACCTCGACGCTCTCGCCGAGGCCATGCAGGCCAAGAACATTACGCCGTTCTCGGTCGGCAACGGCGACTGGAGGCCCGCCAACGAGTGGCATGTGTCGGTCGATTCTCAACCACTACGCCGGGCCCGACAATGTCGCCAAGGCGCTGAGGGGAGAAATCCCGTGGACCGACCCTGTCTTTGTCAAGGCGATCGACGTTCTCAACGACTGGTACCAGAAAGGATGGTTCGGCAAGAACTACTTCTCGCTAACCGGAGATCAGCAGGCGCTCCTCCTCGCCAAGGGCGAAGCTGGCATGGCGCCGAACGGAACCTTCTCTTTCGACAACATGGTCGCCGCGTTCAAGCAGACCGGGCAAGAGCTCGGCGTCGCGCCGTTCCCGAGCCTGCGTGAGGGCGTGCCCTACCCGCTCTATGTGGTCGGCACTGGCAGCACGCTCTCGATCAACAAGAATTCCGCGAATCCCGAGGCTGCGTGCGCCTTCCTGGATTATTTCTATTCCGACGCTTTCTACGATCGCATCAGCAAGGATTGGCCAGGCGACTGGAACCTTCCCCTGACGTCGATCACCGAAGAGAGGCTGACCAAGAACGTCTCGCCGCTGTTCGCTTCCACCTTCAGCAATTTCGCCAAAGGCGTCGGGGAGGGAAACTACGGCTATACGACCTGGACCTTTTGGCCGCCGGCGACCGAAGACGCCCTGATCCACGGCATGGAGCAGGTCTGGCTCAAGCAGATCTCGTCTGAGGACTATCTCAAGACCCTCCAGGCGACCTTTGCCAAGGAAATGGCGGATGGCAAAGTGCCGGAAATCGCCGCGCGCTGACCTGGACGGCTGCAAGGGGCGACGCCCGGTCGCCGCTTGCCGATCAGACCTTTGCGGATCCGTCGATGCTTTTTCTCGTTCCCGCGCTGCTGATCAACGCCGTCATCATTCTGATTCCCGCCTTTCTCACCCTTGCTATGGCGTTCGCCAATTGGGACGGCGCCTCAACCCCGACCTTCGCCGGCCTCGACAATTTTCGCGCCATTTTCGCCGATCCCGTATTCTTCTCGGCACTCCGCAACAACATCAAATGGACCCTGATCTTCCTCACCATCCCAATCGCGATGGGGTTCTTCGCCGGGGTGATGCTGCTGGTGGCGCACCGCGGGCGGGCCTTCTTCCAGGCGGTCTATTTCCTCCCCGTCATCATCGCGACGGTGGTCGTCGCGCGCGTCTGGCAGGGTATGATCTACAATCCGGAGTCAGGCCTGGTCGGCTGGCTCAACCTGCACGGTTTCTCGCTCGCCGATCCGCTGACCGATGTGTCGATCGCGCTCTATGCCGTCGCCACGGTCGACCTCTGGCACTGGTGGGGCTTTCTGGCCGTGGTGTTCTTCGCCGCGCTGCGCCAAGTCGATACGGCGCAGATCGATGCGGCGATGATGGACGGCGCCAACCTTTGGCAGTTGATGCGGCATGTCCTGCTCCCCGCCATCCGGCCGACCGTGACCTTGATGATGATCATGACCGTCATCTGGTCGTTCCTCGCGTTCGATTTCGTCTACGTTCTGACCCAGGGAGGCCCGGCCTACGCGAGCGAAGTGCTGTCGACGCTGTCGTACCGCTATGCGTTCTTCAATTACCAAATCGGCCCGGCCGCGGCAGTCGCCCTGGTCATCAGCTTTTTCGGTCTGATCGCGACCGTCTTCTACGTCCGGCTCCAGCAGGGAGAGGGCGATTGATCAACCAGATCAGCCGGGGGACCCTGGTCTTCTCCTACGCCGTGCTCGCGGTCATGGCGGCGGTCGCGCTTTTTCCGCTCGCCTTGATGGTCATCAGCGCCCTCAAGACGAGCGCCGAGATCGTCGCCAATCCGCTGAGCCTCCCGAGCGTTCCCCAATGGGTCAATTTCTCCCGCGCCTGGACGGATGCGCAACTCGGGCGATCGTTGCTGAACAGCGGCGAGGTGACAGGCCTGACGGTCCTCATAATCTGCTCGACATCGTCGATGGCCGCCTACGCGCTGGTCCGCCAGACGACAGCGCTCAAGTGGATCAGTGCTTATTTTCTCGCTACGACGACGCTGCCAATTCAGCTTTTTCTGTTCCCGCTCTATTTCGGCTATGCCCGTCTTGGGCTTATCGACAACGTGTTTGCGCTGTCGCTGGTCTACGCCGCGATCTTCAGTCCGTTCTCCATCTTTCTCCTGCGCACCTACTTCCTGGCGATCCCGCGCGAGATCGAAGAGGCGGCGATCATGGACGGTGCCAATCGTTGGCAGGTGTTCAGCCAGGTTTGCCTGCCGATCGTCTCGCCCGGCCTTCTGACCGTCGCGGTCATCTCGGGCCTCAATACCTGGAACGAGTTCCTGATCTCGTCCACCTTCCTGCAGAGCCACGACGCGCAGACCGCGATCGTCCGCTTCTACACTCTCGGTGGCCAGTACAGCAGCGATTGGGGAGAGATCATGGCCGCGGCGATCCTGATCGTCGCGCCCGCGGTCCTCTTCTTCCTCATCATGCAGCGCCGTTTCATCGAAGGAATGGCGAGCGGCTCGGTCAAAGGATGAGCTGTCCGGTTTAAATCTTTCTTACCCACTTAATCAAGGAAAGCGACGCCGATGGCCACTGTTCCCGCCGACTATCTCGAACGCGTCTACGCCGGCGTCCTCGGCAAGCTGATCGGCGTCTATGTCGGGCGGCCATTCGAAGGGTGGACCTACCAGCGCATAATGAACGAGCTCGGACCGATCGAATATTACGTCCATGACCGCTTCGATGCGCCGCTCGTGGTCACCGACGACGATGTGTCGGGCACATTCACCTTTGTGCGCGCGCTGGCCGAGCACGGGGTCACGGCGGACCTCACGGCGGAGGAGATCGGTAAGACGTGGCTCAACTCGATCATCGAGAGGCGATCGATCCTGTGGTGGGGCGGCAACGGCAATTCGACCGAGCATACGGCCTGGCTGAACCTCAAACGCGGCGTCAAGGCGCCGCTTTCGGGTTCGATAGCGACCAACGGGCAGGCGGTCGCCGAACAGATCGGGGCGCAGATCTTCATCGACGGATGGGCGCTGGTCGCGCCGGGCCAGCCGCAGCTGGC
The DNA here is from genome assembly GCA_963767245.1 of uncultured Alphaproteobacteria bacterium. Taxonomy (GTDB): domain Bacteria; phylum Pseudomonadota; class Alphaproteobacteria; order Rhizobiales; family Beijerinckiaceae; genus Roseiarcus. Next base: position 305,381 of record CAVYDG010000023.1, read on the forward strand.
GGCCAAACTCGCCGAAGCCGCAGGCAGCGTGAGCCATGACGGCGAGGCGGTCTACGCCGCCAAACTGCTGGCGGCTATGGAGGCCGAGGCCTTCCTCAGCGCCGACATCGATCATCTGATCGACGTGGGTCTGTCGGTCATTCCCGGCAATTCGCTGATCGCCCGTCTCATCGCCGACGTGAGGGCCTGGAGCGCGGAATTCCCGGACTGGCGCGACGCGCGGCAGAAGATCGAGGATCACTACGGGTACGACAAATTTCCCGGCAACTGTCATGTCGTACCGAATCACGCGCTGATCATCCTCGCGCTTATCTATTCCCGCGGCGATTTCCACCGGGCGATGACCATCGTGAACACTTCCGGCTGGGACACCGACTGCAATTCCGGCAATGTCGGCTGCCTGATCGGGGTGATGCACGGGCTCAAGGGTCTTGAGGGAGGCCCCGACTGGCGCGGCCCGCTTGCCGATCGCACCCTCATCTCGGCAAGCGACGGCGGCTATGCGGTCAACGACGCGGCGCGGATCGCCTATGATCTCGCCAATCTCGGCCGCGAGCTCGCGGGCTTAGCGGCCCTGCCGCCGCCCAAGGACGGGGCGCAGTTCCATTTCACTCTGCCTGGAAGCGTGCAGGGCTTCGTGGCAGAGCTCGACGCCGTACAAAGCGACCTGCTTTCCCTCGAGCCGGGTGAGGTCGAGGGTCGACCAGCGCTGGCTTTGCGCTTCAAGGGCCTCGCGCGCGGACGATCGGCGGCGGCGCTGACGCCGACATTCTCGCCGCCGAACGTCGCCGACATGCGCACCTATGACCTGCAGGCGAGCCCGCGCGTCTATCCCGGGCAGACGGTTCAGGGAGGGCTGATTGCCGGCGGCGCGAATACATCTGCGGTCACGGCCGCGCTGCGCATCAAGGTTTACGGGGTCAACGATCGGCTTTTCGACATGGACGGGCCGCCGCTCGTTCTCGCGCCGGGCGACAAGGGCGTTCTCAGCTGGACGTTGCCCGACCTCGACGGCCAGCCGATCCAGGGGATCGGCGTCGCGCTAACTTCGAGCAATCAACGAGCCGACGGAATTGTCTGGCTCGATTTTCTTCGCTGGGACGGCGAGCCGAACCTCATTCTTCGGCGGCCGAAGGAGCCGAGCGAATTCTGGCGGAAGTCCTGGGTCAACAACGTGAGCCTGTTCAGCAAGAACTTCCCATCGGCCTTCCGCATCTCGCAGGACCGCGGCTGGGGCGCTATTGTCCATGGCGCCCGCGATTGGGCCGATTATCGCGTCTCGAGCGAAATCACCGTCCATCTGGGATCGAGCGCGGGCCTCGCTGCCCGCGTCCAGGGGCTCAGGCGCTATTACGCCCTTGAACTAAAGGCAGGCGGGACGGCGCAACTGATCAAGGTGCGCGACGGCGACTGCACGGTTTTGGCCGAGACGCCATGCCAATGGAGCCTGGAAAAGCCGGTCACGCTCGCGCTCGAGGTCAGGGGTCAAGCCATCACCGGCGTCGTCGACGGCGCCCTGGCTCTGCGCGCCCAAGATGACAGCGGCGCGCCGTTCGAGAACGGCGGCATCGGCCTTGTGATTGCCGAGGGCGCCCTTTCGACCGATCAAGTCAAAGTGCAGCCGCTCCCAAAAGGTTCAGACCTGGCTCAAAATCAACCTGAACGAGCAAGTATATAAACGCTGAGCTACGTGGGACACAGTCGGAGAGTCCCATCCGGTAAAGGGAGCTTTTGGAGATGAACGAGACCAAGTCCACGCTGCCGGCCAAGATCCGCGGCTCCGAGATCACCCGCTTCAACGGGCTCTGTCAGACTAACGACAGGTCATCTGCGCATGGCGCAGCACGGCCGGACCCAAGCGGTCATTAGGCCGCGAGGGCGAGCTACTCGGCCAACGCGCCGGCTCGCCGTTGTTTGTGAACCTGGCGAGTGACGAGATGGCGCTCCTGATTGAAATGGTTGTGGACCTCAGCATGAACTGAGCTGAATGTTTGCAGCGTCTTCGTGCTTCGAAACCGCTGCATAGCGCGCTCTCGTCGTCGAAACGGCTGATGAGAATTCTCCGCGCGGCGGTGTCAAAGTAACGGCGGCTAAGTCGACATGCAGCGCGACCCCAGTCTTGCGAGAGGCGATCTATGCGGCTAGAGCGCGCCACTCGGCCAAGGCAGCAGAGCGTCTCTGCTTGTAGACTTGCCTCGTGACGAGATGGCGCTCCTGATTGAATTGGTTGTGCACCTGGGCGTGAATTGAGCTGAACTTCTGCAGCGTCTTCAGACTTCGAAAGCGCTGCATCGCCCGTTCGCGTCGCCGAAACGGCTGATGCGAATTCTCTGCCCGGTTGTTAAGTCGACCGCCGACCTCGTGCCGCTCGGAAGCAACACCAATCTCGTTCATCGCCCCCGAATATGCCCGAAGCCCATCGCTGACGATGCTGCGAGGAGCCCCGTATTTCTTCATGATCCGCTTGAGAAGCTTCAGCGCGGCGGCTTTGTCTCGCTTCGTGGTAGCCACCGCTTCCAAGACCTCGCCCTCATGGTCGACGGCGCGCCACAGATAGCAGAGCTTGCCGTTGATCTTCACGAACACCTCATCCAAGTGCCAGCGCCACTGCGGATAGCCCCGCATGTGCGCGACGCGTCGCTTCCGGATCTCGGCGGCGAACACTGGGCCAAAACGGTTCCACCAGAATCGGACGGTCTCGTGGCTGATGTCGATCCCACGCTCGGCCAACAGATCCTCGACGTTGCGCAGCGACAGCGGGTATCGCACGTACATCATCACCACCAGGCGGATGACCTCTGGCGAGCTGTTGAAATATCGGAATGGATTGCTCATGCCCCGAGGCTAACACACCCGGGCAGTCCGAGAATTTGCTCTGACACCGCCCTCCGGCATGCTTCGCGGTGTTCGGCGAGAAGAGCAGCCTGAGCGAGGTCTTAAGGCCGTTCGCCGAACGGCATGGCGGTGCGGGATGGCCGCAAGCTCGTCGTGTTCACGTTCTCGGACTTCGATCCGAGCGGCTATCAGATGCCGGTCTCTATCGGCGTCAAGCTGATCTGCACCTGGCCTCCATCCAATCTGCGAAGACTATGCAATCGCACATAATGTTCTCGGACCAACTCTGAACATCGACGGCGGCCGAGGATTGTGTGCTCATGAATCCCCTCATTTTTGTGGGACTCGAAAAAGCCTGAGTTTGGGAGTCCTCAGGCGCCCGAATGGAGAATCAGTGGGCCGGGGGATCGATGCGAGCGCCTAAGGAGCGATTTGATTTCGTTCATCAATTCTTGAAACGGGTGTTCATCGACGACTTGCACGCCAAGCGCGTGCTGTCTTTGGCCAACGGAGCGCTCGGGGTGATGACCGGGGCGGCGCTCGCGGTGTCCTTGATCGGGCAGGCGCTCGCGCAGGCACGCGGATTGTTCGCCAAGTCCGCGATCAAACAGGTCGACCGCTTGCTGAGCAACGCGGGCGTGGTCCCCTGGGACTTGTTCGCCTCGTGGGTTCGCGAGTTGGTGGGCGAGCGGCGCGAGATCGTCGTGGCGATGGATTGGACCGACTTCGACGCCGACAACCAGTCCACGCTCGCGCTGCACCTCGTCACCCGCCACGGAAGGGCCATGCCCCTCCTCTGGCTCACCGTCGACAAGGACGAACTGAAAAACCAGCGCAACGATTTCGAGGACCTGTGCCTGTCCCGGCTGAAGGCGCTCCTGCCTGATGGCGTCGCAGTGACGATCCTAGCCGACCGCGGCTTCGGCGACGTCAAGCTGTTCGAATTCCTGGAGAGCCTGAGATTCCGATACGTCATCCGGTTTCGCGGCGACATCCATGTCAGCGCCGCCGACGGCGAAACGCGGTTGGCCGCCGACTGGGTCGGCAAAGGCGGGCGGGCGCGCATGTTGCGCGACGCCGAAGTCACCGCCACTCGCCAGAAGGTCGGCGCGGTCGTTTGCGTGAAGGCTGTGGGCATGAAGGAGGCTTGGCATCTGGCCGCCAGCGACGGCGCCCTTTCCGCGCCCCAGATCATCACGCTCTATTCCAAAAGGTGGACCATCGAGCCCAGCTTCCGCGACAGCAAGGATCTGCGCTTCGGGATGGGCATGAGCGTGCTGAGGATCAATGATCCGCAACGCCGCGACCGCCTCCTGCTCCTCAACGCCTTCGCCATCCTGCTGCTGACCATCTTGGGCGCCGCCGGCGAAAGCCTCGGCATGGATCGCCAACTGCGGACCAGCACCGCCAAACGCCGCGTCCATTCCCTGTTCCGGCAAGGATGCCTGCTCTACGACCTCATCCCCAACATGCCAGACCAACGCCTGCGACCGCTCATCGAACGCTATCAGGAACTTCTAAGAGTCCGTTTGAAAACGCCTATTCGTGGGCTATTCGCCTGAGCAGGACGCTTCCAAGAGCGACGTGGATCATGGCTTCGGAACAGTCGATGCGCTCTTCGTAGTCGCGCACGAGGCGGCGCCAGCGGGTCATCCAGGCGAACGTGCGCTCGACGACCCATCGACGCGGGATGACTTCGAAGCCCACGGCGGCGTCGGATCGCTTGATGATCTGGATGGTGAAATCCCGGAAGGCGGCTTTGTCCATGAGTTGGGTGCGATCATAGGCCCCATCGGCGAACAGATGCTTCAGCCACGGCCAGCGCTTGCGCACACCGTCCAGGATCATCTGAGCCCCGGCGCTGTCGGAGATGTCGGCGGGCGTCAGATTGACCATCAGAAGACGGCCGTCGGTGTCGACCGCGATGTGGCGCTTGCGACCCACGATCTTCTTGCCCGCGTCGTATCCCCTTGTTTTAGCTTCCGGAGCTTTGACCGATTGGCTGTCGACGACGCCGCCGGTTGGGCTCGCTTCGCGTCCCACGCGCTCTCGGTCGAGCATTAGCGCGACATCGTGGATCGTCTGAAACATGAACCGACGGATAAATCGGCGAAACCACCAATAGACCGTCTGCCAAGGCGGGAAATCATTCGGCAGCATCCGCCATCCCCCGCCCGAACGGGCCATGTAGCGGATCGCGTTCAACACCTCCCGCAAATCGACCTCGATAGGCCGCCCAGCCTTCGATGCACCAGGAAGCAAGGGCTCAATCCGCGCCCATTCCTCATCGGTCAAGTCGCTCGGATACCGCTTGGTCTTCTTCTCGATCTTGGCCATTCGGCCCGCGTCGCTGGGGTCCACATCCCTAGCTTAAATCACGGCCGCAAACCGCATTCAACCACTTTTCAAACGGACTCTAAGTCAAAATCGAACCTTCTCTGCGGCCTTCGGCATCGCCTGAAAATGAGGGGATACATGAGGATTGTGTGACGCCGATCACAGACAAAATGAGAATTTCATACTGATAGTAGGGTCCGGGACTACCAAGCGCACGCAACTAACACGCAAAAATACCACTCCGGTTACGGCGATCGCGCAGCTACTGCGCTACTTGCCCTTCTTGGAGAGATGACATGAAGGACTATTTCTTTTCCGGCAATCAATACATCCGTGTAACACGCGGCGATACGGGGCCGGGCGTCGTGGACGCCGGTTATCCGAGAACGATTTCGCCCAATTGGGGGTGGGGTTCATTCGGTGCCAACGGTATCGATGCCGCGTTGTATAGCGGCTCGAAGTGCTATTTCTTTGCAGGCGGCGAATACATCCGGGTGACGCGAGGGGTGACCGGGCCGGGCACAATCGATCCAGGTTACCCGCGTGCGATTGCACCCAACTGGGGTTGGGGCGCCTTTGGCGCTAATGGTATCGATGCCGCGCTATACAGCAACTCGAAGTGTTATTTCTTTTCGGGCCAGGAATACATTCGTGTGACCCGCGGCGAGACTGGCCCGGGCACCGTGGACGCAGGGTATCCACGACCAATCTCGGTGTGGAATTGGGGTTCGTTTGGTGCCAATGGTATTGATGCTGCGCTGTATAGCGGGTCACGGTGCTATTTCTTTTCTGGCGATCAGTACATCCGGGTCACGCGTGCCGATGAAGGTGCAGGCACGGTGGATGCCGGCTACCCCAAACCCATTTCGCCGAACTGGGGCTGGGGGAGTTTCGGCAACAACGGCATCAGCGCGGCGCTCAACAGCGGTGGTCCGTATGCGGTTATTCCCGAGCAAGGGCTGGGCAGCAACTCGAATTACTTCCTGTATAGCCCCGCCCCCTGGGTGGTGGTCGGTGCTCGCGCTGCATTGAAGCGCCGCCGGGGTGTCAGCGTTTCGGTGATTACCCCGTGCAACCACCTGCTGGGACTGTCGGTCCACATCATTGTGGACACCGATATCACCGGTACCAACGGCTTCGGCTTTCAGATCAACGCATACTCGGCTAGCGGTGAATACGAGGGTGCGCAGCAGTACGTGGTGTTGCTGATTCCTAGCAATTCACCCAGCCTTTCGTGCGTGGTGAACAACTATCATACCAAAACAGACTTTAATATTTTTATCCAGGATTGGCTGGCCAACCTGCCGAGCAATACGCTGCCCACCGGATACCAGATCATCATCACTCTGTTGAACGACGCGGCCGACAATATCACTGGCGCGACCTTTGTGGTGATCGACAAACAGGGCAACATGGTCGGCAATAAAACCGTCTCGTTAAGCGACCAGCCCGCACAGTACCTAGCGCCAATCGTCGCCTTCCAGCTCAACTTCGTGGGCGACATCGGCGGCAATACCACTATACTCTCCTCCGGCGCGGGCACCATGACCTACAACGCCCCTAACCTCATGTCGGTGCTGAACACCGAGCCGCCATGCGTAGATTGGACCTATAAGACCGTCGAGGCTGCCAACAGCATGTATAGCTTGCTACCTGACACACCGAGCAACAGCTTTACCCAGTCGTTCGGTCTGAGTGTCGGCGGCAAGGTGATCCACCGCGTGGGCAAGGTTCAGCGCATCTTGGGACCCGCGAAAAAGGCGTCATGAAACCGCGATGTTAGGCCCGCTGTCCCACACCCTCAGCGGCCTGACGTTTGTTCTCGACAGCGCCGAACTGCGTCTACGTTTGGACGTTTGAGTCGTGGACGTAGCGACACTGTTGAAAATCGGCTGTCTCTACGTTCAAGGGCATAAAGCTTCACTGGCAACTTGCTAGGCATCCGTGTCCGGTGCTAAACTTGCCCGGCTGAAGTATCAAATACTTGTCCAATTGAACAACCCCGGAGGAAACGCCATGGCTGAGAGTCCAACGCCCGCGGAAAAAATATGCGCGCCCTATAGGGAGGAAGATGCTGTGACGATGAAGGCGTTGCGAGCAATCCTGGCGACCACTCTCAGTGAAATGATTTGGATACAGGAGCGCACCATTGCAAAAAAGGCCGGTGCCAAACCGGCGCGGCGAGAGGATGTAGTAGATGTTGGCACGTTCTACTACGGCCCGAATGGGACGTTCGGTGTTGAAAGACCGGATGGCACTGCCTATTGCGATGACGCGCAAAGACAGGTCTGCTGCAATCACGGTTGTCCATGTTAGCGAAGTGAAGGTGGCCGTTGTGGCGATCCAGGGCGAGATAGCGAACCTTCGCCATCCTTTGCGGCGCTCGCCAGCACTGAGAGCAGCCTTTGTCGGCAGCGCCCGACATGGGTTAGTTGTGCAAGGGCAGGCGCATTGTGACACAGCGAGACTATGCGACGGCGATCCAGGCGCCGACTCGATGACCCATCGCGGAGCCCGGTCTTATCAACGGCGCCGGTAACGTCAGGAAGGCTATCCACCAATGACGCCTCAGCCTGGAGTGAAGGCATCAGGACTGGTCGGGCTGAGAGGGACAAACCCCGCCGCCGGTTTCTGCTTCGCTGCAACCATCGGGGTAGTGTTCGCCCTCACCGGCTGCTCCGAGGCGCCCGAACCGCGTGCCGTCTATGTCCCTTCCGCTACCACCCTTGCCAAAGTTCGACTCGAACCTGTCGCCGCGACCGCCAAGCTCAACGCGTATCGCGCAGAGAAAGGGCTGAATCCGCTCCGGCTCGACCCCGCCCTGACCGCGATGGCCGAGCGCCAGGCGCAGGCAATGGCGCAGAGTGGGAAGATGTCGCACGACGTAGCCGGCTCATTCTCCACTCGTCTCGCGGCGAGCGAAATCAACGCTCCAACCGGGGAAAACCTTGGCGCGGGTTACATGAGCTTCGACGAGGCCTTGGCCGGCTGGCGCTCCTCGGCTGGCCATGACGCCAATCTGCTCATGTCTGGCGCCACCCGATTTGGCGTTGCGCTCGCGAAGAACCGGAGCGACGCCTATGGAGCCTATTGGGCGATGGAAGTGGGCGCCCAACAGCGCTCAGGCGGCACGCCAGAAGTGGTGTGGCTTTTTCCGCTTCCCGTCGTGTTGATCAAGTCCCAGTAGAGCGTGGGGGGCAGTTCCGGCTCGCGCCCGCCCCTGCTAAAGTTCCACGCGAAGGGCCACAATCCTCGCCGCGCCTCCGAGACCTTGGCGCGAAATCTCGCCCATCCCTAAAAGAGCCCGTGCCACTCGGCCCAGGCGACCGCCAGGAATACGGCGACGACGAGGACGATGCGGAGCAAAAGCCTGATAGCTCGCATTGCATGGCTGCTCACTATCGTGAGGGCGTCAGGACTGCCCTTACCGCATCATGATCGCCGCGACCACCAGCGCGGCCGGCCGCCTCCAAGCAGCGGCAGAGTGGTCTATGTCGTTTTTGCAATGAGCGTCGTTGAACTTCTCGCTTGCGTATGGAACGTCGGTTGTTGGAGGCCGTCACCGCTCACCCGCCAGTGTGTGGGTTCGCTGGCGCTGGCCCTGGCCCTGCCCGTCGCGGCTCTCGGCTTCCTCTTCCCCGTGCAGGCCAAGGCCGAGCCCGGCTCAATGACCTTTCGAGTTGCGCCGGTGGAAATGGAGCAATGCGGCGCGCGTTGCCCGCATGTGATCATCGCCGATGGTCTCATCGAGACGGGCACGCCGCTGGCATTCGTCGATTTCCTCAGGGCCGAAAGCTCGGATGCCGACCTACGGCACATCGTGTACCTCAATTCGCGCGGCGGCAACGTCGTCGCCTCCATGGATTTTGGCCGTATCCTGCGCGAACTAAGGATGGCCGCCGTGGTGGGCCGGTTCGAAGACGACGGCGCAGGGTATTATGTTGGCGAGTGCGTATCGGCCTGCGTCTACGCAATGATGGGTGCGGTAAAGCGCGTCGCGCCCCCTGGAAGCGAAGTTGCCTTGCATCGGATGTCGGTCGTCGAGACGGAGAGCGGACTTTCGGGAGACGCGACACGCGTCGCACGAAGCTACGCTGACCCGCCGATGGTCGGCGTACTCAAGCGCTATGCGCAGCGGATGGGGGTGAGCCCCGCGCTGGTTGGTGCGGCGGAATCGCTCCCCCTGATACTGTGCACGTGCTCACGCGCGAGGAAATGCACCGCTGGTCATTCGCGACTGGCCGAACTCGCCCGTTCGCCAAGCCGTCGGAGAATGTCCGGTAATTGCGCACAGCGGACGACAGGAGTCGACGCAGAGCGGTCATCGCGGACGCGGGGGAATCCGGACGTTAGAAAACTAGGGCGGCGCGCCTTTCCGATTGCATTTCAGTGCGGGTCCGCAACGCAGAGCGCCAGCGAGAGAGCGCCGACCAAGACGAGCGTCACGGCCCAGGTCGCATCAAGATTGAACCAACTCCGCGACACGAACTTCAGCCCCAGATAGCGATAAACCAGCCACGCGCATGATCCGCCCGCCGCGATCATCGCGCCGGAATGGACGATGGAGACGAGGACGGCCATTCCGAGGTTGGCGCTGATGAGCGTGCTGGCGGTCGCATTGCCTCTGTCGAGGCCGTCGGCTTGGCAGAGCCCGAGATAGATCGGCACCAGCATCAATCCTGCGCCGTGCGCGATCGCCGCGGCAAATGACCAAAGACCGAGCTGGGACGGCTTTATCCGCGCCAGCGCTCGTGGATGGCGTCGGTCGAGGAGTCGGAAGACGCCGAAACCGATGACCAAAAGACTGGCGCCGATCCGAATCTGCCGCTGCCAGTACACGAGAGTGACCAGCAACGAGAATGGAAGGATCATCAGGAGCATCGCGAGCAGATGGCCGGCAGCAAGCGCCCAAAGCGCCGCCACGAGAGCGCCCGGTCTTTTCTCCATCATTCCGGCCGAAACCGCGAGTGGCCACCCCATTCCGGGATTCACCCCGTGGTAGAGGCCGCTCGCAATGACCGCCAGCCAGAGTCCCGCGACGGCCCAGTCGACCCCGCTCCCGTTCAAGCCGATGGATAGCAGAACGATTCCGTCGAGCAGTCGCCGCCGTCGAGCCGGATCTGATGCGCTCCGTATCCGTCAGGGAAGTTCACCCAGTAGTCCTTCGCCAGCTCAAGGCCGCCGGTAGGGCTGGCGATAGCCATGACCTCGGCCCCTGGCACGCCATCCGGATAGAACTGGGCGTCCCACGTGGAATAAAGCGAGTTGGTCCAGTAGACGCGTTTGCCGTCGCGGCTGATCTCGACCATCTGTGGGCCGCCTGCGTACGCCTTGCCGCTCGGATGGGCAGTGCGGCGAACGATGCCGCCCGTACGGACCGAGCCCGCGAGCTTCGGCTTCCTCGGCTCGGTGACGTCGTACTGACGCATCTCACCGGTTCCCCAGCAGGCGACGTACAGGAATTTGTCATCCATGGAGAGGTCGATGTCGGTCACCAGCGGCGGCACCGCGCCAAATCCTTGCAACAGGGGCGGCAACTGGTCCTTGGGCGCCGGCTCTGGCGGGATCGTCGCCGTCTTCTCGATGTGGAACTTGCCGTCTTCGCGCCACCAGGTCCAAATCGAGCCTTCCAGGTTCGTGGAGTCGACTACGACACCCAGAAAACCGTACTCACGCACGGGGTCATGCGCGGGGCGGACCTCCAGCGCCATCTGGTGATTGGCGCCGAGATCGATCGTCTGCACATTCCGCCGGGCCCGGAGATCCCAGAAGTGGACGTGGTGGCCGTACTTGTTCGAGAGCAGGTCTTCCGGGACGACCCCGTTCTCGTATTGTGGCGGCAGCCCCCATTCGCTTGACACCATGTAGTCACGCGGCAGGTTCCACCAGAAATCATATTGCAGGTTTTGGGGTCCGCGATCGATCTCCCAGCGGCCAAGGACATCGAACGTCTCGCAGTCCATGATGAACACGCCTGGCGGCCCTTCCGTGCCGTCCTTACCGCCGCCGCCAAGGGTGCTGATGTAGATGCCTTCCGGCCCGCAATGGACGGTATGAGGCCGCGAATATCCGGTCTTCTTGAATACTTCCTCCGGCTCGATGATCTTATGGATCTTGGCCTGGGTAGGATGGGGCTTCGTATCCACCACATAGATCCGCGATGAGCGGATGCCGGGAATGATCAGATAGCGCCGCTCGAGGAATGTGTGGCCGGTGAGCGGCGACAAGGACGACGAGCAGGCGTTCCAGCCGAAATGGTGGAATTCGTCGCCCTTGTAAGGCATCGTCACTGTGTGGACGATCTGGCTATATGTCGGCGAGCCGGGCTTCACGTCGATTACGGCGAGCGCATCGGGCTTCGAGAAGTCAGGGCTCAGCAGCAAGGTGTACGCGAATTCCTCCGGCGGCGCTTCCATCGCAAGCTTCGGCGACGCGTGAAAGGTCGGATCAGGCCTCATCGTCATGGGAGTTTCCTTCCTGGTTGCGTCGACGCGGAACTCGACGGCGATTT